>NZ_JAFKRG010000020.1 GCF_019038415.1 Synechococcus sp. CCY 9618 | reverse complement strand
CGGCCGCCCGCCGCGACGGCGCCCTGCACCTGGCCCGCTGGGGCGCCCGCTGGCCGGGCGCCGGTGCCCGGCTGCGGCAGGTCTGCGCAGAGGATGCCCGCACCCTGACGCCCCCCCAGAAAGCCCAGCTGGCCGAGGGCCTGGCGGAACTGGGCGATGCCGGCGGCGCCCTTGGCTGCCTGGGGCAGGCCGAGGCGGCCCTCTCCCCGAGCGGCCGGCTGCGCCTGGCCCAGGCCCTGCTGGTCGGGGACGCGGAGCAGCAACGCCAGGCCGAGCGTCTGCTGATGCGCGTGGCCCGCACCAGCCCGCCACCCCCCGAGGCGGACGCGGCCGTGCGGCTGCTCAGCCAGCTGGACGGTCCTGCCGCCAGGGCCGCCCTCGACCAGCTGCCGCCCCGCTGGCGGGACAGCGCGCCGGTGCAGGCCCGGCGGATCCTGGACGCCGAACCGCAGGGTCCGGGGCCCCATGCCGGCACCGATGCGGCCGCCCTGGGCCTGCTGGGCCGCTCGCCCCAGGATCCCGCCAGCCGTGAACTGCAGTGGGACCTGGCCCGGGAACGGCTGCTGGCCGGCCAGTGGCGGGCGGCCCTCACCCTGCTCGAGGCCATCCCCACCGACCGGCTGCCGCCCCCCCTGGCGGCACGTCAGAGCTTCTGGGTCGGCTTCGCCCAGGCGCAGCTCGGCCAGGACGCCGCCGCCCGGGGCACCTGGGAGGCCCTGCTGCGGCGCCATCCAGGTGGCTACTACGGCTGGCGTGCCTCCGTGCGCCTGGGCCAGGGGGATCTGGACCTGGGCGCCGGTCCCCGCCAGCCGCCCGACAGCGCCGCCTGGCAGCCCCTGACCAGCGGCGACCCGACCCTGGATCGCCTGTGGCGGCTCGATCAGCGCACCGAGGCCTGGGAAACCTGGCGCGACCGCCGCGGCCGCCGCGATCCGGAGGGGAGCCAGGAGCTGCTGCTGGAGGGGCGGCTGCGTCAGGGGGTCGGCGATGACTGGACCGCCTTCGGCCTGCTGGAGCGGGCCAGCCTGCGGCTCGGCGGCGACCAGTGCGGCCTTGAGCGCCAGCTGGAGCGCAGCCTCCACCCGCTGCGTTTTCCGGAAGCCTTCGCGGCGGCCTCGCAGCAGGCCGGCCTGCCGATGGAGCTGCTCCTGGGGGTGGCCAAACAGGAGTCGCGCTTCACCCCGACGGTGCGCTCACCGGTGGGCGCCACCGGGCTGATGCAGCTGATGCCCGCCACCGCCGCCGAGCTGGCCGGTGGGCCGGTGCCGGAGGCCGTGCTGGAGGACCCGGCCGAGAACGCCCTGCTCGGCGGCCGCTACCTGGCCCGGATGCTGCGCCAGTGGGACGGCAGTCCCCTGCTGGCGGTGGCCAGCTACAACGCCGGGCCGGGGGCCGTGGCCGGCTGGCTGGGGCCCCGGCTGGCCGGTGCCCCGGAGCTGTGGGTGGAGGCGATTCCCTATCCCGAGACGCGCCTCTACGTGAAGAAGGTGCTGGGCAACGTCTGGAGCTACCAGCAGGGCCCCGAGCCAGGCTGCTGAGCGGCGCCCTGGTGCAGGGAGGCGATCAGCGCACGATCATGCGGCCGAAGTTGGCGCCGCCCAGCACCAGCAGGGTGAGCACCGCCGCCAGCACCAGGGGCGGCGGCACCACCCGCACCCGCAGCAGATCAAGCCGGGCCAGCAGCACCGCCGAGCCCAGGATCAGCACATTGGCCAGCACGTTGAGGTGCAGGAGGTACAGGCCACCCACCGTGACCGCCAGCAGGGTGACCACCAGGCTCACCACCCGGCTGGCGGCCATCAGCATCGACACCTGACGCAGCATCAGATCGGGCATGGTGCAGACCACCACGATCAGCAGGGCCTGCAGGCACTCCGCCGACCAGATCAGGGTGGTGAGCCCGTGCATCTGGGATTCAGTCACATCCATCGCCCGGCTCCAGTGCATGCCCAGGTAGGTGCTCACCCCCATCAGCACCAGCAGCATCGGCGCCTGCAAGGGCAGCAGCAGCAGCCGAAAGATGTCTCTCATCCCTCGCTCCTCATGGCTCCAGCACCAGGGTGATCGCCTCCAGCGGGCAGCTGGGGATGCACTGCTCGCACACCAGACAGCGGGAGGCCTCGAAATGCAGCCGCTGGCTTGCCGCGGTGAAGCTCAGGGCACCGCTTGGGCAGACACTGGAGCAGATGCCGCAATCGACGCAGAGGTCCGGGTCGATGCGGATCTCGCCGGGGGCGCGGTTGAGCCCCAGACCCTGGCTCTCCAGCCAGTCCTCGGCCGCATTGAGTTCGTCGATGTCGCCGGAGAGCTCCACCACCATGGTGCCGCTCTGGTTGGGGGCGATCTGAGCCCGCAGGATCTTGGCGGCGATGTCGAAATCCACCGCCAGCCGGTAGGTGATCGGCTGATGGACCGCCTCGGAGGGGAAATGGAGAGTGAGGCGCCGTTTCACCGCTCCAGACCGGGAAAACAAACGCTAGCAACGCTGGTCAGGGCTATCAGCGCGATGGCACTGTGCATGGGCCTCCGCTGAGCGAGGAGCACCACTGCCAGAGTGGCCCCGTTCCATGCCACCGCCGTCCATGGCCCCCTCGGGCAGTTCCCCCCCGCCAGCCCTGGGCCGGCTTGAACGCATGGCCCTGGCGGCGGTGGCGGCGGTGCTGGTGGTGCTGATGCTGTGGCTGCGGGGCGGCCTGCACCCGGAAGCGCCCCTGGAGCGCCTGGCCCGCCAGTCGCCCGAGTTCACCACGGCCATTGCCGACGGCCGGCCCACGCTCGTGGAGTTCTATGCCGACTGGTGCGAAGCCTGTCGGTCGATGGCGCCGGCGATGGAGACGATCGAACGCCAACGCCATGGCCAGCTGGATGTGGTGCTGCTCAATGTGGACAACCCCCGCTGGCAGCCGGAGCTGGAGCGCTACGACGTCAACGGCATCCCCCAGCTGGAGTTCTTCGATGCCGCCGGCGACTCGGTGGGCCGCTCCATCGGCGCCCGCAGCGGCCCCGAGCTGGAGGCCCTCACCACGGCCCTGGTGGAGGGCGAGCCCCTGCCCAGGCTGGCGGGGGTGGGGGCCGTGAGCTCCCTGGCCGAGGCCGCAGCGCCCCCCGCGGCCGACACCCAGGCCGGCCCCCGCAGCCACGGCTGATTCCCCCGACCCCGCAACCTCACATCCCCCCGTCGACCCCGCCCATGGATCCCCGCTTCCGGGTCAGCCTGATCGCCGCCACGCCGAACCCGCAGCAGTGCGTCTACGCCGGGATGCACCAGGACTACAGCGAAGGCTTCGTGGCCGCCGACCGGGAGGACTGGCCCGACGAGCGGAAGGCCGGCGAGATCTGCGTCAAGCGGCTGCTGGCCGGCGAGCGGGGCCACTACGGCCCCCTGGAGCACGCCCAGATCGTGCTCAACGTGGGCTGGTTCCCCCATTCGGTGATGCAGCAGGCCCGCACCCACCGGGTGGGGGTGAGCTTCGATGTGCAGTCGATGCGTTACACCGGCGACCGCATCCGCCGGGCCGCCATCGGCGAACTGGAGCTGGAGGAGGTGTTCTACCTGCGGCCGGTGGGGGCCTACAGCGACCGCCAGGGCAAGAAGTACCTCTACGACGAGGCCCAGCGGGCCATCGACCTGGCGATCTGCCGGGCGGCCGCCGACCGCTACCGCGACCTGCTCGATGCCGGCTTCGCCGAGGAGCACGCCCGCGGCATCCTCCCCTTCGACTACCGCCAGCACTTCGTGGTGAGCTTCACCCTGCGGGCGTTCCTGCACTTCCTCGATCTGCGGGCCAAACTCGATGCCCAGCAGGAGATCCGGGAACTCTGCGATCTGATGTGGCCCCACCTGCAGACCTGGGTGCCGCAGTTCGCCGAGTGGTACGAGAAGAGCCGGCTGCACAGGGCGCGGCTGGCGCCCTGACCACCGGGCCCGGGGGCTTAACGGTCCAGGGTGCTCTCCAGGACGTGCTTCAGCTTCCGTGCCGCCCCGTCGACGGCCTGCTCGACGGTCGCGGCTTCATCGCTGGCCGAGAGGGGCTGGTGGCCGGCCGGCCGTGCCTCCAGCACGCAGCGCATGTCCTCGCTGCCGGTCTTCTGGTCGCTGTTCTGGTCGCTGAGGTGCACCTCCACCCGGGTGAGCTGGGCGCCGAAATGGCCCAGGGCCCCCCGGACGGCCGCCTCCACCGCCTCCGCCAACCGCTCGTCGCCCCCAATGTTGTGGTCGGTGTTGATCTGGACTTGCATGGTTCTCTCCACGTCTGCGCCACTTCCCTGCCACCGTATGACGGCGAACGCCCTCGGGGCCGAAGCCGCCGATTCAGTCGCTTTCCACTCTCAGCATTCCCGCCTTCCCGGGATGAAAGCCAACGGGAAATTGGGTTTTCGAATCGTATTTTGCCCCCGCAAGCTGAGCGCCGGTGCGTTCCGCTCCCAGCAGCACGGCACCACGGAGGCCCGAGCCACCCGCTGGAACCACATGGCGCTTCAGCAGCGCACTGAAATCGTCGCGGATCTCGATGGTCTCAGTCATGGTCTTTATCGTGAGGTGGCACATGGTGGAGCCTATGCGATGCAGACCTAGGAGCGATCTCGCCTCCTTGGCAGAAGCCGCTGCTGCAGAAGATAGATGCCCGATGCGCCAAAGACGAGGAACGTGAGCGCCATGATCGAACCGGAGAGATTCGCATGGAACTGAAGCTGCAACGACTCCTTCTGCCCTGCATCGGGAGAGGGGAATCCGAAGAAGATGCCCCAGGCCATGCCTATCAGAAAGCCGATGGAGCTGCCCAGCATCAGGAGGAGCGGCGTCTTCGTGGCCCTGGTCATGGCGGAGGCCCAACGCTACCCGAGCGGGCAGCATCACCACGGTCGTGGTGTTGTTCTTGGCGCCGATCTCGGTGAGCGGCAGCTGCGTCAGCCCCCCTGCTCCGCTGAGGCCAGGGGGAGGCGCTCTGCCGAAAGGATCAGGTTGTAGACATGGAACTCCAGATCGCGAATCCAACCCAGCCGCTCATACAGGGCCTGAGCGGTTTGATTGCCGGTCGCCGTGGAGAGGGTGAGGCAAAGGGCACCCACCTGCCTGGCGTACTCCGCCGCAGCCTCGAGGAGACGGCTGGCGACACCTTGCTTGCGGGCACCCTCCACGACATAGAGGTCATTGAGGATGAAGGTCCTGGCCAGGGAAAGGGAGGAAAAGCCTGGATAGAGCTGGCAGAAGCCAACGGCTACCCCATCCACGGTCGCGATGAAGAGCACCGATTCCCCATGCTCGAAGCGGGCCCGCAGGAAGCGGCCTGCGGCCTCCCCATCACTGCTGCGTCCGTAGAAGCGGCGATAGGCATCCAGCAGCTGCGCGAGATCGGATAGATCGGCGAGGACGGCCTGCCTGACGTCAACCTGCTTCATGGCCGCAGGATAGGGACAGGCTGGCCTCACGGAAGGCGCGCCGGAACTTCGTGGGGTCCGGTGAAATCGAGCCGGGTGACGTGCGGATGGGGCCGCTGATGTCGGGCCAGGAGATGGGCCGGCTGGGCACCACGATCCAACCCGTCTGCGGCTCCCCGTAGGTCACGCACTCGCCACCGATGGCGGCGTGGTGTGCGGCCAGGGCGCAGAGGGCGGCATCGATCTGGTCGATGCTGGTGAGCGGAGCCAGGTCGATGCCCGCCAGCCGCAGCAGCTCCCGGCGCTGGGTGCGCTTGCGGGCCGCCTGGGCGTTGCCGCCGCGCAGGTGCCAGGTGATGGCGTGGGGAAAGGTTTCGAAGCAACAGTGCTGGCCTGCGAGCGGCGGCGCGGCGGCGAGCGGATGGGTGGGCTCGAGGGCCTGATACAGCGCTTCGCCGCGCAGCATCCAGCCGTAGTAGTCGCTTGGGTGGGCGACGGCGGCCTCGCGGGTGGGCGAGGCGAAGCAGACGATCCCCTGCCGCCTCAGCTCCCGTTCGCAGGGACGGGCGCGGCCATCAACGCTCCAGCGGCAGGGGGCATCGATGGCGATCACCCGCGCCTGCACCACGCAGCGGCACCAGTGGGCGAGCTCCCGCGCCTCACGGCTGGCCAGCTGGCCCGCGTAGGCGCCATCACGGAGGGCCACAGCGTGGAATCCCTTGAGGGGGCCGCCCACATCGATGCCGACGGTGGTGATCAAAGCCGCGGCAGCTCTGATGAAACAACGACGCTCGTCAGCAAGCCTGAATGCCAGACGATGAACATCGTGACGTTGGCTGCCGCCGTGAACCAGAACATGGCCACGAAGCTGGCCTTGGAACACTTGTGGCGCAACAGCTGCTGCGCGAGCAGAGCGCCAGGCCAGCCGCCGGCGAGACCGAGCAGGTGCAGCGTCTTCTCTGGCGTACGGCGGCGACCGTGGATGGCCGATGAGGCTTGGCTCTCCTGCTGGGCTCGACGTACTGAACGGAATGGGCACGAGATTTGCCCTCCCGTCCTGGCTCCACCTCAAACGTCAGCGATTGCCCGATCGATGGACGGCCTGAACCCGAAGGGAAGGCCTTGATATGGACGAAGATATCCTTACCACCATGAACTGGTTCGATGAAACCGAAGCCTCGCTCATCGTTCCATGATTTGAGCTCTCCCAGGAATCGTGGTGGAGGCATCTAGCTCGGTCTAACACTGCCCCTGAGTGGCAGGCAATGCATAGGGCGAGCATGAGACTCAATGGATGCCTGTCCAATCGATGGGCTTTTTAGACAGCGTCAGTCTTGTCTAGATGTTCTTCAAGAAAACGACACGTCCATTTATGCATGTCTTTCACGTCCTCCTCGTTAAATGCCTTCCAGTCTCCATGCGCTGCACTATTACGTATATCTGCAAGTGCGGTTATACGCTTCTGCATGAGTTTTGAGTAAACACCGGCTTTTGCAAGTTCGGCGTTAACTCGATCAAGCCTTGGGACCTCTGCTAGCTCTAAGTTCGAGCGAAGAGCTAGCCGACGGAGACCATCTTCTAGAACTGCTCCAACAACAACGGCCGCTGGAGCACAGTACCCCGCCTCAATCAACGCGCTGGCTTGATCTAGAAAGTCGCTGAAGACTTCTGCCTCAACCAACTCTTTGATCTTCAACAAGTAACCCTGCTCGTAATCCTCAAGCGCCGCCCTAAGAACCCCAAGTGATCTACGCACAGGCGAGTAGCTGAGGCCCTGCTTTCCTGGTTGTTTGGAAAAGTTCAGGTAGTGCTCGCTGTCTTTCGCAAAGACTCGCGCAAGGATGTTCTGAACGTTTGTAAACCACTGATGAGCCAATTGGCCATCGACCGTCGCGTCAAAGCCGATTGAATTGCGCGGAGGATCCCGTCGCGTCGCGAGCAATGCCTCGCCTCGATCAATCAGCTCCTTGATTCGTGAGACGATTTTCTGATCAACGTTCACGGTACGATCACCTGACTTTTGTACGGCTGTCTAACTACTAAATGGGCGGGTCCGATAACCACCCCACCGACCAGCCTTATTTCCGCATAAGTTCGTGCCCTAGGCAAAGCCATACCCCGAGAGCGCTGCCGCGGCAGCCACTCCGTAGAAGAGCGAAGCACCAGCCCAGCGACTTGGGCGAACCCGATATCGAACGGCTCGTTTGGCTGCACACACCAGCATCGGTGATCGCTATAACGCACCCATGCCCGTCCTTCACACCTTCGCCAGGGTCACCCGCTCGGGCTGGTGCTGGTACTTGCCGGCCCGGTCGCTGTAGGTCGTGGCGCAGGGGTCGCCTTCGAAGAACAGCAGCTGGCAGATGCCTTCGCCGGCGTAGATGCGGCAGTCGGCACCGGAGGAATTGCTGAACTCCAGGGTGAGGTGGCCCTCCCAGCTGGCTTCGGCCGGGGTGGTGTTGACGATGATGCCCAGGCGGGCGTAGGTGCTCTTGCCCAGGCAGATCACGGTGATGTTGGCCGGCACCCGCAGCTTCTCCAGCGCCACCCCCAGCCCGTAGGAGTGGGCCGGCAGGATGAAGTAGTCGCCGTCCTCGTCGCTGTGCATCGGCGCCGGCTCCAGATTGGCCGGGTTGAACCGTTTCGGGTTCATCACCGTGCCGGGCACGTGGCGGAAGATCAGGAACTCCTTCGGCGACAGGCGCAGGTCGTAGCCGTACGACGAACAGCCGAAGCTCAGCACCGGGCCGGTGCGGGCCTCCGGATCCAGGTGGCGCACCAGGGTGGGCTGGAACGGCTCCAGCATGCCGCCGGCGGCCTGTTCGTTGATCCAGTGGTCGTTCTTGAGCATGGAGCTAACGGCCCTGGCGCAGCTGGGTGACCTGGTCGGCCATGGCCATCAGGCTGGCCGGCATCGAAGGGCCCGTCAGGATGACATCCAGATGGGCCGGCCGCTGCTCGAGGCTGGCGATCACCTCCGCCGCCGGCAGGTAGCCCAGGGCGATCGCCAGGCCCAGTTCGTCGAGCACCAGCAGATCCAGATCTCCGGCCAGCAGCCGCCCGCGGCTGTAGTCCCACACCTGGCGCACCGCGTCCTCGGCCTCGTCCTCCACGGGCGGCGGCCCATCGAGGCAATGGGGAGTGGCCGGCCGCAGCCACTGCAGCCGGCCGCAGAGCCACAGGCTGCCCGCCAGCCCCTGCTCCACTCCACCCTTGAGGAACTGGCTCACCAGCACCCGGCTGCCAAGACCTGCCGTGCGCAGAGCCTGGCTGAACACGGCCGCGAAGCTGCCGCGGAAGGGGGCTGTGTGGATCTGCAGCAGCCCCTCAGGCTGGGTCACCAGCCGCAGGGGCGGCGTCAGTGGCGGCACCAGAGCCAGCCCCTCGGATCGGGATCCGGCCGCCGATCGCTGGGAATGGCCGGGGTCGACGAGGCTGGCGGTCATGGACACCCCATGGAAGCGGTGGGCGGAGGGGTCGGGGGGAACGCCCCAGCCCTTCACCTCCCGAATGTAGCGGCCATCGCCAGCTGGACACACCATCGGTAGTGGAAACAGGCGTACCAGCGGCGACACCTACGCTGCCGTTTCCCCGCCCCGGCCCCGTGACTCCAGCCCGCAACGACGGCCGCAGCGCCGAGGACCTGCGCCCCGTGCAGGTGCACTGGGATCCCATGGGTTTCGCCCTCAGCTCGGTCACCTTCGAGGCCGGCCGTACCCGGGTGCTGTGCAGCGTCTGCCTTGAGGAGGAGGTGCCCCGCTGGCGGCGGGGATCGGGCAGCGGCTGGCTCAGCGCCGAGTACCGCCTGCTGCCCGCTTCCACCCCATCCCGCCAGGGGCGGGAGCTGATGAAGCTCTCCGGCCGCACCCAGGAGATCCAGCGCCTCATCGGCCGCAGCCTGCGGGCCGCCCTGGATCTCGACGCCCTCGGCGAACGCACCCTGCTGGTCGACTGTGACGTGCTCCAGGCCGATGCCGGCACCCGCACCGCCTCGATCACCGGCGCCTGGATCGCCCTGGCGGCCGCCCTGCAGCGCCTCCAGAACCGCGGGGTGCTGGCCGCCTCGCCCCTGCGCCAGCAGGTGGCGGCGGTGTCGGTGGGGCTGGTGGATGGCGAGGCCCTGCTGGATCTGGACTATTCCGAGGATTCCCGTGCCGACGTGGACCTCAACGTGGTGATGGACGAGCAGGGACGGCTGCTGGAGATCCAGGGCACCGCCGAGGGTGCCCCCTTCCCCCGCGCCCGCCTCGATGCCCTGCTGGATCTGGCGGAGCCCGGGCTGCGGGCCCTCCAGGAGGCCCAGCGGCAGGCCCTGGCGCTGGCACCCGCTCCGTAAACCGGCGAGACCCTACAAAGGGTGTGATTCGCTACATGGTTCGCCCATGGCGATCCATAGGTTCCTTACCATTCGCCACGCCTCGATGGTCGCCGCCACGCGTGGCTTCAGTCGCTACCCCAACAGTCCATCCAGCGGGTCACCCGGTTCGGTGACTTCCATGGGTGCGTCCGGATCGAACTCCACCACCCTTCTCGAAGTGATCCGGGGGCTGTCGGGCAGCAGCGTCGAAACCATTGAACGGGGCAAGACGATCTTCTTCCCCGGCGATCCGGCCGAGCGGGTCTATCTGCTGCGCCGCGGCGCCGTGCGGCTGTCCCGGGTGTATGAATCCGGTGAGGAGATCACCGTCGCCCTGCTGCGGGAGAACAGCCTCTTCGGCGTGCTGTCCCTGCTCACCGGCCAGCGCTCCGACCGCTTCTATCACGCCATCGCCTTCACCCGGGTGGAGATGGTCACGGCCCCGGCCACCTCGGTGCGGCGGGCCATCGAGCAGGACGCCAGCGTCGGGCTGCTGCTCCTCCAGGGCCTCTCCTCCCGCATCCTCCAGACCGAAACCATGATCGAAACCCTCACCCACCGGGACATGTCCTCCCGGCTGGTAAGTTTCCTGCTGGTGCTCTGTCGCGATTTCGGCGTGCCCGGCAGCGAGGGGATCACCATCGACCTGCGCCTTTCCCACCAGGCCATCGCCGAGGCCATCGGCTCCACCCGGGTGACGATCACCCGCCTGCTGGGCGATCTGCGCAACGACGGACTGGTGCAGATCGACCGCAAGAAGATCACCGTCTTCGATCCCATTGCCCTGGCCAAGCGGTTCAGCTGAGCGGCCGGCCCCTGGCGAAGGGCCTGCCGCCGCCGCCAGGGATACTTGTTGCACCGCGAAACCGAGGCGCAGAGGTGTCGGGCTGGCTGCTGATCCTGGCGCTGCTGGTGCTCGGCGGAGTGCTCTCCACCCTGGGGGACCGGCTCGGCAGCCGGGTGGGCAAGGCACGCCTCAGCCTCTTCAACCTCCGGCCCCGCAACACGGCTGTGGTGATCACCGTGCTCACCGGCAGCCTGATCAGCGCCGTGTCGCTCGGGCTGATGCTTCTGGTGAGCGAACGGCTGCGGGTGGGGCTCTTCCAGCTCGACCAGATCCAGGAACGCCTGCAGCAGAGCCGCATCGCTCTGCAGCGCAACCAGGCGGAACTGGGGCGCACCCGCGGTGAACTGGAACGCAGCCGGCTGGATCTGACCACCGCCGAACGCCGGCGTGACCAGGCCCTGGCCAGCCAGCGCCGGGCCCGGGACCAGCTGCTGGAGGCCGAGCGACAGGTGGAGACCCTGCGCCGGGAGCTGCAGCCTCTGCAGGCCCAGCGCCGCCGCCTGGAGGCGGAACGGGACCGGCTCACGAAGGAGGTGAAGGGCCGCGACGCGGAGATCCGCCGCACCGAGAACGAGCTGGCCAGCGTGCGGCGCCGCATCAGCGCCGGCGAAAAGGAACTGGAGGATCTCGAGAAGAACGTGATCGCCCTGCGCCGGGGCGACGTGGTGATCGCCAGCGGCCAGCCCCTGGCCACCGCCAAGGTGCAGCTGCAGCGCCCCGGCCAGGCCCGGCAGGTGATCGATGCCCTGCTGCAGGAGGCCAACCGCGCCGCCTTCCAGCAACTGCTGCCCGGCGAGCCCCCCAGCCGCCAGATCCTGCTGGTGCCCCGCAGCGACATCACCCGGCTGGAATCCCTGCTCGGCAGCCCGGGCACCTGGGTGGTCAGCATCCGCTCCGCCGCCAACGTGCTGCGGGGCGAGGCCCAGGTGCTGGCCTTCCCGGACCTGCGCCCCAACCGCCAGGTGGTCGAGCAGGGGGAGGTGCTGGCCCGCACCGCCCTGGAGCCGGACGTCCGTGATCCGGCCGCCGTGCGCAGCCGCCTCAACCTGCTGCTGGCCGCCGCCTACGCCAAGGTCCAGCGCCAGGGGACCCTGGCCAACGGCCTCCAGTTCGATGCCGCCAGCCTCACGGCCCTGGCCCGCGAGCTCGGCGACCGACCCGCCGGCGTCAGCGCCAACCTCGAGGCCGTGGCGACCCAGGCCGCCGACACGCCGGACCCGATCGGCGTGGAGCTGCGCTGGGTGCGCAACGAACCGGCCCCCCGCGCGCCACGGCCATGACCGCCACCGGTGGCGGAGGCGCCCAGGCCCCAGGCCCCCTGGCCGGCCTGGATCCGGGTCGCAGCAAGTGCGGCTTGGTGCTCACCGATCCGGAGCGCCGCGAGATCCGCGCAGCCCTGGTGCTCCCCCCCGAGGCCGCCTGGCGGCATCTCCAGGACTGGCAGAGGCAGCGGGGCCTGCAGGTGGTGGTGATCGGTGACGGCACCGGCAGCGGCCCCTGGCGCCGGCGCCTGGAGCCCCTGCTGACGGTGGAGGTGGTGGACGAACGGGGCACCACCCTGGCGGCGCGGCGCCGCTACTGGCAGCTGTTTCCCCCCAGGGGCTGGCGCCGGCTGCTGCCGCAGGGCATGCGTCTGCCGCCGCGGGACTGGGACGACGTCGTGGCCCAGCTGCTGCTGGAGCGGCGGCTGGGGCGGGAACTGCCCCGCCGCCCGGATCAGAACGAGGCCCGGACGGTGAAGACGTAATCGCCGCCGGGCTCGAGCTGGTAGTCGGCCTTGAGCAGGAAGCGCAGCAGGGCGTCCTGGATCAGGGCCCGTCCCAGGGAGGGCTCCACCTGGAGCTCACCCCGGTCGAAGGCCCAGCGGAAACGCCACTGGAATGTGCCCGCCGTGATCTCGCCCTCCAGCAGGCAGGGGTTGAAGCTCTGGCGCAGCACCCGCAACTGGGCAGTGGTGGCGGGCAGGCGACTCACGGGAATCGGGCAGAGGGGCAGCCGGGCTGGGGCGGTCGATGCCTTCAGGATGGCGATGGATCGGCCTTAAAACTGTTCAGCCGGTTGGCGGCCCGCTCCAGGCCGAGGCGCCGGATCAGGTCGATGCCCGCCTCCACCTCTCCCAGCACCTGCTCCAGCACAGGTCTGTCAGTGGCCGAGAAACGCCCCAGCACATGGGACACGGTACGAGCCCGGCGCTCCACCGGGTTGTCAGCGGGGGCGCCGATGCCGATGCGCAGCCGGGCGAAGGTCTCGCTGCCCAGATGGGTGATGGTGCTGCGCAGGCCGTTATGACCGCCGGCGCCTCCCGCCGCCCGCAGCCGCAGACGGCCCAGGGGCAGGTCCATGTCGTCCACCAGCACGAGCATCTGGGAGGGATCCAGGCGGAACCAGTCGAGGGCGGCCCGGATCGAGCGACCGCTGTCGTTCATGAAGGTCTGGGGCATCAGCAGCCGCAGCCGCTTCTCCCCCTGTCCCGTTTCGGCCAGCAGGCCATGCAGACGGGGCTGGTTGCGGAAGCCGGCCCCTTCGGCCCGTGCCAGGCGCTCGAGCACCATGAAGCCGACGTTGTGGCGGGTGTCGGCGTAGCGGGCGCCGGGATTGCCCAGGCCCACCAGCAGTTGCAGATCCAACGGCGTCAGCGACCCTCAGGACGGGGCGTTGGCGCCTTCTTCGACCGGCTCCACCACCGAGGCTTCCAGCGCCGACTCGTCCCGGGGTGGGGGTGCCGCTGCGATGGCGGGCGGGGTGGGCTCCGGATCGAGGGGCTGATCACTGCCCACGGCGCTGCGGAACTCCTTCTCGAACTCCTGCGATGCCGACTGGAAGCCCCGCAGGGTGCGGCCCAGGGTCTTGCCGATCTCCGGCAGGCGCTTGGGTCCGAAGACCAGCAGGCCGATGGCGGCGATGACCGCCATCTCGGGCAGACCGATGCCGAAGATGTTCATGGGCAAGGAGCGAGGGAAATCAGCCGACGCCGTTCCAGTTGACGTTGATCCCCTCGAGCAGGAGGGACTTGTTGTACAGCTGCAGGATCACCAGCAGGAAGACCAGGAACAGCAGCATGAACACGCCCATCACGGGGGTGGTCCCCCAGCCGGGCACCACTTTTCCGTACTCGGAATTCAGGGGGCGCAGCAGGTTTCCCAGACGGGTGCGTTGGGCCATGGCAGCTCGGACCTCTCGGGCACGGGATCGCGGTGCTTACTGTAAGCGTCTTGCCGGCCCCACCGAGTTGGGCTGTCGAGAGTTGTGACGGAACCCCGCACCCCCGCCAGCCCTGCCCGCCATGGATCCCGCCGCCAGCACCTCCCCAGCCCTTTCGGTGGCCCTTGCGGTGCTCGCCGTGCTGCTGGCGCTCACCGGTTTCGGCGTCTACACCGCCTTCGGCCCCCCCTCCAAAGGCCTCACCGATCCCTTCGACGATCACGACGACTGATCCGGAATCCTGCGGCCCAGCCGCCAGTGACCGAGCTGCCAGGGCCCCAGCACCAGCAGGTCTGAGAGCTCCCCTTTCCCCAGGTCCTCACCCAGGCCGTCACAGCGGCTGAGGGCGACCCAATCGGGGCCTGGTGCCAGTCGGCGCCGGCAGGGTCCCAGGTTCTGGACGCTGAGGAGCACCTCGGCCGATCCGGCCACGGCAGACCCCTCCTGCAGGGGCCGCAGGGCCACAAGCTGCAGATCCTCCCCGAGGCTGGGGAAGAGGGTGTCGGAGGCGCCAGCCCCGGGTCCGGCGCCTCCCGCAGGGCGACACCACAGCGGTTCCCTCAGGCGGATCGCCTGCTGGGGCGCTCCCGCCGCCCGCCAGCCGCCGGGACACGGCAGCAGGGCCAGCCGCTGACGCTGCCAGCCGTTGTCAGCGCCGGGATCGGGCCAGGTGGGTCCCCGCAGCAGGGACACCCCCAGGCGCCCCTCCGTGGCCGACACCCCCTGGGGCCCATCGAGCAGCACCGCCAGGCCATCCCCGCCGCCGTCTCCCACCGAGGCCATCCAGCTGATGGCGCTCACCTCCCAGCGGGCCCGCTCCCGGGCTGTGCGGGGGGTGGCAGGTCGCTCGATCACCCCCCCGGCGGTGTCGGCGGCCCAGCGGCTGGCTCGCCGGGCCAGGGGGATCTCCAGGCGCAGCAGCTCGTGCCGCTGGCGCCACTGGGTGCTGAGCACCAGTTCCAGCCAGGGGCTCCCCGCCAGCAGGCGGCCATCGAGGCGCACCGGGCTCTCGCCACAGCGGCCGCGCCAGCGGAAGCGGGCGCAGAGGGGACCGGTCTCGAGCCATTCCGGCACCCCCTGCCAGGTCCACGGACGGGGGTGCTGGTGGTAGTCGGCAGCCAGATCCCAGGCATCCCAGAACTCCCCCCGGTCGCGCCAGCGGCACCAGGCCAGGGGACCAGCGAGCTGGGGCACGCCGGCTGCATCGAAGAGCTGCTCCACCCCCCGGGGGCCGATCAGGGCGGAGAGCCGGCCGTTGCCGAGCCGCCAGTGACCGGGTCCCAGCTCCCCGGCCGGCAGCAGCTGCACCGGCCATTGCACGGGCAGGGCGTCCTCGCTGCCGGCGGTCGGCGACCCCGAACCCCGCCGCTGCCGACGCAGACGCAGCACCCCCACCCCCTCGATGCCGGGCAGCTGCAGCCACTGACCACCCCCGGGGGCCGGCTGCCCCGCCAGCGGCCGCTCCCCCCCCGGAGCCTCGAGCCTCCAGTCGCCGGCCGGCAGTCGCAGGGTGCGGGGCACCCCCGGCAGAGGTTGGAGCTGCACGGCGCACCAGGGCTCCGCCGCCCCGACGGACCGGGCCCGCCGCAGCCCCAGCAGCAGGGCCCCGTCGCGTCGGCTGCAGGCCCGGCGCCGGGCCTGCAGCCACTGGGGCTCGGCCTGCTCGAACACCTCCGGGATGGCGGTGCCCGGCAGGATGTCGTGGAACTGCTGGAACAGCAGGGTGCGCCAGTCCTCCTGAGTGGGAGAGGCGGCCCCGGGCTCCCCGCTCAGGAGGGCGACGGCCAGGTCGGCCTCCCGCAGCAGCCGCTCCAGGGTGCGGTTGTGGCGTTTCTGGTCGGGCCGGCTGGTGGCACAGCCGCGATGCAGCTCCAGATAGAGCTCATCCCGCCACACCGGCAGCTGGGCGGCCAGGGGCTCCAGGGGTTGCAGGAAGGCCCGCAGGGTGCCGTGGCGCTGGTCGGCCGCCACCGGCTGCTGCTGCCAGAGGGCGAGCTGCTCGAGCATCTCGGCGGTGGGTCCTCCGCCGTGGTCCCCCACCCCCGGCAGCCAGAGGGCATCGGCGCAGCCACTGGCCTGCTGCCATTCCAGGCGGTAGCGCTCCATGGCCACCGGATCGCCATCGGTGCCGATCGGCGCCGTCATCAGGGCCAGCACCTCGGCGCCGCAGCGGCTGCGCCAGCGGAACAGGCGGTGGGGGAAGGGGTTGGTGGCATTCCAGGCCAGCTTGTGGGTGCAGAACCAGCGCACCCCCGTGGCGGCGGCCACCGCCGGCAGGCCGGCGGCGAAGCCGAAGCTGTCCGGCAGCCAGGCCAACTGATGGCTCCACTCCGGGAAGGTGCGCCGGCTGTAGTGCTGGCCCTCCTGGAACTGGCGCAGCAGCGAGGCGGTGGACACCAGGATGCAGTCGCTCTCCACCCAGGGGCCGTTGAGGGGCTCGAAACGGCCGGCCCTCATCGCCTGGCGGATGCGCGCGAACAGGGCCGGCCGGTGTCGCTCCAGCCAGGCGTAGAGGGCCGGGGTGGAATGGCCGAAGTGGAGCGACCCGAAGCGCTCCATCAGAGTCAGGACGGAGGCGAAGGTGCGCTCCGCCGCCTGCCAGGTGTCGGCGACGGGCCACAGCCAGGCCAGATCGAGATGGGCATGGCCCAGCACGTGCAACACCCCCTCACCAGGGGTTCCGTCATGACCCTGTCCGCGGCGCAGCTGGCGCAGCTCGTCGCCGGTGGACCTCAGCAGACCATGGGGATCGGCGGGATCGAGGGGTTCGAGCTCGATCCGGCTCCGGATCAGAGCACCGTCGTCGTGGAGCGGACTGCGCAGGCGCAGCTCCAGATCCAGCGCCGCCCCCTCCCACCAGCGCATGGGCAGGGGCCAGCGGCAGGCGGTGTCGAACAGATCACCGGTGTGGATGGGCTCGCCATCCACCCAGAGTTCGGCGCGATCGGCCCACCAGCACAGCACCAGCCGGGCCCTGGCTGCCCCCCCGGCGGCGGGCGCCAGGGGAAGCCACTCCTGCGGACAGAGGCAACGCAGGCGCAGGTGACACCACTGGCCGCCCCGGGGCCAGATGATCAGACCCCGGGCCGCCCAGTCGGGACGGTGGCTCAGCCCCCAGGCCGCCCCCAGGGCCGCAACGGCGCCGCCTCCAGGCTGAACGCGTTGCCAGCGGGGCTGGAGATCCTGCGGCCGATGCATGGGGAACGTGACTGAAACGTTTCAATCGGGGCCGGTTGCCCCCGCCAAACGGCATCGGACAGCCTGGGAGGAGGACCACCACCCATAAGATGATGCGGCTGCCGAGGGGTCATCGAGACCCGTACCGGCGCCTGTCACTCCCTGTCACCCGCCGGACAGACCATGCTCGCTCTCAAGATCTCGGTTTACTCGGTCGTCTTCTTCTTCATCGGGATCTTCGTCTTCGGCTTCCTGGCCAGCGATCCCACCCGCTCCCCCAGCCGCAAGGACCTTGAGGACTGAATTCGTCCTCTTCCCTGACGCCCGCGCCTGTGGCGTCATTCTTCGCCCGTCCTGACAACCGGTCCGACAGGGGAGCAGCCGTTGAACCCCCATGGCAGGATCGGCCGCGTCCTCGCCGTCCCCCCGCTGCCTGTGGTGTTCCATCCCCGGACGGCACGTCGGCTGGCCCCAGGCGGCAGCCTTTGCACCAGCCTGTGGCTGGGGCTCTGCGGCGTGCTGGCAGTGACTGCCGCCGCACCGGCCCGGGCCGTGCCGGACGGAGCCACCGCCCTGCCGGCCGAAGCTCCCCGACCCGCAGCAGCGGCAGAGTCCACCCCCGATCCCTTCGACGACGAACCTGAGGCCGGAGCCTCTCCTGCACCGCCGGCTTCCGGCCCCGCCACGGCACCGGCCAGGCCGGCGCCGCTGACGGTGCCGGAACCGGCCTCTGGCCTCTCCCCGGAGGGCCTGAAGGACGAGGACGTGCCCCTGGAGATCGAACTGACCGCGAACCAGCAGGGGTACGACGGCCAGCTGCAGCGCTTCGTGGCCACCGGCAACGTCATGGCCAGAATCGCCGGGGGCCGCCTGCTGGCGGATCGGCTGGAATTCGAAGCCAGCACGCGCTCCATCTACGCGGTGGGCAACGTGCGTTTTCAGCGCGGCCAGCAATACCTGCAGGCCAGCCGCCTGCGCTATTCGCTGCTGGAGGGGATCGGCGAGATCGACGACGTCTACGGCGTGATCGATCTCGACACCAGCTCGGCCGACTTCGACCTCGCGACGGAGGCCTCCCAGCCGCTGCCGCCTCCGGAGCCGATCAGCTGCACACCGATCTACCCGGCCGTGCCCCAGTGGCATCCCTACCCCTGGGCGGCGACCGCATGGGCCGGACAGATGTACGCCGGTGAGTTCGGCGACACCTTCACCTTCAGCGGCCGGTTCCGGCCCGAATACCTGGGGGGGATCGGTCTGCAGCGCCGGCTCTTCGAGGCCGGACCGGTGTCGCTGGAATTCGACGCCAACCTGCTCGGCCACCGGGCGAGCGCCCAGCCGGGCGGGGGCTTCAACCAGTCGGTGCCCTTCTCCAACACCCCCAGCCAGACCTTCGGCGAGCTGACCGCGGGGCTCGGTCTGCGGCTGTGGCTGAGGCCCTGGCTCAACGTCTTCTTCGTCGAGGGACTCAGTGTCCTCTCCGCCAAGAGCAACTACGAGAACACCTTCCGTCCGAACTCGGCCCGGCTGCTCAACTATCTGGCCTTCGAGGTGGAGGCCCTGGTCACCCCCCGCTGGTCGGCGGTGGGCCGCATCCACCACCGCTCCGGGGCCTACGGCACCTTCAGCGGCGTCAGCGAAGGCAGCAACGCCTACCTGGTCGGCCTGCGCTACCGCTTCGGTGCCGACCGGCCGGCCACCGGCCAGCCGATGGCGGTGCCACCGGCCCAGGGCTGTCCGGGGGCGCCTCCGCTGGCCAGCGAACAGCCCGACGGCCTGGCCCAGCGGCTCGAGCAGGTGACCATGGGGCCGGGCTGGAGCGGCACCAACAGCCAGCCGGTGCCACCGCCACCGGAAGCGGCGTCCGGCCCCGACAGGGGCGGGGTCTGGCGTAACGCCCGCGAGCAGGAACGGCTGCGCCGCGAGGCCATCGCCGCGATCCCCCAGAGGGTGGACGGCGTCAGCTTCCAGCGAAGTCTCACGGGCGAGCGGGGGTTCGGTTTCTCCGGGAATCTCTCCACAACCGACACAGCCGACGACTTCGGCACGACCCGACCGGAGCAGCTCAGGGGCCTGAACAACTCCAGAAGCGGGGAACTGATCAAGGGCTTCATCAGCCGCTGGCGGATCCAGAGTCGGCGCCTGAGATTCACACCCAACACCCTGTCCGCAGATCGGATGGGATTCACCAACGATCCCTTCACCCCTGCCCAGTCGTGGATGGATTCCGAGCAGGTGGTGATCACCCTGCTGCCGGATGGCACGACCCTGGTCAAAGCCCGACGCAACACCCTGCGGCTCGAAGACCGGTTGCCGATCCGGGTCACGCGCGAGCAACGGATCGAGAAGGAGGAGGAGGTCAGCAATCGCCTGGTGCTGGGCAACGACACGGAGGACCGGGACGGCTTCTTCATCGGCTACAACCAGTCGTTCAAGCTCGGCAACACCACCACCCTCCAGATCCAGCCCCAGGTGATGGTGCAGCGTCTGTTTGAGGGCACCACCAGCGTCTATCCCCCACCCGGCTCCCCCCCTGGCAGCACCCGCAGCGTGGAGCAACCGGCCAAGACCGGTGATTACTTCGGCCTGGAAGCCAAGCTCAACGGCATGTTCCTGGGATTCGACGCCGAAGCCAGGCTCAGTCTCTCCACCCTTGATCCCGACAATTTCGCCGACGGGACCCGCAGCTACGGCGACTTCTCCAGGAAGGTGACCATGCCCCTGCTCGGGGAAAGCACCTTCAGGATCTTCGGGGCCTACCGCTTCCGGACCTGGAACGGCTCCCTGGGGGAACAGGACGTCTACTCCGCCTACGGCGTCTCCCTCGAAGACCGGGGATCCGCCCCCAGCTGGGGCAAGCTCTCGCGGAGCTATTACTGGAGGCTGGGCGTCGGCCGGTTCGAAGCCGAACAGTCCGGGAGCTCCGATCTGCTGAGCCTCTGGCGGGCCAGTGCGGTCGGCTCGATGAACTTCTCCTATCCCCTCTGGACCGGGAAGGCCTCCACCAGCCCACCGGTGGTGGCGTTGTCCAATACGCCGGTGCCGGTCGTGCCCGGCCTGCGCCTGGACGCCAACCTGCTAGGTATCGCGACTTACTTCAGCGATGGCTCCAACCAGAACACGATCGGGCTGTCGTTCGGCCCCTCGCTGACCCTGGGCCACTTCGAGAAGCCCTTCTTCGATTTCACCCGGCTCACGGTCACCGGCGGCATCACCTTGCGGCAGGGCCAGAGTCCGCTCAACTTCGACCGGGCCGTGGATCTGGGCACGCTGGGGATCGGTCTCAGCCAGCAGCTGGTGGGTCCCCTGGTGTTCAGCGGCGGCGTGGGCATCAACGTCGATCCCGGTTCCGAGTTCTACGGCGACATCACCGGGTCCTACCTGGAGCTGCGCTGGCAGCGGCGCTCCTACGAGATCGGGGTGTACTACAGCCCCTACGACGGCCTCGGTGGCATCCGGGTGCGGCTGAACGACTTCAACTTCAACGGCCCGGGAACGCCCTTCATCCCCTACCACCCCACAAGAAACACTCTCCAGCGCCCCTTCTAGGTAAAGCCCGCCCCTCCTAGGTAAAGCCGGCCATGTAGGGCAGCCGGGCCACCGTGGCCCGCAGTTCGTTGTCGTGGGCCACCAGTTGGGCCGTGCCGTTCCATTCCCCGCTCACCAGCATGCGGGCGGGACCTGCGGGGAGTCCCAGGGGCCAGACCCGGGAAGACCCATCGCCGCTGAGCGTCACCCGGGGCGGGTCGAGATCGAGCTGCAGAACGGTGCCCGGATCGGCGGCGATGGCCGCCTGCAGGGCCAGTACGGCGTCGTGATCGGCGGTGAGGCAGGGTATGCCCAGGGCCAGGCAGTTGCCGAAGAAGATCTCGGCGAAGCTCTCGCCGATCACCGCCCGGATGCCCCAGCGCATCAGCGCCTGCGGCGCGTGCTCCCTGCTGGAGCCGCATCCGAAGTTGCGGTTCACCACCAGGATCGAAGCGCCCCGTTGTTCCGGCCGGTCGAAGGGATGGTCGCCCGCCCGCTCGGCGCGGTCGTCGGCGAAGACGCCGTCGACCAGACCGTCGAAGGTGACACATTTCAGATAGCGGGCCGGGATGATCCGGTCGGTGTCGATGTCATCTCCGGGAAGGACCAGGGCATGCCCCCGGAGGGCCTGGATCGGTCCGGACGGGAAGGGGCTGGTGCTCATGCGGAAGTGGCGGCGGGCTCTGGGTTCGTAGGGATGGCGAGCAGCCGGCGCACATCGGCGACGTGGCCGCTGACGGCGGCCGCCGCCACCATGGCTGGGCTCATCAGCAGGGTGCGGCCGGAGGCGGACCCCTGGCGCCCCTTGAAGTTGCGATTGCTGGAGCTGGCGCTGATCTGGCGCCCCTCCAGGCGGTCCGGGTTCATGGCCAGGCACATGGAGCAACCGGGCTCACGCCACTCGAAGCCGGCCTCGCGGAACACCGCATCGAGCCCCTCGGCCTCGGCCGCCGCCGCCACCTGCTCGCTGCCCGGCACCACGAAGGCCTTGATGCCGACGGCCACGTGGCGGCCCCGGGCGATGGCGGCGGCGGCGCGCAGATCGCTGAGCCGGCCGTTGGTGCAGCTGCCGATGAAGCAGACGTCCACCGGCAGCCCCTCGATCGGCGCTCCGGGGCTGAGATCCATGTAGCGATAGGCCTCCTCGGCGATCGGCCGCTCGTCGGCCTCGGTCTGCTCCAGGGTGGGCACGGTCTCGTCGACACCGATCCCCTGCCCCGGGGTGATGCCCCAGGTGACGGTGGGCGCGATCGCCGCCGCGTCGAACACCACCTCATCGTCGAAGACGGCATCGGCATCGGAGGCGAGGCCGCTCCACCAGGCCACGGCCCGCTCCCAGGCCTCGCCGGTGGGGGCGTGGGGCCGCCCCTTCAGGTACGCGAAGGTGACGGCATCGGGATTGATGTAGCCGCAGCGGGCACCGCCCTCGATGGCCATGTTGCAGAGGGTCATGCGCTCCTCCATCGAGAGGGCCTCGATCGCCGGGCCGGCGAATTCGTAGGCGTAGCCCACACCGCCCTTCACCCCCAGACGACGGATGATGTGGAGCACCAGATCCTTGGCGAAGACGCCGCTCTGCAGCTCCCCCTCCACCCGGATCCGGCGCACCTTGAGCTTGCCCATGGCCAGGCTCTGGCTGGCGAGCACGTCGCGCACCTGGCTGGTGCCGATGCCGAAGGCGATGGCCCCGAAGGCGCCATGGGTGGACGTGTGGGAATCGCCGCAGGCCACGGTCATGCCGGGCTGGGTGAGCCCCAGCTCCGGGGCGATCACATGAACAATGCCCTGGCGGCCGCTGCCGAGGCCATGCAGGGTGATGCCATGGGTGGCGCAGTTGGCCTCGAGGGTGGCCAGCATCTCCTCGGCCAGGGAATCGGCGAAGGGCCTCGCCTGGGAGGTGGTGGGGACGATGTGATCCACCGTGGCCACCGTGCGCTCCGGATGGCGCACCGCCAGACCGAGGTCATGGAGGGCGGCGAAGGCCTGGGGGCTGGTGACCTCGTGGATCAGGTGCAGACCGATGAAGAGCTGGGTGGCACCGCCGGGCAGATCGGCGACCCGGTGCAGCTCCCATACCTTGTCGTAGAGGGTGCCGGCGCTCAAGAGACGGGATCGGAAAGGGCGGATTTCAGCCTAGAAGGAGGCTGTTCCGGTCCGCAGCCCGGTCGTCACCGCCGGGGGGGGGCTCCCCATGGCCGGTGAGGGATTCCGCGGGCGGCTGCTCACGCCGGAACAGACCGTCGAGGTAGTGCCGGGCCACGGCCCGGTCGTGGCTGGCGTGCTGGAACAGAAAACCCGCCAGGGCCGCCTGCATCAGGCGGTACTGGTCCCACTGGGGGTGGACCCGGATGAACTCCCGCATGGCCTCGAACAGGTCCTCCGGCATCTGGTTCTCGATGCTCACGGTGCGGGGAGCGTGGTCGGGAATCTGGCTCATTCGGCGCTGGTCGTCGGTCCCCCCCATCAGGCCACGCCGGTGTCCCCGGCGTCAAAGCCGGCCGCAGGGGGCCGGTCCCAAGGGTCCGCCGCTGAGAATCCCGGCGGAGGGCGGCTTCCGGGTGCCCGACCGCCGGCGGCCGTCGGACCGGTGCCGCGGTCCGCGTCCGGTCAAGGGGGGAAGGCCTTTCCCGCAGCCAGGACCCAGGACGCGCCTGAGGGCGCCGGAACGGCACCGACGGCCTGTGGAAAAGCCCCGGCGTTCGGGGGAAAAGAACGGAGCACCGGGGAAAAGTCCATGGCTCAGGATTCGTGATCGTTGGCGGCTGCCGCAGCAGAAGTTCCGATCAGGCCGGCTCAGATCCCCCGATGGTTCAGCTGTAACCGCAGACGATTCAGGGTTTCTCCCACGGTGAGGGTCTGGATGCTGTGGCGTTCGCGGCCGCTGCCGAATCTCACCCCCTCGCTGCGGCAACCTTCGGGGCCCGCCACGGCGATGTGCACCAACCCGACGGGCTTGGCGGCGCTGCCGCCTCCCGGCCCGGCGATGCCGGTGACCGCCACCGCCCAGGTGGACCCCGTGCGGAGGCGCACCCCCTCGGCCATGGCTTCGGCCACCGGATCGCTCACGGCCCCGTGCCGCTCCAGAAGCGCGCCCGGCACCCCCAGCAGCTCCTGCTTGACCCTGTTGGCGTAAGCGATCACGCCCCCGACAAACACCTCCGACGCCCCCGGCACCGCCGCCAGGGCCGCGCCGATGCCGCCGCCTGTGCATGACTCGGCCACCGCCAGGGTCTCGCCGCGCCGGCGCAGGGCCGCCAGCACCACCGAAGCGAGGCTGTCGCCATCGACGCCATAACAGCTGGCGCCGGTGCGGCGTCGCAGCTCCGCCTCCACCGGAGCCAGCAGCGCCGCGGCGGCCGCCCCGTCGGCCGCCCGGGCCGTGATCCGCAGCTTCACTTCGCCCGCCCCGGCATAGGGGGCCACGGTGGGGTTCTCCAGGACCAGCAGGTCCCCCACCCGCTCGGCCAGGTCCGATTCGGCCACACCCCAGAAGCGCAGCATGCGGCTGGCAAACACGCCGCTGGCCAGGCCGGCCTGGCGCAGCCAGGGGGCCGCCGTGGCCTGCCACATGGCCCGCAGCTCGCTGGGCACCCCCGGGAAGGTGAGAACCGTGAAGCCCGGCACCGGGGTCCAGATCATCCCCGGGGCCGTGCCGGTGGGATTGGCCAGCACCTCGGCGCCTCGGGGCAGCAGGGCCTGCTTGCGGTTGCTGGCGGCCACGGGACGGCCCCGGGCACGGATCCGCGCCTGGATGGCCGCCCAGATCTCGCCGTGCTCCACCAGGTCGGCGCCGAAGGCCGCCGCGATCGCCTCGGTGGTGAGGTCGTCGGGGGTGGGACCCAGGCCGCCGGTGGTGATCAGCACCCGGCAGCGGCCGGCCGCCTGCCGCACCGCCTCGATCAGCCGCTCCCGGTTGTCGCCCACCACCTCCTGGCGGTGGTGCACCACGCCGAGGGCCGCCAGCTCCTCCGCCAGCCAGCGGGCATTGCCGTTGACGATGTTGCCCAGCAGCAGCTCGGTTCCGATGCAGAGCACCTCCACCCCGGCGCGGCCGGGGGCGGCGCTCACTGGGCCTCCTCCTGCATCTGGCGGCGGCTCACCACCAGCACGGCGATCAGCACCGCGGTGGCCAGGCCCAGCCAGAGGAAGCGCATCTCCGCGTTGGCCAGCACGAGCGCCAGGGAGGCCAGCCACTGGGTGAAGGCATAGATCAGCACCACCGTGCGGCGATGGCTGAAACCGGCCCGCAGCAGGCGGTGATGCAGATGGCGGCGATCCGGATAGAAGGGGGAGCGGCCTTCACGCAGACGGCCCATGATCACCGCCGACATGTCGGCCAGCGGCAGGGAGAGGATCAGCAGGGGCAGCAGCAGGCTGACGCTGGTGAGCCGCTTGGCGGGGCCGACGATGCTGATCGCCGCCAGGGCGAAGCCGAGGAAGTAGGAGCCCCCATCGCCCATGAAGATGCGGGCGGGGTTGAAGTTGTGGCGCAGGAAGCCCAGGCAGCTCCCCGCCAGGGCCGCGGCCAGCAGCCCGGCGGCGGGCTGGCTGAGGCTGAAGCTGACCGAGAGCAGACCCACCGCCGCGATGCCGCTCACCCCCGCCGCCAGGCCGTCGAGCCCATCCAGCCAGTTGATGGCGTTGGTGATCCCCACCAGCCAGACCAGGGTCGCCAGCAGGCTCAGGCCCGCCGAGAGGGTCAGGGAGGCCGTGTCGGATCCGAGTCCGAAGGGGAGGTCGATGCTGCCGATGCGGACCCCCTGGTTCCACACCGCCGCCGCCACCAGCACCTGGCCGAGCAGGCGGGGCAGGGGAGGCAGGGCGAACAGGTCATCGGCCAGACCGATGACGAAGTAGCACAGCGCTCCCGCCAGGGTGGTCCAGATCAGCTGATCCTTGGCCGCTGGCAGTTCGGCAAAGCCGCCGAAGGCCCAGGTGCAGGCGAGCGAGAGACTGAAACCCGCCACGATGCCCACCCCCCCGAGCCGGACCATGGGCAGGGTGTGCTGCTTGCGGGCATCGGGGGGATCCACCAGTCCCCAGCGCAGGCCGAGGGCACGCACGACAGGCACGATCAGCGCCGTGAGCAGGGCCGCCACGGTGGCCGTCAGCAGGGCCGCCGCGTTGGGGCTGTAGGCAAGAGTCACAGCAATGGGCCGGGAAGCAGCGGGCCTGAGGGCGTCACGTTACCGGCGAACATGTCGATTCAGGCGTGCTGCAGCTCTCGTTGCCGGCCGTAGAGAGGGAAGCGTTCGCAGAGGGAGGACACCCGCTCCCGGCAACGCAGTTCGACGACGGCATCGTCCTGGTGGAGGAGGCGATCGGCGATCACGTCGGCCACCTCATGGAAGGCCGCTGCATCGAAACCCCGGGTGGTCAGAGCGGCGCTGCCCAGCCGCAGCCCGCTGGTCACGAAGGGGGATTCGGGATCGAAGGGCACCGTGTTCTTGTTGGCGGTGATGTTGACATCGCTCACCAGCAGGTCGGCCACCTTGCCGGTCAGGCCGATGGAGCGAAGATCCAGCAGCACCAGGTGGTTGTCGGTGCCTCCGGAAACCACGGCGATGCCCCGCTCCTGGATGCGGTCAGCCAGGGCCTGGGCGTTGCGGACCACCTGCTGGCTGTAACTGCGGAAGCTGGGCTGCAGCGCCTCGCCGAAGGCCACGGCCTTGGCGGCGATCACGTGCTCCAACGGTCCCCCCTGGGAACCGGGGAACACCGCCTTGTCGAACTGGCGGCCGAAGGTGGCATCAGAGGCCAGGATCAGTCCGCCCCGGGGCCCGCGCAGGGTCTTGTGGGTGGTGGTGGTGACCACATGGCAGTGGGGGATGGGGCTGGGGTGCACCCCGGAGGCCACCAGCCCGGCGATGTGGGCCATGTCGGCCAGCAGGAAGGCGCCCACCTCGTCGGCGATGGCGCGGAAGGCGGCGAAGTCGATCGTGCGGGGATAGGCGGAGTAGCCGCAGATGATCAGCTTGGGCCGGTGCTCCAGGGCGAGCTGGCGGATGGTGTCGAAGTTGAGCCGGTGGCTGTCGGGGTCGACGCCGTAGTGGACCGCCTTGAACCACTTGCCCGACACGTTGACGGGGGACCCGTGGGTGAGATGCCCCCCATGGGAGAGGTCCATGCCCAGGATCGTGTCGCCCGGCTGGAGAAGGGCCAGGAACACGGCGAAGTTGGCCTGGGCACCGCTGTGGGGCTGCACGTTGGCCCAGGCCGCCCCGAAGAGCTGCTTGGCCCGCTCGATGGCCAGCTCCTCGATGATGTCGACGTGCTCGCAGCCGCCGTAATAGCGCTTGTGGGGCAGGCCTTCGGCGTACTTGTTGGTGAGCACCGAGCCCTGGGCCTCCATCACCGCCCGGGAGGCGAAGTTCTCGCTGGCGATCAGCTCCAGATGGGTCTGCTGCCGCCTCAGCTCCTTTTCGATAAGGGCGGCGATGGCCGGATCGCCACTGGCCAGTGGGCTGTCGATGGGCGCCAGGCTGGAGGCCAGGGTGGGCGCAGGGCCGTGATCCTCTCGGTCCGCCATGGATCTACTCGGTGTCGTTGCTGATCGTAGGCAAACCGGGAGGTGCCGAACGACCCTGCCGGGGCTTCCCACTCCACGCCGGTGGGCCGCAGTCCCAGCGGCCATGAAAAAACCGCCCCGAAGGACGGTCTGGAAGAAAGCGCGCCTGGAGAGATTCGAACTCCCGACCCTCTGATCCGTAGTCAGATGCTCTAATCCGCTGAGCTACAAGCGCCTGCCTGGTCATTCTCACCCCACGGGGTGCCGATCCGTCAACAACGCTCCGCCTGCCTCCGGCCCGATAGGGTCCGCTTCAGCCCACCCCCACCGCCTGCGGCGGGATGACCCACCATGCCGATCCGCTGGTACGGCCCTGCCGATCCCGAAGATCCCACTTACCGGCACTTTGAGCGGATCGTCAATCTCACCCTCCATGCCGCTCTTTTCGCCGCCGTGAACAGCGGCCTCTGGGTCGTGCAGGGACTGCGCCATCCCTGGTCCCACCTGGCCTGGCTCACGGTCGGCTGGGCTGCTCTGCTTCTGGCCCATGCGAGTGTGGTGGTGCTGCAACGTCCACGTCTCCAGTCATGACGCTTTCCGCTCCGGAGATCGAGGAACTTAGTCAGGCGATCGCCGACCGGATCTATATCCAGGTGGCCGCCTGGCACCTTTATCTGGGCGATGCGGGCCTGGCCCAGACCCTGGCGATCGAATGTGCCGCCCGGCTGGACCAGGGTGCCGCGATCTGCGCCCGCCAGGGACTTGAGGCGGTGCAGGTGCCGATCGGCGCTGGCGCCACCCGCCTGCCCCTGGCTCGCCTGGTGCCAGCCGGCCAGCTGCGGGATCTGGAAGACGTGCTGCAACCCTTTTGCTGAGAGCCGCTGCCGGAGCCCCCTTCTGCGGATAGGGTGACGCCCCACGCAGGCGGGTCGTGCTGGTCATCGAAGTCACCAATGCCCGCGACGTGGTCCGCCAGCGCATCGGCCGACTGGGCGGGCGACTGATCGGCAAGGTGGTGGATGCGGAGGCCCAGGTGGAGAAGGCCCTGATCCAGGAGCTCGAGACCGCCTTCAAGGATTTCGGCATCGAGGCGCGGATCTTCTCGATCGACGGTCCCCAGATGATCGGCCGCTCCCACCTGGAGATCCCCGTGCAGGTCCGGGAAGATCGCCAGGTGCGGCTGCCCTAGGCGCGACGCCGGCGCACCATCTGCAGCAGCTGGCGGGCCTCGGGTACTCCGGCCAGGGAGGCCAGCAGGCCGAAGATCGCCAGCGCCAGGCCGGCACAGACGCCGTTCTGCAGCAGCAGCCCCGGCAGACCGTGCGGCCAGCCGACCCCACGGGCCAGGCTCCAGGCCGCCAGCCCGGCCACCAGGGCCGCCCCCGCCAGCACCAGGGTGTCGCGGGCCCAGGGCCGCAGCGGCAGTCCCCCGAGGCGCGTGGAGAGCGCCGCCAGCAGTCCCAGGCAGGTGATGACGTTCACGGCCACGGTGGCCAGCACCAGACCGGGGGCGCCCAGGTCCAGGGCGGGCAGCTGCAGCCCGGCCGGGGTGGGCCCACCCACCAGCAGCCAGTCAAAGACGGCATTGAGACCGATCCCTCCCATCGACCAGCGGAATGGGGTGTTGCCGTCCCCCAGGGCGTAGAACACCCTCACCAGCACATCCCGGGCCAGGTAGGCGGGCATGCCCAGGCCGTAGGCCATCAGCAACCCGGCCACGAGCCGGGCGGCGCCCTGATCGAAGGCGCCACGCTCGTAGACCAGCGCAACGATCGGTCCGGCCAGACCCACCAGCACCGCCCCCAGCGGCAGCATGCTGGCGATCGAGAGCATCAGACCCTGGCGGATGCGGGCGACCAGCTGGGGGCGATCTGTCGGCGCCGTCAGCCGGGAATAGACCGGCAGCAGCGGCACCAGCAGGGCATTGGAGATCAGCCCCAAGGGGGTCTGCACCAGCAGGTTGGCGTAGCCCAGACCGGCGGCCGCCCCGACGATGCCGGAGGCGAAGAACAGATCCACGAACACGTTGATCTGCAACATCCCCGACGAGAGGGTGGCCGGCCCCATCACCTGCAGCACCTCGCGCACGCCGGGATCGCGCCAGTCCCAGACCAGCCGGAAACGGTGCAGCCCCTGCTTCGCCAGGGCGGGCAGCTGGATCAGCCACTGCAGCACCGCCCCCAGGGTGGTGCTGGCGGCGAGCACCACGCCGCCGACCACCGCGGCGGCCGGCAGGGTGATGGCGGGGCCGAGCTGCCACCAGAGCACGCCGATGCCGCCGATCACGGCGACGCTGGAGAGCAGGGGGCTGACGGACGGCAACCAGAACACGTCGGCGGCATTGAGGGCACCGAAACCGAGACCGATCAGGCCGGCGAACAGGGCCATCGGCGCCATCCAGCGCAACTGGAGCACGGCCAGGTCATGACGGGTGGCGTCCAGACCGGGTCCCACCAGATCGATCAGGGGGTCGGCGGCCAGCAGCAGCAGCAGGGTGACCCCGATCAGCGCCGCCCCCACGAGGGTGTTGATGCTGGCGAGCACATGGGCCCCCTCCTGGCGCGGCCGGCGCGAGAGCACGCTGACCATGGCGCTGTGGAAGGGACCGTTGATGCCGCCCAGCAGGATCAGCAGGAAACCCGGCAGCACGTAGGCGTAGTTGTAGGCGTCGTAGGCGGCTCCCACCCCGAAGGCGGCGGCGATCACCTGCTGGCGCACCAGACCGGCCACCTTGCTGAGAGCCGTGGCCGCCCCCACGATCAGGGCGATGCGGCGCAGGGATCGGGCCATGGCGGCTGGGCGCAGCCCATCGGAACGCACGGCAGTATGGCCGGCTCCCCCCGGGTCGCTCCTGCGATGGCCGCCACAACCGTTGCCGTGCCCGTGCTGACGACCGGTCCGCTGGTGGAGGGGGTGCTGCTGAAGCGCTACAAGCGCTTCCTCGCCGATGTGGAGCTCGACGACGGCCGCACGGTGACCGCCCACTGCCCCAACACAGGCCCGATGACCGGCGTGCTGCTGCCGGGCGGGCGGGTGCGCCTGCGCCACGATCCCTCACCGACGCGCAAGCTCGCCTGGACCTGGGAGCAGGCCCGGGTGGACGGGGATGGCGGCAGACCCATCTGGGTGGGCGTGAACACGGCGCTGCCCAACCGGCTGGTGCGGGCCACCATCGAGGCCGGCTGCCTGGAGCCCTGGCTGGGGCCGATCGAGGCGATCCGCCCGGAGGTGCCCTATGGCGAGGGCCGCCGCAGTCGGATCGATCTGCTGCTCACGCCCGCGGCAGGCGCCGCCGATCCGCGACCCATCTATGTGGAGGTGAAAAACACGACCTGGAGCGAGGGGGATCTGGGCCTGTTCCCCGACACCGTCACCGAGCGGGGGCAGAAGCATCTGCAGGAACTCACGGCCCTGGTGCCCGGGGCGCGGGCGGTGCTGGTGCCCTGCCTGAGCCGCAGCGACGTGACCCGCTTCGCGCCCGGAGACAGCGCCGATCCGCGCTACGGGGAACTCTTCCGCACCGCCCTGACGGCGGGCGTGGAAGTGCTGCCCTGCCGTTACCGCTTCGAGGCCGACATGGTCAGCTTCCTCGGCCTGGCGACCGTGGAGGCCTGAGGCCCGGGGGGCTGCCGTCCGCTCAGGCGTGGTGCGGGTGGTAGTGGGTGCCGCGGTAGACGAGGTCGCGCTCCTCGTCGGTCAGGGAAGGCTGATGGCGCAGGGGGGCGTCGTAGTGATGGCCGCGGTAGACGTGCTCGACGGGGACGGTCGAGGGGGGCTCATCGTGGGAGTGGTCGTAGCGGAGACCGCGGTAGCAGAGGGTGGAGCGGGCCATGGTGACAGGAGCAGAAGAGGGGAGCAGGAGAGAGGCCGGAGGCCGTTGATCTGCTCAATGCATTTCTAGCTCGCCAGCACTGTTCATTTTGAACATTTTGGCAAACTCTTTGCATTTTTTAAGTGCGGCCCTGTCGGCCGTGCGCCGGCTCACCGCCTCAGAAGCCTTCCAGCCGCAGGGGCGATCCGCACCACCACGGGCTCCTCGGCGCAGTTTTGTATCGGATCAGACATTGGGATGGGGCTCCGTCATGGATAGTCGGATCTCGTTGATGCCTACTCCGGCGTCAGAAGTCGAACGTTCACTTCATCACGTTCCCATGATCGATTCAAGTCACCAGCACAAGGTTCGACCGCCAAGAAGCCTCAAAGAGGCCAGCCTCCTTGAGGCGCCATCACTTTTATTGAGTAAAGTTCGTGGTCTTTCCTCCCGGGAGGGTCTTACCTGGCTCGCCTGCGTGCCTCTGGCGCTTTTCGGCCTGGGCGTGTTCAACCTCTCGGCCCACGCGGCCGAGCTTCCCGAGCTGACTCCCGCTTTCCTGGCCAACAACCTCTGGTTGTCGATCGCGGCCTTCCTCGTGATCTTCATGAACGCAGGCTTCGCCATGGTGGAAGCCGGGCTCTGCCGCCAGAAGAACGCCGTCAACATCCTGGCCAAGAACCTGATCGTCTTCGCCCTGGCGGTGTCCGCCTACTGGCTGATCGGGTACTCGCTGATGTACGGCGACTCGATTGCCGGTGGCTGGCTGCACTTCAAGGGCCTGTTCTTCGATCCCACGGTCACCCCTGAAATGGTGACCGAGGGCAGCCTGGTTCCCAGCGTCGACTTCCTCTTCCAGGCCGCCTTCGCCGGCACCGCCGCCACCATCGTTTCCGGTCTGGTGGCCGAGCGCATCAAGTTCAAGGAGTTCGTTCTGTTCTCCCTGATCCTGGTCGGCATCATCTATCCGATCGCCGGCAGCTGGAAGTGGAACGCCAACGGCTGGCTCAACCAGCTCGGCTTCATCGACTTCGCCGGCTCCACCCTGGTGCATTCCGTCGGCGCCTGGGCGGGCGTGGTTGGGGCGATGATCCTCGGCCCCCGCATCGGCAAATACGTCGACTCCAAGCCCCAGGCCATCCCCGGCCACAACCTCGCCCTGGCCACCCTCGGCTGTCTGATTCTCTGGCTCGGCTGGTACGGCTTCAACCCCGGTTCCCAGCTGGCGATGGATGAAATGGTTCCCTACATCGCCGTCACCACCACCCTGGGTGCTGCCGGCGGCGGTATCGCCGGCACCCTGATCTCCCAGATCCACTCCGGCAAGCCTGACCTCACCATGTCGATCAACGGCATCCTGGCCGGCCTGGTGGCTGTGACCGCCGGCTGCGATGGCTTCTCGATGCCTGGCGCCTGGGTCGTCGGTTTCATCGGCGGCGCGATCGTGGTCTACAGCGTCAGCTTCATCGACTCCATCGGCATCGACGACCCCGTGGGCGCCTTCTCGGTCCACGGCGCCGGCGGTATCTGGGGCACCCTGGCCGTCGGCCTGTTCAACATGGACAGCGGCCTGTTCACCGGCCACGGCTTCAATCAGCTCGGTCTGCAGATCCTCGGTGTGGTGGCCTACGCGGTCTTCGTGATCGTGACCTCCTGGATCCTCTGGAGCATCCTCGGTGCCCTCTCCGGAGGCATCCGGGTCCACGAGAAGGAAGAAATCGTCGGTCTCGACATCAGCGAGCACGGCATGGAGGCCTACCCGGACTTCGTGGCGTCCTCGAACTGAAGGAACACCCTCCGATCCTTCCCCGACCGCGGCTTGTGCCGCGGTTTTTTTTTGCACGCCCCAGGGCCGCCCCCCATAGAGTCGGCACAACCGATTCCCGCCTGTGGACACCCGTGCCTTCAAGCGCTCCCTCCACCACTCGGATCGCTACAACCGCCGCGGCTTCGGCCTCGGCGAGGAGGTGGCGGTCAGCCTCGAGCAGGCCTACCAGAGCAACCTGATCGCCAGCCTGCGGGAGAATGGCCATGTTCTTCAGCGCGGCCGGCTGAAGATCCGCCTGGCGGAAGCCTTCGGCTTCTGCTGGGGTGTGGAGCGGGCGGTGGCGATGGCCTATGAAACCCGCCGCCACTACCCCAGCGAGCGGATCTGGATCACCAACGAGATCATCCACAACCCCTCGGTCAACGCCCATCTGCGCCAGATGGACGTCCGTTTCATCCCCGTCGACGATGACGTCAAGGATTTCTCCGACGTGGGCACCGGCGATGTGGTGATCCTGCCCGCCTTCGGGGCCACCGTCCAGGAGATGCAGCTGCTCAACGAACGGGGTTGTCACATCGTCGACACCACCTGCCCCTGGGTCTCGAAGGTGTGGAACACGGTCGAGAAGCACAAGAAGCACGCCTTCACCTCGATCATCCACGGCAAGGTGAAGCACGAAGAGACCCTGGCCACCAGCTCCTTCGCGGGCACCTACCTGGTGGTGCTCGATCTGACCGAGGCCCGCATGGTGAGCGACTTCATCCTGGAGGGCGGCCAGGGCGCCATCGACCGGCAGGCCTTCATGCGCCATTTCGCCAATGCCTGTTCGCCGGGTTTCGACCCCGACAGGGACCTGGTGCGGGTGGGTGTCGCCAACCAGACCACCATGCTCAAGAGCGAAACCGAGGAAATCGGGCGGCTGTTCGAGCGCACCATGCTGCAGCGCTACGGCCCCGCCGAGCTGAACGAGCACTTCCTGGCCTTCAACACCATCTGCGATGCCACCCAGGAGCGTCAGGATGCCATGTTCGCCCTGGTGGACGAACCCCTCGACCTGATGGTGGTCATCGGCGGCTACAACTCCTCCAACACCACCCACCTGCAGGAGATCGCCGAGAGCCGCGGCATCCGCTCGTTCCACATCGACACCCCGGAGAGGATCGGTCCCGGCAACCGGATCGAGCACAAGCCCCTGGGCGGGGCCCTGGAGACGTTGGAGCCTTTCCTGCCGGACGGATCGGTCAGGCTGGGCATCACCTCAGGGGCCTCCACCCCTGACCGGGTGGTGGAGGACGTGATCGAGCGGCTGGTGGGGCTGAGCGAGTCGTGAGGCCCTGATCCGGATCGGCACAGAGGCGAGCGGGGCATGGTCGGGTGGCTTTACATTCACAACAGGTTTCACCGCCTCCGCCGACACCCGTCACCGCCTGCGGCTCTGGCGCGCCCTTCCCGCCCAGGCTTCGAAACCTCCGTTCTTTCCGGCTGCTTTCCTCTGACCCACCGCACGCCCCAGATCACGATGGCGGCAGGCTCCTCCCTGCACCAGGGCCCCGACGATCCCGCTGCTGACCTGCCCCGGCAGCTGCGCGAGAGCGGCGACCCTGCCGTGCGGCGCTATGCCAGCACCTTCGCCGACCTGATGGAGATGAGGGCCCCCGCTGCAGTGGTGGGCGCCTATCTCGACCGCCATGAGGGCTGGTTCCGCCGCTGCGCCGCCCCGATGACGGTCGACCCCATCGGCAGCCAGGGGTATGTGCTGACCCTGGGCCGGTTCGGCAACTTCGGCTTTGAGGTGGAGCCGACCATCGGTCTGGAACTGCTTCCCCAGGCCGCAGGCGTCTACCGGATCATCACGGTGCCGGTGCCGGATGGGGATCCAGCCCTGAGCGGCCTCTACGACGTCGAATTCATCGCCTCTCTCTGCCTGGACGAGGCCAGCGGCTCCGAGGTGTCCGCCGAGGAGGTGGATGGGGTGATGCTGCACACCCTGGTGCGCTGGCAGCTCGACCTGGCGGTGTGGCTGCGCCTGCCCAGCATGCTGTCGCTGCTTCCCGATCCTCTGGTGCAGAGCAGCGGCGACCACCTGCTGCGTCAGATCGTGCGTCAGATCTCCCGCCGGCTCACCTGGAAGGTCCAGGAGGACTTCCACGCCAGTCACGGCATCCCCTGCCCACCCAGGCGTCGGGCCCAGTTCTGAGCTGCCGGCCTGCGGGCCTCAGGGAGTGGTGAGGATCTTGTTGACGATCTGCATGCCGCTGACCGCCTGCCAGAGAAACAGGGAGATCAGGGTCATGTTGAGGCCCACATGGACCTTGCGGGCGATCAGGTTGCCGGCCTGCATCAGCGGTGAGAGGGCCGCGGCGATGGCGATCAGGGAGGTCATGCCGAGCCCCACCAGCAGGTGGGGACCGACGAACAGCTTGCCGTTGTTGGCATAGGTGACGGCCATGCCACTCACGCTGCCCAGCACCATCACAGCAAGCACGATGCTGCCGAAGAGGAAATGGCGCTTGGCGAACTGGCCCTTGATCAGCTGCTTGCGCTCCTCGGCATCAGCGGTGCGGGTCTTCTTGGCCTTGATGCCCAGCACCATGGCGTAGAGCGCCAGGCCGAGCACCACCCACATCAGCAGGGGATGGACGAAGTTGAGCCCGTAGGCGAGCGAAGCGGGAAGGGCGGCGAACATGACGCTGAGGTACTCCACCGGGCCGGGGCCGGCAGCGAGTGCATCGAAATTACATCTCCCGCCGGCCTCAGTGCAGGAAATGGCGATGTCCGGTGACGACCATCGTCAGGCCGTGGGCGTTGCAGGCAGCGATCGAATCCGGATCACGCTTGCTGCCTCCCGGCTGGATCACGGCGGTGATGCCGTGCCGGGCCGCCAGCAGGACGGTGTCGTCGAAGGGGAAAAAGCCGTCGCTGGCCAGGGCGGCACCGCGGGCGCCGTCCCCGGAGGCTTCGAGCGCCAGACGGGCCGAGCCCACCCGGTTCATCTGGCCGGCACCCACGCCCAGGGTGCGTCCATCACGGGCCACCAGGATGGCGTTGGAGCGCACGTGGCGCACCACCTGCCAGGCGAAGCGCAGATCCCGCCACTCCGCCTCGCTGGGGGGCCGCTCGCTCACCACCTGCCAGCTGTCGGGATCGATGGGCCGATCATCCGCCTGCTGGGCCAGCACCCCCCCCAGCACGCTGCGCAGCTGCTGGCGTCCGGCCACTGCCGCCAGCGCGGCGGGGTCGAGCGCCAGCAGGCGCAGGTTGGCCTTCCCCGCCAGGCGCTCCCGGGCCTCCGGGGAGAAGGCGGGCGCCACCACACACTCCAGGAACAGCCCCGCCAGATGCTCGGCGGCATCCCGATCCACCGGGCCGTTGAGGGCGACGATGCCGCCGAAGGCTGAGACCCGGTCGGCGTCCAGGGCCCGCAGCAGGGCATCGGCGGGATTCCGTCCCAGGGCCACACCGCAGGGGTTGGTGTGCTTGATCACCACCGCCGCCGGCTCGGCGGTGGTGCCGTAACCGAACTCCGCCACGGTGGTGAGGGCGGCCTCCAGGTCGATCAGGTTGTTGTAGCTGAGTTCCTTGCCCTGGAGCTGGTGGGCCGCCCCCCAGCCGGCAGTGGCCTCCCCGTACCAGCGGGCGCTCTGGTGGGGGTTCTCGCCGTAGCGGAGCACCTGCCGCACCGGCAGCTCCAGACGCAGGGGCAGCGCCTGGTCGGCCGGAGCCCCGGCCTGGGAGGCGGCGTCGCTGGACAGGCGTCCGTCGATCCAGGCGGCGATGGCGGTGTCGTAGGCGGCGGTGTGGGCGAAGGCCGCCAGGGCGAGCCGGCGCCGCAGCCCCGCGTCGACGCCATCGGCGGCCAGGGCAGCCAGGAAGCCCGGGTACTGGTCGGGATCGGTGAGCACCGCCACATCGGCGTGGTTCTTGGCGGCGGCGCGCACCATGGCCGGGCCACCGATGTCGATGTTCTCGATGGCGGTCTCCCAGCTCACGGCCGGATCCGCCACCGTGGTGCGGAAGGGATAGAGGTTGACCACCACCACATCGATCGGGGCGATTCCCTGGGCGTCCAGGTCGGCACGGTGGGCCGGATCGTCCCGACGGGCCAGGATGCCGCCGTGGATGCGGGGATGGAGGGTCTTGACCCGACCCCCCAGGATCTCCGGGGCGCCGGTGTGATCCGCCACCTTCGTGACCGGCAGCCCGGCGGCGGCCAGGGCTGCGGCGGTTCCGCCACTGGAGAGCAGCGTGAATCCCCGGGCCAGCAGCCCCTCCGCCAGCGGCACGAGGTCCCGTTTGTCGGACACGCTGAGAAGGGCCGTGGGAGCCATGTCGGCGGAAGGGATGCTGGACGAGCCAACCTACGCAGCAGCAGCCGAAGGCCACCGTGCCCACCGATCCCACCCCCTCAGACGACGGCACCGCCCTGTGGGTCGGTCCGCGCCGGGCCGACCGGAGGCTGGTGCTGCTCCATGGCTGGGGCGCCGATGCCGATGACCTGCTGGACCTGGGTGAGGCCATGCTGGGCGGCGATCCCGCTGCCATCGGACTGAGCGTGGTGGCGCTGCGGGCGCCCCTGCCCCACCCCGGCGGCAGCGGGCGCCAGTGGTACGACCTGCAGCAACCCTCCTGGCCCCAGTTGCCCCAGGCCCGGCGGGATCTGCGGCAACGGCTGCTGGCCCTGGATGCCTCCGTTCCACTGGAGCACACCGCCCTGCTGGGCTTCTCCCAGGGGGCCGCCATGGCCATCGACGTGGCGACCGGTGGCGGAGGGGAGGGCGCCGGACCACTGGCGCTGGCGGCCCTTGTCGGCTGCAGCGGCTATCCCCATCCCGACTGGCAACCCCAGCGGCCACAGACGAAGATCCTGCTCACCCACGGAGAACAGGATCCGGTGGTGCCGTTTGCAGCCAGTGAAGCGCTGGAGCAATCCCTCACGGCGGCGGGAGGTTCGGTGCAGCGGATGGCCTTCTCAGGCGGTCACAGCATCGATCCCTCCCTGATGACCGCCATGAGGGAGTTTCTGCTCAGCGGCTGGCAGGGGAGCTGAGAGTCGGTTCAGCGATGCAATTCAGACGAAGGCGTACTCGTACTCCTCCATCTCCTCCCAGTCGTCGGACGCGAGGGCCTCGAGCCCATCGAAGAGCACCTCTTCACCGATGCTGTCCACGATCAGACGCAGGGATGGGAAGAGGAAGTGGTTCTCTTCGGCGTACTGGGCGCTGAACAGACCCTTCTCCCCCCAGAAGAAGCGGTCGGTGGTGTGTTCGTTGCGGCGCACGTTGAGGATCGCCGGGGCCACCAGCTCCGTTTCGGCGATGTAGCGGCGAGCTGCCGTGACCGGCTTGTGCGCGCCGGTTTCGAGATTGAAGGTGGGGACATGGGCGAGAACCCGCTGTCCGGCGAGACGACGACGACTGATCCGCTTGCGCTTCTTGGACATGTCACGAATCCCTGGGAAGGGAGACCGAAGGTGGAAAGGAGGGGGGGGGGGGGCGCGGGCGGGG
>NZ_JAFKRG010000019.1 GCF_019038415.1 Synechococcus sp. CCY 9618 | reverse complement strand
CTGGGGTGGGGGCGACGGCAGAGGCTCAGCGGACGGCGGGAGCCGGCACCAAACACCATCTCGGGCCCGCCACCCCTGGGGATGGCGGGCCCACGTCCATACGTCTGTCGACCTGAGGCGGGTCGGGGAGGATCACCGTCGGTAACGCCGGTACCCCGGAGGGTGGCCGGAACAGAAGCGGTACGCATCTGCCTCTGCTGTAGCCTTGGATGCGGGTAAAGCGCAACTATGGCCGTTACGACGGCAACTTTCCGCCCGTCCGAGGACTGCGAAGTAGTGGTCGTTACCAAGAGCTTAAAACTTTTTTTGCGTTTCGACACGCCTTTACAGAAAATTTCCTTACAGGATCCCTGCATCAGGTCGTGATGCCTGTCTCGGAGCGGTTTCTGGCGTTGGTGGGGTACCAGCTCGGCCAGTTTGTCGACTGTCCGGAAGTGCGGTCGCTGGTGGTGTACGTCACCCACCAGGGGGAAGAGGGTCAGCCCAGCCTGATCCCCGTAGGTCACTGGCCCGCCGACGAGCGCTCCCTGCCTCCGGTGGACAGCGTCAGCCGCCTGCGGGTGCCCGCAGAGGAACGGCGCTGGCTGCCGCTGCGGGATGGCCAGCGCCTGCTCGGTGCCCTCCAGGTGGAAACCGTCCGCTACCCCTGGCCCGACCCGCTCGCCCAGCGGCTGCAGGCCGTCGCCCTGGCCCTCAACGAATCCCTGCGGCTGGACCTGGAGGCAAGGGACCTGCGCCAGCGCCTGGCCCAGCGACAGGAGCAGCTGGGGCTGCTGCTCCACCAGCTGCGCAATCCCCTGACCGCCCTGCGCACCTTCGGGCATCTGCTGCTGCGACGCATGGGCCCCGACCACGACAACCGGTCTCTGGTGAAGGGCCTCCTGGCCGAGGAGCGCCAGATCAACCGCTACGTCGATGCCATCAGCGAGCTGGTCCACCCCGACGGCCTGCTCACCGCCTCCGTCTCCCCCCAGCCCCTGCTGCTGCCGCCGTTGCTGAGCGGGCCGGAAGGCCAGCCCCTCTCCCGGCTGCTGGAACCGCTGCTGCAGCGGGCGGAAGCCACGGCGGCCCTGCAGGGCCGCCGCTGGCAGGGGCCTGTCGCCCTGCCCGTCTGGCAGGGCGACAGCGGATCGGTGGCGGAGATCCTGGCCAACCTGCTGGAGAACGCCTTCCGCTACAGCCCCCGGGGCGCCCCCGTGGGGCTGCATGGGACGACGGACGACCAGCTGCTGCAGCTGACGGTCTGGGACGGCGGGCCGAGCATCGCCGCCGCGGAACGGGAGGCGATCTTCGAACGGGGGGTGCGGGGGGAGCGGGGCCAGGACCTGCCCGGCACCGGCCTGGGGCTGGCCCTGGGTCGGGATCTGGCCCGCAGCCTGGGGGGCGATCTGGAGCTGGTGGTGCCGCCGCAACAGCTGGACCCGGCGCTGCCGGAGCAGGGCAATGCCTTCCGGCTCAGCCTGCCGCGCCCGCCATCCGCAGAGCCGCGGCGATGAGCAGCAGCCCCCAGGATTCGGTCCACTCCACACAGGCCCCGTAGGTGTCGCCGCTATGGCCCCCCAGGCGCCGGCCCAGCACCAGAGGAACGACCAGGGCCGGCACCAGACCCACCAGGCCGACGGGTCCGGGCCAGCCCGGCAGTCCCGGCCAGGGCAGCAGCAGCAGCGGCAGCAGCAGCAGGGTGGGACGCAGCTCCACCGCCAGACCGGCCCCGTGGGCACGGTGGAACGCGGCACTGCCCCCGGCCCGCAGATAGGGGAACCAGGCCATGGCAGGCAGGGGGGCCACCCGTCCCCAGACCGCCGCCCAGACCAGCGCCATCGGGGCAGCACCGCCAAGCATCGCCAGGGCCCCGGTGCGCAGCAACAGCAGCAGCACCAGGGCCTGCACGCCGCTCGCCCCCACCCGGCTGTCCTCCATCGCCTCCAGGAAGCGCTCCCCGGCGGCCAGGCCATCGGCGCTGTCCATGGCGCCGTCCATGTGCAGTCCTCCGCTCAGCCAGAGGGCGAAGGCCACCACCAGGGCCACCTGGGCCAGCAGGGGGACCCGGCCTTCGAGCCCCCACCAGAGCAGGCCTTGCAGAGCCCCCAGCACGGCGCCGATCCAGGGGGCGAAGCGGGCGATGCGCTCGAACCGGGGTTCCGGCGCCGGCCAGGCCGGCAGCACCGAGTAGAAGATCCAGGCTCCTGCCAGATCCCGCAGCCATGGTGGGGCGCTCCGGCGGGGCATGGGGAAGGGGCTGCAGCGGCGGAGACCCCGTCCAGCGTCGCAGCCGGCTGGCCCGGCGTCGCGGCAGCCCCGCGTAGCGTCACCGCTGAGCCGGCACGGCGCCATCGCCTTCGACTTCACGATCACGGCCCGCTGCCCGCGCACCCGGGCCCGCTGCGGCTGCTTCCAGACCCCCCACGGCACCGTCAGCACCCCCCGGTTCATGCCGGTGGGCACCGCCGCCACGGTGAAGGGGATCAGCACCCCCCAGCTGGAGCAGACCGGGGCCCGCATGGTCCTGGCCAACACCTTTCACCTGCACCTGCAGCCCGGCGAAGCCGTGGTGGCCGAGGCCGGCGGCCTGCACCGCTTCATGGGCTGGGACGGGCCCCTGCTGACCGACTCGGGCGGCTTCCAGGTGTTCAGCCTCGACGCCATCAACCGGATCGACGACGACGGGGTGGTGTTCCGCTCGCCCCGTGACGGCTCGCGCATCGACCTGACCCCGGAGCGCTCCATGGCCATCCAGCGGGCCCTGGGGGCCGACGTGGCCATGGCCTTCGACCAGTGCCCCCCCTACCCCGCCAGCGAGGCGGCCGTGGCCGAAGCCTGCCGGCGCACCCACCACTGGCTGGAGCGCTGCGTCGCCAGCCACGGTGGTGGTGGCGGCAGCAGCCACCAGGCCCTGTTCGGCATCGTGCAGGGGGGCTGCTTCCCCCACCTGCGCGCCGAATCGGCCCGGGTGGTGGCGGCGATGGACCTGCCCGGCATCGCCGTGGGGGGGGTGAGCGTGGGAGAACCGGTGGAGGAGATGCACCGGGTGGTGCGGCAGCTGGGTCCCCTGCTCCCCGAGGGCCGCCCCCACTACCTGATGGGAGTCGGCAGCCTGCGGGAGATGGCGATCGCCGTGGCCAACGGCTTCGACCTGTTCGACTGCGTGCTGCCGACCCGGCTGGGGCGCCACGGCACCGCCCTGGTGGCTGGGGAGCGCTGGCACCTGCGCAACGCCCGCTTCCGCCACGACCACAGTCCCCTGGATCCCAGCTGCCGCTGCCTGGCCTGCCGGCGGCACAGCCGCAGCTACCTCCACCACCTGTTCCGGAGCGAGGAGCTGCTGGGCCGGACCCTGCTGAGCCTCCACAATCTCACCACCCTGCTGCGCTTCACCACAGCGATGGCGGAGGCCATCGGCCAGGGTTGTTTTGCAGAGGATTTCGCTCCCTGGGAGCCGGGCTCCCCGGCCGCACACACGTGGTAGGTTCCGGCCATCGCAATGGTTCTCCCCCCAGGCATGGTTCTCTCCCTGCTGGCCGGCTCCGCGCCCCACTCCCTCGCCCAGCTGCCCGAGGCCTACCAGGCCTTCGGCCCCCTGGTGGACATCCTGCCGATCATTCCCCTGTTCTTCCTGCTGCTGGCCTTCGTCTGGCAGGCCTCCGTCGGCTTCCGCTGAATCCCCGCTGCCGCCCAACGGCGGCGACGCCTCAGCGGGGTTCCCGCAGCACCGCCCACACGAAGGCCGGCAGCGCCAGCATGCGGCGCCAGCGGCTGGGTTCCTTGACGAGGCGGTAGAGCCACTCGATGTGCAGGGCCCCCATCCAGGCCGGGGCCCTCTTCTTGGTACCCGCCCAGACGTCGAAACTGCCCCCCACCCCCATCCACAGGCCACTGCGGGGCTGGGGCAATCCCTGGATCCAGGTTTCCTGGCGAGGCACCCCCAGGGCCACCAGCACCAGATCCGGACGGGCCTGAAGCAGCTGGCTCTCCAGACCGGGCCAGACCTCGGAGGTCTGGTAGCCATGGACAGTGAAGACCAGCTTCAGGGCTGGCAGATCGTGCATCAGCCTGTCGCGCAGGCGATTCATCACCGCCGGACTCGCCCCCACCAGGGCCACCCGCCAGCCGCAGGAGGCCGCGTGCTCCAGCAGCCGGCGGGCCAGCTCGATCCCCGGGCTGCGGCGGACCCGACGGGACTGGAGCCCCAGGGCCCAGACCACACCGGCCCCGTCGGGGATGACCATCCGAGCGTTCTCGATCGCCGCGCCCAGGGCGGGATCCGCCCGGGCGGCCATGGTCATCTCGGCATTGAGCGTGACGATCTGACCGCCGCCGGCGTCATGGAGGGCCACGGCATCGCGGAACACGTCGTTGCTTACATTCACGGGAATGCCCAGAACACGGGCACGGACCGGCGAAGTCGCGATGGCTGCCATGGAACGGAACGACGGCGGGGAGAATCTATGGCCAGATTCCCCGGTGGCCGGCTCCAGCCCGCCCCGTTCTGAGCGCCCCATGATCACCACGGCGAGTCCTGACGTCCCGGCCCCGGCGGAACGGCCGGTGGCCCCTGCCAGCGAAGCCGAGGCCCGCCTGCTGCTCCAGCGCCTCGACCGCCAGATCGAGCATGTGGTGCTGCGCCGCCAGCATCCGATCACCGGTCTGCTGCCTGCCAGCACCGCCAGCACGGTGCACGGCAACTACGGCGACGCCTGGGTGCGGGACTGTGTGTATTCGATTCAGTGCGTCTGGGGCCTGGCCCTGGCCTACCGGCGGCTGGAGGGCCCCTGTCGCCGTGCCTTCGAACTCGACCAGCGGGTGCTGCAGCTGATGCGGGGACTGCTGCGCTCGATGATGCGCCAGTCAGCCAAGCTGGAGCGCTTCAAGACCAGCCTCGACCGGCTCGACGCGATCCACGCCAAGTTCGAGACCGCCACGGGCGATCCGGTGGTGGCAGACGACGGCTGGGGGCACCTGCAGCTCGACGCCACCGCCCTGTTCCTGCTGCAGCTGGCCCAGCTCACCCGCTCCGGGCTGGTGATTGTCCAGACCAGCCACGAGCGGGACTTCCTCCAGAACCTCGTTTATTACGTGGCCCGCGCCTACCGGGTGGCCGACTACGGCATCTGGGAGCGGGGCGACAAGGGGAACCACGGCCTGCCGGAGCGCAACGCCAGCTCGATCGGGATGGTGAAGGCCGCCCTGGAGACCCTGGTCGGCCTCGATCTCTACGGCCCCCACGGCGACGGCAGCGGCTGCCTGACCATTCCCCATGACGCCATCGTGCGCCTGCGGCGCGCCCTGCGGGGCCTGCTGCCACGGGAATCGGGCAGCAAGGAAGCCGACAGCGCCTGCCTCTCGGTGATCGGCTATCCCGCCTGGGCCGTGGAGGATCCGGCCCTGGTGGAGCGCACCCGGAAGAAGATCCGCAGTGAGCTGGCGGGGTCCTACGGCTACAAGCGCTTTCTCCGCGACGGCCACCAGACGGTGGTGGAAGACGTGACCCGCCTCCATTACGAGCGGGAGGAACTGGCCCAGTTCGAGCACATCGAGTGCGAGTGGCCCCTGTTCCTCGCCTACGAGCTGATCACCGCCTGCTGCGAAGGCCGCTGGAGCGAGGCCCGCCAGTGGCGCCGCAGCCTGGAGGAGCTGAGTGTGATGGTCGACGGGGAAGCCCTGCTGCCGGAGCTCTATCTGGTGCCGGCCAGGCAGATCGAGTCCGAGAGGCGTCAGCCCGGCAGCCAGAAACGGGTTCCCAACGAGAACATTCCCCTGCTCTGGACCCAGAGCCTCACCTGGCTGTCGGATCTGCTGCTGAGCGGCCTGATCACCCCCGACGACCTCGATCCCTGCGGCCGGCGCCACCCGTCCCGCCTGGGCTCCGAGGAGGTGCTGGTGGCCCTGGCGCCCGCCGATGCCACGATCGCCGCGGCCCTGGCTGCCGCCGGTCTGCCGGTGCAGGTGCCGCCCGTCCGGAAGGGCGATGCCCCTGCGGGCGACGAGGCGGGCACCGGAGACGGGACACCCTCCCTGCGCGTGGCCAGCTCCCGCGAACTGGCCCGCCGTCTGGCGACGGTGGGCGCCAACGGTCGGCTGGGCCTGTCCGGCCACCCTGCGGTGCGGATGGAGACCCATGCCACCGCCCGGCTCTATCGCCATGACGGGGAGCTGATCGGTTTCCTGCCGGCGGTGCTGGAGGAGGACACCTTCTATCTGGCCGACGATGCCCATGTGCTTGTGGACACGGTGGTCACCGAGGTGCGGGTGCTGCAGCGCCACTGGCGGGGTTCCGGGACACCGCTGCTGCTGGTGCCGGTCGCCGCCGGACCGTTCCGGCGGGAACCGGAGGCGTTCCTGAACCTCGGCCGCGACCTGGCGCGGGGGATGCTCGGCCCGGTGCCTGTCCGCCTGGTGTCCCTGGAGGAGCTGGTGCCCCTGGCCAGCGTCATCGAACTGCCCCCCCAGGCCCTGGCGGCCTGTGATCTGGTGCCCGACGGCCATACCCTGCTGCCGGCCAGTGCCAGCCACAAGCCCCTCACCGCCCTCCAGGAGCAGGAGCTCGAGGAGGTGCCCCTGACCCATCTGGTCGAGCGGCTCTGGGGCAGCCACTCCCTGGAGGAACAGGCGGAGGTGCTGGAGCTGCTGAGTCGTCGGTTGGGCCCCAACGCCCGGCTGCAGGGGCCCCGCAGCGGCCAGGGCGTGCGCCTCATGGTGCTGCTGGAGGAGGTCTACCGCCGCGCCCTGGTCGACGCCGACTGGAGCGTGGTGCGCCGCGCCGCCGGCGCCATGGGGCTGGTGCACCCCCAGCTCGAGGACGCCCTCACCGATCTGCTGGTGCGGCAGAAGCAGGTGGTGGTGGGTCGCAACTACACCCGCGATTCCCTGCTCACCCGCCCGGAGGGCAGCCTGGCCATCGCGGCGATGATCCGCCGCTTCAGCGGCGAGGACGGCCGGGAATGGATGCTCCAGCAGGAACTTCTGCTGGCCCTCGACGGCCTGGCCCGCTCCGATGTGAACCTGCTCAGCGGCAGCCTGACCCTGCAGCTGGGTCAGCTGCTGCTGCTGCTCACCGGAGAGCTGGCGGCGGAGGCCAATCTCAGGCCCAGCGAGGCCTTCGAGACCCTCTGCGGCCTGCCGCCCCATGCCATCCGACGCCGGCTGGAGACGGTGCTGGCCGATGTGGAACACGCCCGGGCCTCCCTGCAGCGCAAGGAACAGCTGCACCTGCGCGGACGTGTGCGCTGGGAGGTCCCCAATCCCCTGGCCGAACTGCCCAAGGACGGGGGCTGGCTGCAGCACCGGATGCGCCTGGGAGCGCTGCAGCGGGTGCCGAAGGATTTCTACGCGGGCATCTGGGACCTGCTGCACCACTGCCGGGGCATCGTGATCGGCGACAAGCTGGAGCGCCGCAACCGGCTGGCAAGTACCCCCCTGCTGCGGGAGAAAACGCCCGGCGAAAAGAACTTCGCCATCCTGGTGGAGCATCTGCTGAGCAAGATCGAGGCGCCGGAATACCGCCGGCTCTGCATCGAAACCCTGCTCACCCTGATGGCCTTCGTGGCCGCCAACCCCCAGGTGCAGTTCGACGACGATCTCGCCCTCGATGTGGTGATCGGCCACGCGGTCCGGGTGGGCTGGCAACAGCGTCACCCCGAGGTGAGGGCAGCCGATTACGGCCAGCACAAGGCTGAGGCCTGGGATCTCTTCTACGGCTCATCTCCCGCCGACTGCCGCCGCTGGCAACTGCTGGCCCTTCAGGAACTCACCGAAGAGGTGCTGGTGGCCTAGATCGGAGCCTCAAGGGTCATGCACAGGTTGGGCTGCTCGACGCACCGTTCGATCAGGTCGGCAAGTTGCAGGGCCCGCGAGGCCTGCAGACCATCCACCGCAGGAGTTTCCCGGCCGCGCACGCACTGGAGGAAGTGCTCGAGTTCCGCGTAGAGGGGCTCGATCGACGTGGTGCTCACCTCTTCGATGAAGCCATCATTGCGGTAGAGCAGCTCGCCGTGATCGGCGCTGACCGATTCATGGGAACGGCGGTGGATGCGCAGGTTGCGGTTGAGAAAATCCGTTTCCATCAGGCTGCTGCGGCAGTGGGCACTGAGGCTGCGGATCTTGCGGTGGGCCATCTTGCTGGCCGTGAGGCTGGCCACCACGCCGTTGGCGAAGCCGAGGGTGGCGTTGACGTAGTCAATCGGGCCATCGGAGCTGCGGCCGCCAGCCGCAGCGAGCCGCACCACCGGGGAAGCGGCCAGCTCCAGCACCAGGTCGATGTCGTGGATCATCAGGTCGAGCACCACCGACACGTCGTTGGCCCGATCAGCGTTGGGACTGTGGCGGCGCGCTTCGAGAACCACCACCTCCTCATCGGCCACCACCCGGAGCAGCTCCCGGAAAGCGGGGTTGAAGCGCTCGATGTGGCCCACCTGCAGCAGGCGCCCGGCGGTCTCGGCGGCGCGGATCAGGTCGGCGGCCTCCTCCTGGGTGGCGGCGATCGGCTTCTCGATCAGAACGTGCACCCCCGCCTGCAGGCAGGCCATGCCGACCCGGTGGTGGAGCAGGGTGGGAACAGCGATGCAGACGGCCTCCACTTCACCGAGCAGGGCTTCGTAGGTGGGGAACCAGCGGCAGTCGAACTGCTCCACCGCCAGTTTTCCCCTGGCCTCATGGGGATCGGCCACCCCCACCAGCTCCGCATCCCGCAGCAGGCTCAGCACCCGGGCGTGGTGCCAGCCCATGTTGCCGATGCCGATGACACCCACACGCACCGGGTTCATGGCAGGGGCTGAGCAGGTGGGCGCATTATCGATGATCAGGCTCCGTCCATGCTCGAGAGGGTGATCTGGAGCCGCTCGATGCGGGGGCCGTCCATGGTGAGCACGTCGATGCGGACTCCCTGCCAGCGCATTCCCTCGCCCGGGGAGGGGATGTGCTGGAGACGTTCGAGCACGAAGCCGGCCAGGGTGTGGTGGCCCTCCGCTTCAGGCAGCTGCAGACCCAGCTGGCGGTTGAGCTCCACGATCTCCAGGTCCCCCGCCGCCGACCAGCTGCCGTCGACGAGCGGGAAGAGGTCCTGGGCGGTCTCCAGGGGGTCGTCATCTTCACCGACGATCTCGCCGGTGAGGTCGGCGACGCTGACCAGACCCTCGGTTCCCCCGTGCTCATCCACCACCACCAGCAGGGGATGACCACTGCGGATGAGGGGCAGGAGATCAGCAAGCGAGGCGCTCTCCTGCACCTGGGCCAACGGCAGGATCCAGGGGGCCAGGGGGGTCTCCGGTCGCAGCAGGCCGCGGGCGATCGGCTCGGCCAGCCGGCGCAGGTCGAGCATGCCGCGCACGTCATCGAGGGAGCTGCCGATCACCGGAAAGCGGGCGTGCTGGCTGGCATGCACCGACTCCATCATCTCGGCGAAGGTGACCTCCAGCGGCAGGGTGACCATGCCGGAGCGGGGCACCATCACCTCGCGCACCAGGGTGTCCCGCAGGGAAAACACCCCTTCCAGGATGCTGCGCTCGTCGGGCATCAGGCCGGTGACGCCACCACTCTCGATCAGGGTCTCCAGCTCTCCGGCCGAGAGCGCGGGCACCAGCTCATCCCAGTTGCGAGGCAGTCCCAGCAGCCTGAGCAGACCGCCGCTGAGGCGCTCGATCAGGATCAGCAACGGCGCCAGGGTGCGGGTGAGCGATTCCAGCAGCGGCGCCAGCTGAAGGGCCGACACCTCAGGGCGATGCAGCACCCAGGCCTTGGGCAGCAGACCGCCCACCAGGGTGGCCAGCAGGGCCAGCGCCAGGAAGACCGCGGCATCGATCCAGGCCTGTTCGCTCCAGCCCATCCAGCCCGCCACCTGCTCCGCCAGCCCCCGGGCCAGCCAGCCCATGGCCAGCAGGGCCAGCACCAGACCGAGCTGGGTGGCCACCAGCACCCGCCGCAGCCGGTGCTGCAGTCGGGCCACCGAGCGGGCCCCAGGCTCCTCGGCCTCCTCCAACTGCTGCACCCGGCTGGGACGCAGACGAATCAACGCGAACTCCCCGGCGGCAAAGAAGGCCAGCAGGGCCAGCAGGATCGCCAGGACCAGGAAACGCATCGAGGGGGGGTCGTGGCAGCAGGTTAGGCCCCGCCGGCCGGCTCAGCCTTCGCCGCCCTCGCCGCCTTCGCCACCCTCCCCGGCCTCCTGGGGCGCCTTCGCCGGTGCTCCCGCCTCAGGCTGGGCAGGTGCCGGTGAGCTCATGTCGGAACCATTCCCTTCGCCCTCCTTCGGTCCAGGGGGCTGGGCACAGCCCAAGGTGGCCGTGATCAGCCCGGTGGTGACCAGAAAAAGAGCGACGCTGGAACGGGCCATGGCAGGACGCGGAAGCAGCTGCAATCGTGGCGCCGGCCCGCCCCGGCAGCCGATCCGATGCGACCTTGGCAGGTGACCGATCGGACATCGGACGATGCATTTCCGGCTGGAACCGCTGCTGAGCGACGGGCAGGTGGAAGAGCTGCGCCAGGCCCTGCTGGAGGAAGGCACCCCCTGGCGGGACGGCGCGGAAACGGCCGGCTGGCATGCCCGGGGGGTGAAGCGGAACCGCCAGCTGGATCCCCACTCCGATCTGCACCAGACCCTCGCCTCCGCCCTCAGCGGCCATCTCCTGCAGCATCCCCTGCTGCAGGCCGCCGCCCTGCCGGTGCAGCTCCACAACCTGCGTTTCAGCCGCTGCGGCATGGGTGAGGGCTATGGCCGCCACGTGGACAACGCCTACATGGTCGGTGGCCGCTCCGACCTCTCCTTCACCCTGTTCCTGAGCGATCCCGACCGGTACTCGGGGGGAGACCTGGTGCTCGAGGATCCGGGCGGGGAGAGTGCCGTCCGCCTGCCGGCCGGCCATGCCCTGGTGTACCCCAGTTCCCTGCTGCATCGGGTGGAGCCGGTGACCGGAGGCGAACGGCTCGTGGCGGTGGGCTGGATCCAGAGCCGGATCCGCCGGAGCGACCGGCGTGCGCTGCTTTTCGAGCTCGACACCGCCCGCCGGGCCCTGTTCCGGGAGCAGGGCAAGGAAGAGATCTTCGACCTCATCACCCGCAGCTACACCAACCTGCTGAGGATGTGGGGGGAATGAGGGGAATGGGGGTCGCGAGGATCGAACTCGCCTAAGGCGAATTATGAGTTCGCTGCATTCACCAGATTGCTAGACCCCCGGCTCGCCCGCGAAAGGCCGGATCACCAGAGTCCCCGGATCGGCGGGGTCCAGGTGGTGGCCGGAGGACGGGCGGCAGCGGCGGCCCCGAGGCTGCCGCCGTAGCCGTTGGTGATGTCAGAGGTGCGCAACGGCATCAACGTGTGCTGATCGCTGAGGATCACCTCGTAGGTGTTCTCGATGGCCGAACCGTCCCAGACAATGTTCTGATCGGGGAACCCGAAGGCCACCACCCTGCCGCCGTCCCGACCAGGGATCGAGAGTCCCAAAACGTCGGTGACCTGATGGAGCAGGTTGACGCCCGAGGCATAGGGAGCCGAATAGCTGTAATAGCGCTGCTCCATCAGCTCGGGGACCGAGCGGGTCACGCCGCAGCGGGTGACCTCCACCGGACCGGTGCCGAACGACACTGGGGAAGGTGCTTCGAGGGTGGTGGTGCAGAGCACCGGACCGGCCAGGGCGGGAGCCACCGGTGCGGCGACCGCAAGCGGGGCCAGCGCAAGAAAGACCGCAAGGCGAGGGGAGGCGGGGCGCCGCGTGGAGCGAGAGAGGGGCGCGGACACTGCCAGGATCGGTGCTGTCATGGGGGCACAAGCCCCGACTCAGGGGCGATTTGCCCGCAGGTTAGCGACCTCTGACGCTTCCAACCATTCCTTTTCCCACTCCTGCCGCCCACCTGCTGCCACCGATGGTCTCCCTGCCCGCCGCCCCCGGCCAACAGCGCTCCACCCTGCTCGCCCTGCTGGCCGAGCGGGCCTACCGGCTGGGCGACTTCACCCTGGCCTCGGGCCGCCACAGCGAGCACTACGTCAACTGCAAACCGGTGAGTCTCAGCGGCACCGGCCTGGCCCTGCTCGGGCGGCGGATGCTGGCGGAGGTCGAGGCGGAAGCCGTCGCGGTGGCGGGGCTGACCCTCGGGGCCGACCCGCTGGTGAGTGCGGTGGCCCTGCAGGCCGCCCTCGAGGGCCGCTGCCTCGACGCCCTGATCGTGCGCAAGGAGGCCAAGGGCCACGGCACCGGGGCCTGGCTGGAGGGGCCCCTGCCGCCGGCCGGAAGCCGGATCACGGTGCTGGAGGACGTGGTGACCACCGGCGGCTCGGCCCTGAAGGCGGTGAGCCAGCTGCAGGAAGCGGGCTACCGGGTGGATCGTGTGGTGGCGATTGTCGACCGCCAGGAGGGCGGGGCCGAGGCGATGGAGGAGGCCGGGCTCGACCTGCGCAGCCTCTTCCTGCTCGAGGAGGTGGCCGCCACCGCCGCTGGCCTGGCCGGCCCGGCAGGCTGATCTCCGCGCCCGGCAACGCCATGAGCTCCTCCTCCATGCCCACCCCCTCCAGCGCCGAGTCCTGGCCATGGACGTGGGCGCCAGCGGCCGCCAGCCGCTGGTCCCGCCCGGTGGGGCTGGTGCGGCTCGAGGGGCCTGACACCCTCCGGGTGCTGCACGGCCAGACCAGCCAGGACCTGGAGGGCGCCAGGCCCGGGCAGTGGCTGGGCACCTGCTGCATCGGCCCGACCGCCCGCATGCGGGCGGTGGCCGAGGTGCTGGTGGACGGGACCGGTGCCTGGCTGGCGATCGTCGCCGGGGATCCACAGGCGGTGCACACCGCCCTCGACCGGGTGCTGTTTCCCGCCGACCGGGTGCGGCTCGGCCCCGTGACGGCGGCCGTGCTGCATCAGCCCCTGGGCACGGAGCGGCCCGACCCGACGGCCGCCGGCACCTGGAGCGCCCTTGAGGGCGCACCGGGCTGGCGGCTGGGGGAGGCCGTGCTGCTACCGGCCGACGCCCCTCTCCCCGCCTGGCTGGACGGGCGGCGGCCGCTGGACCCACAGGAGCAGGAACGCTGGAGACTCCAGCAGGGGCTGCCGGCAGTGCCGGGGGAGATCAACGAGGAGACGAACCCCTTCGAACTGGGACTCGCCGCCCGGGTGAGCCTGAGCAAGGGCTGCTACGTGGGGCAGGAGACCCTCGCCAAGCTCGCCACCTATGACGGGGTCAAGCGGCAGCTGCGGCGCTGGCACGCCGCCACTGCTCCCCCGGGGGGCATCGCTGCCGGCACCCCGCTGCTCGACGGGCAGGGGGGCCGGGCGGGCCTGATCACCTCGTGTCTGGAGCTCCCCGAGGGGGGCGGCTGGATCGGCCTGGCCCTGGTGCGCCGGGTCTGCCTGGGAGAAACGCAACTGGTGGCCGGGGCAGGCCCTGGCCCCCAGCTTCAGCTCTCGGTGCCGCCGGCCTTCGAGCCTCCGCCGGTGGGTGCCGGCGGCAGGTCGCCCTCCTGATCCAGGAGCCAGCGGGCCACGGTCCAGGTGGCCAGGCTGTCGTCCTGGTTGTAGCGGAAGATGCGCTGCAGCTTGCGGCTCAGGGCGCGCCGGCTCGGGCGTCGCGGCCCTTCGGAACCTTCCCGCCACTGCCGCCACCAGAGCAGGCACCGGGCACCGTCGACCCCTTTCTGGCTCCAGGTGAACCCGAGCCAGCCCGCCACGGCCTTGAGCCCGTAGCTGTTCACCGGCAGCAGCCAGTGGCGCCGCAGGCGGTGGTGCACGTCCACCAGCCGGGCCCGCAGCCGTTCCCGCTCCCGCTCGGAGGCCCCCTGGCGCTCGGCCAGGCGCAGCAGGGCGATCGACTCGGTCTCGCCGTAATGGAGCACGGGCCAGTCGGGGTAGCGGGCCAGCAGGGTGCGCAGCCGCCGCCAGAGCCGCTCCTCGCCGTGCTCCTGGAGGGCCATCAGGGGCTGGTAGCGGCCGAGGCTCTCCCCCGGGCCCGGGGCCTCGGGCCAGCGCCCGTCGGCTCCCCGCTCCAGCCTCACCAGGCCATGGAGGAAGTCGTCGCGGGCGTCGGGGTCGGATTCGATGTCGTAGAGCAGCACGCCGGGGGCCTCGGCCAGCTCGGGCAGGGCGGGGGTGGGGTCGGCTTCGCACCGCCTGGGGCCTCCCTCCCGCTGCACCAGGGCCTGGGCCACCAGCTTCGGGGCCACCTCCCGGTGCTGTTCCCCATGCTGGGCCAGGTCTTCGGCCAGGCGGTCCGGATCGGCCGCCGCCAGCTGGCCGAGGCTGGTGATGCCCAGCGCCAGCAGCAGTTCGCGGCGCTTGCCGCCGATGCCGCTCACTTCGCTCAGGTGCCCTTCAGCGGCGGCCACCCGATCGCAGGCGCCACGCCAGCTGCAGAGGGTGCACTTCTTGCGGTCGCTGACCAGGGGCGGCGGCTCGCTGCGTGCCAGATCGAGGTCCAGCCGCTCCAGGCTCTCATAGAGCTGGCGCTGCAGGCCGGTGCCCAGGGCCAGCCGCTCCCGCTCCAGCCCCCGGTCGGCACCCGCCACCACCAGGCCATGGGGCACGGGGGCCCGCTGCCGTTCCGCCAGCAGCCTTCCCCAGAGGGCGAGCAGCACACGGTGCTCCCGGGTGAGGCGGCGGCCCTGGCGGGCCAGCACGGGCCGGTAGCTGTGGGCCCCCCAGCAGCTGGGCCCCTCCACCCTCTCCAGCAGGCTCGGATGGGCCTCCAGGCGGGTCCCGCGGGGGCCGGTGCCCACCAGCCGCAGACCCACCACTCCGGGCTCACCGGCCCGGCAGGCCTCCTCCCCATGGCCGGGACGCTGGGGCAGCAGGCTCTGAAAGCTGCGCAACTGGTCGTCGAGGGCCAGGGCCCGGTGGGCGCTCCACTGCCGCTCTCGGGTGGGGCCATGGCGGTCGAGCCAGGCGCGGCGGCGGCAGCGCACCCAGCTGCGCAGCAGACGGTCGGTGAGAACGGGCGCGTCCGAAGACTGGGACATGGCCGCAGGCTAGGAGGGACGGTGGCCTGCCATCAGGCCGGCACCCGCTCCGGCCACCGGAAGGGGCCGGCCTGCTACGACCGGCCTGACCCTTCCCTGCGTCCGCGCCGCGCCATGGCCTCCGCCCCCCTGCCCCTCGCGGCCGGACCGATCCATTTCGGCACCGATGGCTGGCGGGGCATCCTCGGCGTGGACATCACCATGGAGCGCCTGCTGCCGGTGGCGGCTGCCGCGGCCCGGGAGCTGGCCGCCAGCGCCCCCGCCGGCCTGGACAGCCGTGAGGTGGTGATCGGCTACGACCGCCGCTTCCTGGCCCCGGAGCTGGCCGAAGCGATCGCCGCCGCCGTGAGGGGGGCCGAGCTGGTGCCCGTGCTGGCGGCCGCCCCTGTGCCCACCCCGGCCTGCAGCTGGGCGGTGGTGGAACGGCGGGCCCTGGGGGCCCTGGTGATCACCGCCAGCCACAACCCGCCGGAATGGCTGGGGCTGAAGATCAAGGGACCGTTCGGAGGCTCGGTGGAAGGCGACTTCACCGCCCGGGTGGAGCGGCGCCTGGAGGCGGGCGGGATCAGCGTGCCGATCGCCGGGACCACGGAACGTTTCGATGCCATGGGCACCTACCTGGCGGGACTGGGCGGCAAGATCGACGCCGCCGCCCTGGTGGAGGGCCTGGCGACCATCGGTCTGCAGGTGATCGTGGATCCCATGCACGGTTCCGCCGCCGGTGGGTTGCCAGCCCTCCTGGGGGAAGCCGGCGCCGCCGCCGGCGTGATCCGCGAGATCCGGGGGGAGCGGGATCCGCTCTTCGGCGGCCATCCCCCCGAACCGCTGGCGCCCTATCTGGAGCAGCTGATCGCCGAGGTGCGTCAGGCGTCGGCGGCGGGCCGGCCGACGGTGGGCATCGTCTTCGACGGCGACGGGGACCGCATCGCCGCCGTGGACGAGAACGGCCGCTTCTGCAGCACCCAGCTGCTGATGCCCCTGCTGATCGACCACCTGGCCCGGGCCCGGCAGCTCGAAGGCAGCGTCGTGAAGACCGTCAGCGGCTCCGACCTGATGGCCCTGGTGGCCGAGGACCTGGGCCGGCAGGTGATCGAGATGCCGGTGGGCTTCAAGTACATCGCCGCCGAGATGCTGAGCGGACGGGTGCTGGTGGGGGGCGAGGAATCGGGAGGGGTGGGCTTCGGCATCCACCTGCCCGAACGGGATGCCCTGTTCGCCGCCCTGCTGCTGATCGAGGCGCTGGTGGAGGGGGGCCTGCCCCTGGGCGCCCGCCTGGCGGCCCTGCAGGAGCGCTGCGGTGGCGCCAGCGTCTACGACCGTCTGGATCTGCGCCTGCCGGACATGGCCAGCCGGGCCCGGCTGGAGGCCCTGCTGGCCCAGGATCCACCCCGGGAGGTGGCCGGGGCAGCGGTGATGGCAGTGAACCGCACCGATGGCGTCAAGCTGCGCATGGGGGCCAGCCACTGGCTGATGCTGCGCTTCTCGGGCACCGAACCGCTGCTGCGGCTCTACTGCGAGGCCCCCGACGGCGATCGGGTGCAGGCGGTGCTGGCCTGGGCGCGTTGGCTGGCGGAGAGCATCTGATGACATCGCCGCTCACCGTGCTGGTGATCGCCAGCGGCAACGCCGGCAAGATCCGGGAATTCGCCCACCTGCTCGCCGGCCTGCCTCTGGAGGTGCGCCCCCAGCCAGAGGGCATGGAGGTGGAGGAAACGGGCAGCAGCTTCGCCGCCAACGCCCGTCTGAAGGCGGAAGCCGTGGCCCGCGCCACGGGCTGCTGGGCCCTGGCCGACGACTCGGGTCTGGCGGTGGCCGCCCTCGGCGGCGCCCCCGGCGTGCATTCGGCCCGCTACGCGGACAGCGACGCAGCCCGGATTGAGCGGCTGCTGCGGGAACTGGGGGAGGTCGAGCGGCAGCGGGCGGAGCGGGGCCAGCCGGCCGATCGCCGGGCGGACTTCGTGGCGGCCCTGGCGGTGGCCGATCCCTCCGGCACCATCCGGCTGGAGGTGGAGGGCCACTGCGGCGGGCTGATCCTGGACGCTCCCCGGGGGAGCGGCGGCTTCGGCTACGACCCGGTGTTCCTGGTGCCGGAAACGGGCCTGAGCTACGCGGAGATGGACCGATCCCTGAAGAGCCGTCTTGGCCATCGGGGCCGGGCCTTCGCCCTGCTGGAACCGCGGCTGAGGGCAGTGCTGCAGGCCGGCGACGGATCCCCCTGACCCTCAGAGTGCCCCCAGGTCCCCCACCGCCGGCTTCCAGCCCTGCAGGCGCCAGTCGACACCCCCGCTCAGCACCATGGGATCCTCACGCACCAGGGCCTCGGCGGCCGCGTGATCCTCAGCCTGCAGCAGCAGCAGGCCGCCCCCACCGGGCCGTCCCTGGTCATCGACGAGATAGCCGCTGCTGATCGCGATCCCCTCCTGCCTCAGGCGTTCCACCCAGCGGTGATGGGCACGGAGGTGGGGGAGGAGTTCCGCGTGGGACCACCGGAACGTCTCGGTCTTGATGAACCAGGCCATGGACGCCAGCATGCACCGACAGCAGGCCAGGCATTAGGACGGAGTCAGTCCGATTTCAGAGATTCCATGTCGAAATCCCAGCTCAGCGCCTTCCTTGCCAAGGTCACGGCCGATCCCGCCCTCAAGGCCCGGGTGGATGCAGCCGCCGACCCCGACGCGGTCGTGGCCATCGCCCTGAGCGAAGGTCATGTGTTCTCACCGGCCACCTACACGCGCTTCTCACGCGGCTGAGTCGGACTGAAGCGGGGCCCCCACCCAGCTGCCGTGCAGCCCATGGGGGATGGCCAGGGGCAGCTCCAGCACGGCCTGCTCCGCCATCGTGCCGGCCTCCAGGATGACCAGATCACTGGCACAGCGGGCACCGTTCCAGACCAGGCACAGCACCCAGCCGTCGTCCTCTGCGGTGGCTCCCGGCCGCGGCACCATCACCGGCTCGCTCACGAACCCACGGGGCGCCGCACTCCAGACCCGCTGCTCGCCGCTGGCCAGGTCGAGCTTCATCAGGGCCTGCAGGGGGTCGTTGCCCCGCTCCCGCTCGGCCACGGCCATCCAGGCATAGCGGCTCTCCAGGCCCACGCGGGCGGGAGGCACCATGGCGAATTCACAGGTGCGCTCGCTCAGCCGGGTGGTGGTGACGCTGCCGCTGGCCAGATCAAGCCGGGAGCGCTCCAGCAGACCCTCCGGGATGCGATCGAAGTCCACCTCGCGGAAGTCCTGGTCGGGTCCGATCGAAGGGAAATCGGCGTAGAAGATGCTGTCGACCACCACCGCATCGCCGTCCTCCCAGGCATTGAGGTGGTGGAACACGAAGCCTTCCGGTGCCTCCAGAATCCGCGGTTCCTGGCCGGCGAAGGCCCCATCCTGACGGGGGATGAGCCAGAACTGACCGCGGGCGCCGGGACGGGATTTGAGGCACTGGGCGGCGCCCTTGCGACCCAGGAGATAAGGGAGCGGGTTGAAGTCGATGGCGTTCTGCAGGAACACCGCCCAGTTGGGGGTGATGGCGAAGTCGTGCAGGAAGGCGAAGCCGCCGAAGCTGTGCTGGCTGTCGGCGATCAGGCGGCCGGCGTCGGGGCCGGAGGCCGCGAACTCCATCAACCGGATGGTGCTGCGGGGTCCCGCCTTGACGCCGAAGGTGACCATGCGGCGATCGCCGTGATGGCCGGGTTCGAAGCGGGGGTGGGCGCTGAACGCCTCACCGGGCTTGAGCACCCCATCCAGCAGGCTGAGGCCACGGGTTTCGAGGCTGACCGGATCGAGGGCGTGGGGAGAACTGGCTTCCCACAGGGCCAGCAGCTGGTCGCCGAGGCGCACCACATGGGTGTTGGCGATGTTCTTGAGCCGCAGGTCGAAGGCATTGGCCAGGGGGCCGCCTGGCTTGGGAGTGCCGAAGACACCGCGGTAGAGGAAGCGGCCGGCCTGCTCCTCTGCCTGCCAGCCCTCGGTCCGGACGAAGCGGTTGCTGAGGTGAACGCCACCGGCGTCGAAGCGCAGGGCGGTGATCATCCCGTCGCCGTCGAAAGGGTGATGCACCCAGTGGCCGTCGCGCTCGAGGCGGCCGGGACCGTTGCGATAGAGGGTGCCGCTCAGTTCGGCCGGGACCGTGCCGCATGCGGCGACCACGGCCTCGTCACTCAACTCCAGGCTGACGTTGCGGAAGGCGCTGGCCCAGTCGGCACGGTCGTAGGGGCTGGCCGGCGTGGGCGCCGTGGATGCCGCGGCAGAGGAGGGAGCAACGGTCATCGGATCAGCCCACGGGAGAAAAAGCGCCAGGCGCTTTTCCATCATCACGTGACGGAGTATGAAGCCGTGGGCCGGTGACCCGCCCTTTTCAGAGGTCGCAGGGCGGCGTTGTGGCCGGGCAAGGGGGCTGGGGAGCGGCGCAGGGGGCCTCCAGAACCTGGCCAGGGGGGCAGTCGGCGGCCCGGGCCGGAGAGCCGAAGGCCATCACGGCCACGGTGGCCGCGGCCACGCCCGCCGCAAGCAGAAGGGGGTTGCGCATGGAATCCGGACGTCTGGATCGATGTTAATCGCGGTGCGAGCGGTTGGCCTCAGCGGCCGCGCCGGACCTTCAACCTGCGTGGCCGGCCCGCTCCAGCACTCCCTTGCTGCTGGGAACAGCACCACCGCGACGGGGATCGATCTCCACGGCCTGATCGAGGGCCCGGGCGAAGGCCTTGAAACAGGCCTCGACGATGTGGTGGGAGTTCACCCCCGCCAGCTGGCGGATGTGCAGGGTCAGCCCGGCGTTGTTGACCACCGCCACGAAGAACTCGCGCACCAGCTCGGTGTCATAGGTGCCGATCCGCTGGCCGGGAATGGTGAGGTCGTAACTGAGGTGAGGCCGGCCGGAGCAGTCGAGGGCCACCTGCACCAGGGCCTCGTCGAGGGGGGCCAGGAAATGGCCGAAGCGGCGGATGCCGCGCCGATCCGCCAGGGCCTGGGCGAGGGCCTGGCCCAGGGCGATGCCCACGTCCTCATTGGTGTGGTGATCATCGATGTGGGTGTCGCCACTGGCGCTCACCTTCAGATCCACCAACCCGTGGCTGGCCAGCTGGTGGAGCATGTGGTCGAGGAAAGGCACGCCGGTGGCCACCTGGCAGCGGCCGGTGCCATCCAGATCGAGGGCCACATGCACGTCGGTTTCGCCGGTGACCCGATGGACCTCGCCGGTGCGTGGGGGGCTGATGGACACGCGGGCTGAAGCGATGGACCGAATCCGAATCATGCCAAAGCCTCTCCGGGAACGCCTGGTGTGCAGCGCTACGGCAGGACGACGGCTCCGGTGGTGGGGTGATGCGCCGCCATCACGACCCCTGCATGCACCCCGACCCCAGGGCCATCCTTGACCAGCTGCGGGAGGGACACCAGCGGTTCCTGGATGGGCATCTGCTCCATCCCCACAGCGACCGCAGCCGGATGCTGGAGGTGGAGACGGGCCAGCACCCGGTGGCGGCGATCCTGGGTTGCGCCGATTCGCGGGTGCCGGTGGAGCTGCTGTTCGACACCGGCTTCGGCGACCTGTTCGTGGTCCGCAACGCCGGCACCATGAGCACGGTGGCGGCCATCGCCTCGCTGGAATACGCGGTGAGTCACCTGCAGGTGTCGGTGATCGTGGTGCTGGGCCACGCCGCCTGCGGGGCGATCTCCGCCGCCTTCGACCGCAGCCTCACCCTGACCCCGAGCCTGGCCCAGGTGGTGGGCCAGCTGCGCATGGAGCTGTTCAGTCTGGGGGCCGAGGAGGACCTGGAGCAGGCCTGCCGCCACCACGTGCTCAACGCGGCCCGCAACCTGGTGGACTCCAGCGTGATGCTCACCGACCGGCTGCGCAGCGGCCGCCTGCAGGTGGAAGCCGCCTACTACAACCTCCACACCACCAGCATCGAGTGGATGGGCGCCCTGATGCCCATGCCCCAGGCCTGAGCCCCGCTGCACACCCCACCTAGGTTGAGCGGGCCTCCAGGCAAAGGACGCCCGCCATCGCCTCTCCACTGCTGCGGGACGCACGGGGGATCCTGGCCCTGCCGGAGCTGCCGGTCACCGCCCAGACCCGATACACCGATGGGGTGCTGTGGGATCCCCAGGCCAGCGACATCGTCGTCGAGGCCCTGCATGCCGTCAGAACACCCCCGCGGCGCCAGGACGCGGATCTCGACGACAACCGGCTTGCCGCTGCGGTGCCTGAGGCCCGGAACGGGGGCAGGTGCATTGAGGGTCCGGCGATCTTCGGCGGCAACCTGATCAAGCATTTCGGTCACTTCCTGCACGAATGCCTGGGCCGGCTGTGGTGGCTCGGCGACCCGGCCAGCCTGCCGGCATCGGCCCGGGAACCGGCGCGGGAGCTGATCAGCGGGCTGCGGGATGGGAACGCCTGCGTGCATTTCTTCGTCTCCCGCTGGCTGGAGCCCACCACTGACCTCTCCCCCTACATGGACGAGGTGCTCGTGGCCCTCGGGCTGCCCCGGGAACGGATCCGGATCCTGCGTGAACCGGTACGTTTCGAGCAGCTGCTGATCCCGGCCCAGAGCTGGGGGTTTGATTACGACGAACCGGCCTGGAACGCCCATCTCGGCTGCGACTGCCGCCGGTTGATGCGCTCCCTGCTGGCCGGCTACAGGATCCCGGCCGAGGCCGAGGCCGGCAGACAACCGGCGCCAGAGAAGCTCTACGTCAGCCGCAGCGGACTGCCCATGCCCATGGGGCGCCTGATCGGCGACGTGGTGCTGGACCGGGTGCTGACGGATGCCGGATACGGGCTCTATCAACCTGAACGCCACAGCATCGCCGACCAGATCCGCAGCTACTCCCAGGCCCGCGACCTGGTCTTCATGGATGGCAGCGCCCTTTACCTCCTCTGGTTCAGCCGCCTGCGGCCCGGCACCCGCATCAGCGTGATCCTCAGGCGCCGTGAGGGGCACTGGATGTGCGCGCAGCTGCGGCGGCTGCTGCCGGAGACCCCGGGGCTGCGCTGGCGTGTCCTCGATGCACTGATCGGCGAGCGACTCACCTCGGAGAAGGACTGGGAATCCCACAACCTTGCCGACATCGCCAGCCTCGCCCGCCAGCTGGTCCCGGCCGGCGGTCTGAGCCCCGAGGTCATGGAGCCGCTGCTGGCCAGCTACGTCGAGGCGGTCGTGGATGACTGCAGCGACATCCAGGTGAAGGGGATCCTCCGGGGGCTGATCCACCACCTCCTCGTGGCGCCCGGTGCCGCCGTGCGCAGGCGGGCCTGGCCTGGCGCCCGTCTCCGCCAGCGGCTGGGGCGCCTCCTGCGCCGGGTGCTCACATTCCGGTGATGCAGTAGCCCGCGTCCACATAGATCACCTGGCCGGTGATGCCGCTGGCCAGGGGACTGGCCAGGAAGGCGGCCGTGCTGCCCACCTCGTCCTGGGTGACGGTGCGACGCAGGGGGGCCTTCTCCTCCACGTTGTGGATCATGTCGAGGATGCCGCCGATGGCGGAGCTGGCCAGGGTGCGTATCGGACCGGCGCTGATGGCGTTCACCCGCACCTGCTTCTGGGGGCCGAGCTCAGCCGCCAGATAACGCACCGAGGCCTCCAGGGCCGCCTTGGCCACGCCCATCACGTTGTAGTTGGGGATGGCCCGCTCGGCCCCCAGGTAGCTGAGGGTGATCACACTGGCGCCCTCGCTGAACAGGGGCTTGGCGCCGCGGCAGAGGGGGGCCAGGGAATAGGCGCTCACCTCCAGGGCCCGGGCGAACCCCTCGGGACTGATGGCGCTGTAGTCACCCACCAGTTCCTCCTTGCCCGCGAAGGCCAGGCAGTGCACCAGCACGTCGAGCTGGCCCCACTGCTCGCCGATGCGCCGGAACACGGCCTCGATCTGGGCCGGATCCTGCACGTTCAGGGGCTCGAACAGGGTGGGGTTCAGGGACGCGGTGAGCTCGCGCACCTTGGCCTCGAAGCGGCCCTTCTCATCGGGCAGATAGGTGACGCCCAGCTCGCAGCCGGCCGCCGCCAGCTGCTGGGCGATGCCCCAGGCGATCGAGCGGTTGTTGGCGATGCCGGTGACGAGAGCCTTCTTGCCGCGCAGATCGAGGAGCATGGGGGTTCAGGGTGCCGGAGGGCGAAGCAGTGCGATCCGGCGATTCTCCCCCACCCGCTGCGGCGCCTTGCCCCGATCCGGTCTCCGATGCCATGGCGCTGGAGGGTCAGGACCTCGACTGGGGAGACGCCGTGGGTGACCTGCCGCGTCACTTCGTCAGCCGTGGCGCGCTGGTGGAGGAGCTGGAGCGGCGGATCGCTGGCGCAGGAGCGCGATCGGATGCCGGCCACGGCCAGGCCCCGGGGCCGATCCGAGGCGGGCGCCGGCAAGCTCTGCGACTTCTGGGGACGATCGATCCCGCCGCCTACGGCGCCAGCCGCAACCACCTCGATGGCGCCGTCACCGGCCTGTCCCCCTACATCCGCCACGGGGTGCTCACCCTGGCGGAGGTGCGGGATGCCGTGTTCCGGCGGCTGGGGGAGAAGGGGCTGACGGGGGCAGAGGCCCAGCGGCAGGGAGGGAAGCTGATCAGCGAGCTGGGCTGGCGCGACTACTGGCAGCGCCTCTGGCGGCGCTGGGGCGACGGCATCTGGGACGACCGGGAGCCGCTGAAGACCGGCCACGCCGCTGCGGCCTACACCAGCGAACTTCCGGCCGACATTCGCGAGGGCCGGACCGGCCTGGCCTGCATGGACGCCTTCGCCGCCGATCTGGTGGGCGTCGGCTGGCTGCACAACCACGCCCGGATGTGGCTGGCGGCCTACGTGGTGCACTGGCGTCGGGTGCGCTGGCAGGCGGGGGCCCGCTGGTTCCTGCAGCACCTGCTGGACGGCGATCCGGCCAGCAACAACCTCAGCTGGCAGTGGGTGGCCAGCAGCTTCGGCAGCAAGCCCTATCTGTTCAACCGGGCGAATCTGGAGCGCTTCGGCGGCAGCCGCTTCTGCCGCAGCTGCGGGCGGGCGGCAAGCGGCTGCCCCTTCGAGGCCAGCTATGAGACGCTCCAGGCCCGGCTGTTCCCGCCGGCGGCGACGGATCTGGCCCGGGCCACGCCGACGCAGCCCTGGCAGGGATCCGCTGGCGGCCCCGGCGGCGACACCCCCCGACAGCCGGTGCTCTGGATCCACGGGGAAGCCCTTGGTCCCGCCAACCCCGCCCTGCGGAAGCACCCGGGTGCGCCGGCCCTGTTCGTCTTCGACAGGGAGCTGATCACCGGGGGCACCGCCACCACGGGAGGGCGGAGCGGTGATGCCAGCCCCCTGAGCCGGAAGCGACTGGTGTTTCTCTACGAATGCCTGCTGGAGCTGCCGGTGACGATCCGCTGGGGAGATGTGGCCGAGCAGGTGGTGAGCTTCGCCCGCCGCCTGGGGGCCGATGGGGTGATCACCAGCCAGGCGGTGGACCCCCGCTTCGAGGGGGTGCGGGCCCGGATCGCCGCGGCCCTGCCGGTGCAGGTGCTGGCGCCCGATCCCTTCGTGCCCCTGCCGGACGACCCGGAGTCTCGCCTCGATCTGCGTCGTTTCAGCCGCTACTGGGGAACCGCCGAGCCCGCCGTCTGGCGCCTCCTGCCCCGGGGGGACGGCCGTTGATGGGCCTCGTTCCCGAGCCCTGGCCCGGAGCGGATGCCCCCGGGATGGCGGCACCGCCGGGAGCATGGCCGGGGCCGGAATCGCCTCCCAGACTGCTGCTGATCGATCGGCGTGCGCCCGGCACCCGGGCGCTGGCCGGACCCCTGCAGGGCCTGCTGGATCCGGCGGAGGCGCTCCGGCTGGAGAAACTGCGACGGCAGGAGGATCGCGAACGCTTCCTGCTGGGGCGTGGCCTGCTGCGCCTGATGCTGGGGTCCTGGCTGGGCCGGGAACCGGCTGCCGTCGCCATCGGGAACGGACCGTACGGAAAGCCGGAGCTGATGACGCGAAGCAGCTCAGGGCCGGAAGGGGAGGCCCCCCCACCCCGTTTCAATGTGTCCCACTCGGGGGATCTGATCCTGCTGGGCTTCCATCCCAGCCGGGAGGTGGGGGTGGATGTGGAGCGGCTGCGCCCGGTGCCGGAGTGGGAGGGGATCGCCCGGCGCTGCCTGGCGGCGGCGGAGCGGGAAGCGATCCGGGCCCTGCCGGAGCGCGACCGGGGGGATGCCTTCCTGGCGGCCTGGTGCCGGCTGGAGGCACAGCTGAAAGCCAGGGGCCTGGGGCTGTTCGGCATCGAACCGCAGCGGGCCGGCAGCACGGGGGAGGTCTGGCCCCTGGCCCTCCCGCTGGGCTATGTGGGCGCCGCGGCCCTGGCCTGAGGACGACTGGAGGCGCCTGACACGAAGCCTCCTGGGGCCCCTCAGAGGCCGCCGGGGTGGGCCTCCAGGGGCTCCTCGAGATCGTCCGGGGTGAGGGGCAGACCCAGCAGCTTCTTTTCCGCCCGCCGGATCGCCCGGGGGGTGCTGAGCAGCTCGGGTTCCTCCAGCAGGGGCAGGACCGGGGGGCGATAGTCGGCCGCGCTGCGGGGCGGCGGCTCCCAGACGAAGACGCTGCGGGGGGCCCGCCGGCGGCAGAGGCCCTCCGCCTGGCGCCGCAGGGCCAGCCGCACCGGCCCCCGCTCCTGGGCCTGGAAGAACTCCTCCCGCGGGGCGAGACCGAAGCTGCTGGGGTGGGGGCCGTTGCCGCCCCGCAGCCGGGCCGGATCGGGAATCCAGCGGGGCCGGCACAGGCCGGGTTGGCTGGTGTCGGTTTCGATCCAGATGTGCAACCCCTCCCCGCCGGGCCGGTTCACCACCGCCAGGCCGTCATCGGGCTGGTGCCGCGGCAGGGGGTAGACCCAACCGCTCGGGCGCTGCTCGGCGGGCACACAGCCACCGATCGCAACGGCGAGCAGAACGGCCACCAGGGCTGCAGCCGGCAGGCGCGGGGCCGGCAGTCCCGAGAAGGGCACAGAGCGGGGCGAGCGTCGGCGAGGATCATCCTTACCCGGCATTCGCCTGCGCTCTGCAGCAAGGGAGGCAGATCCCATGGTCCTCACCGCTTCCACCATGCTGCCCCTGGGCACCCCGTTGCCGCTGGCGGCGATGGAGGAGGGACTGCGGCCGGTCATCGGTGGCGGGATCGAGGGCGCCAGCCTGGCCGGACGGCCGGTGCTGGTGCTGTTCCTCTGCCCCCACTGCCCCTTCGTGAAGCACGTGGAGGCGGAACTGACGCGGCTGCAGGCCGATCTGGCCGGCAAGCTGAGCCTGATCGCCATCTGCAGCAACAGCACCGCCAGCCATCCCCAGGACGGCCCCGAGGGCATGGCTGCCCAGGCCCGGACCCACGGCTGGACCTTCCCCTACCTTCACGATCCGGAGCAGAGCGTGGCCCGGACCTTCCGGGCCGCCTGCACCCCGGACCCCTTCCTGTTCGACGCCGCCCACCGGCTCGCCTACCGGGGCCAGCTGGACAGCAGCCGTCCCGGCGGCAGCCCCTGCGACGGCAGGGATCTGCGGGCCGCCCTGGGGGCCGTGCTGGCGGGGCGACCGGTGCCGGAACCCCAGCGTCCGGCGATCGGCTGCAACATCAAATGGCATCCCGGGGCCGAGCCCCCCTGGTTCGGCGCCTGAACGGCGGGCGGCGGGCTCCCCAGACCGAATCCGCAGGCTTAATGTTGCCGCCATGCATGTGCCCCCCTTCAGTCTCAGCGAGCAACTGCGGCAGCTCGGAGACGCCCTCGATCAGGCCGTTCTGGAGGTGTTGCGCAGCGGCCAGTACATCGGGGGCACCACCATCAGCGGCTTCGAGGCCGCCTTTGCCGCCGCCTGCGCCGTGCCCCATGCCATCGGCTGCAACAGCGGCACCGATGCCCTGGTGCTGGCCCTGCGGGGCCTGGGGATCGGGGCCGGCGATGAGGTGATCACCAGTTCGTTCAGCTTCTTCGCCACCGCCGAGGCGATCAGCGCCGTGGGGGCGACGCCGGTGTTCGTGGACGTGGACCCGGACACCTACCTGATCGATCCGGAGGCGATCGATGCCGCCATCACCCCCGCCACCCGGGCCCTGATGCCGGTGCATCTGTTCGGCCGGCCGGTGGACATGGAGCGGATCGGCGCCATCGCCGCCACCCACAACCTGCGGGTGATCGAAGACTGCGCCCAGGCCAGTGGCGCCAGCTGGGCCGGCCGGCCGGTGGGGGGCTGGGGGGATGCCGGCTGCTTCAGCTTCTTCCCCACCAAGAACCTCGGCGCCGCCGGCGACGGCGGCATGGTGGTCTGCCGCGACCCGGAGCTGGCCCAGCGGATCCGGGAGCTGGCGGTGCACGGCATGCCCCGCCGCTACCTGCACACCGAGCTGGGCTACAACAGCCGACTCGATGCCCTGCAGGCGGCCGTTCTCTCGGTGAAACTGCCCCACCTTGCCGGCTGGGTGGAGCGCCGCCGGGCCATCGCCGAGCGCTACCAGCGGGACCTGGCGGGGCTGCCGGGCCTGGTGCCTGCGGCTCCTGGCCCGGAAGGTCACAGCTGGAACCAGTTCGTGGTGCGGGTGCCCCGCTGCCCGGCGGCCGGCAGCGCCTGCGCGGGGGGCTGCATCCCCGCTGCCGACAGCGCCAGCTACGGCCTGCCCGAAGCCTGCTGCCGCGACTGGCTCAAGCAGCAGCTCCAGGACGTGGGCGTGACCACGATCATCTACTACCCGATTCCCATCCACCGCCAGCCGGCCTACGCCGACCTGGGCTATGGCCCCGGCAGCCTGCCGGTCACCGAGCGGCTCTGCGCTGAGGTGCTCAGCCTGCCGATCTTCCCCGAACTCAGCGCCGAGCAGCAGGACAGCGTCATCGCCGCGGTGCGGCAGCTGGTGGGGGCTGAGGCGGTCGCCGCCTGAACGGTTCGGCGGCCCCGCCCGACTAGCCCTTCGGCAAGCCGGCGTGGAGGGCCTTGAAGCGGGCCTGCTGCAACTTGTGGCTGACGATGACCTCGGGGTAACCGCGCCGTTCCAGGGGGGCGATCTCCCCGCTGATCAGATCGGCGGTGGCCACATGGGCCAGTTCCGGCAGCCAGCGGCGGATGTAGACGGCCTCCGGATCAAAGCGGGCCGCCTGGGTGGAGGGGTTGAAGATGCGCAGGGGCTTGGGATCCATGCCGCTGCTGGCACTCCACTGCCAGCCGCCGTTGTTGGCGGCCAGATCGCCGTCCACCAGGCGGGCCATGAAGGCCCGCTCGCCGTGGCGCCAGTCGACGATCAGATCCTTGACCAGATAGGAGGCCACCACCATGCGGCAGCGGTTGTGCATCCAGCCGCTTTCATTCAGCTGGCGCATGGCGGCGTCGATGATCGGCAGGCCGGTGAGCCCCTGCTCCCACGCAGCCAGCCGCGCCGGGTCGTTCTCCCAGGGGAAGTGGCGCCACTGGGGCCGGTAAGGGCCGTCGGCCAGCTCGGGGAAATGGAACAGGGCCTGCTGGTAGAACTCGCGCCAGGCCAGCTCCTGCTCCCACACGCCGATGGAGGTGAGGGCCTCCTCGCTGCGGGCGAGCTGGCGGGCGGCCTGGGCGGCAGCCCAGGCCTGGCGGGGGCTGAGGGTGCCGAACTTGAGGGCGGCCGAGAGTCCGGAGGTGCCGGCCTCACCGGGGAGATTCCGCCCGGGCTCGTAGGCGGCCAGGGCCCCGCCGTTGACGCCGCCATCGGCGAAGGCCGCCAGCTGGGCGGCGGCGGCCGCCTCCCCGGGGCGGCAGGGGCAGAGGTCGGCGCCGCCGAAGGTGAAACCCAGGGCCTCGGCCGTGGGCACGGCCTCCAGCCGGGGCAGCTCGTTCCAGAGGGCCGCCCGTTCCGCAGGGAAGGCGGCGGGATCCAGATCCTGCAGGCCGGTGGGGGCCGCCACCGGCTCCAGCCCCCCGGCCGCCGCCGAGCCGAGCCCCGCGCGCCCCTCCAGCTGGCCGCGCCAGTTGCGCAGGAACGGGCCATAGACGCGGTAGGGCTCGCCGGCTCCGGTGCGGATCGCCTCCGGCGCCACCAGCAGCTGGTCCCAGTCGACCAGCACCCGGGTGGCCTGGCCGCGCAGGGCCGCCGCCACCCGCCGGTCGCGCTCGCGGCCGTAGGGCTCCACATCCCGGTTCCAGGCCACCACGGCGGCTCCGGTGGCCCGGGCCGCCAGGGGCACTAAAGCCTCCGGGTCGCCCCGCAGCAGCAGCAACCGGCTGCCGGCCGCCTGCCAGCGGGCCGCCAGTTCCTGCAGGCTCTGGCAGAGGAACCAGATCCGGGCCGGCGCCATGGCCGGATCGGCCAGGAGCGCCGGGTCGAGCACGAACAGGCCGGTGACGGCGGGGGTGGCGGCGGCGGCGGCGGCCAGGCCCAGGTTGTCGGCCAGGCGCAGGTCGCGCCGGTGCCAGAACAGCCAGCGCTCCAAGGACCCCGGAGCGGCCATCAGAGGGCCAGCAGCTGGCGGGCGCGGAACCAGGCGGTCACGGTCTTGCCGTCGAGGGCCTCATCGCCGCTGGCGATGGCCGCATCCAGGGCGGCCGGCTCCAGCAGCAGCACCTCCATGTCCTCGTCGTCGTCCCCGGGGGGGCGGTCCTGGAGGAGGGTGAGATCCCGGGCCAGGAACAGGTGGATCAGCTCGTCGGAGTAGCCGGGGCAGGGGTGCATGGCGCCCAGGGGATCCCAGCGGCTGGCGCTGTAGCCCGTCTCCTCCTCCAGCTCCCGCTGCATCGAGCCCAGGGGCTGCTCCCCCTCCTCCAGGGTGCCGGCCGGAAACTCCAGCAGCCTGCCCGCCACGGCGAAGCGGTACTGGCGCAGGATCACCACCCGGCCATCGGCGAGCACGGGCACCGCCAGGGAGGCGCCGGGATGGCGGATCACCCCGTAGGTGCCCTCGATGCCGATGGGCAGCACCACCCGGTTGAGCTCGAAGCGCACCTTGCGGGCCTGGAGAGCGGCGGTGGTTTCCAGGTGGGTGGGGGGCTCGGGGGGCGGCAGGGGAGCCATGGGGCAGGCGGTTCGGGCCCCCAGTGTGCCCGGCATGCGCCGCCGGCGCGGTTCAGGGCCCCTCGGGCCAGCCGGGGCGGCCCGGCAGGGGCCGCGGGGGGATCTCGCCCGGCCGGGCCAGCAGGGCCGCCAGCCGATCGTCCGCGTTGACCTCCTCCCCCGGCAGCCGGAGAGTGGGATCGATCGCCGCCAGGGGAGCGAGCACGAAGGTGCGCTCGCCCAGGCGCGGGTGGGGCAGCACCAGCTCCGGGCCGGCACAGGTGAGGTCGCCGCACCAGAGCAGGTCGAGATCGAGGCTGCGCGGTCCCCAGCGCTCGCGGCGCACCCGGCCGAAGCGGGCTTCCAGCCGCAACAGCTCCTCCAGCAGCGCGGCAGGGGCCGAGGCCACCGCCGCGCTGCTGGGGAGAGTGGGAAGGGTGAGCAGCAGTGCCCCATTGAGAAAGGGGGGCTGCCCCGGCGGACCGCCGACCGGAACCGTGCGAAACAGAGGCGACCATCGGAGGCTCATGGCGCTGCCGCGCCGCGGCGCATCGGCCCAGGCCTCCGCCCAGGCGCCCAGCCGGGCGCTCAGCAGGGGCCGCACGGCCAGCAGGATGGCGAGCGAATCGCCGAGGTTGGCCCCCAGACCGATGGCAATGGATGGCATCAGCGAAGCAGCCGGAGACTGGCGCCGACGGGGATCCCGGCGGGTCGCTGATCAGCCGGACGAGGGTGCCGGCCACCGGCCTCCCTGATCGGGCCGAGATCAATGGGCTGCACTCTTTCGCCGCACGCGTTGCCCTCCACGGTTGGTTTCCAGATATCGCGGGCCTTCGCGGGCGGCGAGGACGCGATCAGAGCGACCCCCAAACGGGTGTGCAGACTGATTCCGTCTGACGGGGAAGCCATCTGGTGAGACTGAGAAACAGCCTGCGGCGGGTCAAGAACTCTCTGATGCGATCCCTTGTCGATCAGATCCTCTGGCAGCTGGCGGAAGAGATGCCGGAGAGCCTCCCCCAGCTTCTGGCCCCGCACATCCGGCTGGCCATGGGGATACCGAGGCCCCTGGGATCTCCCCTGGTCGGTGCGAAGCATGACCAGACGAGCGACGATTTTCTGCAGCAGCATCAGCAGGCACAGGAGCCACTGGCCGAGGCCAGCACGCTGGATCTGGGTTGCGGGACGGTGCCCCGCAACCCCTTCAAGGCGGGGCGGTCCCACGGGATCGACATCCGCAACATCCCGGAGCATGGGGTGGTTTCGGCCGATCTCAGCAATGGACCGATTCCCTTTCCCGATTCCTGCTTCGACTTCGTGACGGCCTTCGACTTCATCGAACACGTTCCCCGGGTGGTCTGTACCGCCGGGAGCACCCGCTTCCCCTTCGTGGCGCTGATGGATGAGATTCACCGCGTGCTCAAACCGGGCGGCATCTTCTTCTCCAAGACACCGGCCTTTCCCTCCCAGGAAGTGTTTCAGGATCCCACCCATGTGAACCCGATCACGGAGAACACCCTGCCGCTCTACTTCTGCCGGAAGGGGCAGGAGCACCCCTGGGCCCGGATGTACGGCTTCTCCGGAACCTTTGAACTGATGGCCCAGGGCCACAGCCTCCACGACCTGCTGACACTGATGCGGAAGGCCTGACCCCCATCGGCGAGACTGACCTGCCCCCACCCTGCCTCCGCCCCCATGGTCGTCAGCGGCAGCTTTCCCCTGGCGGCCATCACCGGCCACGGCACCCTGAAGCTGGCGCTGCTGCTGGCGGCGGTGGATCCGGGTCTGGGCGGGGTGGTGATCGCGGGGGGGCGCGGCACGGGCAAGTCGGTGCTGGCGAGGGGGCTGCATGCGCTGCTGCCGCCGATCGACGTGATCGACCTGGCGGACGGCCCCGGCCTGCTGCAGGCCGACCCCACCCGGCCCGACGAATGGGACGCGGCCACCCGAAGCCGCATCACCGAGTTGGGCGGCGATCCCAGCGGCGCCGATCCGGCCGCCCTGCTGCCCACCAAGGTGATCCCGGCCCCCTTCATCCAGGTGCCCCTGGGGGTCACCGAAGACCGGCTGATCGGCTCGGTGGACGTGGCCGCCTCCCTGAACGCCGGGGCGCCGGTGTTCCAGCCGGGGCTGCTGGCGGAGGCCCACCGGGGGGTGCTCTATGTCGATGAGCTCAACCTGCTCGACGACGGCATCACCAACCTGCTGCTGGCGGCGGTGGGCTCGGGGGAGAACCGGATCGAGCGGGAGGGGCTGAGCCTGGCCCACCCCTGCCGCTGCCTGCTGATCGCCACCTACAACCCGGAGGAGGGGGCGGTGCGCGACCACCTGCTGGATCGCTTCGCCATCGCCCTGTCGGCCAACCAGCTCCTGGCCACCGAGCAGCGGGTGGCGATCACCCGTTCGGCCCTCGACCACGGCGAATCCAGCGGCGCCTTCCGGGCCCGCTGGCAGGAGGAGACCGAGGCCCTGGCGACCCAGCTGCTGCTGGCCCGCCAGTGGCTGCCCGACGTGGCCATCGAGCGGGAGCAGATCCGCTACCTGGTGCTCGAGGCCCTGCGCGGCGGCGTGGAGGGGCACCGGGCCGAGCTCTACGCGGTGCGGGTGGCCCGGGCCCATGCGGCCCTGTGCGGCCGCGACCGGGTGGAGGCCGACGATCTGCAGGTGGCGGTGCGGCTGGTGATCGCCCCGCGGGCCCTGCAGCTGCCCCCGCCGGACCCGGACCAGCCGATGGAGCCCCCACCGCCGCCGCCGCCCCAGGGGGAGCAGCCCCCCGAAGAGCCGGAGCCCGACGAGAACGAGTCCCCCGAAGACGAGTCCCCCGAAGAGGAGGAGCCGCCCGAAGAGGACGACAACCCCGAAGACCAGGCCCCGCCCCAGATTCCGGAGGAGTTCCTGCTCGATCCGGAGGCCACCGCCATCGACCCGGACCTGCTGCTGTTCGCCTCGGCCAAGGCCAAGAGCGGCGGCAGCGGCAGCCGGGCGGTGGTGTTCAGCGACAGCCGCGGCCGCTACGTGAAACCGATGCTGCCCCGCGGTCCCGTGCGCCGCATCGCCGTGGATGCCACCCTGCGGGCCGCGGCGCCGTATCAGAAGGCCCGGCGGGCCCGGGAGCCCCACCGGCGGGTGATCGTGGAGGAGGGCGACCTGCGGGCCAAGCAGCTGCAGCGCAAGGCGGGGGCCCTGGTGATCTTCCTGGTGGATGCCAGCGGCTCAATGGCCCTCAACCGCATGCAGAGCGCCAAGGGGGCCGTGATCCGGCTGCTCACCGAGGCCTACGAAAACCGCGACGAGGTGGCCCTGATCCCCTTCCGCGGCGAGCAGGCCGAAGTGCTGCTGCCCCCCACCCGCTCGATCACCGCCGCCCGCCGGCGGCTGGAATCGATGCCCTGCGGCGGCGGATCGCCCCTGGCCCACGGCCTCACCCAGGCCGCCCGGGTGGGGGCCAACGCCCTGGCCACCGGCGACCTGGGCCAGGTGGTGGTGGTGGCGATCACCGATGGCCGCGGCAACGTGCCCCTGAGCCGATCCCTGGGCCAGCCGGTGCTGGAGGGGGAGGAGCCGGTGGATCTCAAGGAGGAGCTGCGCCAGGTGGCAGGCCGGTACCGGGCCCTGGGCCTGAAGCTGCTGGTGATCGACACCGAGCGCAAGTTCATCGGCAGCGGCATGGGCAAGGAGCTGGCCGAGGCGGCCGGCGGCCGTTATGTGCAGTTGCCGAAGGCGAGCGACCAGGCCATCGCCGCCATCGCCATGGAGGCGATCAACGGTTTCTGACGGTGGGGGCGAGCCGGTCCTGGGCCGCCTGGCGGGCCGCCTCGGCCTCCTTCCGCCGCGCCTCCTGGCGGGCCTGCCGATCGCGGGCAGCGTCGACCCTGGCGGGGTAGAGCTCCTCGAAGAACTTGCCGAGGCCGATCGAGACGCTGCGGATGCCGTCGAGGAACTTCGGGTCGCCGGTGAGCTTGCTCATATCCCCGCCTACGGCCGACCAGCGATCGGTGAGCTGCTTGGCGTTGGCCAGGGTGGCCTGAAGGTCGGCGAGGGTCCTGGGGTTGTCGAGGGCCGCGGCGAGGTTGCTGACGTGCTTGCTGGCCTTGGCCGCGTCAGCGCTGGCGAGGTTGAGGTTGCTGAGGATGGGATCCACCTTGCCCACCGAGCGGTTCAGATTGAGCACCAGCTTCTGGGCGTCGCTCAGGAACACCTCGCCGCTCTTGGTGAGCTTCTCGGTTTCCTTGGCCGTCTTGGCGAAGGCGGCGGTGGCCGCCACCATCTGGGTCACCAGCTGTTCGCGTTCGGCCTGTTCAAGCAGGTTCTGCACCGTCTGGGTGACGGTGTCGAGGTTGGCGGCGGCGATGCCGCTCACCTTGCCGCCGTCGCAGACCATGCGGCTGTCGTTGCAGCCCGGCTCCCGGGGGCCGGGCAGGCTGGCCGGCAGGGGGCCGCCGCCGGCCAGCAGCGACACCTGGGCATCACCCCCCAGCAGGGAGGCGGCAGCGACCCTGGCCACCAGGGGCCGGGCCAGGCGCAGGCGCGGGTCGGTGATCTCGAGATCGGCGACAACCGCGGAGTCGGTGACCCTGATCTTGCGTACATTGCCCACCAGCACGCCGCGATAGCTGACCGGCGAGCGCTCCGCCAGGCCGGCGGCATCGGCGAAGGAGGCCCGGATGGTCCAGGTGTTGCGGCTCAGGGAGATGCCGCGCAGCCAGAACCACAGGCCCAGGCCGCTGGCGATGGCGGCGAGCAGGGAGAATCCAACCAGGGCTTCACGAACACTCCGGCGCATGGGCTCAGTTCTCGGCCGGCTGCATCGGTCCGTGCAGACTACCGCTCCGGAACTGAACCACATAGGGATTGTCGCTGGCGCGGAAGTCCTCCACCGAGCCGGTCCACTGGAAACGGCCGTCGTAGAGGAGGGCCACCTGCTCGGCGCAGCGGTCGATCGTGCTCATCACGTGGCTCACCACCAGGGAGGAGGCCTGCACCAGCTCGGAGGTGCGCACGATCAGGTCTTCGATGCGGGTGCAGGCCACCGGATCCAGGCCGGCGGTGGGCTCATCGAACAGCAGCAGGGGCTTGCGGGAGGGTGGGGCGGTGGGGTCTTCGATCAGGGCGCGGGCGAAGCTGACCCGCTTCTGCATGCCGCCGCTGAGCTCGCCGGGCATCTGCTCCTCGATGCCCGCCAGGCCCACGGCCTGCAGGGCCTGATCCACCCGCTCGGCGATCTCCCGCTCCCCCAGGCGGCTGAAGCGGTAGAGCAGGAAGCCCACGTTCTCCCGCACGGTGAGGGAGGCCAGCAGGGCGGGGTTCTGGAACACCATGCGCACGTCCGGGGGGTGACGCTGATCCAGGCGCAGGTAGGTCTGGGCTTCGCCGTGGATGCGCACCAGGCCGGAGGTGGGCAGCTGCAGGCCCGCCAGCAGGCGCAGCACGGTGGACTTTCCCGACCCGGACGGCCCCACCACCACCAGTCGCTCGCCGGGGCGAAGGCTGAGATCGATGCCGTCAAGAACCCGGTTGGATCCCCAGCGCATACCGACGTTCTCCATCTCGGCCACCGGGGTTGCGGAGACAGGGGCCGGCAGGGTGGAGGGGCTGGAAGCCAAGGAAGCGTCGCGAACAGGCCCCGGGGGCCGGGCGCCCATCCTGGCGGGTCAGGGCGGACTTTTCATCCGTACAGTTCGGGTGGTATCTGCCGCGTCGCGACGCCCTGCCCTTGACCGTTCGAGGCCCCGCTGCGAACGCACGGCGTCGCCGAGGCGTCCCCCGCCCCGGCCGCCCCCGCTGGGTGGGCCGGGGGGATCTGCGTCAGCAGGATCTGATGAGCCGCTCGCGGCGGGCGGCCCGCTGGCTGCAGCCGGGGCTGGTGGTGAAGCGCTGGATGATCACCTCGGGCCTGGGGCTGGTGATCGCCCTGCTGGGGGCAGCGGTGTGGGCCGACCTGCAGCCGATCTACTGGACCCTGGAGACGATCCGCTGGGGCCTGAACCGCCTCACCCAGGTGATGCCCCGGGGCATCACCGGACCGTTGGTGCTGCTGATCGGCGCCGGCCTGGTCTGGCTGGGCCAGAGCCGCAGCTTCGGGGCGATCCAGCAGGCCCTGGCGCCGGAGAAGGACACGCTCCTGGTGGATGCCCTGCTGGCCCAGCGGCGCCTGAACCGGGGGCCCAACGTCGTGGCCATCGGCGGCGGCACGGGCCTGGCGACGCTGCTGAGCGGCCTGAAGCGCTACAGCAGCAACCTCACCGCCATCGTGACCGTGGCCGACGACGGCGGCAGCAGCGGCGTGCTGCGGCGGGAGCTGGGGGTGCAGCCCCCGGGCGACATCCGCAACTGCCTGGCGGCCCTGGCCCGCGAGGAGCCCCTGCTCACCCGCCTGTTCCAGTACCGATTCAAGGCCGGCAGCGGGCTGGAGGGTCACAGCTTCGGCAACCTGTTTCTGAGCGCCCTCACCGCCATCACCGGCAGCCTGGAATCGGCGATCATCGCCAGCAGCCGGGTGCTGGCGGTGCAGGGCCAGGTGGTGCCCGCCACCAACGCCGACGTGCGGCTATGGGCCGAACTGGAGAACGGCGAACGGATCGAAGGGGAATCCCAGATCGGCCACGCCCCCTGCCCGATCGTGCGCCTGGGCTGCACGCCGGAGCGACCGCCGGCGCTGCCACGCGCGCTGGAGGCGATCGCCCATGCGGATCTGATCGTGCTGGGCCCCGGGAGCCTCTACACCTCCCTGCTGCCGAATCTGCTGGTGCCAGAACTGGTGAGCGCCATCAGCGCCAGCAAGGCGCCGCGGCTCTACATCTGCAACCTGATGACCCAGCCCGGCGAAACCGACGGCCTCGACGTGGGCGGCCACCTGCGGGCGATCGAAGCCCAGCTCGCCAGCCTCGGCATCGAGCAACGCCTGTTCACTGCCGTGCTGGCCCAGGAAGACCTGGCCGATTCCAGCCTGCTGGACCTCTACCGAATGCGCGGCGCCGAACCCGTCACCTGCGACACCGTCCAGCTGCGCCAGCAGGGCTATGAGGTGATCCTGGCGCCGCTGCAGGGGGCCCGGCCCAGTGCCACCCTGCGGCATGAGCCGCGGAGTGTGGCGAAGGAGGTGATTCGGTACTTTCGGAGGCACAAGAGGGATTGAGCCGACGGGGCTGGCTCAGTCATCCGTGACGGATTCGACACCGACAACTCCAACCTCCTTCTTAGGGAACCAAACGAGATAAGAGTTTCACGCGAAGTCGCGATGAAGCAAAAAGACAATATTCTGAAAAGCGTATAGTTCAGTCATTACCAATGGCAAGCCGGCGAGAGGCAGGAGCTCTCCACCCGGAAGCAATCGATACGGAAGATAGTTGGGGCCGATTTCTTTTGAGATCATAAAGAAAGATGAGCCCGACAATGCATTCATCTCATTGAATTCAATCAGAATAGCCGGGGGCTTGTGAAGGCCAATTAATTTCCTTGACCCCTGAAGCGCCTTAAGCTCATGGCCCTCGATGTCATACTTCAACAAGCAGATCTTCATTCCCGTCGTGATTAGCTCCTGGTCAAGTGTGGATTGCTGGATGGCAATGGGAGCGGCCGCAGAACCATGTATCTTCTCAATGACATCTCTATACATGCTTGCATGGACACTTCCTGCATCTATCGAATAATCCCACAGAGTTGCTGCCTCCACGCTATCACCAATGGCTTTTTCAACCAACGACCATCTATCAGAATATGGTGTCAGGTTTATCTTGCACTTAGCGCATGACGATGGGCTAGGCTCATACGAAATGACTCTAATGGACCTGGAGGAACATAATACCCAGGAGGCAAAGTCACCAGCATTTGCGCCAACGTCAACAACCAGCCAGCCGTCACTATCGTATTCTCTCAAGAATCCAGAAAGAAAGCCCAGCTCACCAGAATCAATTGGGTTTTTATAATTAAGAATGCCAAGGCCCCGCAGTCCTACACGAAGAAGAAACTGATGATAGTCTCGATTTTTAAGGCTTCCATAGGTACGAGCATAATCATCAATGTGATACTCGCTTTCTTGGGCCTTCAGAATGGCAAGCCTAAGAAAGAATGGCATCATACGCAACACCGCCGTCAATACTCGTAGCCGTGTAATGATGCGAGGACCAAACAGTCTCTTTCGGCAAGAATTCATTTTCTTAGCCCAAGCGGCAGGATAAGAGAAGAATATAGTATGAGCAAGATCAGAACCAGCACTTAAGCAGCTGAAACGAGGTGACGTTGGCTTACCGTCACATATTCTCATGACAGAAGATTGGCAGTTTGCGGATAGAGATTTTAGGCCTGCTTCTCGAGGCAGGCAAGCAAAGTATGCCCTCGGACAAAGCGCCTCATTCCTGCGGATAGTGCAAACCGAAAGGAAGATGAGAAATGGCGACTCAGCATCACTTTTATGAACATCCTGGGAGTACGAGGCCGAGGCAGCTTCGCCCAAGAGTCTACAAACCAGTCAACATGATATGGGGCCAGGGGTTCGTAAGCACTTTCGAGGATCTTAAGGGGAAAGAGTTTCTCCAGGCTTTGAAAAACTGCGTTGTCCCAGTGACTCATATGATGAGGGGGCTGATCCAGCAGTACCTCACGGCAAGGGTCAAGCTGGCAAGAAATTTCAGCATTAGGAACTGAAAGAAGGAGCAAGCCTCCGGGTCTCAGCAATCTGACGGCATCTTCGAGGAACTCTCTTGGGCTTGGAAGATGCTCAATGACTTGAAACGCGCAGACGACATCCCAACATGATGGGTATGCTGTAGCTAAATCATGAAGACTCATCTCATGGATGGTAAAGCCGAGCCGCCTCGCAGAAGCAGCCGCATCTGGGTTGAGCTCCACGCCAGAAACGTCCAAGCCTTGAAGTTTCGCTTTTTGCAAGAAACTACCTTTACCGATACCAACTTCAAGCAGCTGTTGCTGGCTTTGATGACCAGCAAGAATTCTCAACGCGCTCGTGAACTCCCATTTTTCAGACATATAATACCAAGGCAGTCTCTGCAGCTGAAGATAGATATCGGCCTCGCCAGCCGCTTCAGGCGGCGAGTAGAATAGTAAACCTGTTGTATGATCCCGCCAATATTGAATGCGATCCATGTTGTCAGCAGGCTCCCAGTGAATACCAAGCTCATCTCTCCATCGCTTGGAGATTAAAGCCGCATCTACTTCATGTAAGAGCTCAACATCAGCTGATCCGGAAAGAGGGCTCAACATACGCCGTAGAGTAAGGCCACTTTGGACAAAGGCTGAGAATACGTTCGCCGCATTATCATACAGCTAGATGCCTTTGGAGCCAAACCTTTCGAAACTGCTACGCCACTTAAAACACGCCGATGGGTATTTCACAGATCATCAGAGGCCAAGCCCTCATCCACAGCCAATCCAGAGCTGGGAGAATTGGTTGATTGCCCTAGAGCAGGAAGTTACCGTTGGATGGGAACTACAATGCTGTTGAGAGGTTGCAGGCAGAAGGCTAATGGGAAGCTATCCACAGCTGTAGACCCTGCACTCCAAGAAATTCAGACAAGAAAGATAATTAGCACAGCGCCGAGGAGAGCAATAGAATCTTAAAGGTCATTGACGAGATTCAACCAGCAGGTAATCCGTACGGAAGCAATTCGGGGGTAAAGCGGCAAAGGGTTAGATCCGACTGCAGGGACTTCTTGCCATAGTCTGGACAAGTTTTGCATAGGGGTCAGACAGAGGTCATTAAGCCACATGGAGGCAAAGCAGCAATAGTGGGATAATGAGTAAGGTGGGCTAGAAAAAGCGAATGTGCCAGCAGATCCAGAATTCCTCGCAATACCAATGGGGCACCCAACTCAATGCAGAGGTCGAAAGAAGAACAAGGAGATAAGATCGAAGCAAGCATATTCCGAGAAACCTGCTACCATCCTGATATAACGGTGGCCCACTAACATGTCTTTCAACACGCCAATCCTGTTAATCGCCTGGCGCAGGCCTCAACAGACCCAACGAGTAATTGAATCAATCAGGCCGATGAGACCTAGCCACGTCTTTGTTGCTTGTGACGGGCCGCGGCCAGATCACGCCGAAGACATTGAACTTGTTGAAGCAGTTAAAGAGGTTTGCAGATCTGAAATCAATTGGCCATGTACGATCGAGAAGAGATATAGCAAAGCCAATCAAGGCTGCAGAATCGGAGTGAGTGATGCTGTAAGTTGGTTTTTTAGCAATGTGGAAGAGGGGATCATCCTAGAAGACGACTGCCGACCCAGCCAAGAATTTCTTCCTTTTTGTTCTGAACTTCTTGAACGATATCGAGATGATAGCAGAATTTGGGGAATCGCCGGAAGCAATTTCCAAGGTGGAACGTGGCGGGGAGACGGGAGTTACTATTTCAGCCGCTACCCGCACTGCTGGGGTTGGGCTTCATGGCGAAGGTGCTGGAAGCATTACGACAGTGAGCTGAAAAGCTGGCCCGCTCTGAAGAAGTCCGACCTCATGGAAACCATTTTTACTGACCCAACTGAGAAAGCGTTTTGGAGCAACACGTGGGACCTGCTCCGGAATGAGGGAGAGCCCGACACATGGGATTACCAGTGGTGCTACACCGTCTTCGCTAATGGTGGCTTGATAGCTCTTCCCAACCAGAATCTGGTCGAGAATATAGGCTACGGAGCTGATGCCACCCACACCAAAACAGAGCAGTATTCAACCAAGATCGATAGGAGTCTCGGTGAAATCGTCCACCCATGCTGGATCCTGCGTAATTCGATGGCGGATCGCTCAACTTTTAAGACAGTTTTTTGTTATCAGGATGCTGATGAAAATAGGCCTCCGCAGGAGCAAAGCCATCGAAACCATTGGCGGGCAACAGTTCGTGCACGGCTGCTCTCCACCATCCCGAAGAGATTCAGAACGCTAGCTAGAAAGTCTCTCGAGAGAACCCCCCATAGCATAGAAGATCGATGACAATCAGTATCAATCTTGGTTGTGGAGCTGTATATGTCAATCAGCCAGGCTGGTTGAACGTGGACTACAACTCGGATGATCCCGCGCTAATCAGGGCAGACTTGCTGAAGAGGCTTCCCTGTGCTGACCAATCAGCAGACTTGGGATAATCATCTCACCTGCTTGAGCACGTACCAGGCCCGAAGGTGCCGGCATTCTTGAGAGAGTGCCATCTCGATCTGAAACCGGGGGAAACCCCTCGGCTAGTTCTGCCAAACTTTGAAAATATTTGCTGGGAATACCTACGCCACCGTTCAGAGAGAGAGCGAGAAGGCAGAGCTTCTCGTACTTGAGAGTATCGACCAGTGTGTGCGTAGAGAACCTGGAGGCGAGCTTGGCAAAGTCCATGAAAAGTACAACAAGGATCCGACCAACCATGAAAAGAGGCGGGCCTTTCTTTAAGAGAGAAGTCGGAAAGAACTTTCATCTTTTTCTCACTACGCTGAATTCGTCGGCATGTATGAAAAGGTGACTGAGAGTTCATCAGTATTCCATTGGTTACGCTGGGTTTTGAAACACAGAAATAGCCGCATGGCATGGCGATACAGCCTGCAGAAGGCTTGGCACTCATGGCTTCTCCGCACGCTGCCCCACCCATCCGTCAACCAGAATGTCAGCCTTTCCACCGTGGGAGCACTGCATCACCGGCTCTGGGATTTCGAGCAATTGCACTCCTATTCTAGAGATCTGTGGCTTCGTAGATGTAAAAAGAGAAACCTTCCAATCAAGCCGAAAGGCTGGGCTTCCTTTCTCACCTCTCTGGATATCGAGACGGCAACGGAAGACCTCAAAAAGGCCTTTAATCGATGTATGTGCAAACCAGCAGAGATGATAGGGTATGAGTTGTCGCTTCAAGAACGGCAACAGCCGACATTCGCCCACCCTGCAGGACGAGGCCCAAACTTCATGAGGATTCTTGAACATACTCGTCGTTAATCCCTACGACACCTCGGGAGGAGCAGCAAGGGCCGCTTACCGCATTCACCGATGCTTGGTCGATCACAGTAAAGACCATGACATCAAGTCGCGCATGCAAGTGTTTGTAAAACACTCAAACGACCCGACGGTGTTAGTAAGCCCTATAAGGGAATGGGATCGCTTCAATGATCGCATCCGACTGGGTATTGCCAGAATGCGGAACAGTAGCTTCCGCACTAATAACCCGGTGCTCCACTCGCCAGCCCTGCGCAGAAGCGGATGGGCTGAAGAACTCAACGCCTCCGATGCTGACTTGCTACACCTGCAGTGGGTTGGGCAGTGGCAAGGTCACGTTCCTACCCTTTCCGTGGAGGAGATCGGCTGTCTTCGCAAGCCCATCGTGTGGACCCTGCACGACCAATGGGCCTTCTGCGGAGCTGAGCACTATGTGATGCCTCCACCGGCTGTGGATGAACGATTCATATTCGGGTACACAAATTTCAATCGGCTCTCCCATGAACGGGGGGCAGACTTGAATCGCAGAACCTGGAATCGCAAGCGCAAAGCATGGCAACAGCCACTCCAGATCGTTTGCCCAAGCCACTGGATGGCCGATTGTGTGCGGCGCAGTGCACTGATGCAGGAATGGCCAGTTGAAGTCATTCCAACCCCCATTGATCTCAACACGTTCAAACCCTTTGATCCAAAGTATGCCCGGGATCAGCTTGGGCTGCCACAGAATGTCCCGCTGCTACTCTTCGGTGCCGTCGGGGGTATCTCAGATTCGCGCAAAGGATTTGATTTGTTGCTGGCTGCGCTGGCTTACCGCAGAAGCGATTCCGAACTCCACGACCTGTCAGAATTGCAGCTGATCGTGCTGGGTGAGGAGGGTCAAGCTGGGGAAGCCATGAAGCTCGGCTTTCCTATTCATAATCCCGGGCACATTAGCAATGATGCAAAACTCAGTATGTACTATTCGGCTGCCGATGCCGTTGTGGTGCCTTCAAGATTGGACAATCTTCCTAATATTGCTATCGAAGCTCACGCCTGCGGCACTCCGGTGGTGGCCTTTCGCACATCCGGCCTCCAGGACATCATTGATGATCGCATCACTGGCGCCTTTGCGAAGCCCTTTGAAGTGGCCTCACTCCGCCAGGAAATCGCCTGGGTTCTTGCCGATCCCGATCGCACCCGTAGACTTGGTGAACAGGCAAGGAGCCGTGCCGAGTTGCTCTGGGCCCCTGCAAGAATTGCGTCCCTCTATGCCAATGTCTACCGAATGACCTTGGCATCAAACATGAGAGGTAGTTAATGAGACTCACAAACGTCCCAAAGATATCGGTTGTCACTCCTTCCTTCAACCAAGCACCCTATCTAGAAGCGTGTCTTTCCTCAGTCCTCAATCAGAAGTATCCAAATCTGGAATACATCGTAATTGATGGAGGCAGCACAGATGGGTCAGTGGAGATTATCCAAGCTCACCAGTCAAGTCTTTCTTACTGGATCAGCGAACCAGACTCTGGCCACGCCGATGCTCTCAACAAGGGATTCAGTCGTTGCTCTGGAGATATTCTCTGCTGGCTCAATAGTGACGATATGCAGACACCGTGGACTCTTAGCACCGTGGCTGATATCTTCATGGAATTTGAGGATGTCGAATGGATCCAGGGATGGAATGGCTTCTGGACAAAGGGCGGCGTGATGGTTCATCCCATGAGAAACCCAAAGAATATCTATAGTTATCTCACATGGAACTACCATTGGATACAACAGGAATCAGTTTTCTGGAGCAGAAATCTTTGGAGGAAAGCAGGCTCTCAGATCAACCCCGACTATAAGCTAATGGTAGACGTGGAGCTTTGGTCACGATTCTTTCTTTATGCAGACCTTTACCATGTAGATGCACTCCTAGGTGGATGGAGGAACACAGGCGAGAACAGGGCTTTGATGAACAAGGAAGAGTGTCATATCGAAGCGCTCAAGGCCATAGCAACAATGGAGGATCGAATTGACCGAAAAACATTGAGATGTGCGAAAACGTTCCGACTGCTATCGCTTCTGCGAAATAACACACTCACCAGAATGCTATGTCTTGCAAATCTTTTGATCTCTTTTCCATCTGTGAAAAACCTGATCAACGCTGCAGGCTATCGAGAAATACGATGGAATGATGAAGTTCATCAGTGGCAAAGAATGCGATCTCCCTTTCATTCTTAGCTCGTGGATAACACTCTAAGACCTAAACCCTCAACATTCATCTCTTCTCATCAGCATTCAGAAGCTCTCGACGGAAAAACCATAGCCTTGATCGAATGGCATTGGATGGGTCACCACCCCATGTATGCCATTCGCCTCGCTCTCGCCCTAGCTGAGTTGGGAGCTCGCGTTATACCTCTCTGCAACCAGCCAAAGGATTTCCAGGAAAGACTTAACGAGACGTTGAACCTAGCTGAGCCGGCCAAAGGGAGGGGCTATAGAGAAAGGATTTGCCAACCCCAACCCGTCCACCTGGTGCCCATTGGGCGCGGCCCGAACAGGCGAGTCAACCGACTCGTCAGGGCGAACCGACACTTCGGCATCATCGGCAAACAGCTCCGCCGCTGGCAGAAGCAGCATGGAAAGAAGATCGATCAGGTGTTCTTCGCCTGGATGTACGACGACGACTTCCGCGATTTCCGCCACGCCCAGCACCAGTTCGGATTCCCCTGGACCGGCCTGTACTACAACTCCCGCCCCTTCCGAATGCCAGGCAAAGCCATCCCCTACACGGGGGGCCTCTCCTGTCCGGAGCGTTTCGTGCCCCTTCCTTCCTGCAGGGGAATCGCCGTTGCCGACCCGTGGATCATCCCCGCGCTTCAGTCCCTCGCAGGCCCCGACAAGCGGGTGGTGGCTTTCCCGGATTTCACTGATCTTCAGCTGGAGCCCCCCAGTGGCCTGCCCGCCAAGGTGAAAGCCATGGCCGGAAATCGGCGCATCATCTCCCTGGTGGGGCACCTGCAGCGGACCAAGGGACTGGTGGAGTTCACCGCCGCCCTGCAGCGCTCTGAACTGAAGGAGGCCTTCTTCTTTCTGGGTGGAGAAATCTACTGGGGAGAGATCGACACACCGACCCGAATGGCACTGCAACGTTCCTGGGAAGATGCACCGAACCTCTACTGTCACCTCCAGCGCCTCTCCAGTGAAGCCTGCCTGAATCAGATGATTCAGATTTCAGATGTGATCTATGCGGCCTACAGCGATTTCCCCAACACCAGCAACATCATGACCAAGGCTGCTCTGCTGAAGAAGCCCATCCTCGTGAGCGATGGCCATCTGATGGCTGATCTCGCCAAACAGTATTCTCTCGGGGAAGTCGCTCCGGAAGGCGATGTGGATACCATTGCCGGAACACTGCACCGGATGATCCAGGATCCCTATCTCGATCAGGCCGAAACAAACAGCGGCTGGCAGGCCTTCGCGGAGCAACACACCCCTGAGCGACTGCGTTCGGCATTGATCGAACTGCTGGCCGATGGCTGATCATCCCACCAGAGGCGATCGCGTCAGCATCGTGATCCCCTGTTTCAACTGCAGACCGTTCATTGAAGAGACGATCACATCGGCCTTCCACCAGACCCTTGCTCCTCACCAGGTGATCGCCGTTGATGATGGTTCCACGGATGGAACATGGAAAGAGCTGCAAAGGCTGAAAGCCGATCACTTCCCATCCCTTGAACTCCTCAGCCATCCGCACCATGCCAACCTCGGCCCCAGTGCCACCAGACAAAGGGGCGTACGCGCTGCGACCGGAGACCATGTGGCTTTTCTCGACGGGGATGACACCTTCTATCCCGAAAAGCTTGAAACCCAGGTCAGGGCATTGAACGCCCACCCCGATGTGGTGCTGTGCCACTCAGCCATCACCGTGATCGGTGATCGGAACCGGGCAGAGAGCTTCGAAGGCTACTTCCGCCACAATCCAAGAGGCCCTTATTCACTAAGGAGGCACAAGGAATATCTCGTCAACAACTACATCAATACCTCATCAGTGATGGTGAGGGCGCGAGTCATCAAATGCATCAACTTTGCGATTCCCTATCGTCCCCATCAATACGAGGACTTGTTGTGCTGGTGTCTGCTGGCTGGAAAAGGACGGTTTCTTTATCTTGATCTTGCCCTCACGGGTTACAGAGTGCACTCAGCGAATACAACATCAGCTATTGATGCCAATCGTTTGATCAGACTTCATGCCATTCTTGAGTGCAGGTTGGCCCTGCTGACAAAGACTGGCTGGAATCCGCATTGCTTCAGGCTGGCGGCTTCCGTTCTCAATAGCCTGAGAGAAATGATACAGGAATACCGCAAATCAGGCCTTTAATACGCATCCTGCATCTCATAAAAGTCCGGCTGCACATAATCCTTCCGCAGCGGATACCCCTTCCAGTCCTCCGGCATCAGCAGCCGCTTGGGATGGGGATGGCCCTCGAAGCTGATGCCGAACATGTCGAAGGTTTCCCGCTCCTGCCAGTCAGCGCCACGGAACAGACCGTAGAGGCTGGGGATGCTGAGGGCCCCGTCGCGAGGCAGGAACACCTTCAGGCGCACCTCCTCCGGATGAGCCTCCGCCGGCAGGGGACCGTTGCCGTCGGCCAGGGCCGCCAGCTGATCCACCATCGTGGCCATCTTCACCAGGTGGTAGAAGCTCACCAGCCGGCCGCCGGGACCTTCGTCGTAGCCGCCCTGGCACTGGAGGTAGTCGAAGCCGGCGGCCTTGAGGGCCGTGGCGACAAGGGGCAGGGCGGCCGCTTCGACCCCCAGCATCTCCACGCCCTCATGGTCGGGGCCGAGATCGGTGGCATCGAAACCCTGGCCGGTGAGCCAGGTGGCCACGGGGCCGGGCGCAGGCCCTTCGATGGCGCCGGCGGCCGTGGTGGCGGGAGTCTCCTCAGGCATCGGTGCTGGGGGCGGTGGGGGCGGAAACGGCTTCGGCCTGGGTGCCGGCAGCCATCGGCAGGCCGGCGGCGGCGGCCAGAGCGGCCTGCTGGGTTTCAGCGCGCAGGTAGGCGCCGGTGACGATCGGCTCCACCCGCTTCATCTGGTGCGGGATCGTGCAGTAGCGGTGGGTGGGACGCAGATTGCCGCGCTCGGCGAAGGTTTCGTTGCCCACCTTCTTGCGCAGCTTGATCACCGCGTCGAAGATCGCTTCCGGCCGCGGCGGGCAGCCGGGCAGGTAGAGATCCACCGGGATCAGCTTGTCGACACCCCGCACCGCCGTGGTGGAGTCGGCGGAGAACATGCCGCCGGTGATGGTGCAGGCTCCCATGGCGATCACGTACTTCGGCTCAGGCATCTGCTCATAGAGCCGCACCAGGGCCGGCGCCATCTTCATCGTGACGGTGCCGGCCACGATGATCAGGTCGGCCTGCCGCGGGCTGGAACGGGGCACCAGGCCGAAGCGGTCGAAGTCGAAGCGGGAGCCGATCAACGCTGCGAACTCGATGAAGCAGCAGGCCGTGCCGTAGAGCAGGGGCCAGAGGCTGCTCAGCCGCGCCCAGTTGTGCAGGTCGTCGAGGCTGGTGAGAATGATGTTCTCAGAGAGATCAGCCGTGACGCCGGGGGCGCCCACGGGGCCGCAGCTGGCCTCGCGCAGGTCGCGCAGGGCGGCGGCGGACAGCGAGTCAGGGGTGGGGGTGAGGGTCATGGTGGGGGTCCGGTCAGCTCCACTCGAGGGCGCCCTTGCGCCAGGCATACGCCAGGGCCAGCACCAGGATGGAGATGAAGATCAGGGCCTCGATGAAGGCCAGCAGCCCCAGTCGGTGGAACGCCACCGCCCAGGGGTAGAGGAACACGGTCTCGACGTCGAAGATGACGAAGACCAGCGCAAACATGTAATAGCGGATGTTGAACTGGATCCAGGCGCCGCCGATCGGCTCCATCCCCGACTCATAGGTGAGCTGGCGCTCCCCTGCACGGCTCTTGGGGGCCAGCAGCTTGTTGGCCACCAGCGCCAGCACCGGCACCGCCGCCGAAATCAGCAGGAACCCCAGAAAGGAGTCGTAGCCGGAGAGCACGAACATGCGGCAGAGCCAACCAGGCGCGCATTCTGCCACCTGTCTCCGGGCGCAGGGGGTGGCCGCGACGACCGGCGGCACCGCCGTCGATAGAGTTCCCTGGCACGGCGAGGCAAGGGATGAGCACGGAACCGCCCAGTGAACCGCTCATCGAGGAGCCCAAGGAAACCCCTGAGCCCCCTGCGGCAGCCGCCGTCGAGGACGACCCGGCCAGCCACCGCTTCGAGTGCCGCAGCTGCGGCTTCGTCTACGACCCGGGCGAGGGGGTGAAGAAGCTGGCGATCCCGCCCGGCACCCCCTTCGTGGAACTGGATCCGGTGGGCTTCCGCTGCCCCGTCTGCCGCAGCCGGGTGGGGGCCTTCAAGGACATCGGCCCCCGCAACAAGCCCAGCGGCTTCGAGGAGAACCTCAACTTCGGTCTGGGGGTGAACCGCCTCACCCCCGGCCAGAAGAACGTGCTGATCTTCGGCGGTTTCGCCCTGGCGTTCGCCTTCTTCCTCTCCCTCTACTCCCTGCGTTGATGTCTGCGCCCCGCCCTGCCCTGCCGGCCTTCCTGCGCCCCCTGCTCACCCTGGCGCTCTCCCTGGTGCTCGCCCTCGGGCTCTCGGGCTGCGTCACCACCGGCCTGCCCACGGCGGCGGCCAGCCCCTGGCAGGAGGTCCCCCTGGACACCCGCTCCAACCCCCTCGATGTGGCCTTCACCAGTGCCACCCACGGCTTCCTGGTGGGCAGCAACCGGCTGATCATGGAAACCGACGACGGCGGCGCCAGCTGGGAGGCCCGCTCCCTGGATCTGCCCGAGGAGGAGAACTTCCGCCTGATCAGCATCGACTTCCAGGGCAACGAGGGCTGGATCGTCGGCCAGCCCGGCCTGCTGCTTCACAGCGACGACGCCGGCAAGAGCTGGAGCCGGCTGCTGCTCGACACCAAACTGCCCGGTGAGCCTTACCTGGTCACGGCCCTGGGGCCGAAGAGCGCCGAGCTGGCCACCAACGTGGGCGCTGTTTACCGCACCACCGACGCCGGCTCCGACTGGCAGGCCCTGGTGGGCGATGCGGCCGGCGCCATCCGCGACCTGCGCCGCAGCCCCGAAGGCGACTACGTGAGCGTCAGCAGCCTGGGCAATTTCTTCGCCACCTGGGAGCCCGGCCAGAGTGCCTGGGCCGTGCACCAGAGGGTGAGCAGCCAGCGGCTCCAGTCGATGGGCTTCCAGCCCGACGGCCACCTCTGGATGGTGGCCCGCGGCGCCCAGCTGCGCTTCGACGGCGATCTCAGCATCGCCGAAAGCACAGAGAGCGGCGACTGGAGCAAGCCCGTGATCCCGATCACCAACGGCTACGGCTACCTCGACATGGCCTGGGATCCCCGCGGCACCATCTGGACCGGTGGCGGCAACGGCACCCTGCTGGTGAGCGACGACGCCGGCGCCAGCTGGAAGAGGGATCCGGTGGGCAGCGAGCAGCCCACCAACTTCTCCCGCATCGTCTTCTCCCAGGACGGCAAGGGTTTCGTGCTCGGCGAGCGGGGCGTGCTGCTGCGCTGGGTGGGCTGAGCCCCGGGGCCCGGTCCAACTGCATCCCTCTGTAACCAACCCCCCGCACCGCTCCCATCGGCCGCAGGCCGACCCCTAGGATTGCCGGGCTGAACGCTTGTTGCTATGGCTGCCGGCTCCACAGGGGAACGTCCGTTCTTCGAAATCATCACAAGCATCCGCTACTGGGTCATCCATGCGGTGACCCTGCCAGCCATCTTCCTGGCGGGCTTCCTGTTCGTGTCCACCGGCCTCGCCTACGACGCCTTCGGCACGCCCCGTCCGGATGCCTACTTCCAGGCCCAGGAAACCAAGGCTCCGGTCGTGAGCCAGCGGTACGAGGGCAAGAGCAGCCTCGACCTGCGCCTCCAGGAACCATGACCCAGTCCACCGCCCCCACCACGCCGCGCAACTACCCGATCTTCACGGTGCGCTGGCTCTCCGTTCACGCCCTCGGCATCCCCACGGTCTTCTTCCTGGGTGCCCTGGCCGCCATGCAGTTCGTCCGCCGCTGAACCCTCCATGCAGCGCAATCCCAACCCCAACAACCTGCCGGTCGAACTGAACCGCACCAGCCTCTACCTGGGTCTGCTGTTCGTGTTCGTCATCGGCATCCTGTTTTCCAGCTACTTCTTCAACTGACGGGAGGACCCACCCATGAGCGGCAAGAAATCCACCATGCCCGACGGCCGGATCCCCGACCGTCTGCCCGATGGCCGCCCGGCCGTGGCCTGGAAGAGCCGCTGGACCGAAGGGGTTCTGCCCCTCTGGATGGTCGCCACCGCCGGTGGCATGGCCGTCATCTTCGTGGTCGGCCTGTTCTTCTACGGCGCCTATGTGGGCGTCGGTTCGGCCTGAGCACCCTCTGCCCGGGCCGTCACCTCCAGTGGCTTGAGTTCGGGCTGGCACGGGTTGCTCAGCTCGATCATGGCCTGCACGTCGCCCACAGTTCGAGAGATCGAGCAGGTCGAGGCTAGCCATTGAGACGATCGGCGGCCCCCAGCACATCCGCGACAGCCCCGGGGGCCAGGCGCTGCTCCGCCGCGGCGTCGCCACTGCGCAGATCCCTGAGGATCACCACCCCTTCGCTGGTTTCCGCCTCCCCCAGCACCGCCGCCCAGCGGGCGCCGCTGCGGTCGGCCCGCTTGAACTGCTTGCCATAGGCGGCGCCGCTGAGATCGAGCTCCACCGCCAGACCCTGCCTCCGCCAGCCGCGGGCCAGCGCGAGGGCCTGGGCTTCGGCCGTTTCGCCGCGGCTGACCAGATAGAGATCCGGCGGTGGAGCGCTGCCCTGCTCGCCACCGCTGGCCTGCACCAGCAGCACCAGCCGCTCCATGCCCAGGGCCCAGCCGACCGCCGGGGTGGGCGGGCCACCCAGCTGCTCCACCAGGCCGTCGTAGCGGCCACCGCCGCACACCGTCGCCTGCGCCCCCAGCTGGCTGCTGGTGATCTCGAAGGCGGTGTGGCCGTAGTAATCGAGGCCGCGCACCAGCCTGGGGTTGAGCTCGAAGGGAATGGCCAGGGCCTCGAGGCCCTGGCGCACCCGCAGGAAACGCTCGTGGCTGGCCCCGTCCAGGGCGTCGGCCAGGGTGGGAGCTCCGGCCAGCAGCTCCTGGGTGTCGGGATTCTTGGAATCGAGCACCCGCAGGGGGTTGGTGGCGATGCGCTGCTGGGAATCGGGATCCAGCCGTTCCCGGTGGGCCTCCAGCCAGGCCACCAGTTCGGCCCGATAGCGCAGCCGGTCGTCGGGGCTGCCGAGGGAATTGAGCTCAAGGCGCAGGCCCCCCAGCCCCAGATCCATCAGCAGATCCCAGGCGATGGCGATGGCCTCCACATCGCTGCGGGGATCAGCGTGGCCGAGGAACTCCAGGCCGATCTGGTGAAACTGCCGCTGCCGCCCGGCCTGGGGCCGCTCGTAGCGGAACATCGGCCCGCCGTACCAGAGCCGCTGGGGCCCCTGGGCCACGAGCCCGTGCTGGATGGCGGCCCGCACCACCGAGGCCGTGCCTTCGGGCCGCAGGGTGCAGCTGCGGGCGCCCCGGTCGTCGAAGCTGTACATCTCCTTGCCCACCACATCGGTGGCCTCGCCGATGCCGCGGGCGAACAGCTCGGTGGCCTCCAGCAGCGGTGTGCGGATCTCCTCGACGGCGGCCCGGCGGAAGTGATCCCTGGCGGTGGCTTCGATCCGCTGCCAGAAGGGGGTCTGACCGGGCAGCAGGTCAACCATGCCCCGCAGGCTCTGGAGCGGTTTCAAGGCGGTCGGGCGCGCACAGGTTCCCCAGTGTGCATGGCGAAGTGACGCGGCAGGCGTGGCGCCCCGGTTCAGACGCCGTGGAAGGTGCGGTACCAGGCAGCGAAGCGGCCGATGCCCACCTCGATGGGGGTGGAGGGCCGGAAGCCCACCCAGGCCTCCAGGGCCGTGGTGTCAGCGGCGGTGGCGGGCACGTCGCCCGGCTGCATCGGCTGCAGGTCGCGGATCGCCGGCCGTCCGAGGGCCTGCTCCATCAGTTCGATGAAGTGCAGCAGGGGCACCGGCTGGGAATTGCCGATGTTGAAGAGCCGGTGGGGCACCGCCGCCGTGGCGGGATCGGGATGGAGGGGATCGAACGCGGGATCGGCCGTGGCCGGTTTGTCGAGGCAGCGGATCACCCCCTCCACGATGTCGTCGATGTAGGTGAAGTCCCGCTCCATGTGGCCCTGGTTGAACACCCGGATCGGTTCACCGGCCAGGATCGCCCGGGCGAACAGCATCGGCGCCATGTCGGGCCGGCCCCAGGGCCCGTAGACGGTGAAGAAGCGCAGTCCCGTGGCCGGCAGCCCGTAGAGGTGGCTGTAGGTGTGGGCCATCAGTTCGTTGGCCTTCTTGGTGGCCGCGTACAGGCTCACCGGGTGGTTCACCGGATCCTGCTCCGAGAACGGCATGTGGCGGTTGCCGCCGTAGACCGAACTGCTCGACGCATAGACGAGATGCTGCACGGCCCCGTGGCGGCAGCCCTCAAGGATGTGGCCGAAGCCCACCAGGTTGCTCTGGATGTAGGCCGAGGGGTTCTCGATCGAGTAGCGCACACCGGCCTGCGCGGCGAGGTGAATCACCCCCGCAGGCCGTTCGGCGGCGAACAGGGCCGCCACCGCTTCGCCCTCCACCAGATCAAGGCGGTGGAACCGGAAGGCCCCCGGCGGCGCCAGGCCCTCCAGCCGCTCCAGCCGTGCCCGCTTCAGGGCCGGGTCGTAGTAGGCGTTGAGGTTGTCGAGGCCGATCACCCGTTCGCCACGGGCGAGGAGCTGTTCGGCCACGGCCGCGCCGATGAAGCCGGCGGCGCCGGTGACGAGGATGGCGGCGCTCATCGACCGGCCTGAAGGCGCTCGCGGAAGTAAGCGATGGTGGGCTCCAGGCCCTCCTCCAGGCTCACCTTCGGTTCCCAGCCCAGCACGTCCCTGGCGAGATCGATCACCGGCTGGCGCTGCAGGGGGTCGTCCTGGGGCAGGGGCTGGGTGGTGAGCGCCAGGTCGGGCTGGATGCGGTCCCGCACCCGTTCGGCCAGCTGGCGGATGGTGAACTCCCCGGGATTGCCGATGTTGATCGGGCCGGTGTGATCGCCGTTCATCAGCCGGATCATGCCCTCGATCAGATCATCCACGTAGCAGAAGGAGCGGGTCTGGCTGCCGTCGCCGTAGAGGGTGAGGGGGTGCCCCTGCAGGGCCTGCACGATGAAGTTGCTCACCACCCGGCCGTCATCGGGGAGCATGCGGGGGCCGTAGGTGTTGAAGATCCGCATCACGCGGATCTCCGTGCTGTGCATCCGCTGGTAGTCGAAGCAGAGGGTTTCGGCGATCCGCTTTCCCTCGTCGTAGCAGGAGCGGATGCCGATGGTGTTCACACAGCCCCGGTAGCTCTCCGGCTGGGGATGGACCTCAGGGTCGCCGTACACCTCGCTGGTGCTGGCAAGCAGCAGCCGGGCCCCCACCCGCCGTGCCAGGCCGAGCATGTTGTAGGTGCCGAGGAAGCTCGTCTTGGCCGTCTTGATCGGGTTGAACTGGTAGTGCACCGGCGAGGCAGGACAGGCCAGATGCCAGATGCGATCCACCTCCAGCCGGATCGGATCGGTGACGTCATGGCGGATCAGTTCGAAGTTGGGATGACCCAGCCACTGACGGATGTTTTCCTTGCGACCCGTGTAGTAGTTGTCAAGGCAGATGACTTCTTCATCGGCCTCCATCAGCCGGTCCACCAGATGGGATCCCAGGAAACCGGCCCCGCCGGTGATCAGGTTGCGCCGTGCCACTCAGCCCTCACCGACACGCCAGACGTTAAGGCCCGCAGCCCGGGCTGCGTCGGCATCGGCGATGGCCCGGGCATCGAACAGCCAGGCGGGGCGTCGCATCACCGCGCCGATCGCGTCCCAGTCGAGCCGGGCATATTCGCGCCATTCGGTGAGGATCAGCACGGCATCGGCACCGGTGGCCGCCTCCAGCGGCGACGCCGCCACCTGCCAGCCGCCTTCGGCCGCGGAAGGAGGCTGGCCCAGATCGGCGGCGATCTGGGCGGAAGACACCTTGGGATCGACGATCACCAGCCGGGCCCCCTCCTCGATCAGCTCCCGGCAGATGCGGATCGCCGGGGCCTCCCGGGTGTCGTTGGTATCGGCCTTGAAGGCGAAACCCAGCACCGCCAGCCGCTTGCCGGTGATGGTGCCGAACAGCCGCTGCACCACCATCCGGGCGATGCGGTCCTGCTGCCAGGTGTTCAGGGTCACCACCTGCTCCCAGTAGGCCGCCACCTCCTCCAGCCCGTAGTGGCGGCAGAGGTAGACCAGGTTGAGGATGTCCTTCTGGAAGCAGCTGCCACCGAAGCCTGGGCCGGCCTGCAGAAACCGCGAGCCGATCCTGGAATCGGTGCCGATCGCCCGGCCCACCTCCCGCACATCGGCGCCGGTGGCCTCACACAGGGCCGCGATGCTGTTGATCGAGGAGATCCGCTGGGCCAGGTAGGCGTTGGCGGTGAGCTTGGAGAGCTCGCTGCTCCAGAGATTGGTGCGCAGGATCCGCTCATCCGGTACCCAGGTGGCGTAGATCCCCGCCAGGCATTCGATCGCTGAGGCGTCCTCCCCGCCGATCAGCACCCGGTCCGGCGACTCCAGGTCGCCGATGGCCGTGCCCTCGGCGAGGAACTCGGGGTTGGAGAGCACCGAAAAGGTCTTGGTCTCGCCATTCGCGGGGCCTGAGCCGTTCTGCTGGGCGGCCCCCAGGATCGCCTTCACCGCCTCGGCGGTGCGCACCGGCAGGGTGCTCTTCTCCACCACGATCGTGTGGCCCCGGGCCACGGCGGCCACCTGGCGGGCCGAGGCCTCGATCCAGCGCAGGTCGCTGGCCTGACCGGCCCCCACCCCGCGGGTCTTGGTGGGGGTGTTCACCGAGAGGAACACCATGTCGGCGGCGGCGATGGCGCCATCCACTTCGGTGGTGAAGTGCAGATTGCGGCCCCGGGCCCTGCCCACCACCGCATCCAGACCGGGCTCATAGACCGGCAGACGAGCCAGGTCAGGGTCGTTCCAGGCGTCGATCCGCTCGACATTGAGATCCACCACCGTGACCTGGATGTGGGGACAGCGATCGGCGATCACCGCCATGGTGGGGCCGCCCACGTAACCCGCTCCGATGCAACAGATGGTGCGAATCGGCGAACGGGCCGAATCCATGGGGCTGAAGGCTGCTGTCGGGAGGTTACCCCCCTTGAAGAATTTGTCCGCCGCCCGGTGAGCAGAGAGGCAAGAAGCGGGCCGATCATCAATAGCGAGGGCAGGTAATTTGGATCCCGCCCACCTGTCGGACCCGTTTCTTGACCAAGGTCCTGCTGACTGGGGGTGCCGGGTTCATCGGCAGCCACACCTGCCTGGCCCTGCTGGAGGAGGGCCTCAGCGTGGGGGTGCTGGACGACTTCAGCAACGGCAGTCCCGAAGCCCTTCGCCGCGTCGCCGAACTGGCCGGGCTGGGGGCGCTGCGGCAGGAGTCCCCGGGCCGCTGGTCGACGGGGGACAGCGGGCCGGCCGATCTCACCCTGCTCCGGGGAGATGTGCGCTGCCCCGGCGATCTGGATCGCGCCTTTGCAGACGGCATCGGCGCCGTGCTCCATTTCGCCGGCCTCAAGGCCGTCGGCGAGTCGGTGGCCCAGCCCCTGCGCTACTGGGACGTGAACGTCACCGGCAGCCTGCGGCTGCTCGAAGCCATGGGCCGCCACGGCTGCCGGACCCTGGTGTTCAGCAGCAGCGCCACCCTCTACGGCAGCACCGACCGGGTGCCGATCCCGGAAACGGCCCCGCTGCAACCGATCAATCCCTATGGCTACACCAAGGCGGCCGTGGAGCGGATGCTGGCCGATGTGGCCGCCAGCTCGCCGGGGTGGCGAATCGCGCGGCTGCGCTACTTCAACCCCGTGGGAGCCCATCCGAGCGGACGGCTCGGCGAGGATCCCAGCGGCAGTCCCAACAACCTCTTCCCTTACCTCTGCCAGGTGGCCGCCGGTCGCCGTCCCCGCCTCGATGTCTTCGGCGGTGACTGGCCCACCCCGGACGGCACCGGCGTCCGCGACTACCTGCACGTGATGGATCTGGCCGAGGGCCATCGCCGCGCCCTGGCGGTGCTCGAGGCCGAGCCCCCCCAGCTGCTCACCCTCAACCTCGGCAGCGGCTCCGGTCACTCGGTGCTCGATCTGGTGCGGGCCTTCGAGACCACCAACGGTCTGGCGGTTCCCTTCAGCGTGGTGGGCCGCCGGCCCGGGGATTCCGCCGTGAGCATCGCCGATCCCCAGGAGGCGGAACGGCGCATGGGCTGGCGCACCCGCCGCTCCCTGGCCGACATCTGCCGTGACGGCTGGGCGTGGCAGAGCGCCAATCCCGGCGGCTTCGGCGAAGGGGAATCCTCCCTGGACGGTTGAGGCGGCCCTCAGGCCCGTTCACGGTCCAGCCGCTCGGCCCGCAGCTGCCGCAACCGCTGCCCCAGGTCAGGACCAGGAGGCTGCCCGGCCGCGATCAGGCTCTGGGCACTGACGGCTGAGCGCAGATGGCGCCAGCGCAGCCACCAGCGCAACAGCGGGCGCCGGGGGCCGCCACAGGACGCCAGGGTCAGGGCCACCGCCTCCGGGGAGATGCCGGGTGCCTCCAGCAGGGCACACCAGCGTGAGGGGGGCCAGCGGCGGAGATCCTCCTCGCGACCCACCGCATCCAATCGGTCACGAAGGGACAGGAACTGCACCAGGTGGCGCTGCTGGCGATGGGGCAGCTGCAGACGGACGGCCAGGGCCATCGGATCGGCAGCCCCGGCCACGAGGGCAGGCAGCAGATCGAGTCCCAGGCGCCGGGCCCACAGCAGGCGCCGCCGCCAGCACCCGTCGGCCTGCAGCACGGGGTCCAGCAGCGTCAGCGCCCCCCAGCGCTGCAATTCCCCCAGGGCCACCGTCCAGTTCTCCCGCTGAAGCATGAGCTCCAGTTCCATGCGCAGGCGGGTGCCCAGAGCCGAGGGCGCCTGGCCGGGGGGGTCGCCGGCTCGCCAACCCCAGGGCCAGCGGGCCAGCGTCTCCCTGATCTGATCCAGGCTCGCAGGCGCGAGCCGGAACCCCAGCCGCGCGGCATAGCGGGATGCCCGCAGGACGCGGGTGGGGTCATCCCGGACGCTGCAGGGATGGAGGAAACGCAGCTGGCGCAGGGCCAGGTCCGCCTGGCCGCCATGGGGATCCAGGAGCGTCGGCCCGAGTCCGCCGGACGCCATGTCAGCGCCGGGATCGCCATCGAGCAGCACCGCCATCGCGTTGATCGTGAAGTCCCGGCGGGCAAGATCGTCCTGGAGTGAACCGGGGCTCACCACGGGATTCTCCCCCGCCACCGGGTACGACTCCCGACGTGCACTGGCCAGATCGAGCAGCAGCGGACCCTCCTCCAGCTGCAACTCCAGCTCCACCGTGCCGTACTGGCCATGCTCCAGATAGACCGTCACACTGCCCGGCCCCACCAGGCGGCGCAGCCGGCGGGCCACCCCATGGGCCGGTGCCACCACTGGAGGGGTGGCACCGGGGGGCATCGGCAAAGGCCCGATGGGTTCCACCACCAGGTCAAGATCGGGCACACCTCGCCAGGGGTCGTTGTGGACCCGGTGCAGCAGCAGGTCGCGCACCGCCCCCCCCACCAGCGCCAGCCGATGGCCGGCGGCCACAAGCTGGAGCCGCTCCAGAAGCGAAGCAGGAATGCCGGGCAGTGCGGCAGCGGAGGGCGGGCCCAACGGAAGGGGATGGGGAGAATGGCCGCATCATCCTGAATCCACTCCGTGTCTGCCCTCACGCGCTGCCTCGTCGAGGAAGCCGCCGCCATCGCCGCCAGTGCCCTTCGGCTGGACCATGGCCAGGTCGAGGCCGCGCTGCAGCTCCTGGAGGACTGTGCCGATCGCCGCGCCAAACTCGTCATCACAGGCGTGGGCAAGAGCGGCATCGTGGCCCGCAAGATCGCCGCCACCTTCTCCTCCATCGGCCTGATGGCGATCTACCTCAACCCCCTCGATGCCCTGCATGGCGACCTGGGCGTGGTGGCGGCCGACGACGTGGCCCTGCTGCTCTCGAACAGCGGCGAGACGGATGAACTGCTGGCGATCCTGCCCCATCTGCGTCGCCGGGGCACCGCCCGCATCGCCCTGGTGGGCCGCGCCGAGTCCACCCTCGCCAGGGGCAGCGACGTGGTGCTGGACGGTTCGGTGGACCGGGAGGTGTGTCCCCTCAACCTGGCCCCCACCGCCAGCACGGCCGTGGCGATGGCGATCGGGGACGCCCTGGCCACGGTGTGGATGGAGCGGCGCGGCATCTCACCCCAGGATTTTGCCCTCAACCACCCTGCCGGCTCCCTGGGGAAACAGCTCACCCTCACCGCCGCCGAGCTGATGGTGCCGGTGGCACGCCTGGCCCCCCTGAGGGCCGAGGCCCCTCTGCCGGAGGTGATCGCCCATCTCACCGCCGATGGGGTGGGGGCCTGCTGGGTGGCGGATCGGATGGCGGGCGAGCGCATCCATGGCCTGATCACCGATGGTGATCTGCGCCGTGCCCTGCAGCAGCACGGAGCACAGGAGTGGAACCTGCTGACGGCCGCCGATCTGATGACGGCCGATCCGATCACGGTGGGCGCCGAAACCCTGGCGATCCATGCCCTGGAGCAGATGGAGCGCAACCGCCGCAAGGCCATCGCCGTGCTTCCGGTGGTGGACCTCAACCAGCGCATGCTCGGTCTGCTGCGACTGCACGACCTGGTCCAGGCCGGGCTCACCACGGCGAAGCCATGAGCGGGCACCGGCGGGACAGGCCCGTTCCCGCCGGGGTGCTGGCCGCAGGCGATGCCAGCCGCTGGAGGGATCCAGCGTGATCTCTGGGTCCGTGTTCTCTTCAGCCCTGGGCAGCGGCGATGCGACGGGCCTCCTCCAGCTGCTCGGGTGTGTCCACTGACAGCGATTCCCCCTCCACCGGGAAGGTGCCCATGGTGATCCCGGCCTCGATCAGCCGCAGCTGTTCCAGTTTCTCGGTGTGCTCCAGCGGCGAGTGGGGCAGGCTGGCCCAACGGGCCAGGACGTCGGCCCGATAGCCGTAGATGCCCACATGCCCCCAGTAGGGCGCGTGGCGATGCCAGTCGTCAGGATCCTCGCCGCGCACATGGGGCAGCGCCGAGCGAGAGAAGTAGAGCGCCCGGCCATCGGCCGCCAGCAGGGTCTTGACGACGTTCGGGTCGTGCACGTTCTCCGCCCCCATCCGGTAGACGGGAGTGAGCACCTCCGGCGGCGGCCGGCGCCGTTCGAATTCGGCCGCCATCGCGTCGATCACGGCGGGATCGATGAACGGCTGATCTCCCTGAACGTTGATGATCAGCGTGTCCTGAGCCACAGCCCCATCGCCCGCCAGGCGCACCAGCTGGTCCGCCACCGAGGCCAGCCGGTCACTGCCGGAGCTGCAGTCGGCCGCCGTCATCAGAACCGGAAATCCCCAGCCCGTCGCGGCCTGCCGCAGTGCCTCACCGTCGGTGCAGAGCACCACCACCCGGGCGGTCCGGGCCAGGCGGCAGCGCTCCAGCACCCGCCGCAGCATCGGCCGGCCGCCGATGTCGGCCATCACCTTGCCTGGCAGCCGCGAGGATTCCAGCCGTGCCGGCACCGCCACGACGACGTGCATGGGGACCACTTCACCGGTGAGGGAGCCTAAGGCGTCTGCCGCTCAGGACTGGTCAGCGGCCAGCCAGGCTGCCGCCAGGGGTCTGGCGCGCCGCACGAGGTCGCCCACCAGGGCCGGATCGGCCGGCGCCCGCTCACCGGCGGCCACGGATCGGTAGAGATCGGCGATGCGCCAGCTCTCGCTGGCCGGTTCCGCCGCGGCCCGGGGAATCAGATGCAGATGGAAGTGGCGGGCCCCTTCCCCGAAAGCGATGGCGTACACCCGCTCGCAGCCCGCCAGCGCGCGCACCAGTGCCGAGCTGCGCTGGAGCATCGAGCCGAAGCCGGCACACTCGAGCGCGTCGAAATCGGCGGCCCCACCGATGTGCCGCCGGCTGTCCAGCAGCAGCCAGCCGGCCAGCGGAGCGGGATCGGGATGGTGCCGCAGCAGCCAGGGTCCATGGCGCACGATCTGATAGGCCTCCCGGAGGGGGTCGCTGGCATGGAGGGCACAGACCGGGCAGTCCGGCTCGACGGCGGGGGAGGGGGACGTCATGGCGGCGTGGATCGCTCGGCACCACCCTGCCCCCGCTCGAGCCACGGGAAGAAGCCGTCGGGGAGGATGGGCGCATGGACCCCCTCCGTTCCCTGCCCCGGCGGCTGCGCTGGTGGAGCCAGCGCCACCGCCTGGCCGAGGTCCGGCTGGTGGTGCTCGATGTGGACGGAGTCCTCACCGATGGCGGCCTCTGGTACGGCCCCCAGGGCGAACTGATCAAACGCTTCGATGTGCGTGACGGTCTCGGCATCCGCCTGATGCAGCAGGCGGGGCTCGAGGTGGCCCTGCTGAGCGGCGGCCGCGGCGGTGCCACCGAGCAGCGCGCCGCCCATCTGGGCATCCGCCACTGCCTGGTGGGGGCCGCCGACAAGCCGGTGGCTCTCGCCGCCCTGCAGGCGACGGTGGGACTGCCGGCCTCGGCCACCGCCTTTGTTGGGGATGACGTCAACGATCTGGCGGTCCGCCCCGAGGTCGGCCTGCTGATCGCGACGGCCGATGCGGCACCACCACTGCGGCGCCGGGCCGATCTGGTGCTGGGACACCCGGGGGGCCGGGGGGCCGTGCGCGAGCTGGCCGAGCACCTGCTGCGACCCACCCCGCTGTGGCACGACCTCAGCACCCATGGCTGGCGCGACCGGAACGACTGAGGCCGGGAAGGACGCCGAGGCCGAAGCGCCCTCAGTCCCAGAGCCGCATGGCATCGTCGCGGGCACCGAACCATTCCGCCGCCAGTGGCCCGCCCATGGTGCGCAGATCCCGGAACCACGGCCCGCCCAGGGTCCAGTGCAGCAGCGCGGGGCCGCCTTCCGAGGCCGGGGCCTGCGGCGCCGGCTGCACGTCGACCAGATGATTCCAGCGGTCGGGGACCGCACCGATCTCCTCATCACCGGACAACCAGTGGAAACGGTGCAGATCGAGCCCTGAGGCCGTGTTGACGTACTCGGGGGTGAGGGCGGTGCAGCGGCTGCAGTTGAGCAGCATCAGCGAGCTCCAGTTCTTCTTGGGATAGGCGCTCTGCACTTCCCCGAGGAATTTCACCTGCTCGCCGGGCACGTGTTCATGCTGGGTGCACATCACGGCGAAGCGATCGTCACGCAGCGCCCAGAGGGCGGCGATGTCGCCGCGGCAGAGCATGTCGCAGTCCATGAACATCGCCCAGCCCTGATATCCCATCAGATAAGGAACCAGAAACCGGGTGAAGGAGAAGGCGGTGCTCTGGCGGGGATCGCGCTGGCGGGTGAAGGTTCCTGTGAGCTGTTCCGCCACGATCGGCGTCACGGCGATCGGCTGGCTGCTGTGCTGGTACAGGCTGTCAATGAGCACATTGGTGGCCGCCCGTTCCCGTGGGTCGTACCCGATGAAGATGGGGATGAGCTGCGTCATCAGGCGCGACCGCAACGGCTCAGGCATGCTGGCAGCTGCCCGGATCTTCGCCCACCAGCACGCCCATGAGCTTCACCCTGATCGCCGGTCCTTGCGTGATCGAGAGCCGCGACCTGGCCCTCTCGGTGGCTGAGCGGGTGAAGGGCTGCTGCGACCGCCTCGGCATCGACTACGTGTTCAAGGCAAGCTTCGACAAGGCCAACCGCAGCTCCGGCGGGACCTTCCGGGGACCGGGGCTCGAGGAGGGCCTTGCCGTGCTGGCCGAGGTGAAGCGCGATCTGGGGGTGCCGGTGCTGACCGACATCCACGAGAGCTCCCAGGCCGCCATCGCCGCCGAGGTGGTGGACGTGCTGCAGATCCCCGCCTTCCTCTGCCGCCAGACCGACCTGCTGCTCGCCGCCGCCGAGGCGGTGCGGGGCACCGACAAGACGATCAACGTGAAGAAGGGTCAGTTCCTGGCCCCGTGGGACATGGCCCAGGTGGTGACCAAGCTCCGGGAGGCGGGGCTGGAGAGGCTCTGGCTGACCGAACGGGGCAGCAGCTTCGGCTACAACACCCTGGTGGTGGATTTCCGCAGCCTGCCCCAGCTCGCCGCGCTCGGCTGCCCGGTGATCTTCGATGCCACCCATTCGGTGCAGCAGCCGGGCGGGCGCGGTTCCAGCAGCGGTGGGCAGCGGGAGTTCGTGGCCCCCCTGGCCAGGGCCGCCATGGCGGTTGGGGTGGACGGACTGTTCATGGAGGTGCATCCCGACCCCGATCACGCCCTCAGCGACGGCCCCAACATGGTGCCCCTGCACCGGCTCGAACCCCTGCTGGAGCAGCTGCTCACGATCCGGGCCGCGGTCGCCGGCGCCCCGGCGCCCAGCACCCTCTGATCGGTCGCGCCACCGCGCGGCGCCTTCAGTACGGGGTGGGCCTCACAGCAGCCGGTTGCCGTACACCAGGCGGCGCTGCATTGCCGCCACCGGTGGCAGCAGCGGGATCAGCCGCGGCAGCCAGGCCTGCGAAGCCAGCCAGGCGCCGTCGTAGCGGATGCGCGCCCGGCGCTCGGGATCGAAGCGCATGCGGTTCCCGGACAGCACATGGCTGCGGCTCGCCTCGCCCGGAGTGAGCATGGAGGGAGCGAAGGGCAGATCCAGCCAGTCGCAGAGCCGCGCCAGGGCCGCCTCCGGTGCCAGAGCCAGCTCCTCGTAGCCGAGCACGAACAGGGGTTTCGCCGCCCCCCGCAGCTGCGCCTCGATGCGGCGGTTCACCCGCCACCACCGCGCCAGGGGCCGGCAGGAGGCCAGCGGGCCGCCTGCGCCGCGGCTGCGGGAATGCACCCAGGAGCGGGCATCCCGCACCAGGAAGAGCAGCCGGATCTCCAGGCCGGCGAGGGTCCGCCGCGGCAGCAGCAGATCGTCCTGAAAGGAATCCACCAGCCACTCGATCCCGGTGGCCTCCGGGAGCCGATTCACCTGCTCCACGAGCTGCAGCACCTTCGCCTCGAGCGGCAGATCGTCGTGGGCCGGCAGCCACTCCAGCAGCGGCCCCCACACCGGACAGGAATCGGCCACCTCCCCACAGGTGCACCGACGCTCATGGCGCAACTCCCCGCGCAGCTGCGCCGGTCCCCGCCGCTCCTCGCCCGGGGCCGGCCGGCGCAGCAGGCGCACCGCCTCCCCCAGACCGATCACGGCGGGATGGGATCCCAGGGCAAGGTCGAGAATGGTGCTGCCGCTGTGGCCGAGGCCGCGGATCAGCAGAAGGCCACGCAAGAAGCCAGGGCGCAGGAGGCTGCCCGAGGCTAGGGGGCCCCCTCCGGCTTGCACACGAGCAGGCGGATATGGGGTCTGTCCGGCAGGCGGCGGCGGCAGCGGTAGCCCAGCGCTTCCACCTGCTCGAGCGTTGCGGCGACACGCCGCTGCACCGAGCGCGGACCGCTGGTCGCAGCCAGGACGAAGTGGGCCGGCGGATCCTCTGCCGCCAGCAGCGCCTCCAGTTCGCTGTTGTGCCGCCAGGGACTGCCGGGCCGCGCCAGCGTTCCCCGGTTCACCAGCAGCTGTTCGGCGGTGCGGAAGTGGTGGGGACGGGGGGAGAACCGCAGCGGCTCCTCCCGGGTGAGCAGCACGATGCTGCGGAAGTCGTTCTGCTCGCGGGAGCCGCGGAAGACGCCGGCGGGGTCCAGGGTAAGAAAGGCGTCATGCCAGAACAGCACCACCGTCAGCACCACTGCCGCGACGGCGGCGCGGCGGGGCCAGCCGGGCAATGGCACCGGCTGCACTGCCAGCCCCACGGAGACAGCCACCACCAGCGCCGGCAGCACCACCACGAAGTAGCGGGCGAAGGCAAGCGGCTTGAAGAAGGACACTCCCACCACCCCCACGACCAGCAGGACGGCCGGGAGGACGCCGCCGGCATCGAGCCAGCCCGGCGGCGGTGCCAGCGCCTCCTCGCCGCCGGGGCGGCGGCACAGGCGCCGCCAGGCCCAGCAGCCGAGGGCGATCACGGCCAGCTTCAGCAGGGGAGCGGGCCCGAGCAGCCGGGCCAGGGTGTCCTCCACCAGAGCCCAGTCCGGGCGGCCGATCCAGCTGCCCGCCTCGCCGCCGGAGAGGAGATATCGCCTGCTGTACCAGATCCAGCCGAGGCTGGGCAGCACCCCCACCACCGCGGTGGCCACCAGGGGCGGACGACGCCGGTCACCGGACCTGAGGAACCGCCAGAGGTCCCAGCCCGCCAGGCAGAGGCCGTGGAAGAGGCCGTAGTAGTGGGTCAGGGACGCCGCGGCGATGCTGCCGCCATAGGCGAGCAGACCGAGGCGCCGCCCACCGTCCAGCCAGCGGCAGCGGCACAGCAGCGAAAGCGCCACGCCCAGCACCAGCAGGGAGTACCCCTTCCCCTCGATCGAAAAGCGGACAGGGAAGGGGCTGCAGAAGGCCAGCAGGACGGCGCTGCCGATCGCCAGCCGCCTGCGTGCAAGGGGCAGGGGAACGGCGATGCGCGCCACCAGGGCAGTGATCGTGATCCCCCCCAGCAGGTAGGCGATCCACGAGAACGCCCGCAGCGCTGCTGCGGTCTGCGGGCCGATGCGGCCGCAGGCCCACAGCAGCAGGTAGTAGAGGGGGGGATGGGTGTCCTCGCGCAGGTAGTCGAGCAGGAAGCCCAGGGAGGGCTGGAATGCCTTGCGGGCACTGCTCAGCTCATCGCCCCAGAGGCTGGTGGCATCAATGAGCGCCAGGGCGCGCAGCGCGAAGAGGACCGCCACCGCGATGGCCAGCAGCAACCACCAGCGGTTTCCCTCGAGGCGTCCGGTCGTCATTCAGGCCAGCGGCTCGATCGGCGCCAGGCGGGGGTCAAGGATCTTCGGCCCCATGCCGGCGAACTTGACGGCGATCGAGACCCGCTCCCCGGAGCCGAACAGGTGGGTCACCTCGCCCTCACCGAAGACCGCATGGCAGAGCCGGTCCCCCACGGCCCAATCGCGGGCGGGGATCCGCCGGCGCACGGCGTTGGCGGGACTGCCGCCGGCGCCTCCGGCCTGGACGCGTCGGCTCTCCTCGCGATCGACGCGGGTGAGGCGCTCAAGCCGCTGCTCGCGCCTCAGGGCCGCGCCGCCGCTGCCGGGCACGTCACCCTGGAGCAGTTCGCCGGGGAGCTCGGAGAGGAACACCGAGGGCACGGCGGGCTCTCGCATGCCCCCCCAGAGACGCCGTTCGCTGGCGTGGGAAAGAAAGAGGCGCTCCTTCGCCCGGGTCAGGCCCACGTAGCAGAGCCGCCGCTCCTCTTCCAGGGCGGCCGGGTTCTCGAGGGAGCGATAGCTGGGGAAGAGGCCCTGCTCCAGACCCACCAGGAAGACCACCGGAAACTCGAGCCCCTTGCTGGCATGCAGAGTCATCAGCGTCACCCGGTCGGCGGCGGTGTCCTTGCTGTCGGCATCGCTGGCCAGGGCGGCGGTGGCCAGGAACCCCTCGAGGCTGCCCTCCTCGTTCTCCTCCTGGTACTGCAGTGCGGCGTTCACCAGTTCCTGCAGGTTGCGGCGACGCTCCTCAGACTCGTCGCTGGCCTCGGCGATGAGTTCCGCCACGTAGCCGCTCTGCTCCATCACCCGCTGGACCAGTTCGGCGGGGGGAGCCTCCTGGGCCCGGCGGGCGAGGTCGTTGATCAGTTCACAGAACTGCAGCAGGCCCCTGGCGCTGCGCCCCCCAAGGGAGCGCACCGCCTCCGGGTCGCTCACCACTTCCCAGAGCGGCACCCCCAGCTGGCTGGAGGCATCGGTGAGGCGCTGCACCGTCGTCTTGCCGATCCCCCGGCGCGGCACGTTGAGCACCCGCAGCAGGCTCACCGTGTCGGCGGGATTGACGAGCAGCCGCAGGTAGGCCAGCACGTCCTTGATCTCGCGGCGGTCATAGAAGCGCAGTCCACCCACCACCAGGTAGGGCAGGCCCCAGCGCACCAGGGATTCCTCGAGGGCGCGGGACTGGGCGTTGGTGCGATAGAGCACCGCCATGTCGCCCCAGCGCAGCTCGGGGTGGGCCGCCTCGAGCATGCGCATGCGATGCACCACCGCCTCGGCCTCGGCGATCTCGTCGTCGCAGCGGGTGAGCATGATCGGCTCGCCCTCACCCCGGGTGGGGCGCAGCACCTTGTCGATGCGCTCGCTGTTGTGGGCGATCAGGGCATTGGCCGCCTCGAGGATGGTGGCGGTGGAGCGGTAGTTCTCCTCGAGCTTCACCATCGTGCGGGTCTGGTCATCGGTGGCACCGTCGCCGAAATCGTCCTGGAAGCCCATCAGGATCGTGAAGTCGGCAGCCCGGAAGCTGTAGATGCTCTGGTCGGCATCGCCCACCACGAAGACGGAACGGCCCTCCCAGGCCGTGAAGGCGGCGGGGTCACGGCCGTCGGTCACCAGGAGCTTGATCAGGTCGTACTGGGTGCGGTTCGTGTCCTGGTATTCGTCGACGAGCACGTGCCGGAAACGGCGATGCCAGTAGTTGCGCACCTGCTCGTTCTGCTGGAGAAGCTGCACGGGCAGGAGCAGGAGATCGTCGAAGTCGAGGGCGTTGTTGGCCGCCAGGGCGCGGCGGTAGAGCCGGTAGGCCTCGGCCACCTTGCGGTCCCGCTGGCCCTGGGCCTCAGCTTCCAGCTGCTCGGGAAGCCACCCCTGGTTCTTGGCATTGCTGATCGCCCAGCGGACCTTCTTCGGATCGAAGCGCTTGGGATCAAGCTGCAGATCCTGAGTCACGATCTCCTTGACCAGGCTCTGGGCGTCGCTCTCGTCGTAGATCGAGAACTGCCGGGTCCAGCGGAGGCCATCGGGGTCCCGGAACTTGTCGATGTCGAAGCGCAGCAACCGGGCGAAGAGGGCGTGGAAGGTACCGATCCACAGCTCCCGTGTCACCTCCCGGTAGATGCGGCTGCGCAGCTGCTTCTGCTGCTGAGGCGACAGGGTGCCCCAGGGCTGGCCGAACTGGCTCTCCGCCAGCCGCCTGGCCAGGAGCAGCTCCAGCCGCTCCTTCATCTCCCGGGCGGCCTTGTTGGTGAAGGTGACCGCGAGCAGATCGGCGGGGTCGACCCCGTGGTGCCCGATCAGATGGGCGATGCGGTGGGTGAGGGCCCTGGTCTTGCCGCTGCCGGCGCCGGCGACGACCAGCAAGGGGCCGGCGTGGTGATCCACCGCCTGGCGCTGGGCGTCGTTGAGACCGGCGAGAAAGCTCATCGCTCAACAGTCTTGCGCACCACCCCTGGCAGGCGGCGCAGTGGATGAAGGAAGGTCAGCAGGGTGAGCGAGAGCAGGGCAAGGGAGATGAGCGGGGCCGAACAGCGGGTGAGGGAGGCATGGAAGATGAAATCGCCCGCCCCCACCAGGGGAATCAGGACCCAATCCGGCCCTCGCGACCACCAGTCAAGAGCCGCAAGAACCCGCAGGGAGATCATGGCCAGGCCATCAACAGAACCTTCCTCCAGTCGTCGAGACCAGCAGCTGGGAGAGGGGGAGGAGCACATCATGAGACTATCGGCGCCATCACGGGCGAAGGCGAAATCGTGGAAGAGGGGGTAGTTGGGGATCGCCCTGGCCAGGAGAAGAAGGCACAGACCGAGGAGTGAAGAGCCGGCCCGGGCAACGGCGGCGCGAAGCGGACGATCTTCCACCCTGAACAGCAGCTCCAGCAGAATCGGCACGGCCACCAGGAGAACGTCCTGTCCAGATGCGTTGGTGAAGGTGACAAGGGAGGCCCCCCAGCCGCCAAGGTGTGAGGAAGCAAAGTGAAGCGCCGCAGGAGGATCAGCAGCGGCACCACAAAGCCAAGGAAGACCCCAAAGGAACCTCCGCCTTGAAGCTACCGAGTTGTTGGAAATGAAGGGACTTCGACGCTCCGAAGGCGAGCAGGGAAGCGATGATCTACGAAAGCCAGAAAGGCCAACCAGAAAGCTGCAGCTCAGCCAGAGAGCAACAGGAAGGAAGCTGACAAAAACCAGATTGAAAAGCAGCGCAGCAACAATTCAGGAGAGGCTGGGAACGAACTGATCGAAGGAATCCGCAAGTCAGCCTGACCTCGCAAGGATAACTCTCTCAAGGACAACCCTCACAAGGACAACAGGTCCGCAGCAACCCAGATCGGAATTGGCACTCTACTTTAGCTGAAGAAATGGGAGTCGGCAGTGAAACCATAGACGCCCCCACAGGGAGATTAAGGTCAGCCTGAAGATTCGCTCATGCATCGCCATCAACCACTTCCGCGTGGATCTCACCTAACGCCATGGTTGGGGCCACGATCGGAATTCCCACGCTGAAGGCCAAGAGGAGCGACAAGGCAGCGCGTCCATCGGCGCGTCAGCCAGGAAAAAACAGCAGAAGAACTGCAGAGAAGAGGACTCACTACGAGGGAACCACGCCACGGTCAAAAAAGTACACGCCAAGCCTGCGAAGAATCGCCAGCAACAGTACACTCAGACAGACCAGCGAAAGAGGGATGAGGGGCTCAGAATAGCGGGTGATGAAGTGCGTGAAAAGCCCATAAAACAAGAAATAACCCACCCCCACGATAGATATCAACACCCAGTCGAACTTTCGCATAAAGATACCGAGAAAAGGCATGGCCAGAAGACTGAACATGGCAAGCCCGTTGATCAAAACACCGAACCAGGTTCTCCGATTGTCGAACGACCACATCCCACGCCAGGACAGAGGGACACTCACCAGCACATGCTTCAGAGGCATCGACTGAATCCGGCGCAGCGCAGCCGCCTCGAGAAAGTCCTCGCTGGAGCTGTCGATATTCTTACGGGCAACCTCCTGATGGAGCATCCGCGGCAGACCGCGTTTACCAACTTGATAGAAACTCCTGAGGTTGTCGAATCGACCTTCAGCCATGGCTTCTTCATCGCAGGAAAGATCCCGTTGAAGGCGCTCGAGGGAACCTCCGCATTTTAATTGCGTTTGCGAAAAACCAAGATAGGGCTCAAAGATAGCCTTGCGCAACGGCTTAGGAGCAAAGGAGTAAAAGGAGCCAGCATATTCATGGGGTGTCATTTCGTCGTAAACTGACCGAATGAGCAAGACGACACCTCCTCCCTTGGCGATGGCAGGCTTGCCGAACTCGACAAGATTGCGGCCCATCCATGGGAGGACAGCCAAAGCGAAACCGAGAGCCACGCACAAGCCGAGGGCCACAGATCTGCCTCTGCAGCGATTCAGAAATAATGGTAGTGCTGGAAGCAGAAACACCGCAAAATAGGCACCGGAAGCCTTCGTCAGAACAAGACATCCAAAAATCAAGCCCGCCAGAATTGCCCAACGAATCCTGCACTTCTGGCGAAGGAGCAGAAGCCCAAGGCTTGTGAGAACGATCAGGAACGCCGCCGGCAATTCGGTATTCAGCGAGCCCAGTTCATCTACGGCAAAGGCATTGTAACTGAAATAGATGACAACCATCGCGACCAGATGAGCCACCCACCGAGGGCTGATCAGCCGGATGCACAATCCCCAAAGGGCAAGAAACAGTCCGATCAGATAGAAGAGGTTCACCGCCATCGACCTCTTCAACAGCTGCGGGTCGGCAACGAGCTCTTGGAAGCGGATGCCCGCCGGCACCCCCGCCAGCCACTTCAGATGGGCCGCCAGGATCCAGTTGGGGAATGGCTCCCGGCGGTAGCCAGCCCGGACTGCGTCGGCAGACTCTCCATAAATGCCGTGCTGCCACAGGTTCATGGCACTGCGAAGATTCTGGCCGGCATCGTCGCCGATCGAATCCACCTGCAGAGCGGACCAGCCCTGCCAAACGAGGGCGGCACTCAGGGCCAGCACGAGGAACGAGAGGATCGTGACTGGCTTTGGCAGAGACAGACGCAGTCGAGCAGACATGGCGTAGATTCCCAGGATCCCCACTACAAACCCCGAACAATTTCAATCTACAATGAGGGGTTGTCTGCCTGGCAGGAGCATGCAGGCGGCATCTCTCCAGCAGACAATGAATGAATCAGTAACGGATCTGGAGAGCTCAGGGCTGAGAGAGAAAAAAAGAAACTTCACTATTCGGCCAGAGCCAATCCCCCCATGCTTATGTTGAAGTGATTCCAGGGAGAGCCCTCCTGCCATGCTGGCCAGCATTGTCATACCCTGTTACAACGAAAGGGCCGCTTTGGTGAGCACGGTAGAGGAGATCCTGAACCAGCTGGTGCAGGAAGGGTCTGAGGATGTGGAAGTCATCGTGGTCAATGATGGATCATCGGATGGTTCGGATCGGGTTCTCGAGGAACTCGCCCATGCTCACTCCGGTCAGCCCCTGCGGGTCGTCCACCATCGCCGCAATCTCGGCTACGGAGCGGCCTTGAAGAGCGGGATCAGGCGCTCTCATGCCGAATACATCTGCATCACCGACGCCGACGGCACCTACCCGAACCACCGGATTCCTGAGCTTCTCAGACTGGCCAGAGAGCACGACATGGTGGTGGGAGCACGCATCGGCGAAGACGCGACCTACTCGAAGCTTCGTTCGATCCCGAAGATGATCCTCATCCCCTGGGTCTCCTTTCTTTGCGGAGGCAATGTTCCCGATATGAACTCGGGCCTGCGCGTCTTCCGCCGCGACGTCGCCCTGAAATTCCTGAAGCTTCTGCCCGACGGCTTCAGCTTCACTACAACGATCACGATCTGTCTGATGCGCAACCGGCATGACGTATTGTTTGTGCCAATCAGCTATACCCATAGAATCGGCAAGAGCCATATCCGACCAATTCGCGATACACTTCGCTTCGTGCAGTTAATTGGTCGCACTGGCATGTATTTTGCACCCATGAGGCTACTGACTCCGATCGTGATTCTACTCGTCATTTTATTCGTGTTCAGTGCACTCTATGACGTGCTGGTTCTTGGGAACCTCACGGACAAGACAATCCTTCTCGCAATGTCAAGCCTCAACACTTTCATCTTCGCCATGCTCGCGGATATGATCGACAAACGCAGTACTGCCTGAACGCCTTTCCTAGACATAAGTCTCCCTGCCGATCGTTCCCACGCTGCTAACCGTGCCAAGCCGGGCATGAACTCTCCCCTTCGTTTTCAAAGAATCCACGCCTGGATGGCACGGGTGCAACCTGTCGACGGGCTGCTTCCGATCATCTTCGCTCTGCACGTCTATAAAAAGACGCGGGAGACGGGGCTGGCCCTGCTTGTCATCTGGATGGCCTGGCGCCTGCTGGTTCCCCTGATCGAGCGATATGCCAACGGTGGTCGCAGGGGGCCCGTGCTTCCCCACGTGGCCCTGTTCCTGGGGCTGCTGCTGGTGAACGCAAGGCCGATCGCGCTCCGCGACGATGTGCAGGGGCCCACCCAGTTCCTGCTGATCGCGCTGGGCTTCGTGATCGGAACTCTGCTCGTTCCGAAGACATGGCGAGCCACCATGGGCTGGCTGGCCCTCTCCACCATTCCCCTGGTGGTCCTCTTCATCCAGGAAGCGTCCGCCTCTGGATATCCCTTCAGCCTGGATTCGATCGCAACGATCTACCTCAGCACCATGCGGGGGGATGGCGGTATCAGCCGCTTCGCCACCCTGGTGATGATGCTCACCATCAGCTCCTGGTACTTCCTGCTCCTCAGCCGCTCCCTGCTGGCACGGAGTCTGGGTCTGACCGGAGTGATCTGCGGCGTTATCCTCTGTGCAGGCAGCGCGTCGCGCACAGCCCTGGTGGCACCACCGCTTTCAGCCGCACTGGCGTGGGCGGCGCTGCGGCTGAAGGGGAGATCGCGGAAGCTGCAACTGCAGGTCGGTCTCCTCGTGGCCACCATCCCCTTTCTATCTGGATTGTGGTGGTTCCTGCTGTCCCCCGAGGCAGCCAGGAACCGCATTTCCGACTTCAACCGGTTGGCGGCGACACGCTGCTGGCTTGGGATCATGTTCTCCAACAAGGACCGCTTCATCTTCGGGATCGGTTACGGCAGCGACAAGCCCAATCAGATCTGCCGCCACATTCCGGATTACCGAGGCGAGCTGGGAACCATCGGCCATGCCCACAACACCCTGGCCCATATCGGCGGCCAGCATGGCATTCTCGGGATCATTGCCCTGCTGATTCTGGTGGCCATGGTGCTGCTGGGCCTCCGAAAGCAGTTCGCTGGCGTGCGTGGAATCCTGCCCCTGGGCCCCAGAGGCACAACATGGGCGGAGGCCAGTCTGGGGATCAATCTGGCCCTCGGACTGAATGCGATCGCCACGACGATCCATATCGCCAGTCATGTGAACCAGGTGCTGATCGGCCTGCTCGCCGCCACAGCGCTCAGCTCCCTTCCTTCGGCAGCCGTCGAAGGGCCGAACGATCCTTCGCCACCCTCTCCAGCAGCCCTGCCACCTGCTCCAGGTGATGGCGCACCGTGAAGCTGGCGGTGATGCGATCCCGTGCCGCGGCCCCCATCCGCCCGGCCAGAGCCTGGTCCACCGCCAACCGACCGATCGCCGCGGCCATGGCTTTGATGTTCCCCTCCTCCACCAGGAAGCCGGTGCCCCCCTCCACCACCACCTCGGGAATGCCGCCGTGCAGGGTGGCCACCACGGGCAAACCACTCAGCTGCGCCTCCATCACCGCCACGGGACTGCCTTCGCTGTCGCCATCGGGCGCCACAAGCGAGTGCTGCAGGAAGGCCCGTGCCTGACGCATCAGCTCCGCCACCTCCTGCTGGGAACGGGTGCCGGCCAGGGTGACCGCATCCTGGAGATCGAGAGCATCCACGAGATGGCGGGCCTCGCCGACCAGGGGGCCGTCGCCCACCATCACCAGACGGCAACCGGCCGCAAGGGCCCCGGGAAGATCGCTCCGCATCCGGGCAAAGGCCCGGATCGTGTGCAGCGGCCCCTTCTTCGCCACGAACCGCCCGACCGCCACGAACAGCGGGGGGGCCTCGGCGGGCTGGGCTCCGTGGAAGAGCCGCTCATCCGCCCCCGAGGGACTCACGATCAGCCGATCCACCGGCGCCCCGAGGTCAAGCAGCACGCGGCGCATCGGCTCGCTCTTGACGATCACCCCTGAGATGAGGCGCATCAGGCGCCGGTAGCGCTCCCTCAGCACCCTGACCCGGCGGTCGGCGGAGGCATCCGAGCCACGGAAGTGCACCACCAGCGGCACCCCGCTCCAGGCGGCGGCCTCCATCACCCGCACGGCATGGAAGCCGAACTCCACCATCACCACATCGGGGCGGTGACGGCGGATCAGCAGCCAGGCCACCAGCGAGCCGGGCAGCGTCGCCAGGCGCAGCAGGCCGAGGCGGGTGAGGGCCTTGCTCAGGAGGATGGCGAGGCCGTAGGCCAGCCGCAGCGGCTGCCGCCAGGGGCGCTCGTCTCCGAAGCAGGCGATCGTGTCGAAGGGAAGGCGCTGCAGGTTGGCACGCACGAAGGTCTCGGTGGCGGCCCGCCGGCTGGGTGCCAGCACTAGCAGCCGCAGGTGGCCGGCAGCTCCACCGCCGGAGGCCGTCATGGCAGCGCCGGCAACGCCAGCACCGAGCGCCAGTGGGGTTCGACCACGTCCCAGTCGAGGGACCGCAGGCGCTGCCGGGCCGCCGCCCCGAGCCGCTCACGCAGCGCCTGATCCGCCATCAGCCGGCCCAGGGCATCGGCGAGGGCCTCCACATCCTCGCTGGGCACCACCAGCCCGTTGACGCCAGGGTCCACCATCTCCAGCGGGCCCGGCGAGGCATCGCTCACCACCACAGCCAGTCCCGATGCCATCGCCTCCAGCAGGGCGTTGGGCATCCCCTCGAAGCGGGAGGGCAGCACGAACACGGAAGCCCGGGCCATGTACCGGACCGGATCGCTCTTGAATCCCTCGAACAGCACCCGATCGGCCACGCCCTCCCGTGCGGCCAGGGCCGCCAGGGCGGCCCGCTCCGGCCCATCCCCCACCAGCACCAGCCGCCAGTCAGCGCAGGTCGAATCCCCCCCCAGGCTGGCCAGGGCGCGGATCAGCAGATCCAGCCCCTTCTGGTGCACGAGGCGGGCCACCGCCAGAAGCTCGCGCTGTTGCGGCACCGCCTCGATCGCCCCGCCCCGACCGACACCCGCCGGCAGTGGATTGGGCAGGAGTTCGAGGCGCCGCCAGTGCCCCATCGCCTGCAGCGCCCGCAGCACCCCCTCGGTGTTGGCGGTCACCACGTCGGCACGGCGGTAGTGAACGAGCCGCAGCCGCGCCCAGAGGCCCTCGAGCTTCTGGCGGCTCGGATCATTGCGCTCGGACACCACCAGGTGAATCGGCAGGTCCCAGGCGGCGTTGCAGCAGAGGATGTTCGTGCGGGTGAGCAGCGCCAGCACGCGGCGCGGCCGCTCCTGGACGAACAGCTCCCTCAGGCGCAGGAGCTTGTGGCCTCCGATCCTGGCCATGCCGGCGTGGAGGAGCCGCAGCGGCAGCCCCGTCTCCCCAGGCCAGGCGCGGCGCTCGATCCATGGCCAGAGCAGCCAGAGAAGCCCCTTGATCACCCAGCGGCGGAGCTTGATCAGCTGGGCAATGCAGAAGCGGCGGCCACGGGCCGGCAGCGAACGGTTCCAGTAGTCGCCGAGCCACGGGTGGAGCAGATCCGGACCGATGTCCATATGCTCCACTCCGGGGGGCAGCCGATGGGCGACGGGGTGGCCGTGCGTCAGCGTCAGCACCCGCACCCTGTAGCCCTGGGACGCGAAGTGGTCGGCCGCCAGCAGAGCCACCTTCTGGGCGCCGCCGGCACCGAGGTGGGGCAACACCACCCAGAGGTCATCCATCGGCAAGCAGTTCCTCCATCCGGCCCAGAAAACGGAGCCGCAATGCTGACGCATCGAAACGCCGCCGCACCTCCCTGGCCCTGCTGCCGAGGCGCCGGCGCTCGTCAGGGTCCCTGAGCAGCCGGACCATTGCATCGGCCCAGTCCTGCGCATCGGCATCCACACCGAGCAGCACCCCGTCGACGCCGGGACGGATGAGTTCAGCCGGCCCGGTGGGGCAGTCGGACGCCACACAGGCACAGCCGGCGGCCATCGCCTCGAGCAGCACGTTGGGAAACCCCTCGTAGCGCGAAGGCAGGGCGAACACGGTGGCCCGTCCGTACCAGTCGGCGATGTTGCCGACCGGACCGGGCATCACCAGACGCTCCTGCGCGGGATCCTCACCGAGCAGGCCCCGGAGCAAGGCCTGCTGATCCACCCCGTGGTACGGGTTGGAGGGAAGACCGAGAATCACCAGACGCAGCTCCGGAACGTGGCGCAGCAGGGCCGGCAGGGCCCGCACCAGCCGATCGAAACCCTTCTGATGCGCTTTGGTGCCGGCAGCCAGCACCACTGGCGCATCGGCCGGCAGCCAGCGCTCAGGCTCCAGCATCGGCGCACCGCGGGGCAGAGGCCAGACCACCGGGTTGGGGAGGAGCAACTGGCTGCGCACGCCACAGTGGCGCCGCAGCCACGAGGCCGTGGTGTCCGTCTGAACCAGGTGCAGAGCGGCCCATGGATACGTCAGGCGGCGCAGCCAGCGCCATGGCAGGGAGGGGAGTTTGGCGGGCGGGTAGTTCCGCTCCGACACCACACAGGGGATGGCGGTGCCGCGGCAGGCCAGCAACAGCTTCACCGCCGGCAGGGTGGTGACCCCCACGGCCAGACGGACGCTGCCGCGCTGCAACCGCCGCCGCAGGCGCCAGACCCGCCAGGGGAAGGCGCCCCATCCGAGCCGGGAGAGCCAGGCGGGGTCGGCACTCTCCACCCAGCGCTCCACCCCGGGCGGCAGGGGATAGGCGTCCAGGTCGGCTCCCCGCCGCGTCAGCACCACCACCGCCCAGCCGGCCTCCCGGCACCAGTGGGCCCACTGGAGCAGAACCCGCTCGGCGCCCCCGAGTTTCAGTGAATCGATATAGAAGGCGATGCGCCGGCCTGAGCTCATGCGACAGCCGCCAGGCCACCGAAGGTGCGCCTGGCCTTCTCGGTCTTGCTCCAGTCGAGTCGGGGTTCGAGCACGAGGATCATGGCTCCGACCAGTTGTTCGAAGGGGGGCCGTGAGGCGGGAGACGACGCCTCCCAGCGGCAGGGCTCGAGATGGCGCAACAGCTCGGCCGCGAAGCCGGGGTGGTCCTCCTGGGCAGAGGCGATGTAGGGCTGCAGCGCCGGAAGCTCACAGGCGCGAGCGAGACGGTGGATCTGGTCGATGGCCCGGTCGTAGCGGGACGCATCGCAGGCGCCCCAGGCCAGCAGGGCCTCGATGGTGAGGCAACGGAGAATGTTCCTGGTCATGCGAGCCGCCGTGTTCGGATCGATGCACTCCGGCCGGTAGCGCTCCACGCAGCGCATCAGCCGCCTGCCGCAGGCATCCAGAGCCCGCCAGTCCTGCAGGCCGAGTTGGGCACGGAGAAGGGCCAGCTGGGCCGAAATCAGCAACTTGGCACGGTTCTCCCGGTTGGAGCGCAGACAGCGGAACGTGCCGGGATCCTGCTCCAGCGCATCGAGCAGGCACTCCAGGGGCGAGAGGCTGGCACGGATCGCCTCCTCGTCCTTCACGTCGACGGCCCGGTAGGTGGACACCACCCGGCAGTAGCCGGTGTAGTGCATCGGCAGCACCTGGCTGGACGCCAGGGTGGCGAACAGGCGGAGCTGGTCGGCCTTGACGGCGGGCCGGGCGCCGCGTCGGAACAGCAGACGATGCAGGAAATCGATATCGGCGGTCTCGCCCCACAGGAGCTCGATCAACTCCAGGGCCTGGCCGTACTGCCCTGCCGCCAGCAGTCGCGGCTCCAGTGCCGACAGCAGGGCGGGATTGCGGGGCCAGCGCTGTTGCAGCCGCTGCAGCAGGGAAAGGGCCTGACCATGCCGCCCCAGTCGATCCAGCAGGCCGGCCAGCGCAATGGGGATCTGGGCCGCCAGGGTGCCTGGCAGGTGCTGGTACGTTTGGCGCCGCCTGCCGATGGTGGCGTCATCGGCGGGCAACAGCCCATGCAGATCCAGCACCTCGAGCATGCTCAGGGTGCGGCGGCGGTAGGTGTGGAGACCGGCACGCTCCAGACGCTGCCTCAGGGCCGGCCCGCCCCCAGCCAGCACCAGGGCGATCGCCCGCTCGAACTCCTCCGCCCTGGGGGCGCAGAGGAGCGCCACATCGGCCTGATCCTCGAGGGAGGGGATCGCCGTGGCCACCACAGGACATCCCGCCGCGAGATATTCGAAGAACTTCATCGGAAACATGTGCCGGGTGTAGTCGTTCAGCTGCAGGGGAAGAAGCGCCACATCGGCCCGAGCCAGGTAGGAGGGCAGATCCGCGTAGGGCCGCCTGCCGAGCAGACGCACATTGGAGAGCCGCCGAAGGGGGGCCACATCGGTGGAGGGATCGGTCTCCCCGACGGGGCCGATCAGCACGTAGGTCCACTGGGGTGTGCTGCGCGCCAGTCGCTCGAGCATCAGGAGATCGAGCTTGTAGGCATCGATGGCGCCCACGAACATCACCAGAGGGCCTTCCAGGCCAGCCAGTTCGCTCGGACAGGACTGCGAACCCTGCTGCGCCTTGGCGAAGTGATCGGCGTCGGCCACGTTGCCGAATAGGTAGGTGGCGAGATTGAGAGGCGCAAGAGCCTCCTGCAGGCGCGGGGCGGAGGTGAACACCACATTCACCGTGCGACAGAGATCTTGTTCGGCCTGATCGATCCGCTGCACCGGCATGCCCGGCTGGGCCTGAACCCGGTCGACACAGTGGTAGATGGAGCCCCGAAAGGATTTCAGGGACAGGAAATACTCCGCTGTCAGCGGATTGAAGGTCCAGAGCAGGGGGCGGGGACGTCGGGGACCCAGCCGCAGTCCGAAACCGACGAGAAAGCTTGCCAGACCGAGGCCGAAGCGGAGACTCCGGCGGTTGAGCTTCAGCGCCAGGCCCGTGGTCCCACCGGGCAGCACCAGCGGTGACCACACCCAGAGTCGCTCACGCACCCGGCGAGGGGGGCTCAGGCCGCGGAGGATGCGCCGCAGGATCCTTGCAACGTCGGTGCGATCGGCCCGAACCCCACGAAGACCGAGCGATTCGACGTAGAGCACCCGGTGGCCAAGTTCGCTCAGGGCAATCGCCACATGCTGCTTGTTGGTCCAGAGCGGATGGTCCCAGTCGGCAGTGGCCAGAAGAATGAAATCGGCCATCGAGGACTCAGAGGCGTTCCAGCATCGTCATCTCACGGAAGCTGGGTGAAATGTCGAGCAGTGTGCTGAAGTCGCCGTCGGCCTTGATGCGACCCTGGTCGACTTCATAGATGCGATCGCACTTCTTGACTGTCGAGAGCCGGTGGGCGATGACCATCGTGGTGCAGCGACGGCCGATGAGATCGAGAGCCTGGAGAACATCGTGTTCGGTCTTGTTGTCGAGGGCGCTGGTGGCTTCATCGAGAACCAGCACCCTGGCCTGCCGATAGAAAGCCCGTGCCAGGCAGAGTCTTTGACGCTGCCCGCCGGAGAGCTTGACCCCATTCTCGCCGATCATCGTGAACAGCCCATAGGGCATCTCTGCGACGTACTCATGGAACTGGGCCGCTTCCAGAGAGGCCCAGACCTCGGCATCATCAATGGAGTCGGGGTCCTGGCCGAAAGCCACGTTCTCCCTGACGCTGGCATCAAGCAGACGGATGTCCTGGGGGACAAGGGCGCAATTGGCCTGCCACGCCGGCAGTTCCTCCTCGGTGACAGGCACCCCATCCAGGGTGAGGTTGCCCTGGGTGGGGCGGAACAGTCCGAGCAGCAGATGGGCCAGGGTGGTTTTGCCGCTGCCGGTGCGGCCCACCAGAGCGATCCGCGAACCCACCGGAATGGTCAGATTCACATCGGTGAGCACATCGCGGTCGCTGCCGCTGTAGCGGAACCCCACGTTCTCCAGCTGAATGAAGCGGCGAGGCATCATGCCATCAGGACTCGGAACACCTGGAGAGGAGAGGATCAACCGGTCCGGACGGATCTGAAGCAGCTGCAGGGCATCCTCGATTTCGGGCAAGCCACCTCGCAACTTGTTGATGCTCTTGAACATCGTCTGGAGGGGGGAGGAGATCCTCAGCAGGGCGACGAGAATCGCCGCCAGCACCGGCAGCGCCTGGCGTACCCCATCGCTGTCTTGGGCCATGATCGCCGGTGCGAGGCCAACGAGGAAGAGAATGGTGATTGCAGCAGGCTCAATGATGTAGCGAGGTACATCGGGGAGAATTTTGTCCAGTCGCTCGAACTTCTTGGCCACAGCCCCGTCTTTTGAGAAGCGACTGAGAAAAAAGTTTTCGGCCGAATACAGCTGAACATCTCGCATGGAGCGCAAGGACTCCATCAACACCATGTTGATTCGTCGGGAATAGCGGATCTTCTGCTTCGAAGCGAGGCGGAGGTAGGGCGTGATCAGCCTGGAAGCGAGCAAATAGGCGCCCATCAGCAGCCCGAAGATCAGCACGGCCTCCCAGCCCAGGACAACAAAGACACCAACGATCAACACCATCAACGAAAGAGCATTTCCCGCAATGGTGATCATCGGCGCCACCACAGTAGATGTGATGCGATTCAGGATTCTGTTGAAACGGGCGGATAAGTGTGACGTGCGCTGGCGCGTGAAGAACTCATAGGGCTGCAAGAGCAGGTTTGCGTAGACCTTGTTGACCAGATCCGTCCAGATCTCCGCACTCAGGATGCCTTGCATCATCGCGACGCCGAACCTCACCGCGGAGGTGAACCAGAAGGCGATGATCAGCAGAGCGAGGAGCCAGCCCGTCTGATCAAGAAAGCCACCACCGAAAAAGCGGATGGCGGGAATCTGATCCTGAAGCTTCACCCCCGCCAACAGGCCGACAAGTCGGGCCATCAGACCCACCAGCAACATGTCGAGCAGACCCTGGAAGACGGAGGCCAGCAGCACCAAGCTCAGAAGGCGAAGGCGCTTGGGAGGCAGCTCCCGCAACAGCAACCGGAGCTGATCCCAGGTCTTGCTTCGAAAGGGCATGAGCACACAGGAGGTCCGCGCGGATGGTGTTGGTGCGCAATGATCCCCGGCTTGGAAACCTACTGGCGCACGGGCTGCTGTCAGTGCGGCGCACAGGCCAGAGAGAGAACCGTTTGCCCACCCGCCTTGCCCGCCTGCACTCCCGGGAAGCGGTCTGGCGAGCGAGGGCATGGCGAGGTCGGGGTGGCGACGGCAGCCCTGAAGGATGGGAGGGCAGCCGGCCTCCGGAAGGGCCATGCCCAGTGCCTGTACGGGCGCGTTGGGGGCTGCACCGGCATGGAGCATCGCTGCCGGAACACGCCACGGGCCTTTCTGTCAGGCTGGCCGCTCTCGTGGAGGTCCAGGGCAGGTGCGAAGAGTGTTCCGATCCCCTTTCCTGCCAGGTCGCCGGGACGTCTCTGGGTGCGGAGACGGCGGAAGGTGGTCCAGATGAACTACAGAGCTGAGCTTGACGGCCTCAGGGGACTGGCTGTCTCGGCCGTTGTCATCAACCACATCATGCCCGAGTGGCTGCCAGGAGGCTTCCTCGGGGTGGATATCTTCTTCGCCATCTCCGGCTATGTGATCACCGGATCGATCCTGCGCAGCGCCGGAGAGCGACTTCATCCCAGCCCGGGCCATTTTCTGGCCGATTTCTATCGCCGTCGAGTGCAGCGGTTGATCCCCGCCCTTGCGGTTTTCGTGGCCGTCACGGCAGCACTCACCTGCATGGTCGACCCGGAACCGGAGGCCTCCCTGCTGACGGGCCTGAGCGCCATGTTCGGCGTTTCCAATCTCTTTCTCTATCAGGAGTCCGTTGACTACTTCGGCAGCGATGCGCTTTACAACACCTTCACCCACACCTGGTCCCTTGGCGTGGAAGAACAGTTCTATCTGTTCTTCCCACTGCTGGCCTGGTTCCTCCTGGGCATGGGGAGAAGCGGGTCGCTGACGATTCGACGCTACATGGCAGGAATCGGCCTGATTGGGCTGCTTTCCCTGGGCTGGTTCGTGATGCAGGAGCCAGGAGATGTGGCCGCCTACTTCCTCACCCAGGGACGACTCTGGGAAATCGCTGCCGGCTGTCTTCTGCACATCATGCTGCATGGCACCGGGAACGACGGTCCCCATCGGCATCGACTGCCGGCAACGCTGGTTCGCTGTCCGGCATGGGCACCTCTGCTGGTGCTGATCTCGGTTCAGTTCCTCCCCGCCAGTTCAGCCACCGTGGCCACGATCCTCACGATCGCGGCCAGTTGCGTTCTGATCGGCGCGCTGATGCAGAAGTCCCTGGTGAAGAATCTGCTGCTGATCGGGTGGATCCGCCACATCGGCCTGATCTCCTACTCGCTCTACCTGTGGCACTGGAGTGTGCTCACCCTGAGCCGCTGGACCATCGGCATCCATGGCTGGACCATTCCGCTGCAGCTGGTGTTGATGGTCGTGCTCGCTGATGCGTCCTGGCGCTACCTCGAAAACCCCCTGCGGCGCATTCGCTGGGCGGGGACGGCATGGCAGACCATCGCGCTGGGGGTGGGGGTCAACGGCCTGCTGGCCATTCCCCTGACAGTGGCGGCGGCAGGCGAGCAGGGGCGTCATCTTTTCCTGGGTGAGCCCGCACAGTCCTCAGAGCTGAAGGCCCTTTCCCAGAGCATTCCAGGGACCTCCATCGACCGTCGCACCTGCCTGATCCCAAACTCCAGACCCATCGATGCCGGCGTCCTCGAGCGCACGCTGCAGAGCTGTTCAACCGCTGAGCTCGACACCCCCCAGCCAGGGGTTCGCCGCATCTTTCTTCTCGGTGACAGTCATGCCAGCAGCCTTCTGCCCCTGGCTCGCCGGCTGCACCAACGTGGCTTCGCCATCACGATGCTGGCGCGCCAGGGGTGCCCCTTCCCTGAGGTCGGCACGGACCACGACCAGCAGGGTTGCCGGGAGTTTCACACCTTTTCCGAGCAGACGGTGCTGCAGCGCGGCCAGGCCGGCGACATGGCGATCATCGCGGGCTATCACCTCTCCCATCTCGGCGATACCACCACCCCGGACCAGCGGAACGAATTCCTCGATCGCGCCGGACGGCCCATCAGAGGTGGGGAGGCGAAACTGGCGCTCTACGCGGATGCGGTGCGCCGCTTCCAGGCGGCTGCGGCCAGGCGAGGGATCCAGGTGGTGCTTGTCGGCGCTGGCCCCAGATTGCTCGACCGGGATCGATGCCTGCCGGAATGGTTCCGGCCCGAAGGTGTGCTGAGGGACTGCAGCGCCAACCTCGCGCAGGATCTGGAGCGGGCGCGTCGACTCAACAGCCAGCTGCAGGAACGCCTTCCTCAGGTCGACATCCTCGATGCGGAGAAGCTGATCTGCCGGCAGGGCTGCTCTCTCTCCGCCATGCGCGAGCTTCTCCAAGACGACGATCACCTTGCGGAGGGGGCCATGGATCGACTGGAGCAGCCCCTCCTGACGCTGCTTGAGAAGGAAGGCAGGCTGTCGCCACGGGATCGACCTTCTCCTCCCCAGGGTTCGAGGCCCTGAGAGCCCTCCACACCGCCCCTTTTCCAAAGGCGCCGGATGCCTGGTGGGGCCCGACGTCAGCGATGCCGGCAGGCCTCATCCATCCCTTCCTGGGCGGACCATGCGTCGGCGCAGCCTTGCCAGAAGATCCAGCCAACGGCGGCAACGGAGCTGAAGCAGCTGCGGAGATCGCAGTGGCGTGCAGCCGGAGAGCAGCAACCGGTCCCAGTGGCGATCGATCGCCACAAGGGCGTTTCGCCAGCGCTCCAGCAGCGCCCCCTCGGAGCAGGCCTCCAGCAGAGGCGTGACCCCGCTCACGGGGGTCTGCCATGCCTGCGGATCGTCCACGGCTGCGGAGATCCGCTCCAGATCGTTCTCCAGGCTGCCGCAACCGATCTGATGCCCCACCAGGCCGGGATCCAGCTGGTCGGCCAGGGCGTGATTCAGGCTGCTGAACACCACACAGCCGCAGGCCAGGGCCTCGATCGGGGGCAACCCGAAGCCCTCGCTCACCCCCCGGCCGCGCCAGTAGTCGGCGGAGTCGTAGAGCACCACCACCGCGCTGTTGAACAGATCCACCAGATCGTCCACCCAGCCGCTCTGAACCTCCACCCGAAGCCCCCGCCGGCGCAGGGCCGGCACCAGTAGCTCGAGCACGTAGCGGCTGTTCTTGCGCTGCTGCACGAGCACATCGATCGGCCGGCTGCCGCCGCCCGGGGCCGCCCCTGGCCGGTGGCCCCGCTCCAGCCATTTGGGCTGCAGGGCATTCGGCACCAGGTACAGGGGATTGCGGGGGGCCCGGTCCCCCCAGTAGCCGAGGGTGTTGCGGCTCACCGCCAGCACGGGAACACCGGGCGGCAGGGAAAACCCGTAGCCGCTGCTGTGGGCGTGGTAGGCCACCGGGCGCCCCCTCAGCCGCCGCAGCAGGCCGGGAACATCAAAGCCCCAGCTGACGATCCAGAGGGCGTCTCCGGGCGTGGGCTCCCGCTCCAGCAGGTCGTCGAGGAAGGGATGATCGGGCTCCCGCTGGCGGTAGGTGACCACCTCAGTGGGCGCCAGCTGGGCCGTGAGCCGGGCCGTCTGCAGCTCCACCAGCAGGCCGCCGCAATTGAAGCGTCCGGTGGTGCCGGGAAGCAGAAAGCGAATGGGGCGCACGCGGATCTCGGTGGCGGCGTCCGCCGACGGCCCGGGGACCCTAGGCCGGTACGGCCTCGGTGCTGCCGGAGCGGCTGCGACGGGTGAGGAAGCCGAAGAGGACCTTGCCGATGGCGGCCACCAGGTTGCCCTCCAGCTCCTGGAACATCTTCATGTTGCAGTGGAAAGCCTCGTTGGCCTCCTCCACGATCCGATCGGCCATGGCCTGGTCGATGGGCAGGCTGTCGAGGGTGGCGCGGTAGTTGGTCTTGAAGGCCTTCTCGTCGGCGATGGCGTCGAATTCGTAGAAGCGCAGGCCGTCGTGTTCGCCCAGATTCATGGCCTTCTGGGCGATGTTCTTGAGGATCTGGCCGCCGGAAAGGTCGCCGATGTAGCGGGTGTAGTGGTGGCCCACCAGCAGCTCGGGGCACTCCCGGGCCACCTGGTGCAGCCGGGCCACGTACGCCTGGGCACCGGGGGTGGCCCGGATCTGCTGACGCCAGTCGCCACCGAAATAGAAGGCCAGGTCCTGCTCCAGCGATTCACGCCGGTTGAGCTCGGGTGAGGCGATCGGTCCGACCACCGGGTGGTCGGTCAGCTTGCCGATCTCCTCCTCCATGGCGCTGTAGACGAACCAGAGGTCAGCCACCAGGGTGCGATAGCTGGCCTTGTCGACGACCCCCTTGAGGAAACAGCTCACGAAGCCGGTGTTCTCGGCCATCGTGTGGGCTTTCTTCGTTCCCTCACGGAGTTGGGAGGCAAGGGCGACGGACATGGGTTCGGAAGGCTGCGCGGGCAGACGATCCAACGTAGGTGGGGCTTTCCCGGGCGTGCAGCAAGGTTGCGAAGGATTACGCGGCTCGCTCCCCGCTGGCCGCCTCGCCGCCGAAGAGATGGAACAGCTCACGGCACACCTGCTGGAGGGTGCCGACCACCTCGGCCACCGGCAGGTGCGAACCCGAGGGCTGCCAGTCACCCACGGTGGCCAGCCGCCAGCGCTCCGATTCGTAGGTGAGCCCGCGGATCAGCACCCCCAGCAGCCGGGGCCGCTCACCGGAGCCGGCGGGCGCCCGCTCCAGCCGCAGCTGCACCAGCAGCGAGCGGCACTGGAGGCGGGGACTCCAGCCGGGGAAGTGGAAAGAGAGATCCAGGCTTTCCCGCTCATCGAAGGCCCGGGTGAGGGGATCATCGCGCCAGGGGGTGAGGTTGGCCCGGGCGGCGGGGAAGTGCAGGCGGAACTGACCGACCACAGCGGCGATGGCGGCGGCCAGTTCCACCGATCGGGCCTGGTCAGCCGCATTCATGCCGTTTCCCCTGAGCAGAAACCCAACTTGGCTGAAACCTAGGCTCGCCCGCGTGTTTCGTGCCGACGCAATGGCCACATACGAGAAGCTCACCGTCCCTGCCAGCGGCACGGCAATCCGATTCGAGGGCGGCCAGCCGATCGTTCCCAACGACCCGATCATTCCCTTCATCCGCGGCGACGGCACCGGCGTGGACATCTGGCCGGCCACCCAGCGGGTGCTGGACGCGGCGGTGGCCAAGGCCTACGGCGGCGAGCGCCGCATCGAGTGGTTCAAGGTCTATGCCGGCGACGAGGCCTGCGAGCTCTACGGCACCTACCAGTACCTGCCCCAGGACACCCTGACAGCGATCGAGCAGTACGGAGTGGCGATCAAGGGACCCCTCACCACACCGATCGGCGGCGGCATCCGCTCCCTCAACGTGGCCCTGCGCCAGATCTTCGACCTCTACTGCTGTGTGCGGCCCTGCCGCTACTACGACGGCACCCCCAGCCCCCACAAGCGTCCCCAGGACCTCGACGTGGTGGTGTACCGGGAGAACACCGAGGACATCTACATGGGGATCGAGTGGGAGGCCAGCGATCCGGTCTGCGTTGAACTGATCGCCCACCTCAACGACACGGTGATCCCCGCCAACGGCAAGCTGGGCAAGCGCCGCATCCCGGAGGGCGCCGGCATCGGCATCAAGCCGGTGAGCAAGGCCGGCACCGAGCGCCATGTGCGCAAGGCCATCCTCCATGCCCTCGGCCTTCAGGGCGCCAAGCGCCACGTGACCCTGGTGCACAAGGGCAACATCATGAAGTTCACCGAGGGGGCCTTCCGCGACTGGGGCTACGACCTGGCCACCAGCGAGTTCCGCGACCAGTGCATCACGGAGCGGGAGAGCTGGATCCTGGGCAACCTGGAGGAGAAGCCGGGCCTGAGCATCGAGGACAACGCCCGCCTGATCGAACCCGGCTACGACAGCCTCACCCCCGAGAAGAAGGCGGCTGTGGATGCGGAGGTGCAGGGGGTGCTCGACGCCATCGGCTCCAGCCACGGCGACGGCAGATGGAAGCAGATGGTGATGGTCGATGACCGCATCGCCGACAGCATCTTCCAGCAGATCCAGACCCGTCCCCAGGAGTATTCGGTGCTCTGCACCCTCAACCTCAACGGCGACTACATCTCCGATGCGGCTGCCGCCGTGGTGGGCGGCCTTGGCATGGCCCCGGGGGCCAACATCGGCGACAGCGCCGCCATCTTCGAGGCCACCCACGGCACGGCCCCCAAGCACGCCGGCCTCGACCGCATCAACCCCGGCTCGGTGATCCTCTCCGGCGTGATGATGCTCGAATACATGGGCTGGCAGGAGGCCGCCGACCTGATCACCGCCGGGATCAGCGCCGCGATCGCCAACAAGGAGGTCACCTACGACCTGGCCCGGCTGATGGAACCCCGTGCCGAGGCCGTGAGCTGCTCCGGCTTCGCCGAAGCGGTGGTGCGCCACTTCGGGGGGTGAGCCCGGCACACTGGACGCCATGAGCGGTACCCCTGCCGAAGCCTTCATCGCGGCCGACCCCTGCGTCCACTGCGGCTTCTGCCTGCCCAGCTGCGCCAGCTACCGGGTGCTGGCCACGGAGATGGATTCCCCCCGAGGGCGGATCCACGCCCTCAAGGCCATCAACGCCGGGGAGCTGGAACTGGATGCCACGGTGGCGAAGCATTTCGACAGCTGCCTGGGCTGCTTCGCCTGTGTCACCGCCTGTCCGGCGGGGGTGCGCTACGACCAGCTGATCGAACAGGCCCGGCCGCTGCTGAATGCACCCGAGCTGCGCAGCCCGGCCCAGCGGGCCTTCCGGCGCCTGCTCTTCGCCCTGCTGCCCTATCCCCAACGGCTGCGGGCGGTGCTGCGGCCGCTGCGGCTCTACGCCGGCACGCCCCTGCAGGCCCTGGCGCGCCGCAGCGGCCTCACCCGCCTGTTCGGGCCCCAGATCGCGGCGATGGAGAAGCTGCTGCCGCCCCTGGCGGAGGAGGCCTTCCGCGACGACCTGCCCGTGCTGGTGCCGGCCCTGGGACCACGCCGCCAGCGGGTGGGGCTGGTGCTGGGCTGCGTGCAGCGGCTGTTCGATCCGGCCGTGAACACCGCCGCCATCCAGGTGCTGGCCGCCAACGGCATCGAGGTGGTGATCCCCCCCGGCCAGGGCTGCTGCGGCGCCATGACGCACCATCAGGGGGAACTGGAACAGACCCGGGAGCTGGCCTCAGCCCTGATGGAGAGCTTCGCGGCGGTGATCGGGCCGGGGAAAGCGGCGGGCCCGGAGCCCCTCGACGCCCTGCTGGTGGCCGCCTCGGGCTGCGGCCACACCCTCAAGAAGTACGGGGAGATCCTCGGCAGCCAGCACCCCCTGGTGGGGAAGGTGGCCGACATCCAGGAGTTCCTCGACGCGGTGGGCCTCAGCGAGGACTTCCAGGCGGCCCTGCAGCCCCTCCCCCACGCCGACGGCACCCCCGCCAGTGCCGAGCGCCCCCTGGAGCTCGCGTACCACGACGCCTGCCACCAGCTCCACGGTCAGGGCCTGCAGGCCCAGCCGCGCCGCCTGCTGGGCCGGATCCCCCATGTGCGGATCCGGGAGGCGACCGAGGCCGGGGTGTGCTGCGGCAGCGCCGGCATCTACAACCTCATCCAGCCCGAGGAGGCGGCAGAACTGGGCCGCATCAAGGCGGCCGATCTCTCGGGCACCGGCGCCGAGCTGGCGGTGAGCGCCAACATCGGCTGCACCCTGCAGATCCGCCAGGCCATGGGAGGTCAGCACCGTCCCCTGCCGGTGGTTCACCCCCTGGAGCTGCTTGTTCGCAGCTACACCCCCCCCGACTGACCCTCCATCCACCCCCAGGCCTCCCGCAGGGTTCCGGCCTCGCCGAGATTGCCCGGGAAGGTGAGCACCGGCAACCGCGCCTCTCCCGCTTTCCGGTCAGGGTCCCCGCCGGGTCCGGCCAGCACGAGCGACAGCCCCGGCAGCAGCTGCCCCTGCAACTCCACCGTCTCCAGACCCAGCCCATCGGCCAGCAGGGTGTGGGTGGTGATGCCCCCCTTGCTGATCACGTAGCCGAGCTCCGGCGCCAGGGCAGCCGCCAGCCTGGCCATCAGCCCCGCCAGGGCCTGGCCCAGGACCCGCCGTTCCTCCGGGTGACGACAGCGGGCCTCACCTCGGCTGGTGAACAGCACCGGTGTTCGGCCGTCGGCCAGCACCGCCGCCAGCCGCTGCCTCCAGGCCTGCTCCAGGGAAGCCAGCAGCAGCCGGGGCTCCGGACCCTCCAGCACCCGCTGCACCCGGGCCACGTCCAGCTCCACCCCGACGCAGCCGGGCTCGGCCAACAGGCGCTCCAGCTGGGCATCAGCCAGGGGCACATGGGAGCCCACCAGCACCAGTCCCGGCAACGACGTGGTGCCGGCCCGGCGGCGCAGACCCGCCAGGGCCGCCGGAGGCAGGGGCTGGGGGGGCAGCGCCGCCAGGGCCTGGATCAGGCTGGCGGCGCTCTGGAACAGGAAACGGCGGGGCCGCCCTTGGCCGCTGGGTGCCGCGGATCCTTCCGGGACCGCCAGGGCCCGCACCGCCGCCGCCAGGGCCGTCAGCTGCCGGTGCGAGGCCCCATCCACCGCCACACAGACATTGCCCTCCAGCTCCGCCAGGTGGCGGCGGAGGACAGCACCGCCACCCTCCAGTTCCTGCCGGCCGATGCGCTCCACGCTGGCGGCCGGGATGCGACCGCCACTCTTTTCAGCCACCCAGTCCGGCAGGTAGCTGGTGCCGTAGCCGAAGAGGCGATCACGGCCGAAGGGGCTCTCGTGCACCGGCCGCCCCTTCAGCAGGTGGACCCCATCCACGGTGGTGCGCCCCCCCTCCAGGAAGGCCGGCACCAGCAGGGTGGCATCGAAGGGACCGAGTTCCGCGGCGATCACCTCCACCTCCAGGGGGAAGTGGCCCCGCAGGGTCGAATCGCCCCGACTCACCACCAGCCAGCCGCCGATGGCGCCGGCGGCCACGGCCCGCGCCAGAGCTGGCTTCAGGGCACAGCAGATCTCACGCACCCGCTCGGCCGCCGCCGCCGGCGCCAGGGCCCGGGTGTTGGCCAGCAGGAACAGCAGCGGCGAGGGATGGGCCAGCCCCGCCGCCAGCGCCTGCCGATCCCAGCGCAGCAGCAGGGGGCAGCCGTGCACCGTCTGGGAGCCGGTGGGGTCGTCGTCGATGACGATGATCTTCAGCACCACCCCGGGATCAGCGGTCGCCTGCGCCATGGCACCATCGTGCCGTGATCTGCCCTGAGCCCAGCGAGCTGCAGGAGCTGGTGCGGGACCTGCACCGGCGCGGTGCGACCTGGCTGCCCGCCGGCCTCGGCTCCCGGCTCGACTGGGGGCCGCCGATCCAGGGGTCCTGCACCGTGATCAGCGCCGCCCGCCTGCGGGGGGTGAAGGAGTTCAATCCAGGCGATTTCACGATCACCGTGGCCGCCGGCACACCACTGGTGGAGGTGCAGGAGGTCCTGTCCCACCACCGGCAGTGGCTGGCCCTGGATCCCCCCTGGGGCGACGGCGGCGGCGCCGCCGCAGGCAGCATCGGCGGTCTGGTGGCCCGGGGCCTGGCCGGCGGCTACCGCCAGCGCTACCTGGGGGTGCGGGATCAGCTGATCGGCCTGGAGCTGATGCGGGCCGATGGCGTCAGCGCCCGGGCCGGGGGGAAGGTGGTCAAGAACGTGGCCGGCTACGACCTGATGCGGCTGTTCACCGGCAGCTGGGGCTCCCTGGGGCTGATCACCGAGCTCACCCTGCGCACGCTGCCCCGGCCGCCCCTGCGGCGCAGCGTCTGCTTCCAGGGCGATGCCGAGGGGCTGGCCGCATTGAGCCGCTGGCTGCTGGGCTCCAGCCTCAGCCCGGAGCGGGTCGACTGGTGGAACGGCCCCCTCGCCGCCACCGCCGGCCAGCCCGCCGAGTCCCTGCTGCTGGTGGGCCTGGCCAGCGTCGACGGGGCCACCCTGGAGGAACAGGTGCGCTGCCTGCAGGAGCGCAGCAGCCTGGGCGCCCGGGTGCTTGATGCCGAACACACCCAGGCCTGGCTGTCCCTGGCGCGGGGAGGTGCCGGCACCACGGACGTTGCCACGGAGACGGCCAGCGCCACAGCGCCCGCCTGGTTGCTGCGCGTCGGCGTCAGCCCCGACAGGCTGGAGCAGCTGATGCAGGCTCCCGCCCTGGAGGGTCTGACGGTGGACATGGCCGCCGGCAGCGGCCTGGGCATGGCCTGGAGCCCCCCCACGCCGGCCGGTGCAGCCGTTTCGCCCGGCCAGGTGGGCGACCTGCGCGAGCTCTGCGCTGCCCTCGGCGGCCACCTCACCGTGCTGCGCCAGCCCCCGGGCGCCCAGCTGCCCGCCTGGCTGGATGCCCCCTCCCGTCCGCTGATCGAGGCCATCAAGCAGCGCTTCGATCCGGCCGGGCAGCTGGCCCCTGGACGGCTGCCCGGGGTGGATCAGAGGCTGTCCACGGTGTAGCGGCAGCCCAGCTCCAGAACCTCGCCGGGGGCCACCTCCAGGCGCCGGTCTCCGGAGCTCAGGGCTCCCCGGGGGCCGCTCCAGGGCTCCAGGCAGACCATCGGCCGGGGCGGGTCGGTCCACACCACCACCAGATCCATCGGCGCCGCCGGATGCAGCGTCACCGCCCGACCACCGGCCGGATCCACCAGCCGCACCGGGCCGCAGCCCCGGCAGAGGAAATCGACCCCCTGCTCCAGCCGTGCCAGCTGGGCCGCCGTGGCGGCGGGGGTCATGGTGAGGTGGTCAAAGCAGTCGGACGGCAGACCTTCGAGGCGCACCCGGGCCGGATCAGCCACGACGACGTAGGGGTGCAGGCCCAGGCTGAAGGGCAGCGCCGAGGTGCCGGCCTCGCCCCGGTTGTGGATCCGGGCGGTGATGGCCAGGCTCTGCGGCTGCAGTCGCAGCTCCAGCTCCAGGGCGAAGGCGAAGGGGTAATGGGGGCGGCTGAGGGGGCCATCCTCCAGGCGCATCACCACCCCGTCACCCGCCGGCAGCGGGGCCACCGACCAGGGCAGATCCCGGGCGAAGCCGTGCTGGGCCAGGGGAAAGCGGCCCTGGGGCAGCACGAGCAGGTCGTCGGGCAGGTTGCCGCAGATCGGGAACAGCACCGGCATCCCCCCCCGCACCGACTTCGCCGGATCAGCGAAGCGTTCGGCATCGAAGTAGAGGACCTCGCGGCCGCCGCACTGCCAGCCGGTGAGCAGCCCGCCCCGCTCCGGCACGAGGGTGAGTCCATCGCCCGTGGCGGGGTCGGTGAAGCGGCGGACGGGGGAGGAACCGGAGGCGGGCTGGAGGGTCATGGCGGCGGAGATGGGGGCTGGCCTGGGACAGGATTCAGCCGGCGGTCAGCACCGGAACGGGGCCGGCCACGAGGCCCGCCAGCCAGTCGAGCAGAACGGCGTTCACCTGGTCGGGCACCTCATCGTGGGGGCAGTGGCCGGCCTCGAGCACCACCTCGGTGGTGCGGGGTGGGGCATGGCGCTGGAAGCTGGCCCGCCGGCCGGCGGCATTGATCCAGGGGTCGCGGATGCCCCAGAGCAGCAGCAGCGGCGCCTTGAGTTCGATGAAGAGTTCATCGAGAGGCTGGCCGCGGGGGATATCGAAAACCGTGCGGAACACCCCGAAGGCGCCGGGATCCCTGGAGGGTCGCAGGATGGCCTCCACCAGGGCGTCATCGACGTTGGTGCGATCGATGTAGACCTGCTCAAGCGTGCGTCGCACCGTGGCCGGCCGCCGCATGTTTTCGAACAGCAACCGCTGCAGCACGGGGCTGCGCAGCAGGGCCGCCCCGACGGTGCGGCGGGCGATCGCCCCCCAGCCCCGGGGGGGCTCCTGTTCGTCGCTGAAGGGTCCTGCCGCGTTCAGCAGGGCCACCCCAGCGGCCCGCTCCCCCAGGGCGGCGCCGGCCGCCAGGGCCGCGAAGCCCCCGAGAGAGTTGCCCACCAGCACCGTGGGCCGCCCGATCCGCTCCTCCACATAGGCGCAGAGCTGATCCCGCCAGAGGGCACCGCCGTAGGTGAGGCCGGCGGGCTTGGCGCTGCGGCCGAAACCCAGCAGATCGATGGCATGGACCTCGTGGGTCTCGGCCAGCACGGGAATGTTGAAGCGCCAATGGTCGGTGGAAGCACCGAAACCATGGACAAGCAGGATCGCCGGACCGACCGGATCGGGCGGTGCCACCCGCAGGGCGTGCACCCGATGGCCCAGGAACTGCCAGGGGGACTCGGGGGTGGAAGCCATGGACAGGGTGGTGGCTCAGGGAGGAGCGATGCTAGGAACCACGGCCAGCGAGCGGCCCTGCCCCCTGCGACTGCCGCCATGTCTGAAGCCTTCACCCTCTCCGTGCTGCGTCCGCTGCTGCCGGGGATCGCCCTCTGGGCCCTGGCGCTCTATCTGCCCCTCAGCGTCCCGCTGGCCCGGCTCGAGCAGGCCCTGGCCGAGGGTCCCCTGGATGAGGGATGGCAGCAACTCGTGCTGGTGGGCGGCAGCCTGCTGCTGTCGTTGGCGGTGGGCCTGGCGGTGGCGCTGGTGCTGAGCTTGGCCCTGGGCCCCAGCTGGGCGGCCAGCCTGGGGCTGATCGCCGTGCTGGGGGGACTGGGGCTCAGCCTGGCCGCCCGAAGGGGCAGGGACGATGATCGCGGCTGAGCATTCAAGCGCTGAAAGCGATCAGGCCGCCTGTTCGGCGGGCTTGTCGACTCGCGCTTCAGCACCTCCCAGCACGAGGCGCAGCAGCAGAGGCGCCAGGAAGGTGGTGCCGATCACCATCAGCAGGATGGCTGCCTCCAGGGGGGCCGAGAGGATGCCCGCCTGGCTGCCCAGCCCCAGGAAGATCAGGCCCACCTCGCCGCGGGGCATCATCCCCAGCCCCACCACCAGGCGGTTGGTCTTCTCCTTGCTGAAGTAGCTCCAGCCGGAGGCCACCTTGCCGGCGATGGCCACGGCCAGCAGGAACAGGGCGACGATCAGGCCCTCGTGGTTGCTGGCGTTGAAGGGATTCATCACCGAAAGGTCCAGCGAGCTGCCGATCAGCACGAAGAACACGGTGGCGAACAGGGCCACCAGGGGCTTCACCGACTGCTGGATGGCGTGGGTGTGCTTGGAGGCGCTGAGGATCAGGCCGGCAGCGAAGGCCCCCAGGGCGGCCTCCAGGCCGATGGCCTCGGCAGCGAAACTGCAGAAGCCCAGCACCACGAAACCAGCCACCACCACCTCACCGGGGGCCTTGAGCCGATCGAGGATCCAGTCGAAGGCGGGGGCGGCGGTGCGGCTCAGGAACAGGGCCACCGCGACGAACACGGCCGCGGCCAGCACCAGCTTCAGGATCGGACCGGCGGAGAGAACGCCATCGCCGGCGAGCGCCACCACCACCGCCAGGATGACGATGCCGAAGATGTCGTCGAGAACGGCGGCGCCGATCACGGTCTGACCTTCACGGGTCTTGAGAAACTTCAGCTCACCGAAGACGCTGGCGGTGATGCCGATGCTGGTGGCGGTCATGGCCGCACCGGCGAACACCGCCGGGAACAGCGGCACATGGAAGAGGTAATAGAGGCCGGCGGTCCCCAGGGCGAAGGGGAGGATCACGCCGGTAAGGGCCACGGTGGTCGCCTGCTTGCCCACCGCCATCAGCTCGTCGAGTTCGCTCTCCAGGCCCGTGAGGAACAGCAGGGCGTAGAGGCCGAGCTTGGAGGTGGCCTCCAGGGAGGGGAAACTCTCGTTGTAGACCTCGACCACGTCCTCGGGGGTGACCCCTGAGCAGCTGGCGATCAGGTCGAGCATCCCCTGGTTGAGCTCGGCGTGCACGGCCGGGGGCAGGATCAGATGCAGCCCTGTGACGCCGATCAGGACGCCGGCCACCAGCTCCCCGAGGATCGTGGGCAGCTTGAGGCGGACCATCAGTTCGGCCAGGGCGCGGGCCACGATGAAGATCACCATGTACCGGCCCACGCCCAGCAACGTCTCCACCGTTTCGATCTGGGTGTTGTCGACCTCGAGCAGAAGGGTGGGCGCGAGCATGAAGGGGGAGAGGTCATCGATGCGGCTAGGACGTTAGTGGCAGGGACGCCGGGCTGGTGTGCCCTTGCTGATCTCCGTACAGGTCGGGCGGGAAAAACGGCAACCACCGCTACGGTCTGGGAACGCACTGGAGGGCTTGCGCCTGAAGGACCCCCGCGCGCCGACCGCCATGACCGACCACCAGCCCCGCATCCTGAGCCTGCCCACCCCCGGGTGCTTCGCGGACCCCGATCGCAGCGGCCTGACGGCGACGGACGTGTTCGACGGCATGACCGAGCACCTCTTCTACACGCTCGGCAAGCTCGCCCCCAGCGCCAGCCGGCACGATCTCTACATGGCGCTGAGCTACGCCGTGCGTGACCGGCTGATGACCCGCTACCTGGCGGGCATCGAGGCGATCGGCGCCAACCCGAAACGGATCGTCGCCTATCTCTCCGCCGAATTCCTGATCGGGCCGCAACTCGGCAACAACCTGCTGATGCTCGGCATCCAGAAGGAAGCGGCCGAGGCCCTCAAGCAGTTCGGCATCAACGACATCGAGGAGATCCTCGACGTGGAGGAGGAGCCGGGCCTGGGGAATGGCGGACTGGGTCGCCTGGCCGCCTGCTTCCTGGAATCCCTGGCCTCCCTGGAGATCCCCGCCACCGGCTACGGCATCCGCTACGAGTTCGGCATCTTCGACCAGCTGATCCGCGACGGCTGGCAGGTGGAAATCACCGACAAATGGCTCAAGGCCGGCTGGCCCTGGGAGATCCCCCACCCGGACCAGGCCTGTTTCGTCGGCTTCGGCGGCCACACCGAGAGCTACCGCGACCAGCACGGCGCCTACCGGGTGCGCTGGATCCCCTCCGAGCATGCCATCGGCGTTCCCCACGACGTGCCAGTGCTGGGCTATCGGGTCAACACCTGCGACCGGCTGCGCCTCTGGCGGGCCGATGCCACCGAATCCTTCGATTTCTACGCCTTCAACAGCGGCGACTACTACGGCGCCGTGGAAGAGAAGGTGGGCTCCGAAACCCTCTGCAAGGTGCTCTACCCCAACGACGGCACCGCCAGGGGCCGCCAGCTGCGGCTCAAGCAGCAGCACTTCTTCGTCAGCTGCTCCCTGCAGGACATGATCCGCAGCCTCGATGCCCGCGGCATCCCCATCACGGAGTTTCCCGAGCACTGGGCCGTCCAGCTCAACGACACCCACCCCTCCATCGCCGTCGCCGAGCTCATGCGGCTCCTCCTCGACGACAAGCATCTGGAGTGGGACACCGCCTGGGCCATCACCACCGCCTGCCTCTCCTACACCAACCACACCCTGCTGCCCGAGGCCCTCGAGAAATGGGGCCTGGAGCTGTTCGGGTCGCTGCTGCCCCGCCACCTGGAGCTGATCTTCGAGATCAATCGCCGCTTTCTCCAGCAGGTGCGCCTCAAGTACCCAGGCAACGACGGCGTGCTTCGCCGCCTCTCGATCATCGATGAAGCCGGCGGCAAGGCTGTGCGCATGGCCCACCTGGCCACCATCGGCTCCCACCACGTCAACGGGGTGGCGGCCCTGCACAGCGAACTGGTGAAGACGGACCTGTTCCCTGAGTTCGCCGCCCTGTGGCCGGAGAAGTTCACCAATGTCACCAATGGCGTCACGCCGCGCCGCTGGGTGGCCCTGGCCAATCCCCAGCTCTCGGCCCTGCTCGACGAGACCATCGGCACCAGCTGGGTACGCAACCTCGACGAACTGCGCCAGCTGGAGCGCTTCGCCGACGACAGCGGCTTCCTGGAGCACTGGGGGGCCACCAAGCTGTCGGTGAAGCGCCACCTCACCAACTACATCCATCGCCACACGGGTGTGCTGGTGGATCCGGCATCGATGTTCGACGTGCAGGTGAAGCGCATCCACGAGTACAAGCGCCAGCACCTCAATGCCCTGCAGGTGATCGCCCAGTACCTGCGGATCAAGAACGGCCTGGCCGACGGCATGGCCCCGCGCACGGTGATCTTCGGCGGCAAGGCCGCCCCCGGCTACGCCATGGCCAAGCTGATCATCCGCTTCATCAACGGCATCGCCGAGGTGGTCAACGCCGACCCCGACATGGACGGGCGGCTGCGGGTGATCTTCCTGGCCGACTACAACGTGAAGCTGGGCGAACGGGTCTATCCCGCCGCCGATCTCTCCGAGCAGATCTCCACCGCCGGCCTGGAGGCCTCCGGCACCGGCAACATGAAATTCATGATGAACGGCGCGCTCACCATCGGCACCCTCGACGGCGCCAACGTGGAAATCCGCGAGCAGGTGGGAGAAGACAACTTCTACCTCTTCGGCCGCACCACCGAAGGCATCGCCGCCCTGCGCCAGGAGGGCTACCGGCCCTGGGAGTGGATCGCCTCCACCCCGGAACTGGCAGAGGTGCTGAACCTGATCGAGCACGGCCACTTCAGCAACGGCGACACGGAACTGTTCCGCCCCCTGCTGGACAACCTCACCGGCCGCGATCCCTTCTTCGTCCTTGCCGACTTTGAGGCCTATCTGCAGGCCCAGCGGGAGGTGAGCAGCGCCTGGTCCGACCGCAGCCGCTGGAACCGGATGTCGCTGCTGAACACGGCCCGCAGCGGCCTGTTCTCCTCCGATCGCTCGATCCGGGAGTACGCCGAGCGGATCTGGCGCGCCGAGGAATTCCCCGTGGCCATCACCTGCGAGATCAGCGATGCTCCTGCCAAGGGTAGGAGGCTTCCCGCTCCCCAGTGAGCAAGGGCCTCAGCCGCCCCGGTGGTCCGGCAGGTCCGGGGTCTGGTGCAACAGCCGGTTGAGGCGCAGCCGATCGGCATTGAGGGGGTCGGGGGCAAGTTCCCCGGCCACTTCACGGAAGGTCTGCTCCACCGGCTCGGGCACGCGCACGTCGAAGATGCGCTCCATCAGCGCTTCGATGGAGAACAGGTGAGCGTTGATGTTCTCCAGATCGGCCATGGCCTGCTGGATGGCATCACTGTCCGGGGAGCCGCCGCCGGCGACAGCCTGGGCTCCGGATTCCGTGGCAGCCGGGGGCGAGGAAGGCTCCCCTTCGCCATGCTGCTTCTGCAGTTCCTCAAGCACCCGCCCGGCGAGGGTGCGGAACGACTGCAACGCCGCCCAGTTCAGCTCCTGCTGCTGGCGGAGACTGGGATTCTCGCGGATCAACCGGTCATGTTCCCGATAGAACCGCTGGCAATCAGGACATTGGCAGGGCTCTTCTGGCACCGCGTCCCTTCTTCATTCAATGACCATCATGGCATCGTCAGGCCGCCAGGGGGCCCTGATCACGGTGATCGGAGTGATCACTGACGGCCGGAAGGGGGATTTCGATTGAACTCACCACCTGGATCACGTCCCGCAGCCGCATCGAATCGGCAAACCAGCCCATGGCCTGCTCCACATCGCCCCGGCGTTCCGCGTCGCCAGCCTGCTCCTCGTGGGCTTCGGCCAGCAAAGCCAGCCAGCAGAGACAACGGGCCTGCACCACCGAGAGATCCAGATCGTCGGGCTGGGTGTCGGCGATGCGTTCGCTCTCCTGCTGCACCAGCAGCCGCAGGCGCAGGTCGTGAAGCTGGGTCATCCGGCGGTGACGACTGGAGCCACGCTAGCGACGGTGTCCATCCCGGAAAATCCCACCATCAGTAGAGGAGGAGAGGAGAAACCCACGGGGCTGGCGGGACTCGAACCCACGACCTACGGTTTAGGAAACCGTCGCTCTATCCGGCTGAGCTACAGCCCCCGGTTCCCCGATTATGCGTGGCGGCCCGACATGTCGGCACCCTGATCCCTCGCATGCGGCGGCAAGCCATGATCCCTGCAGCGGTGCCTGACCTCAGCGGAGCCGCCGGCGAAACCGAGCTCAGCCCCTGGCGCCAGCCAGCTTCCGACACCCGGCAGGCGCCGTGCTTTTTGTGCTGATCCCCAGACCGGGGGAAGCGCATTCTGTGAATTGGGTGAGAGGTGGTAGCATTTCGTCAGAAGTTTCCATTTTGTCGGCCTCTCATCATGCCTTCGCTCAGAACGCCCATGAGCCTTGGGGTCGCACTTTCCGCAGGTCTGGTGGCGTCCTTCCTGTCTGGATCGCCAGCCCGAGCTAATCCCATCCCGGGCAATGCCCCGCCGGCCGAACAATGCGCCGTCCAGTCCGGCGACACGATTTTCTCCCAGAATTACTCCTGCATCATCGGCGGCAACGTTTACAGCAGCTTTGTCAACAAGTCTGACTCCGAAGTCCTACGCTTTGCCACTTACACGTTCACCGACTCAGCACCCTTTTTCACCATTTCAGTCTCCCCTCAGCAGGGCGACTCTTTCGTGCCGGGATCTGATTATGAGTTCGCTTACTCTATGACGGTGTTCGACGCTATTGGGACGGGCAATAGGATTGCGAGCATATCAACTGGAGCAACTCCTGACCGAAACAGCACCAACCCTTCCTTCCTCCAGATTTTGGACGCCTTTCCGACCCTCGTTGCTCCAGGTGAAGGTCCTCTGGGTGACCCCATAATTGCAAGTGTAATCAGAGTCAATGGCGGCCCGGCCATTGAAACTCCAGGTTTCTTCGGCACCCCCGTCATTTCAGCCGATTTCGTTTCATTCCTCTCGGTGGATGATGAACCCGACAACTCCGTGAGCAGTTTCAACAACACGGTGATTCGGCTGGATGCTCCTCCCCAGCCTCCCGGCGAATCCGTTCCCGGCCCACTGCCCATTCTCGGAGCAGGCGCTGCCTTCGGTATGTCCCGCAAACTTCGCCGTCGCATCCGCCAGACCGCCTGAGCGATCTGCTTCAGTTCCATCGCCCCCCTTGCTTCGGCAGGGGGCTTTTTTTTGCATCACGAATCGTGGGCCCGATCAGCCAGATCCAGACAAAAGCCGCAACGCCGCTAAGTTTCCTTGACATCAGCCACGCCCATGGACAGCGCGACGAAGGAACAGCTCCTGACGCCCTTCGACAGGGACAAGCGCAGCCAGATGGACATCGCAGAGTTGCTCTCCACCACCGGGCTGGTGCTGGTCGCCTATGGCCTCATCGTCCTTCTGTTCGCCTGTCTGCCGCTCAGGCTTGTGGATCCAGAATGGCAACTGCGGGCGTCCGGAGCCTTCAGCACCTCCGGCCCCTTCCTGTTGATCGGCCTGCTGCTGCTCTGCCTGGCCAGATCGTCCACTGGCGCCAGCAAGCAGCTGATCAGCCGGGTGAAACTGCTGCGAAGCCTGAGTACCTGGGCGGCCATTCTTTATCTGCTGCTGGTCCCCGTTCAGCTCCATGCCGGTGTCCGTCTCCTGCGCCAGAAGTCCGGCCAGGAGGCCCAGTTGCAGGCCCAGTGGAACACATTCAAGACGCAGCTCCAGGCCACCACCAGTGAGCAGGAGTTGCGCTCCCTGCTCGCCACCCTGCCCCAGCCGGTCCGGCTGCCCGACAAGCTCGACATCCCTCTGCCCGTGCTGAAGGAACAGCTGCTGACCAACGTCGATTCCCGTTTCAACGCCCTCCGTTACCAGAGCGCCGAGGCCAGCTCCCAGCGCTGGCAGAACTTCCTTGGCGAGGCGACCAGCAACTGCCTCAAGACCCTGCTGGTGGCGATCGGTTTCGCCGCCTTCGCCCAGCGCCGCCCGGGTGATCCCACCCTGCTGAACCAGGGGCTGGCGGTGATCGGAGGGGGCGGCCGTCGCCGCAGCGGCAGTGGCAGCGAAGCCAAGCGGGCTGGCTCCGTAAAGTGACGCTGGAAAGCAGGCGAGGTGATCGCGATCGGTGCGGCGTCGCCCTCGGGCAACCGCCGCGGCCGGTTGAGGAAAGTCCGGGCTCCCCAATGGCCAGGCCTGCTGGGTAACGCCCAGTGCGGGTGACCGTGAGGACAGTGCCACAGAAACACACCGCCGATGGCTCCCGGGACAGGTTCGCCCTGCCCGGTGCACAGGCAAGGGTGCAAGGGTGCGGTAAGAGCGCACCAGCGGCATCGAGAGGTGCCGGCTCGGTAAACCCCGGCTGGGAGCAAGGCCCAGGGACAGCGGTTGGCCATCTTCCCCGTCCCGATTCCCATGCGCCGCTCGAGGCCGCCGGTAACGGCGGTCCCAGACAGATGATCACCCCCCCTGCCGCCGGCACCGCCGAGGGCAGGGGAGAACAGAACCCGGCTTACGTCCTGCTTTCCCCCCTTGCCCCCGCGATGACACCCCAGCGCCGCCGGCAGCTCCTGGCCTTTCTGGACAGCCTGGGGCTCGGCGCCGCATCCGGATTTCTGCCCACCGACCCGGGCGACGCCGCCACCGCCCTGGCCACCCTGGATGAGGCCCTCACCCACAGCTCCACCGGCCTGCACCGCCACCACGACCGGCTGGAGTTCCTCGGCGATGCGGTGCTGCGCCTGGCGGCGGCCGAGTTCCTGGGCCGCCACCATCCCTCCCTGAGCGTGGGGGACACCTCCTCCCTGCGGGCCCAGCTGGTGAGCGACCGCTGGCTGAATGACCTGGCCGTCGCCATCGACCTCGAACCCCGGCTGCTGCTCGGGCCGATGGCCGCCGGGGACCAGGCCGGCCGCTCCACCGTGCGGGCCGAATGCTGCGAAGCCCTGGTGGGAGCGATCTACACCTTGGGGGGCGGCGCGCAGGGGGGCCTCGGGGTCGTGCAGCGCTGGCTCAGCCCCCACTGGCAGCGCAGCGCCGCCGAGCTTCTGGCCGACCCCCTGCGCCACAACTGGAAATCGGCCCTGCAGGAATGGAGCCAGGGTCAGGGCCAGGGGCTGCCTACCTACAGCTGCCGGGAGCGGAGCCGAGTGCATGGCGATCCGGAGCGCTTCGAATGCAGGGTGCTGGCGGCCGGCCTCAGCGGTGAGGGCCGCGGGGGCTCCCGACGGGAGGCCGAACAGCAGGCGGCCCGGGCAGCCCTGGCCGCGCTGGAGCTCAGGCCTGCTCGAGGGTGCTGAGGGGCACGGTCACCAGCTTGTCCCAGTTGCCTCCCTCGAACAGCACAGCGGCCATGGCTCCGCTGATGCGCTGCACGAAGCCCTGATAGCCGTTGTAGATGGAGCGGGGGTCGCGCACCACCACGGTGGAGCCGGGCAGGATCGGGAGGCTGGCCATGGCGGAGCCCGCAATCGGGGCCATCAGTCGATCCATTATCGGCACCGGGCTTTCCCGCCGGAGTGCCCGCAGTCACCCGCCGGGCCGGGGGGCGATGATGCGCCCCGACGGAAACCTGCAGGCCGTGGCCGACACCGGGATCGAAGGGCCAGGGGACGACCCTGGGGAGCTGATGGTGGTGGGGCGCTTTGTGGCGGCCCAGGGTATGGGCGGCGAAGCGCGCCTGCTTCCCCTCAGCGACTTCCCGGAGCGTTTCACCCGTCCAGGCGAGCGCTGGCTGCAGGCCCCCCGGGGCGCGCCGCAGCGGGTGCGGCTGCTGGCCGGGCGGCCCGTGCCGGGCAAGAGCCTGTTCGTGCTGCGGCTCGAAGGCATCAGCGACCGCACCGCCGCCGAAGCCCTGGTGGGTCAGCACCTGCTGGTGCCGGCCAGCGACCGCCCGGCCCTGGAGCCGGGGGAATTCCACCTGCTCGATCTGGTGGGGCTGCAGGTGCGCCTGCTGGCGGATCCCACCGTCGCGGTGGGCACGGTGACCGACCTGATCCATGCGGGCAACGACCTGCTGGAGGTGGAGCTGGCCCCGGGGCCAGGGGAGGCAGGCGGCAGTCCGTCCCCATCCCGACGGCTGCTGATCCCTTTCGTGGAGGCCATCGTGCCGGAAGTGAACCTGGCGGAGGGCTGGATCGGCCTCACTCCGCCGCCGGGCCTGCTGGACCTCTGAGGCCTGCCGACCCCAGGCGCCGGAGGCCAACGGTGCGGCCGGACGCCGACAGGGCTGGTGGATTCCGGTTGAATGGGTCGGTCTGATGGTCCTCCGGGACAGCTGCCGCCGCGATGGCTTCCCCCTCCCTGGTTCCCGTGATCCTCTGTGGCGGCACCGGAACCCGCCTCTGGCCCCTGTCCCGCGCCAGCTACCCCAAGCAGTACTGGCCGCTGGCCGGCACGGACCAGGAAACGCTGCTGCAGCAGACCCAGCAACGGCTGCAGGGCCTGCCCGGCCTGGCGCCGCCGCTGCTGATCTGCAACGAAGACCATCGCTTCATCGTCGCTGAGCAGATGCGCCAGATCGGTGTGGAGCCGGCGGCCATCCTGCTCGAGCCGGTGGGCCGCAACACCGCTCCGGCGGTGGCGGTGGCCGCCCTGCAGGCCACCTCCCGCGGCGACGATCCCCTGCTGCTGATCCTGGCCGCTGACCACGTGATCCGGCGGGCGGCCGATTTCCGTGCCACCGTGACCGCCGGCATGGCCGCCGCCACCGCAGGCCAGCTGGTCAGCTTCGGCATCGTGCCCACCAGCGCGGAAACCGGCTATGGCTACATCGAGGCCGCCGAGCCCCTGGCCGCCATCCCGGTGCCGATTGCCCGTTTCGTGGAGAAACCGGATCGCCCCACCGCCGAGGCGTTTCTCGCCACCGGCCGCTTCACCTGGAACAGCGGCATGTTCCTGTTCCGGGCCAGTTCCATCCTGGCGGAACTGGATCGACTCGCCCCCGAGGTGGTGAACGCCTGTCGCACCGCCCTGGAGCACGACAGCGCCGACCTGGAGTTCCTGCGACTGGAGCGGGAGGCCTTCGCCAATGGCCCGAACGTGGCCATCGACGTGGCCGTGATGGAGAAGACCGACCGGGGCGTGGTGCTGCCCCTCGATGCCGACTGGAGCGACGTGGGCAGCTGGGCGGCCCTGTGGGAGACCTCCGAACAGGACCTGGAGGGCAACGTGCTGCGGGGCCGGGTGATCAGCGAAGGCAGCCGCAACTGTTACCTGCGCAGCGAGCACCGGCTGGTGGTGGGACTGGGTGTGGAGGATCTGGTGGTGGTCGAGACCGACGACGTGGTGCTGGTGGCCCACCGCGACCGGGCCCAGGAAGTGAAGGCCATCGTCGGCCGGCTGGAGCGGGACGGCGCCCCCGAGAGCCGGGCCCACCGCCGCATCTACCGGCCCTGGGGCCATTACGACGGCGTGGTGGAAGGGGAGCGCTGGCAGGTCAAGAAGATCTCGGTGAAGCCCGGCGCCAGCCTCTCCCTGCAGATGCACCATCACCGCGCCGAGCACTGGGTGGTGGTGCGGGGCACGGCCGTGGTGGAGAAGGACGGGGTGGAGGAACTGGTGGGGGAGAACCAGAGCACCTACATCCCCCTGGGCTCCCGCCACCGCCTCACTAACCCGGGCAAGATTCCCGTGGAGCTGATCGAGGTGCAGAGCGGCCCCTACCTGGGCGAGGACGACATCGTGCGCTTCGACGACCGCTATGGGCGCAGTGATGCGCCGGCCCTGATCCCCTCCTGAGGGGTGCTTCGCTGACGCCGGCCTGCGGCGGGCGAGCCCGCTGGGCGGGCAACGCCCGCCTTCGGCCGGTGTCAGCGAAGCACCGCAGGGGGCAGGTGCGGGAGGAGGAGGAAGGGAGAGGAATCTGGCACCAGGGATTGCATAAGCCCGGCCAGGGGATCTGCCAGGCACGAAACGCTGGCCGTGGCCCCGCCAGCCCGCAGCCGATCCAGCGCTCCGCGGAGCTCGCGGACCAGAGCCGCTGAAGCCCCGGAGCTGCCAGCCCTTCAACCCCCTACCCCCAGGCGCCGTCGGGCCGCGGACGCCCGCAGGCGGCGTTGCCCGCGCCAGCGGGCTCGCCCGCCGCAGGGCGTCCGCGGCCCGACGGCCTCACTCGACGGTGACGCTCTTGGCCAGGTTGCGCGGCTGATCCACATCCAGCCCCCGGTGGGCGGCGATGTGATAACTCAGCAGCTGCATCGGGATCACGGTGAGCAGGGGGCTGAGCAGTTCGTCCACCTCCGGCAGGGGCAGCAGCACGTCGAAGAGCTCGGTGTCCGGGCAGGCGGGGGCCACGCCGATCAGCTGGGCGTCACGGGCCTTGGCCTCCTGGGCGTTGGAGAGCACCTTCTCGAACACGGTTCCCGGCACGGCGATCGAGACCACCGGCACCCGGGAATCAAGCAGGGCGATGGGGCCATGCTTCATCTCCCCGGCCGGGTAGCCCTCGGCGTGGATGTAGCTGATCTCCTTGAGCTTGAGGGCCCCCTCCATGGCGATCGGGTAGTTGATGCCCCTCCCCAGGAAGATCACGTCCTGGGTATCGGCGAACAGGTGGGCGAGCTCGGCGCAGCGCCGGTCGTGGTCCTCCACCAGCTCCTGCAGCACCGCGGGCAGGGTCCTCAGCTCCTCGACAAGGGCCCTCAGCTGGGCGGGGGTACGGCCGCCGCCGAGGGGGTGGGCGGTGCCCCCACGCCGCTCGGCGAAGGCCACCGCCAGGCCGTAGAAGGCCAGCAACTGGCCCAGGAAGGTCTTGGTGGCCGCCACCCCCACCTCGATGCCGGCACCGATGTCGAGCAGGTGGGGCACCAGCCGGCCCAGGGAGCTTTCCGGACGGTTGGTGATCCCCAGCAGGCGGGGGGCGTAGGCCGGATCGGCCACCAGGGCCCGGCGTTCCTGCTCCATCGCCAGGGCCGCAAGGGTGTCGGCCGTTTCGCCGGACTGGGTGACGCCGATGGTGAGCGTGTGGGGGGCCAAGGGAGGCGGCGAATAACGGAACTCGCTGGCATAGAAGACACGGGTGGGCAGGCCCGCCAGCTGCTCCAGCAGGTGGGCACCCACCTGGGCCGCGTGGCGGCTGGTGCCGCAGGCCAGGATCTGGATCCGCTCCACGCCGTCGTACACCGAGGCATCGAGGGGAAGGGCCACCAGGGCATCGCCGGGCAGATGGCGGGCCACCCACAGGGCCGCCGTCTCCGGCTGTTCGTGGATCTCCTTGAGCATGAAATGGCGGAAGCTGCGCTTGTCCGCCACGTGCTCGGTGCCCACCAGCAGCTGGGGGTTGCGCTGGACCCGGGCACCGGCGGCGTCGTAGAGCTCGATGCCCAGGGGCGTCAGCAGGGCCACCTCACCGTCCTGCAGGGGCAGGATCGTGCGGGTGAAGCCGGCCAGGGCGGGGGTGTCGCTGGCACAGAGGAACTCCCCCTCGCCCAGCCCGATCAGCAGGGGGGCCTGGCGCCGGGCCACCACCACGGCTCCCGGCACCGCGGCCCACACCACCGCTAGGGCATAGGCCCCCTGGAGCAGGGGCAGCACGTGCTGCAGCGCCTCCAGCAGCAGGACCGGGGAGGCGTCGGCCCCCTCCCCCTGCCGTTCCGCCAGCCGGCGGGCGATCAGGTGGGGAATCACCTCGGTGTCGGTGTCGGAGCGGAACTGCACCCCCTCGGCCTGCAGCTGCTCCCTGAGGCTGCGGTGGTTCTCGATGATGCCGTTCTGAACCACCGCCAGCTGGCCGCTGCCGTCGAGGTGGGGATGGGCGTTGCGCTCCTCCGGCTTGCCGTGGGTGGCCCAGCGGGTGTGGCCGATGCCGCACTGGCCCGATGCTCCTCTCTCCTCGAAGCGGGCCGTCAGGTTGACCAGCTTTCCCTCGGCCTTGAGGCAGTGCAGGCCCGAGCCGTCGACAGTGGCGATCCCGGCCGAGTCGTAGCCGCGGTACTCGAGCTGGCGCAGGCCCTCCAGCAACTGGGGGGCCGCCTCCCGCGAACCGATCAGGGCAACGATGCCGCACATAGGAGCAGAAATCCGGCGGGGGAACGGGGGCGGCGGGGCAAAAAAAAGCCCGGCACAGGCGCCGGGCATGAGCTTATGGGAGGCCAGCTGGAGCGCCGGCGTTCAGTAGGCCAGGCCCATGGAGCGGCTGGTCTCGTCGCCGAGGTAGACGCGGATGCTGAGGAAGTCGGTGGGGCAGGCGGTTTCGCAGCGCTTGCATCCGACGCAGTCTTCGGTGCGGGGTGATGAAGCGATCTGGCCGGCCTTGCAGCCGTCCCAGGGGACCATCTCGAGAACGTCGAGGGGACAGGCTCGGACGCACTGGGTGCAGCCGATGCAGGTGTCGTAGATCTTGACGGCGTGGGACATGCCAGGGCCGGGGGCGAACGGCGAGGTGCCCAAAGTACCCAAGCCGTTCCGGCGCAGGGCCGGACCTCCCCCCGGCCGTCACCCTTGTTCATACGGCGCAGGGACCCCTAAGGGGCAGACCCGTAGGATGCTGCCTCCCTCACAGCAGCCATGTCCCAGGAAGCGATCTTCGAGAAAGTCCGGTCGATCGTTGCTGAACAGCTCAGCGTGGAGGCTGAAGAGGTCAAACCGGAATCCAATTTCCAGAACGACCTGGGAGCCGACTCCCTCGACACCGTCGAGCTGGTGATGGCCCTGGAGGAGGCCTTCGACATCGAGATCCCCGACGAATCGGCCGAGGGGATCACCACGGTGGGCGACGCCGTCAAATACATCCAAGAGAAGCAGGCCTGAGGCGTTCATGGTGGAGGGTCTCCGCCGCGTCGTCGTCACCGGCCTGGGCGCGGTCACACCGATCGGCAACAACGTCGCGCAGTACTGGGAGGGTCTGAGCAGCGGTCGTAACGGCGTCGCACCGATCACCCTGTTCGATGCCTCCCGGCATGCCTGCCGCTTCGGCGCCGAAGTCAAGGATTTCGATCCGGCCGGCTGGCTGGAACCGAAGGAGGCGAAGCGCTGGGACCGCTTCTGTCAGTTCGGCGTGGTCGCCGCCAAGCAGGCCGTGGCCGATGCCGGCCTCGTCATTGATGACGGCAACGCCCCGCGGGTCGGCGTGGCCATCGGCTCCGGCGTGGGTGGCCTGCTGATGATGGAAACCCAGGCCCACGTGCTGGCCGACCGCGGTCCCGACCGGGTCAGCCCGTTCTGCGTGCCGATGATGATCCCCAACATGGCCACGGGCCTGGCGGCGATCGCCATCGGCGCCAAGGGCCCCAGCAGCGCCGTGGCCACGGCCTGCGCCGCCGGCTCCAACGCCATCGGCGATGCCTTCCGTCTGATCCAGCTGGGCCTGGCCGATGCCATGGTCTGCGGTGGCGCTGAATCAGCGATCACCCCTCTGGGGGTGGCCGGATTCGCCAGTGCCCGGGCCCTGTCCTTCCGCAACGACGACCCCGCCACAGCCAGTCGCCCCTTCGACGCCGAGCGCAACGGCTTCGTGATCGGCGAAGGGGCCGGGGTGCTGGTGCTCGAGAGCCTGGAGCACGCCCGGGCCCGGGGCGCCACGGTACTGGGCGAGATCGTTGGCTACGGCATGACCTGTGATGCCTACCACTACACCCTTCCCTCCCCGGGGGGCGTGGGAGCGGCGGAGGCGATCCGCCTCGCCCTGACCGACGCCCGTCTGGAGCCTGAGGAGGTGGATTACGTCAATGCCCACGGCACCAGCACCCAGGCCAACGACAGCAACGAGACCGCCGCCATCAAGTCGGCCCTCGGTGCCCACGCCATGGCCATCCCGGTGAGTTCCACCAAGTCGATGACCGGCCACCTGCTGGGCGGCAGCGGCGGCATCGAGGCCGTCGCGGCGGTGCTGGCAATGGGCCACAACCTGGTACCGCCTACGATCAACTACAGCACGCCCGATCCCGCCTGCGATCTGGATGTGGTGCCCAATCAGGCCCGGGAACGCACGGTCAACGTCGTGCTCTCCAACTCCTTCGGATTCGGCGGCCACAACGTCTGTCTCGCCTTCCGTCGGATGACCTGAACACCCACGCGCACCGCCGCACCGGGTCACCTCCATCCCCAGGAACACCACCCTTTCTCCGTATCCCCTGCCAAGCCATGGTCGCCGCCCCCACCACCCCGGTCGATAGCCACATCGAGACGCTCTGCATCAACAGCATCCGCTTCCTGGCGGTCGATGCAATCAACAAGTCCAACTCGGGCCACCCCGGCCTGCCGATGGGCTGCGCCCCGATGGCCTACTCCCTCTGGGACAAGGTGCTGCGGCACAACCCCAAGAACCCCCAGTGGTTCAACCGCGACCGCTTCGTGCTTTCGGCCGGCCACGGCTGCATGTTGCTCTACTCCCTGCTGCACCTCACCGGCTACGAGAGCGTCAGCCTGGAAGACCTCAAGCAGTTCCGCCAGTGGGGCTCCCGCACCCCCGGTCACCCGGAGACCTTCGAGACCCCGGGTGTCGAGGTGACCACCGGGCCGCTCGGTCAGGGCATCTCCAACGCCGTGGGCCTGGCGATCGCCGAAGCCCACCTGGCGGCCAAGTTCAACAAGCCCGACGCCACCATCGTCGACCACTACACCTATGTGCTCATGGGTGACGGCTGCAACCAGGAGGGCGTTTCCAGCGAAGCGGCCTCCCTGGCCGGCCACCTGGGTCTGGGCAAGCTGATCGCCCTCTACGACGACAACCACATCACCATCGACGGCAACACCGGCGTGTCCTTCACCGAGGACGTGATGAAGCGCTACGAGGCCTACGGCTGGCACGTGCAGCACGTGGCGGACGGCAACACCGACGTGGAAGGCATCACCCGGGCGATCGAGACGGCCAAGGCCGTCACCGACCGGCCCAGCCTGATCAAGGTGACCACCACCATCGGCTACGGCTCCCCCAACAAGGCCAACACCGCCGGGGTGCACGGCGCCGCCCTGGGTGCCGAGGAGGCCGAACTCACCCGCCAGCAGCTGGAGTGGACCTACGGCGCCTTCGAGGTGCCCGAGCCCGCCTACGAGCACTGGCGCCAGGCGATCCAGCGCGGGGCCGCCGCCGAGGCCACCTGGAACGACAGCCTGGCCGCCTACCGCAGCCGCTACCCCGCCGAGGCCGCCGAATTCGAGCGCCTGCTGCGCGGCGAACTGCCCCAGGGCTGGGATGCGTCTCTGCCGGTGTTCACCCCCGCCGACAAGGGTCTGGCCACCCGCCAGCACTCCTACAACGCCCTCAACGCGTTCGGCCCCAGCCTGCCGGAACTGATCGGCGGCTCCGCCGACCTCACCCACTCCAACCTCACCGACATCAAGGGCGAGGCCAGCTTCCAGAAGGGCCATGAGGCCAACCGCTACCTGCACTTCGGCGTGCGCGAGCACGCCATGGCGGCGATCCTCAACGGCATCGCTTATCACAACAGCGGCCTGATCCCCTACGGCGGCACCTTCCTGGTCTTCGCCGGCTACATGATCGGCGCCATGCGGCTGTCCGCCCTGTCGGGCCTGGGGGTGATCTACGTGCTGACCCACGACTCGATCGGCCTCGGCGAAGACGGTCCCACCCACCAGCCCGTCGAAACCCTCGCCAATCTGCGCGCCATCCCCAACCTGCTGGTGATCCGTCCCGGCGACGGCAATGAGACCATGGGTGCCTACAAGGTGGCCGTCACCAACCGCAAGCGCCCCACCGTGCTGGCCCTCAGCCGCCAGGCCATGGCCAACCAGGCCAACTCCGCCGCCGAGAAAGTGGCCCTGGGCGGCTATGTGCTCGAGGACTGCGCCGGCACCCCGGAACTGATCCTGATCGGCTCCGGCACCGAGCTGGACCTGTGCGTCAAAGCCGCCGCCCAGCTCACGGCCGAGGGCAAGGCCGTACGGGTGGTGTCGATGCCCTGCATCGAGCTGTTCGAGGAGCAGGATGCCGCCTACCGCGAATCGGTGCTGCCGGCCTCCGTGCGCCAACGGGTGGTGGTGGAAGCCTCCAGCTCCTTCGGCTGGCACAAGTACACCGGTTTCGATGGCGCCAGCGTGTCGATCGACAGCTTCGGCGCCTCGGCCCCCGGCGGTGTCTGCCTGGAGAAGTTCGGCTTCACCGTGGACAACGTGGTGGCCACCGCGAAGGCCCTGGGCTGAAGCGTCAGTGGGGCTTCCCCCGGGCGGCTGCCCTCAGGTCCAACCCATTCGTTGAGGATCAGCCGCAGCAAGCGGTCATCGGGTGGAGCGGCCCAGCGCGGGAGAGGCGAGATAGGCGGAGAGGTCGTCGAGGCAACAGGCCCTGGGGTCCTCTCCCGCTTCGACTACACGGAGATACCACTGAAGCGTGCGGGCCGTGGTGGTTGCGAAGTCCCAGCTGATGGCGTCAGGGTTGCGCAGGGTGATCGGCTCGCCGGCCCGCAGGGAGCGCACCGTGTCGGGAATGATCCGGTCGGCGGCCCAGTCGCCACCGCCGATCACGTTCCCGGCCCGGGCGCTGGCCAGGCGAAGGTGGGGCGACTGGTGGGGCCGCGGACCGCAGAAGCTGGGGCGCCAAGAGGCGATGGCCAGTTTGGCCGCCGCCTTGCTGCTGCTGTATGGATCATGGCCGCCGAGGGAATCGTTCTCCCGATAGCCGTAGAGCCACTCGTTGTTGCGCTACACCTTGTCGGTGGTGATCAGCACGGCCACGCAGGGATGGGGCGCCAGTGCAACACCAGCTCCGGCTGGGAACTCGCCACCAGGGCTGCGACGGCCTCAAAATCCCCCACATCGCCCTCGTTGTGGTCAAGGCGTCGCTCCAGATCCAGCTGCTTGAACAGGGCGGGTTCCGTATCCGGTTCGATGGTGAAACCGGTGACCCTGGCCCCCAGCTCGCAGAGACACAGGGCCAAACAGCTGCTCTTGAAGCCACAACAGATGATGAAATCGTTGATGCCGTGGTGGCTGTAGATCTTGAGGATGTGCCAGAGAATCGGCTTGGGCCGCAGGTGGGTTTCCTCCGCCAGTCGGGTACCCAGACCACCGACCAGGATGACGACTTTCACCAGCAGGAAAAGTCGGTGGAGGGGTGCTGGCCGGGGACGCGGAGGATGTCTGCCGGCGCGCAGGCAATGGCAACGCAGCAAGCCGGTTCTGAAGCTTCGCTTGGCTGGGTATCGGCTCGCAGGTCACCAACGGAAGGGATCAGGCCTCCCGCTCAGCCACCCACCGTCTCCACCGGCTCCCGCTCCGACTGCGCCTTGAGCACCTCCTCGAGCCCCGCCAGGTCCTCGTCGGTGATCTTGGTCTGCATGGGGCAGTGCTTGGGACCGCACATGGAGCAGAATTCGGCCTGCTTGTAGATGTCTGCTGGCAGGGTTTCGTCGTGGTATTCGCGGGCCCGTTCTGGATCGAGTGACAGATCAAACTGCTTGTTCCAGTCGAAGGCGTAGCGGGCGCGGCTGAGTTCGTCGTCCCGGTCGCGGGCGCCGGGGCGGTGGCGGGCGATGTCGGCGGCGTGGGCGGCGATCTTGTAGGCGATCAGGCCCTCGCGCACGTCCTCGGCGTTGGGCAGGCCCAGGTGCTCCTTCGGCGTCACGTAGCAGAGCATCGCCGTGCCGTGCCAGCCCGCCAGGGCGGCGCCGATGGCGCTGGTGATGTGGTCGTAGCCGGGGGCGATATCGGTGACCAGCGGACCCAGCACGTAGAAGGGCGCCTCGCTGCACTCCTCCATCTGCTTTTTGACGTTGAACTCGATCTGATCCATCGGCACATGGCCCGGACCCTCCACCATCACCTGCACGTCGTGCTTCCAGGCGCGGCGGGTGAGTTCACCCAGGGTTTTCAGTTCGGCCAGCTGGGCAGCGTCGGAAGCGTCGTGCTGGCAGCCGGGGCGGAGGGAATCTCCCAGGGAGAAGCTGCAGTCGTAGCGCTTGAAGATCTCGCAGATGTCGTCGAATCGGGTGAAGAGTGGGTTTTGCTTGTGGTGGTAGAGCATCCACTGGGCCAGGATGCCGCCGCCGCGGCTCACGATGCCGGTGAGCCGTCCCTTCACCAGCGGCAGGTGCTCGATCAGCAGGCCCGCATGGATCGTCTGGTAGTCGACCCCCTGCTGGCAGTGCTTCTCGATGATGTGCAGGAAATCGTCGGCATCGAGCTTCTCGATCGAGCCGTGCACGCTCTCCAGCGCCTGGTACACGGGCACCGTGCCGATCGGCACCGTGGAGGCGTTGATGATCGCCGTGCGCACCTCATCGAGGTTGACGCCGCCGGTGGAGAGGTCCATCACCGTGTCGGCGCCGTACTTCACCGCCAGCTTCAGCTTCTCCACCTCCTCGTTGAGATCGGAGGCATTGGGCGAGGCGCCGATGTTGGCGTTCACCTTGCACCTGGAGGCAATGCCGATCGCCATCGGCTCCAGGCCAGGGTGCTCGATGTTGGCCGGGATGATCATGCGGCCCCGGGCCACCTCCTCCATCACCAGGGACTCAGGCAGGTTTTCCCTGCTGGCCACGAAGGCCATCTCCTCGGTGATCACCCCCTGGCGGGCGTAATGCAGCTGGGTGACGTTGGCTTGACCACGACGCTTCTGAATCCAGGCACTGCGCATGATGGATAAGGGCGGAGGACGGAACGGCCCGCCGGCGGGAGCCGGACGAGGACGATGGGGGCCGAAATGGCGAGGCGCAGCCTGAGAAACCGCACTTCCCTGCGCCGGCATGACCCGGATCAGGTTCGGAGGGTGTGATCTCAGCCCTGGGCGAAGCGATCGGTGGATCCTGCGCCGGGCACCCCTAGTGACACTTGAAACCTAGCAAGGTTGAACGGGGACAAGGGCTCCACAGCAATGATTCCCGGTTCTGTACAAGGTGTACAGAACCGGGAATCAGCGCGCAACCCTGTCCCCGGGGCAGGCGATCCAGGTCGGCGCAGGCATCAGGCCTGCAGACCGTCCAGCGCCACGGCCGCCACCCGGTGGTCGCCATCCCCCTGCAGCGCCGCCAGGCCCTCCCGCGCCTCGGCCGCCTCCGGCCCCCGGCCATCGCGCACCAGGCGGCCCAGGATCTCGGCCCCACCGGCCCGCACCGTGCCGTCGCCATCTGCCACCGCCAGGCGGGCCAGCTCCAGCAGCCACGCCGGCGGCATGGCCTCCTGCTCCGCCAGGGCCGAGAGGATGCTGCAGCGCACCAGCCACTGGTCGTCGGCCACGAAGGCCTCCCGCAGCAGGGGCCAGGCCCGCTCCACCCCGTAGCTGGCGAGGGCGTTTGAGGCCTCGGCACGCACGTTGGCGTCCTCGTCGCCTTGCAGGGCACTCACCAGGGCCTGCCAGCCCGCCTCGCTGCGCTTGACCCCCAGACCGGCACAGGCCAGCGAACGGATCACGAAGGTGGTCTGCTCCAGCCCCAGCAGCAGCAGGGGGATGGCCGCCTCCGGCTCCACTCCCCGCAACCCCGCCAGGGCCGGCATGGCCAGGGACGGGTCGCCCGAGGCGATCGCCTGCCGCGCGGCTTCAAGATCGGGGGTGGGTGCAGTCACGGGGATCTCGGCGGGGAACCTTCACCATCGCGCAGCGGGCTTCAGCCGGGTGGAACCGGCGGCGCCGGCGGCGGCGTGGCGGCAGGCCGCTCCTCGCGCAGGGCCCGCAGCAGCTCGGCCCGGCGGCGGCGCCGGCGGACCCAGCTGGTGGTGAGCAGGCCGCTGCCGATCACCAGGGCGGGCACGGCCGGCAGCTTGTCGGACCCCTGCCGCTGCAGCAGCACCACCAGGGCCAGCAGGATCAGCAGGGGCACGGAGAGGGCCAGCAGCGGCGCCCGGAAGCGGGGAGGCCGACGGGGGCTCAAACCGGCCGCTCCATCCAGCGCAGCAGGCTCAGGGTGAGCACCTTGATGCCCACCCCCAGACAGCCCTCGTCGGGATCGAAGCTGTTGCTGTGCAGCGGCGAGCAGCCACCGGGGCCCGCCACCCCCAGCCGGAACATGGTTCCGCGTGTGTCCGCCAGCAGCTCGGCGAAGTCCTCGGCCCCCAGGGAGGGCTGCTCCAGCCACTGCACCCGGGAGCGGCCCAGCAGGGCCACCGCCGCATCGGCCACCAGCTGGGTGAGGGCGGGATCGTTGTGCACCGGCGGGGAGATGCAGCGGTAGTGGACGCGGGCCTCACCCCCATGGCCGCGGCAGAGGGCATGGACGGTGTCCTCGATCCAGCCGGGCAGCTGGGCGTGGACCTCCAGATCCAGGCAGCGGACGGTGCCCAGCAGCCGCACGTGGTCGGCGATCACGTTGAAGGCCTTGCCCCCCTCGATGCGCCCGAAGCTGACCACCACCGGATGCAGCGGATCGAGCCGCCGGCTGATCGCCTCCTGCAGGCCGCTCACCACCCGGGCGGCGATCCAGATCGCATCGGTGCTCTGGTGGGGGCGGGCGCCATGGCCCCCTTCCCCCAGCACCTCCACCTCCAGCTCCCCCGCCGCGGCCGTGAGGCTGCCGCTGCGCACCCCCACCGTGCCCACCGGCAGGCTGGGGAAGACGTGCACCCCGAACAGGGCCTGGACCCCCTCCATGGCCCCATCCGCCCGCATCCAGGCCGCCCCCTGGGCGGTCTCCTCCGCCGGCTGGAACAGCAGCCGCACCCGCGCCGTGAGCCGCTCGGCCACCCCGGCCAGCAGGCGGGCCACCCCCAGGCCCACGGCCGTGTGGATGTCGTGGCCGCAGGCATGCATCAGACCCTGATGGCTGGAGGCATAGGCCAGCCGGGTGCGCTCCTCGATGGGCAGGGCATCCATGTCGGCCCTCAGGGCCACCAGGGGGCCATCGGCCGGACCCAGCTCGGCCAGCACACCGGTGCGGCCCACCCCTTCGCGCACCTGCCAGCCCCAGCGGCGCAGCTCCCCGGCCACCAGGGCGGCCGTCTGCTGTTCATGGCCGCTCAGCTCGGGGTGACGGTGGATGTGGCGGCGCACCTGGATCAGCTCCGGCAGCACCTCCTGCAGGGTCGTCTCCAGCTGAAGCACGTCCCAAGGTTCGGCGCCGGTGGCGGCGATCGGGGAGAAGGAGAGGGGGTTCATGGACAGGGGGGTGGGCAGTTCAGGGGGTCAGCGCCAGGAACTGGGCCAGAGCCTGAACGGGAACCGGCGGCCAGCGCCGTATCTGCAGCAGCCATTCCTGCTGCCGGTAGCGGGGATCGAGGCCGGAGGCCGCGGCCCAGTGGCTCTCCGCTTCGCCCCGGGCGCCGCGTCGCCACAGCAGGGCGGTGAGGCCCGCCCGGGCATCGGCGAACAGGGGGTAGCGGCGGATCAGGTCGCGCAGCTGCTTTTCCGCCGCCGCCGTCTCCCCCAGCTGGAAGGCGGCCAGGGCGGCGCTGGAGCGAGCCATGGCGAAGCCCGGCCGGGCGGCCACGGCGGCTTCGAAGCAGCGGCGGGCCTCCCCCCAGTCGCCCTGGGAGCCCTCCACGTTGCCGAGGTTGTAAAGGGCGGAAGCATCAAGGGGATCCCGCTCCAGAATCCAGCGGTAGTCGGCGGCAGCCTCCGACCAGAGGCCCAGGGCCTCCTCGGCGGTGCCGCGGTTGAGATGGGGATCGCCGCTGGTGGGCTCCAGGGCGATGGCCCGGTCCTGGTCGGCGATGGCCCCCTGCGGATCGCCCATGGCCAGCCGCACGTTGCCCCGGTTGCTCCAGGCCGAGGCATCCTGCGGTGACCGCTCCACCACCTGATCCCACAGGGGCAGGGCATCACCGAAACGCCCCTCGCGGCTGGCCGTCAGGGCCCGCTCGAACAAGTCCGGCAGCGAACCCGCCGCCGTGCCGGGGTCGGCCCGCACGGCCGCCGGCCAGGCCAGAAGCCCCGCCAGCAGCAGGCTGAGCAGGCCCAGAACCGCCGCAGATCGGCTCCTCATGCCGCCACGGCGGCGGGGCCGTCGAGATGGGCGCGGCCGGCGGGGGTGACGATCCGCCCGCGGGGGGTGCGCTGCAGGAATCCCAGCTGCAGCAGGAACGGCTCCACCACCGCCTCCAGGGTGGCGGGATCCTCCCCCAGCCCCGCCGCCAGGGTCTCCAGTCCCACCGGTCCGCCCCCGTAGGCCTCCACCATCAGGCTCAGCAGCCGGCGGTCGCTGGCATCCAGGCCACGGCCATCCACCCGGTGCAGGGCCAGGGCCTCATCCACCAGCGCCGCATCGATGCGGCCGTGCCCTCCCACCGCCGCCACGTCCCGCACCCGGCGCAGCAGGCGGTTGGCGATGCGGGGGGTGCCCCGGCAGCGACGGGCCACCTCGGCGGCGGCGCAGGGCTGCAGGGCCAGATGCAGCAGGCCGGCGGCCCGCTGCACGATCGCCTCCAGGTCGCCCTGGCCGTAGAACTCAAGCCGCTGGATCAGGCCGAAGCGATCCCGCAGCGGCGAGCTGAGCGACCCGGCTCGGGTGGTGGCCCCCACCAGGGTGAAGGGGGCCAGGGCCAGGCTGCGGGTGCGGGCGGTGGTGCCCTTGCCCACGGTCAGATCGAGCCGGAAGTCCTCCATGGCGGGGTAGAGGATCTCCTCCGCCACCCGGTTGAGCCGGTGGATCTCGTCGATGAAGAGCACCTCCCGGGGCTGGAGGTTCACCAGCAGGCCCACAATGTCGCGGGGCCGCTCCAGGGCGGGGGCACTGGTGATCCGGCAGCGGACCCCCAGCTCCTCGGCCAGCACCAGGGCCATGGTGGTCTTGCCGAGGCCGGGAGGGCCGTAAAGCAGCACGTGGTCCAGGGCCTCCTCGCGGCTGCGGGTGGCCTCCACCGCAATGCGCAGCACCTGCTTGAGTTCGCTCTGGCCGATGTAGTCCGCCAGGCGACGGGGCCGCAGCCCATCCTCGCGGTGCACCGGTTCCTCGTCGGGGCGGGCGACGGGATTCACCAGGCTCCCGGCGCAGACGCCACCGGGGTCAACGGACCCGGGCCGGGGCGAAGCGGTGCGGCGGGGACCGGCGGGCCCCGGCGCGGCCGTTCCTCCCGAAGAGATGATCGCCATGGTTGGAGGGTACCGGCTGCTGCCTAGGGTCGGGGAGCACCAAGGCGATGGCGGGGGCGGCGGCGATGGCGAAGGGGCCCGGCAGGAAGGGCGGCGGCGCCAAGGGCGCCGACCCGGCCAACCGGCTGCTGGCCGACAACCGCCTGGCCCGGCACCAGTACGAGATTCTCGAGACCCTGGAAACGGGCATCGAACTGCTCGGCACCGAGGTGAAGTCGATCCGGGCGGGCCAGGTGAACCTGCGGGACGGCTTCTGCCTGATCCGCAACGGCGAGATGCAGCTCCACAACGTCCACATCTCCCCCCACAGCCACGCCGGCAAGTTCTTCAACCACGAGCCGCTGCGGGTGCGCAAACTGCTGGCCCACCGTCGCGAGATCGACAAGCTGCGCGTCGCCCTCGACCAGAAGGGCCTCACCCTGATCCCCCTCAACCTGCACCTCAAGGGCTCCTGGATCAAGATCACCATCGGCCTGGGCAAGGGCCGCAAGCTGCACGACAAGCGTGCGGAAGAGAAACGCAAACAGGTGGACAAGGAGACCCGGGCCGCCGTCGCCCGGCTCTGAGCGGGGCCCTCAGGGGCTGGTGGGTTCCACCGGGGGTGGCGCGGCCGGGGGGGGCTGGACCCCGCCGGTCGTCCGACCGCCACCGCTGGTCGCCGGTGCCGGATCGGGCAGCGGTTCGGTTGTCTCCCCCTGCACCGGCGGGGGCTCCGGCACCGGGGCAGGTGTGGGCGGCGGTGGATCGGCCCGCAGCGACAGGCGGATCATCGCCGGGGCGACACCATCGTTGGTCAGCAGCAACTGGACCGGGGAGCGTTTCTGGGATCCCAGGGTCACCACCCGCAGCGGCCCCTTGGGCTCCAGCAGGGTGCCCTCGGAGGAAAAGACGCTCATCTGGAGCAGGGGTGAGCCGTTGACCCCGAGGGCGAGGCCGTGGCCCGCAGGCAGGCGGATCGGGAACAGACGGGCACCACTGGCGGGCACCTCCGCCGCCAGCACCTCGGTGGCGCCGGAGGCGGCCTCGATGGGCTCGATCCGCAGGTTCTCCAGGGTGAGGTCGGCGGCGGCGTACCAGATCTGGCGGAAAGGCTCCGGTGGCATCGCCTGGGAGGCCCGACCCGGCAACAGGTTCTGGACGCTGGCCGACACCAGCTCCCGCAGCACCGCCGGGCTCAGGCCCTGACGCACCAGGGCGGCCTGGCGCTGCTCCCAGTCGGTGCTGCTGAAGCTGCCCAGGCGGCGGCGCAGGGGCAGGGGCAGCTGCTCCACCCGGGCCAGCCATTCCTCGGCGATCTCGTTCCAGACCCGCCGCAGGGGGGCGTCCTCCAGCGTGTCCGAGGGCAGACGGCCATTGCGTTCCGGGTACTGGGCCAGCAGGGCCGCATCCACCAGGCTCAGGAACCAGGCCCGGTCCACCTGCATCGCCCGCAGCCGGTTGAGCAGCTGCTGGCGCTGATCCACCTCCGATGGGGGAAGGCTGCTGGGGAGCTCGGCAACCCCACCCGGAGCCGGGGGAGCCACCTTGCCGCGGCCCAGCCACCACCAGCCCACGGCGGTGCCGACGACGGCCGACAGCACCAGGGCGACCAGCACGGGCCAGAAGCCCCCTTCCGCCGCTTCCTCCCGTTCCTCGTAGCGCCGGCGCAGGGCCTCGGGGTCGGCGGCGGGGGCCGTCGCGGCGGGGGACGCCACGGCCCTGAAGGGAAGCTGGGGCTCGCCCTGGGCCGCCGGCTCCTCAGGGCGGCGGGGCTCGGAGCGCGGGGCCTCCGCGATCGGGCGCTCGCTGATGGGCCCCTCGGCGCCGTCGCCGGCGAACGGGGGCTGGGCAGGCGCCGCCATCGGCACCAGCATCACGGTCCGATCGGCACGGGGCACCGGACCCGTGCTGTCCGGCATCGCCAGGGACTGGAAGGCCACCAGGGCCTGGCCGGCCGAGGCGAAACGCCGTTCGGGCTGGCGGCTCAGCAACCGTTGCAGCTGACGGCTCAGCTCCGGCTCGATCTCCAGGACCGCCGGCCAGCGCCACTCCATGGTGGCCGGGTCCAGCAGCTGGGCCGGGCCATCGCCGCTCAGCAGCACCAGGGAGACCACCCCGAGGGCATGCAGATCCATCCAGGGCTGGGCGGGCTCGCCCCGGAACAGCTCCGGCGGCGCATACCCCGGCGTGGCTCCCAGCAGCCGCTCCCCGCCGGATCCCGGGGCGGTGCCCCGCACGAGGCCGAAATCGAGCGGCACCGGCAGCCCGTCGCTGTTCCTGCGCAGCAGGTTGGCAGGGCTGAGATCCCCATGCAGCAGATCCTGGCTGTGCAGGGCGGCGAGCACCGGCAGCAGCTGGCGCAGCAGCAACAGCACCTCTCCGGCACCGAACACCAGCTGTCGTTCCGCCCGCAGGTCCAGCAGTTGCTGGTAGGTGCGGCCCGCCTGCCACTCCCGCACCAGCCAGAGCTGATCCTGTTCCTGGATCACCGCACCGATGCGGGGCACCTGGGGATGGAGCACCCCCTGAAGCCGCGCCCACAGCTCCCGGGCCCGGGCCTGATCCTGATCGGGGCCGAGGCGGCGCAGGGCCATGGGGGCGTCGGCGGCCAGCTGGTCGCTCGCCAGCCACAGCTCCCCCTGGGGGCCCGCCGCCTCCGGCCCGAGGCAGCGTTCGAGGCGGTAACGGCCGCCGATCACCTGGCCCTGGGCTGGGGCTGCCGACGTCATGGAATCAGGGCCGGGCCGGAACGCAGGGGTTGCTGCAGGCCTCGGCCCGCGAGCCAATCATGGTCGTAGAGGCGCGAGCGGTAGCGGTCGCCGCTGTCGCACAGCACGGTGACGATGCGATGGCCCGGCCCCATGCGACGGGCCGTCTCGACGGCCGCCGCCACATTGATGCCCACCGACCCCCCCATGAACAGACCCTCCTGCCAGAGCAGGCCGTAGATCGTGCGCAGGGCCGTGGGGTCGTCGATGCGCACCGCATCGTCGATCGGCGCCCCCTCGAGGTTGGCGGTGACGCGGCTGTTGCCGATGCCTTCGGTGATCGAGCCACCCTCACTCTTCAGGTTGCCGTCGGTGGCCCAGCTGTAGAGGGCGCTGCCGTGGGGGTCGGCCAGCACGCACCGGACCGCCGGGTTTCGTTCCTTCAGGTAGAGGGCCACGCCGGCATAGGTGCCCCCGGTTCCGGTGGCCGCCACCCAGGCATCCACCCGGCCCGCCGTCTGCTGCCAGATCTCCGGGCCGGTGCTGCCGTAATGGGCGCGGCGGTTGGCCAGGTTGTCGAACTGGTTGGCCCAGAGGGCGCCTGGGATGTCCTCGGCGATCCGGCCGGAGAGGCGTACGTAGTTGGCCGGGTCGCTGTAGGGCACGGCCGGCACGGTGCGCACCTCGGCACCGAGACTGCGCAACAGACCGATCTTCTCACCCGACTGGGTGTCGGGGATCACGATCAGGCAGCGATAGCCCCGCGCATTGCAGAGGTGGGTCAGGCCGATGCCGGTGTTGCCGGCGGTGCCCTCCACCACCGTGCCGCCCGGCTGGAGGGCGCCACTGGCCTCCGCCTCCTGGAGGATTCCCAGGGCGGCCCGGTCCTTCACCGAGCCCCCCGGGTTCATGAACTCCGCCTTGCCGAGGATCTCGCAACCCGTCAGCGCGCTGAGCCCATGCAGCCGGATCAGCGGTGTCGATCCGACAGCCCCGCTGAAGCCCTCGGTGATCCCTGTGCTGCTGCCTTCGTTGTGGGCGCCCATGTGGTTGGCCTTCTCCATGGCTGCGTGGCCGGATCGTAGGGAACATCCCTAGGGTCGGCCCCAGAGAACGACAGGCCCATGGGCTCCAGGGCGCATTCCCCGGCGGACATCACCCAGCTCTGGCACAGGCTGCAGGCGGTGCGTCAGCACAGCATGGACCTGATCGCCGGCCTCGAAGCGGAGGACCTCTGCCTGCAGGGCATGGCCGATGCCAGCCCCGCCAAATGGCATCTGGGGCACACCACCTGGTTCTTCGAGACCTTCCTGCTGGAGCCCCATCTGCGCGGCCACGAGACGCCGGATCGCCGCTGGGGCCACCTGTTCAATTCCTATTACGAAGCCATCGGCAGCCGCCATCCCCGGCCCGAGCGGGGCCTGCTGACCCGCCCGACCATCGCCGAGGTGCTCGCCTGGCGCCATCGGGTCGATGCCGGGCTGGAGGCGCTGCTGAACGACGTGGATCGCCGTCCCTCCGATGAGGCCGAGCCCCTGCTGGCGCTGATGGAACTGGGTCTGCAGCACGAGCAGCAGCACCAGGAACTGCTGCTGATGGACCTGCTCGACGGCTTCAGCCGCAACCCGCTGGAGCCCGCCTATGGGCAGGAACCCTCCGGTGCCGGTGAGACGGACATTCAGGGAGGCTGGCGCCGCCACCCCGGCGGCCTGGTGGAGATCGGCCACGCCGGCGGCGGCTTCCACTTCGACAACGAGGGGCCTCGCCACCGGCAGTGGCTCGAGCCCTTCGCGATCGCCGAAGCGCTCGTGACCAACGGCGACTACGCGGCCTTCATCGCCGATGAGGGCTACCGGCGGCCGGAGCTGTGGATGAGCGAGGGCTGGGCCCTGGTGCAGGAGCGGGGCTGGACCGGGCCGCGCTACTGGCGCGGCGACTGGGAGTTCACCCTGGCGGGCCGGCGGCCGCGCCACCCCCGCTCGCCGGTGCGCCACCTCAGCTGGTTCGAGGCCGATGCCTTCGCCCGCTGGAGCGACGCCCGGCTGCCCACCGAGGCGGAATGGGAGGTGGTGGTGGCGGAACCGGCCGCACCCGACGGCCACCCGCTTCCCGGGGCCTTCGGCGCCCTGTGGCAATGGACGGCCAGCCCCTACCGCCCCTACCCCGGCTTCCTCCCCGCCCCCGGCGCGGTGGGGGAATACAACGGCAAGTTCATGACCTCCCAGTTCGTGCTCCGCGGCAGCAGCTTCCTCACCCCGGCGGGCCACGCCCGCCCCACCTACCGCAATTTCTTCCCGCCCCACAGCCGCTGGATGGCCGCCGGCCTGCGGCTGGCCCGTGACAGCGCCACGGGCGCATGCTGATCGACCTCCATCCCGAACCGGCCGACATGGCCCGGCTGGTGGTCGAAGGCATGGGCCGCAGCCCGAAACAGCTGCCGGCCTGGCTGCTCTACGACGCCGAGGGATCCCGTCTTTTCGATGCCATCTGCGAACAACCGGAATACGGGCTCACCCGCACCGAGACGGCGCTGCTGGAGGCGCGGGCCGACGCCATGGCGGCCGGCCTGGGGCCCGGGGTGGTGGTGGAGTTCGGGGCGGGCAGTGCCCGCAAGGTCAGCCCCCTGCTGAGCGCCCTGGGGCCGGCCGCCTACGTGGCCCTCGACATCAGCGCCGACCATCTGGCCCCGGCCTGCCGCGCCCTGCAGGCGCGCCATCCCGACCTGCCCGTGCTGGGCATCTGCTGCGACTACAGCCACCTGGATCACCTGCCCGACCACCCCATGCTCAAGGGGCAGCGGCGGCTGGGCTTCTATCCGGGCAGCTCCCTCGGCAACTTCGATCCCCCCGGAGCCCTGGCCCTGCTGCGCCAGTTCCGGCGGCTGCTCGGACCGGACAGCCGCCTGCTGATCGGCATCGACCAGCCCAAAGCCGTGGAGCGGCTGGAGGCGGCCTACAACGATCGGGCCGGCTGGTCGGAGGCCTTCGCCCACAACCTGCTGACCCGGCTCAACCGCGATCTGGACGGCGACTTCTCGGCCGCCGACTTCCGCTACCGGGCCTGGTGGGACGTCGCACAGAGCCGCATCGCCATGGCCCTGGTGAGCCAGCGCGACCAGGAGGTGCGGATGGCGGGGCGGCACTGGCCCTTCAGGGCCGGGGAGCCGCTGATCACCGAGTACAGCTACAAGTACGGTCCCGCGGCCTTCCTGGAACTGGCCGCCGCGGCCGGCTGGCGGGGAGCGGACCGCTGGAGCGATCCGGCCGGGGATCTCTCCCTGCATCTGCTGGTGCAGGCAGACTCGGACGACCAGCGAAGCGGGCCATGAGCAGGGAGGAGCAACGGCAGGCCATGCGGGGCGTGCGTGAAGGGCTGATCGAGGAACTGGAGGGGCTGTACCGGCGGGCCTTCGACCGCATCGGCGAACAGGACCTGGGCGAGGGTGCCATCGCCCGGCTCACCCAGCTGCTGCTCCGCTCCCGCGAGGCGGCCATCACGCCCCTGCAGGAGGAGATCGAAGCGCCCCTGATCACCCGCGCCCCCGGTGAGCCGCTGCCATGAGCAACAGCTGGCTGGAGGAACTGGAGGCGCGGCTGGAGCAGCAGCTGGAGGGCTTCCTGCGCACCAATCCCCAGCAGGAGGAGCTGCTCAGGGAACAGGAGGGCCGGGAGCGGCAGCAGAGGCTGCTGGGAGAGCGGGTGAGGCTGCGCCAGCAGGCGGAGGACCAGCGGCAGGAGCTGCTCAGGCTCGCCGATGAGATCCGTCAGTGGCAGGGACGGATCGCCCGGGCCCGGGCCGCCGGAGCCGAGGCCCTGGCCGGCCGCGCCGAAGCCCATGTGGCCACCCTGATGAACCAGGGGCGCCACCGCTGGCAGGCCCTGGCCGACCTGGGCCAGCGCTTCACCGGCGTGGAGGCGGAGCTGGCCGAGCTGGTGCGCCTCCGCCATTCCCGCGCCGCCTCCACGCCGGACCTCGAAGCGGACTGGGCCCGTTTCGAGGCCCAGCAGGAGCTGCAGGAGCTCAAACGGCGCCAGCAGCGCTAGATCCCTTTCGGACCGATGGGTTTTCTGCTCTCGAAACTTCTCCCCCTGGGCCTCTACCCCCTCGGCCTGGCCCTGCTGCTGCAGATCGCCGGCCTGGTGACGCGGCAGCGCCGCCTGGGGCCCGCCCTCTCCGCGGCCGGCATCGCCCTGCTGTGGCTGGCCGCCACACCCCTGCTCAGCCGCCAGCTGGTGTGGGGCCTGGAGGAAAGGGCCGCCCGGATGACCCCCGCCCCGATCCCCCGGGCGGATGCCGTGCTGGTACTGGGGGGAGGCCTGCGGCCGGCCCTGCCCCCTCGCCAGGGAGTGGAAGTGAATGAAGCCGGCGACCGGCTGCTGCGTGCCGTGGCCCTGCTGCGGGAGGGCAAGGCCCCCTGGCTGCTGGTGACCGGCGGCCGGGTCACGTTCATGGCCAACGACCCTGCCGCCGGCGAAGCCGCTCTGGCCAAGGTCCTCGCCACCAGCCTGGGGGTGCCGGCCGACCGGATCGTGACCAGCGAGGAGGGGCGCAACACGGCCGAGGAGAGCCGGGCCCTTGTGGAGGTGGCCCGGCGGCGGGGCTGGACCTCGCTGCTGCTCGTCACCAGCGCCACCCACCTGCCCCGGTCCTTCGCCACCCTCAGGCGGGCAGCGGGCGACATCCGGATCATCCCGGTCGCCTGCGACTTCCAGCTTCCCGGCAGGGAGTCCTTCGGGACGCCCACAGTGGTCGGCAGCCTGCTCAGCGTGCTCCCGAGCGCCGAAGCCCTGGTGCTGACCACCACAGCGATGCGCGAACACCTTGGGCTGCTGGCCTACCGGCTGCGGGGCTGGATCTGAGGGGGGAGACCCGCCTCTACTTCTTGGGGGCGGGCGGCACCAGGCTCACGCCCTCGGGCGGAGGGGTGGGGTCGGGGTCGGCGATGAGCATGTGCTGCAGCACGATCTCCGGACGTTCGCTGTCCCGCCAGCGGATGCGGTAGGCAGGCATCTTGGTGCCCCGGCTGGTGGTCTGCTCCACCGGCTCCATGACCCAGCCACGGCGTGATCGCCCCTGGGGATTGCGCTTCACCACCGCATCGGCGTGTTGGAAGCGAAAACCGACGCGCTCACCACTCATACGAGAGCCCCGGGCTGGGGAAATGCCTACTGAGGACCATTATCTCACTGCGTCGGTTGCGGGCCTCTCCCTGGCCTCGGGTCGCAACAGGGGGAAGGCGATCACGTCGCGGATCGAGGGGCTGTCGGTGAGCAGCATGGCCAGCCGGTCGATGCCGATGCCGAGGCCACCGGTGGGGGGCATGCCCACCTCGAGGGCCTGCAGAAAATCCTCGTCCACGGTCTGGGCTTCCGGATCCCCCGCCTGGCGCCGTTCCTGCTGCAGCTCGAGCCGGGCCCGCTGGTCCACCGGATCGATCAGCTCGCTGAAGGCATTGGCCGTCTCGCGGCCGACGATGAACAGCTCGAAACGCTCCACCAGGCCGGGCTTGCTGCGGTGGGCCCTGGCCAGGGGCGAATTCTCGACCGGGTAATCCAATACGAAGGTGGGCTGCTCCAGGCTGGCCTCCACCGCCTGCTCGAAGGCTTCCACCAGCAACCGGCCGACGCTGTCGGCCGCTTCAGGCACAGCCAGTCCGGCGGCCTCCATGGCCGCGACCGCCTGGGGGCGATCGGCGAAGGTGTTGAAATCGAGTCCGGTGGCCTGTTCCACCAGCTCATGCATGGTCACGCGCCGCCAGGGGGGGGTGAGGTCGATCGCCGTTCCCTGGTAGCTGATCCGGGTGTCACCGCAGACCTCCCGGCAGGCTGCCGCCAGCAGCTGCTCGGTGAGGTCCATCATGTCGTGATAGTCGGCGAAGGCCTGGTAGATCTCCACCGACGTGAACTCGGGGTTGTGGCGGGTGCTGATCCCTTCGTTGCGGAAGATGCGGCCGAGCTCATAGACCTTCTCAAAGCCCCCCACCACCAGACGCTTGAGATGCAGCTCGGTGGCGATGCGCAGGGTGAGGGGCAGATCGAGGGCGTTGTGATGGGTGGCGAAGGGGCGGGCGTCGGCGCCACCGGCTTCGGTCTGCAGCACGGGGGTTTCGATTTCCAGGAAGCCGCGGTCATCGAGCCAGCGGCGCATGGCGCTCACCAGCCGGGCGCGGCGACGGAAGGTCTCGCGGGTGTGGGGGGAGACGATCAGGTCGAGATAGCGCTGGCGGTAGCGCTTCTCCACGTCGGCCAGCCCGTGCCACTTGTCGGGCAGGGGCTGGAGCGCCTTGGAGAGCATCACCCAGTCGGTCAGCTTCACTGACAGCTCCCCCCGGTCGGTGCGGCGCAGGCTGCCGTGCACGCCGATCCAGTCCCCGCTGTCCACCAGGGAAGTGATCTGGGCGAAGGCCTCGGGGTCGTGGGGATGGGCCGCCTGCAGGGTGGCCTTTTCGATGAACAGCTGGATCGGACCGGATTCGTCGGCAATGGTGAAGAAGGCCAGCTTGCCCATCACCCGCCGGGTCATCACCCGACCGGCCACCGCCACCAGCACCGCCCGCTCCTCCCCGTTGGGCAGGTCGGCATGGGCCTGCTGCAGATCGGCGGTGCGGTGGCTGGGGGCGAAGCCCAGGCCGTAGGGAGCCCGACCGAGGGCCTCCAGGGTCCGGGCTTTCTCCAGACGGGTCTCACGCAGATCCGACAAGGCAGGCAGGGCGAAGGAGAAGGACGCTGCCCATCCTGCAGGACCGGCCGGTCAGCGAAGGGAAGATCAACGGAGATGGACTCAGCCGGCGGCGGCCAGGGTCCCCTCACCCATGCGCTGGGAGGCATAGCCCGTGCCCCGCACCGTGAGAATCAGCTCGGGGTTGCGCGGGTCGGGTTCGAGCTTGCCCCGCAGCCGGGCCACGTAGACGTCGACCACGCGCAGATCGGCGGCCCTGCGGGGCGGGTAGCCCCACAGCTGCTCGAGGATCTCGGCCCGGGGCACCACCCGGCCCGGTTCGCGGAACAGCAGTTCGAGCAGGCTGAATTCGGTGTAGGTGAGGGCAATGCGCTGGCCCTCGCGGGTCACCTGGCGGCGATTGGTGTCCACCACCAGATCGCCCACCCGCAGCACGCCGGAGCCGGTGGGAAGTTCCCGGGGTTCACTCGTGGCCGCCCCCCGGCCCATGCGGCGCAGGATGGTGGCGATGCGGGCCTCGAGCTCCTTCGGGCTGAAGGGCTTGGGCAGATAGTCGTCGGCCCCCAGATCCAGGCCCGCCACCCGCTCGGCGATGGCATCGAGGGCGGAAAGAAAGATGATCGGCACGCAGGATTCTGCCCGCAGGCGCCGGCAGACGGCGAAGCCGTCCAGCTTGGGAAGCATGACGTCGAGCACCACCAGATCGGGCTGCTCCTGATGGAACAGGGCCAGGGCCTCCTCGCCGTCCTCGGCGCAGAGCACCCGGTAGCCGGCCAGCTGGAGGCGCATCACCAACACCCGTCGCACGGCTGCCTCGTCGTCGACGACCAGGAGGGTGGCGATCGGTTCGGCGGGCTGAGGGTCGGAAACCTGGTCCGAAGAGGACGACCGGGACGGAAGACCCGAGCCTCCGGAACCCTGAAAATCAGAGTCGTCCCTTGTGGAGGATGCAACCCTGGGCATGTGCATCGCTCCTGTCCGACCGGATGAAGAATCGCAACCTTAACGCGACGCCGAAGCGGGGCGCGAGCACGGAATCGCCTACGGCAGCAGGGATCTATTCAGAATCAAACATTTCTTCGGAACTTCGCGGCGATGGTGGCGCCCTTCAGGGCCAGCGGGCCTCGGCGTACCGGTTCCACTGACGTTCGGCTTCGGCCAGGGCCGCATCACTCTCAAGCTGGCCGAGCATGGCGCGCTGCAGCTGGGTGTAAAGGATCGACTGGAGGCGCTTCACCCCCGGGCTGGCCGGCACCAGCACCCTGGCCCGGGCCAGGGTGGCCACCGACAGCAGTCGGGCGCTGTGGACCAGTTTCTCCTGGCGATCCGTGGGCACCGCCTGCCTTAGCCGGCGCTCCAGCTGCTCCAGGGCTCCGGTGGAGGAGGGCAGCACCCGGGCCTCCTCGGCGAAGGCCAGCTGGTTGGCGGCATCGCTGAGGAACAGGGCGAAGCTGGTCGCCTCGGCGGCCATGGCGCTCTGGCGGGGCACCACCAGATTCATCACCGCCACGTTGGCCTCTCCGTCCGGACCGGTCAGCGGCGGGAAAGGAACCGAGGTGGCGGCGATGCCGGGGGCGTTGGTCTGCAGGTTGCGCAGAAAATCGGGGCCGCTGGCCACCTGGGCCAGGTCGCCGGCCTGATAGAGCTCAATGGCCCGGCGGTAGCCCTGGCTCACCACCTCCCGAGGCAGCAGGCCGCGGCGGTAGAGATCGCTCCAGAAGGCGAAGGCCCGGCGGCCGGCCGGACTGTTGAAGGCCGCCCGCTGGCGATCGTCGAGCAGCCGCACCCCCATCTGCACCATCGCCTCCATCAGCTCGGCGGAATCGTCGGGAACCACGGTCACGAACAGGGCATACCGGCCGGTGCGGCGCTTCACCGCTTCGGCATAGGCCGGCACCTCCTCCCAGCGGCGGGGCGGAGCGGCAAGGCCGGCCCGCTCCAGCAACCGGCGGTTGGCGATGGTCACCCGGGCCGTCAGATACCAGGGGATACCGAACAGCTCCCCCTGCTGCCGCCCCGAGGACCAGATCCTGGCCAGGTAGCCGCCGGCGGCATCGGGGGGAAGCAGGGGGGTGAGGTCCCGCAGCCCCCCCTTGCTGGCCAGGTTGGCGGCGAAATTGGGGTTCAGGTTGACCAGGTCAGGGGCGGTACGGGCGAACACCGCCGCCAGCAGCTTGCGTTCCACTGATCCCCAGGGCACGTCGGTCCAGCGCACGGTCACCCCTGGGTGGCGCTTCTCCCAGGCCGCGATCACCCGCCCCATGTAGGGGGTGAAGCGGGGGGCCAGATCCAGGGTCCAGACGTTGAGCACCCTGGCGTCACCCGGCCGGGGCCGCCGGGCGCAGGCTCCGGCGGCGAGGGCCAGGGCGAAGGGTCCCGCCAGCAGCCGCAGGGCCTGGCGTCGCGGCAGGGAGAGGCGTGGGGGAGACCCGGCCATGGTCAGCGACGCCAGCCGGCGCCCATCTGGCGCCAGAACAGCAACTGCAGGGAACAGAGCATGGGGGCGAGCAGGGCCGTGAGCAGGGTCTGGGCGAGCAGGACCTGGAAGCCAGCCCCCGCCAGATCATCCCAGCGCCAGCCCGGCAGGGCCAGCAGGGCGGGATTCACCCCCTGATCCACCAGGTTGCGCCCCGTCACCGCCCCCCCCTGCTGGAGGGCCTCCCGGGCCCCGAACCAGTCGAGCACTCCCCACTGGAGGGTCAGGGTGAGCCCGAGCAGGGCCGTGCCGAGCAAGGCCAGCAGACCGAGGCTGAAGCTGCGCTGGATCGGCGGAGCCCGCCGCCCCATCCGCCCCCACCACCAGCCGAGCAGCAGCAGGGCCGGCACCTGGGTGACCCCCCCGGGATGGAGGGCGTCCATGAGCAGGCCCAGACCCAGGCCGGCGCAGGCCCCTGAGAAGGGGCCATCGCTGAGGGCCCAGGGCAGCAGCCACAGCACCGCCCAGCAGGGACCCACCCCGTCGAGACGCAGCCAGCCGGGAGAGGCCAGCACGAGCAGCGGCACCAGCAGGGCCGTGGCAGCGAGTCGGGGCTGCCGGGTGAGCAGGTCCATCAGCGCACCTGCACCTGGACCCAGTCCAGCGCCGACAGCGGGGCGATCAGCTGCACCACCGCCTCCGGGGCGGGATCGGCATTGGCGTCGACGGTCTGGATCACGCCCACGGGCAGGTTCGGCGGCACCAGGGTGCTGGCGGGGGAGGTCACCACCACGTCGCCGGGGCGGGCCTGGGGATCCTTCTCGAGAAAGCGCAGCAGTGGCCGGGCGGTGCCGACGCCGGACAGCAGCCCATGGTGCTGGGTGCGGCCCACCCAGACCCCGACCCGGCTGCGGGGATCGGTCAGCAGGGTGACGGTGGCGGTGGTGGGGGTGACGCTGCCCACCAGGCCGACCAGACCGCCGGGCCCGAGCACAGCCTGGCCGGCGCGGATGCCGCTGAGGGAGCCCTGGCCGAGGAGCGCCTGCTGCCACCAGCCGGCCCCCTCCCGGGAGATCACCGGAGCCGTGACCCGGCTGGGGTTCTGCTCCTGCAGTTCCAGCAGGGTCCGCAGCCGCTGGTTATCACGTTCCAGCTGGGCCAGCCGGGCTCCGTCCTCCACCCGGCGCGCCGATCGCAGCCATTCCGCCTGGGCCGTGCCGGGCCAGAAGGGCCGGCTCAGGAAGGCATAGGCATCGGCAAGCACGGCTCCCTTGCTGAGTCGCACCGCCAGCAGGGCCAGCAGCACCAGCAGCCAGGGAGCGATCCGTCGCAGGGAAGCGCCTTGGGGGAAGCGAAGCCAGCGCCAAGCCGGCATGGCGATCAGGCCGCCTGACGGGCGAAGTCAGGGGTGTCGAGCACGCGCTCCAGGCGGCTGTAATCCTCCAGGACCATGCCGCAGCCGTTGACCACACAGAGCAGGGGGTCTTCGGCCACGTGGGTGAGGATCCCGGTTTCGTGGCTGATCAGATCACAGATGCCCCGTACCAGGGCCCCGCCGCCGGCGAGCATGATGCCCCGATCGACGATGTCGGCAGCCAGCTCAGGCGGGGTGCGCTCCAGGGTGCGCTTGACCGCCTCGACGATGACGTTGAGTGGCTCGGCCATCGCTTCACGGATGTCGCCGGCCCGGATGTTGATGGTGCGCGGCAGGCCGGACAGCAGGTGCAGACCCCGCACGTCCATGGAGGTCTCATCGTGGTCGTCGTCGGGGAAGGCCGAGCCGATGCGGATCTTGATGTCCTCGGCGGTGCGCTCTCCCACCACCAGGTTGTGCACTTTCTTGAGGTAGACGCTGATGGCATCGCTGAGTTCATCGCCCGCCACCCGCACCGACTCGCTCAGCACGGTGCCGCCCAGGCTGAGCACGGCCACCTCGGTGGTGCCGCCGCCGATGTCGACGATCATCGTTCCCACCGGATCGGTCACCGGCAGACCGGCACCGATCGCGGCAGCCACCGGCTCGTCGATCAGGTGCACCTGGCGTGCGCCGGCCAGGCCGGCCTGATGCACAGCGCGGCGCTCGACGCCGGTGACCCCGCTGGGGATGCCGATCACCAGGCGGGGGGCGATCACGCCCCGGCCTTCATTGCCCTTCTGGATGAAGCTTTTGATCATCTGTTCGGCCGCATCGAAGTCGGCGATGACCCCATCCCGCAGGGGCCGGATCGCCCGGATGTTGCCGGGGGTGCGGCCCAGCATCAGCTTGGCCTCCTCGCCCACCGCCAGGGGAGTGCCCCGCTCCAGATCGATCGCCACCACGGACGGCTCCTGCAGCACGATGCCTTTGCCGGACACGTACATCAGGGTGTTGGCCGTCCCCAGATCGATGCCGATGTCGCGGGAGAACTGGAAACGGCGGAAGAACACGGGCGAGGCCTCTGGCAGCGGCAAATCATAGGTGGGGCCATACCCCCCGACCGGCGCCGGAGCCGGGGGTGTGACAACCGGGACGAAGGGTGGAACGAAAAGGGAGAGGCCCCCGATCGGGGTGCCCCATCATTGATCCACTTGTTCCAGGAGCACGCCATGGGCGTCAATTCCATCACCCTTGTCGGCCGGGCCGGCCGCGACCCGGAGGTCCGTTACTTCGAATCCGGCAGCATGGTCGCCAACCTCACCCTGGCGGTGAACCGCCGCAGCCGCGACGACGAGCCGGACTGGTTCAACCTGGAGATCTGGGGCAAGCAGGCCCAGGTGGCCGCCGACTACGTCCGCAAGGGGGCCCTGATCGGCATCATCGGCTCCTTCAAGCTCGACCGCTGGACCGACCGGGCCAGCGGCGAGGAGCGCAGCAAGCCGGTGATCCGGGTCGACCGGCTGGAACTGCTGGGCAGCAAGCGCGACGCCGAGGGCGGCGGCGGCAGCTTCGGCGGCGGTGGTGGCTACGGCGGCGGCGAACCCAGCGAAGAGGAGGTGCCGTTCTGAGGCTTGAGCAGGAGCCGAACCGGGGCCGGGAAGCCCCGGATCGCCAGCCGGGGCTTGTGCCGGTGCTCCAGCCGGGTTATCAAGCGTCCTGAAGCCAGAGGAGGCGTCCTTCGGGGCGCCTTTTTGCTGTCTGGGGCCAGGGAAGGATCAGTGGCGGTCGCGGCCGCGCTTCCAGATCCGCAGACCGAGGGCCACCACCCCAGCGAGCGCGGCCAGCAGGAGCAGCAGCTTCACCACCCTGGCGGCGGGCGCGATCCAGAGCTCGACGTTGGTGTAGCCCTCACCCAGCGCCAGCCCGGCCAGGGTGAGGGCCAGGGTCCAGATCAGGCTGCCGGCGGTGGTCCAGAGCAGGAACGGGGTGAGCGGCATCATCTCGATGCCGGCGGGAACGGAGATGAGGGTGCGGACTCCGGGCACCAGCCGGCCCCAGAACACCAGGGCGGTGCCGTGGCGGTTGAACCAGCGGCGGCTGCGCTGCAGCTCCCGGGGACTGATGCCGATCCAGCGTCCGTGGCGCTCGAGCCAGTGCTCGATGCGCTGCTCGTTCACCAGCCGGCCGATGCCGTACCAGGGGAGGGCGCCGAGCACGGTGCCCAGCAGGCCCGCCAGCACGACTGGAATCAGGGAGAGCTGCCCCTGCTGCACATAGAAGCCCCCGAGGGGCATGATCAGCTCCGAGGGGATGGGAGGGAACAGGTTCTCCAGAAACATGGCCGCGAAAATCGCTCCGTAACCCGCCGCCGGGTTGGCCTCCACGGCCGACCCGATCATGCGGGGCAGTTCCTGCATCAGCTCCAATGCCATCGAGCCGCCCGGATCAAAAGCGCCAATGTCCCATGACGGCCCGGACGCTGCCAGCGACGGGCCGTTCCGGATCAGTAGCGGTAGTGGTCCAGCTTGTAGGGACCCTCAACCGGCACAGAGATGTAGGCCGCCTGCTCGGTGGTGAGCTCGGTGAGCTTGGCTCCGATCTTCTCGAGGTGAAGCCGGGCCACCATCTCGTCGAGGTGCTTGGGAAGCACGTAGACCTCCTTCGCGTACTGGTCACCCTTGCTGAACAGCTCGATCTGGGCCAGGACCTGGTTGGTGAACGAGTTGCTCATCACGAAGCTGGGGTGGCCGGTGCCGCAGCCCAGGTTCACCAGCCGGCCCTCGGCCAGCAGGATGATCCGGTTGCCGCTGGGCAGGATCACGTGATCCACCTGGGGCTTGATGTTGTCCCAGCTGTACTGCTTCAGGGACGCCACATCGATCTCGTTGTCGAAGTGGCCGATGTTGCAGACGATCGCCTGATCCCTCATGGCGAGCAGGTGCTCGTGGCGGATCACGTGGTAGTTGCCGGTGGCCGTCACGAAGATGTCGACGTCGGCGACCACATCCTCCAGACGCACCACCCGGTAGCCCTCCATGGCGGCCTGCAGGGCGCAGATGGGGTCGATCTCGGCGATCATCACGGTGGCACCGAGGCCGCGCAGGGACTGGGCTGAACCCTTGCCCACGTCGCCGTAGCCCAGCACCAGGGCTACCTTGCCGGCCACCATCACGTCGGTGGCCCGCTTGACGCTGTCGACCAGGGACTCACGGCAGCCGTAGAGGTTGTCGAACTTGCTCTTGGTGACCGAATCGTTGACGTTGATGGCCGGGAAGGGCAGCTCGCCGCTTTTCTGCATCTGGTACAGACGGGCCACGCCGGTGGTGGTCTCCTCGGTGACGCCCTGGATGTTGGCGTAGATGCGCGAGTAGAAGCCGGGCTGCACCGCCAGCCGCTGGCGGATCGAGTGGAACAGGGCGACCTCCTCCTCACTGGAGGGGTTGTCGAGCACCGACAGATCCTTCTCGGCCTTGGTGCCGAGCACCACCAGGCCGGTGGCGTCGCCGCCGTCGTCCAGGATCATGTTGGGGGTGCCGCCATCGCCCCACTCGAGGATCCGGTGGGTGAAGGCCCAGTACTCGTCGAGGGTTTCGCCCTTGTAGGCGAACACGGGAATGCCGGCCGCGGCGATGGCGGCGGCGGCATGATCCTGGGTGGAGAAGATGTTGCAGGAGGCCCAGCGCACCTCGGCGCCGAGGGCCACCAGGGTCTCGATCAGAACGCCGGTCTGGATCGTCATGTGCAGGCTGCCGGCGATGCGGGCCCCCTTGAGAGGCTGCTCGGCGCCGAACTTGCGGCGCAGGGCCATCAGGCCGGGCATCTCGGTCTCGGCGATCGCCAGTTCCTTGCGGCCCCAGTCGGCCAGGCCGAGATCGGCGATCACGTAGGAACTGGTCGCCTGAACGCCGGCGAACGCAGCCTCAGGGCTGGAGGGTGTTGCCACCATGAAGAGAAGCTCCCTTTCGGGAGGACGAACAATGGGAAATATCTGCGGAGACGCCGAGGCTTCGGGCTCGCTAAAGGGCAATCTACAGGGGTGGAACGGAATGACGCGATCGAGGTCTGCCATCTGGCGGATCCCTCGGCCACCGAGGCCCTCGGCCGGACGCTGGCCGGGCGCCTGAGCGCCTGCGGCAACGCCGGGCAGGCCGCACTCCTGCTGCTGCAGGGGGAGCTGGGTGCCGGCAAGACCTCCCTTGTGCAGGGTCTCGCTGCCGGCCTGGGCATCAGCGAGCCGGTCACCAGCCCCACCTTCGCCCTGGCCCAGCACTACGACACCGGCTCCGGGGGCGGCGGGGCGGCCCTGGTGCATCTCGATCTCTATCGGCTGGAGCAGAGCGCCGCGGCCGACGAACTGTTCGCCCAGGAGGAAGAGGAAGCCCGCCGCATGGGTGCAGTGCTGGCGGTGGAATGGCCCGAGCGGCTGAGCTTCCGTCCCGATGGGGCCTGGGAGGTTGAGCTGACCCACCTGGAGGATGGACGGCGGGCCCGGATCACACCGCCGCGCCTCAGCCTGCCGCGATCCGGTCCTGCAGGGCCGCGATGATGCGGGCGTTGGCCGCAGGAAAGGGATAGGACGCCAACTCGGTGGGCTCCACCCAGCGCACCTGCTGGGAGGCCAGCGGCTGGGGCTCCCCCGAGCGCCAGCGGCAGAGATGCACCACGAAGCGCAGCCGCTTGTGGCTGTAGGCGTGCTCAAGGGTGATGAGCTCTTCCCCCACCTCCACCTCGATCGCCAGCTCCTCGCGCAGTTCACGCCGGATCGTGGCGGCGATCGGCTCGCCGGGCTCCTGCTTGCCGCCGGGGAATTCCCACAGCCCACCCAGCAGGCCCTCCGGCAACCGCTGGTCGATCAGCACCCGCCCGCCCTCATCGCGCACCACCCCCACCCCGATCACCTGGAAGGGAACGGCACGGGCGGTGTCCTTCACGGGAAAACGGCCTGGATCGCCGGCAGCGTAGGCAGCGCAGTGGTCCTGCCAGGGGCAGCTGCCACAGGCGGGCCGTCGGGGTGTGCAGATCGTGGCGCCCAGATCCATCAGGGCCTGGTTGAACGCCCGGGGCCGCTGCGGGTCGAGCAGGCTCTCGCTGAGCCACCAGAACCGGGCCTGCTGCCGTTTCGGCGGCCCGGGATGGGCGATCAGCCGGGACAGCACCCGTGCCACGTTGCCGTCGAGGATCGGGGCGGGCAGGTCGAACGCCGAGGCCACGATGCTGCCGGCGGTGCTGCGGCCGATGCCCGGCAGCGCCAACCAGCCCTCCACCGTGCGGGGCCACAGGCCTGACTGCCGCTCCGCCCTTCCCTCCAGCAGCTGGATGGCCCCCAGGCGCAGCCGCCGGGCCCGCGCGTAGTAGCCCAGCCCCTGCCACAGCAGCAGCACGTCGTGTTCATCGGCGCCGGCCAGGGCCTCGAGGACGGGCAGCCGCTCCATCCACCGGCGCCAGTAGGGCAGCACCACGGCCAGCTGGGTCTGCTGCAGCATCACCTCGGCCACGTACACGGGGTAGGGATCGAGCGCCTCGCCCGGCGCCGGCGGGCGGCCATCGGGGAGGCGCTTCCAGGGGATGTCGTGGCGGCCATGCCGCTCCCACCACTCCAGAAGCTGCCGGCGCAGCGCAGCGCCCTCGGCCTGCAGGGAGTGACCGTCCTCGCTGGGGGAGTTGAACCGGAGGCCCACGGACGACGGGAGGCAAGGCACACCGGACCGATCCTGCCGGGCCGCAGGCCGCAGGTTCAGCTCATCCATAGCCTGGGATCAGCAGATCCGCTCCCTCGCTTCTCCCCCTCCATGGTTCCCCCGATCCCAGCTTTGGTGAGCCTGCTGGCCCTGCTCGTCTTCCAGGCCGCCACCCTGATCGTGGGACAGGCCCGCGCCGCCCATGGTGTGAAGGCCCCGGCCACCACGGGGCCGGAGCCCTTCGAGCGGGCCCTGAGGGTGCAGCAGAACACCCTGGAGCAGCTGGTGTTCTTCCTGCCGGCCTTCTGGCTGGCCGTACTGCTCGACAACCCCACCATCGCCAGCGCCCTGGGGCTGATCTGGGTGGGTGGACGCATCGCCTACGCGGTGGGGTACCTCCAGGCCCCGGAGAAACGAGGGCCGGGATTCGGCATCAGCTTCCTCAGCAGCGCCGTGCTGCTGGTGATGGCCGTGGTGGGGGCTGTGCGCTCCGCCCTCTGAGGCGGTCTCCGATCAGAGGAATCCCCCTGGCCGGGGGCGGGCACTGGAGAGGGACACGTTCCCCTGGACCACCGGCGGCGGCGCGGGCCGGGGCGGCGGCTGGGGCACGGCCACGACGTTGAAGGCGATGGACCAGCGCTCGCCATCGCCGCGGAACGGCGGCACCGAATGGGGCTGCCAGGCCGGAAAAACATAGAAATCACCTGGCACGGGCAGCACGTAGTGGGCCATGCCGGTGCGGAAACTCTGGATGTGCCATTCCTCCGGGCCATGGAAGCAGAGCTGACCGTCGAAGCTGTCGGCCCTGATCTGAGGGGGCACCTGCAGGAACAGCACCCCGGAGAAGCTGCCGCCGTGGGTGTGGGTGGGGTTGTAATCACCGGATCTCTGGGCGTTGAGCCAGAGGTCGATCATCTGGAGGCCATAGCGACCCGGTGTCCACGGACCCCGACCCTGGGGAGGCTGGCGGTCGATCACGTGGCGGATCCAGCGCTCACAGGCCGGCAGGATCACGGAGCGGCAGAGCTCAGCAGCGGCGGGATGGTCGGGGCCGAGTTCCCGCTGCTGGGTGAGCTGGCCGGCCAGCTTCACCGAGGCATCGGGACTGCGTTCGGGATGACCCAGCACGGTGCGGGCCATGGCCTGCAGGTCGGCCAGCTGGGCAGGAAGCAGCTTGCCCTGGAGCAGATAGCGCGGAAAGAGACTGATCACCTCCATGGCGGGCTCCTCCGGGGATGCAGGGGGCATGCCGACCATGGGAGGAAGAACTGCGCTCGCCTGCCAAGCCTCGCAAACGGTGGGCGGTGCCGGAGGGCTCAGCTGGCCACGTAGGCCTCGACGGCGTCACTGAGGCGGCGCAGGCCCGCCAGGCCGTCACGCTCCAGGTTGCGCACCCGGTCGCGGCTGATGCCCAGGATGCGGCCGATGCCGGTGAGGCTCATCGGCTCCTGGCCGTCGATGCCGTAGCGCATCTTCATCACCCGGCCCTGCAGGTCCGGCAGCTGCTCCAGCAGCGCCCGCAGGTCGCCCTTCAGGCACTCCCCGTCCACCAGGTCCCCCGGCAGCAGCTCGTCCCCCGCCAGCAGATCCAGCAGTTCCGTGTCCTCCCCGTCCCCCACCTTCGTCTCCAGGCTCACCGGCTGACGCGCCCGGCACAACAGGTCCTTCACATCCTCCTCCGGCAGCTCCACCGCCACCGCCAGCTCGCTCAAGGTGGGGGTGCGGCCCAGTTCCTGGCTCAGCTCCCGCTGGCCC
>NZ_JAFKRG010000018.1 GCF_019038415.1 Synechococcus sp. CCY 9618 | reverse complement strand
GCTCCTCACGCTGTTCCTCCAGCGCCATCAGCTCCTGCACCTGACGGCCCAGGGTGATCTCCTGCTCATGGCTCAGCAGCGGCACACGGCCGATGTCGCGCAGGTAGGAACGGACCAGATCCCCATCCACCGGGGGCATGGAACGGCCGGAGGAGGGGCTGACGACGGAGCGGGCGGGAGCGGTGGACGGCTGGGCAAGGGCGAGGGCGACGACCATGAATCTGGGACATAACGGTCTGTAAAGCCTAACATAAACAAATGTGAACTCCTCTCAGGAACTTTCCTGGCCCCGCGAACCGTGTCTCCCCGACTCAGCCGGTGCCCAGGCGCGGCAGCAGCACCTGGGCGGTCTTGAGGTAGATGAAGACGCCGGCCACATCGGTGGCCGTGGTGATGAACGGGGCCGACATCAGGGCCGGATCCAGGCCGATCCGGGCAAACAGCAGGGGCAGGGCGGCGCCGGCGGTGGCAGCCAGGGTGGTGATCGCCACCAGGCTGATACCGGCCGAGGCCGCCACCAGGGAGCTGCCCCCCATGGTCCAGGCCCAGGGAACCACCACCACTGCCAGCAGGCCCCCCAGCAGAGCTCCGGCGATCAGCTCCCGGCCGATCGTGCGCCAGGGGCCCAGGGACTGGAGCCGCTGGGTGCTGAGGCCACGGATCACCACGGTGGAGCTCTGGGCTCCCACATTGCCGCCGGTGCCGATCAGCAGCGGAATGAAGGCCGCCAGAAGCACCACCTGCTTGAGCACCAGCTGCTCGGAGGCGATCACCGCCGAGGTGCCGGTGTTGGCCACCAGCAGAACCAGAAGCCACACCACCCTGCGGCGGGCCACGGTGAACAGGTTGCTGCGGAAATAGTCGTCCTCGTCGCCCGCCTGAACGGCCCCCGCGGCATAGAGGTCGCGGGTGGCCTCCTGCTGGATGACATCGATCACGTCGTCCACCGTGACGATCCCCACCAGCCGCTGCTCCCGGTCCACCACCGGCACCGCCAGGAAGTCGTAACGCTGGATCACCCGGGCCACCTCCTCCTGGTCGGTGTCGGTGGCGACGCTCAGCACCTCGCGGGTCATCACATCCCCGAGCCTGTCCTCCGGATCGGCGGTGACCAGATCCCGCAGGGAGACGATGCCGCTGAGATGGCGGGAGGCGTCGGTGACGTAGAGGCTGTAGATGGTCTCGGTCTGGCGGGCCCGACGGCGCACGATGTCGAGGGCCTGCTGGGCGCTGTGGAACTCCTTGAGGTCAATGAACTCGGTCGTCATCAGACGGCCGGCCGTTTCCGCCTCATAGCCGAGCATCTGAGCGGTGACCCGCCGCTCCGCCGGGCTGAGCTCCGACAGCAGCCGCCGCACCACCTTGGCGGGCAGTTCATCGAACAGCCGCACCCGGTCGTCCGGCGACATCTCCTCCACCAGCTCCAGCACCTCGCCGGAGCGCAGCCGGTCCAGCAGGGTCTGCTGCACCGAGCCATCGAGGTATTCGTACACCTCGATGGCTTCGTTCTTGGGCAGCAACCGGAAGGCAAGCGCCTGCAGGGTGCGCGGCAGGGTGCCGATCGCTTCGGCCGCATCCACCGGCTGCACCGGTTCCAGCAGAAGTTTGGCGCCGTCGTAGTTGCCGGCCTGGAGCAGACCCTCCAGCTGGCGGGCCACCACCTCGGCAACGGCGGAGGCCTCAGCCATCGGTCCTCGGATGCCGGTGGGTACGAGTGTATGGGCTGGGCCGCTAATGTCCGCGGCGTCCTCCCTGACCCAGACACCCATGGCCCCGAACGTGAGCGACGTGGTGGTGCGCACTGCCGCCGGCCAGGAGCGCCGCCTGGGCGAGTGGACCGGGACGGTGCTGCTGATCGTCAACGTGGCCAGTCGTTGCGGCTTCACCCGCCAGTACGCCGGACTGCAGGCCCTCCAGGACCGCTTCGGAACCCGGGACTTCGCGGTGCTGGGCTTTCCCTGCAACGACTTCGGCGCCCAGGAGCCCGGCAGCCTTGAGGAGATCCAGCAGTTCTGCTCCAGCACCTATGGCGTGGGCTTCGAGCTGTTCGACAAGGTGCACGCCACCGGCACAAAGACTGCCCCCTACGACACCCTCACCCAGACCGAGCCCGCCGGCGACGTGGCCTGGAACTTCGAGAAGTTCCTGATCGGCCGCAACGGCACCGTGCTGGCCCGCTTCAAGAGCGCCGTGGAGCCGGATGGAGCCGAACTGATCGCCGCCATCGAAACGGCGCTGGCGGCCTGAACCCCGGCAGGGCCTCCTCCCCAGTGATCCCTGTTCAGCCGGCCAGCCAGCCGCGGCTGGCCCGTCCGGCACCGGTGGACGCCTCCACCTGCAGCCAGCGCCGACCCCCAGGCTCAAGCCACTGACGCAGCACCCGCAACGGTGCGCCGGGCTCAAGGCGGACCAGCACAGGGGCCTCGCGCCCAGGGGCGCAATGGAGGTGGGTGGTGCCATCGCTGAGCAGGGGCTCCCCCAGCCGCTCCCGGCGGCGCACATCGGGCAGTCGCCGTTCCGCTCCTCCGGCCGGGAGGGCTGCCGGGGCCAGCAGGGCGAAACCCAGCAGGGCGGCCCAGCGCCAGGCCGGCCAACCGCCCGGGGAGGGGGAACCAGCACCCCGGGCGGGCCCGGCAGGAACCGTCCTGGGATGGAGGGCTGACATCAGATGTCGAGCTGGGCGAAGTCGAGCTCGGCGCTGTGGGTTTCGATGAACTCCCGGCGGGGGGCCACCTTGTCGCCCATGAGAATCGTGAAGATGCGGTCGGCCTCGAGCGCATCCTCGATCTCGACCCGTTTCATCATGCGGGTCTCGGGATCCATGGTCGTTTCCCAGAGCTGTTTGGGCATCATTTCACCGAGGCCCTTGAAGCGCTGGATGTTGTAGTTGGCCTTCTCGCCGAAGCCCTCGAGCACCTTCTTGAGCTCGTTTTCGTTGTAGCAGTAGTTGTGATTCTTGCCGCGCTCCACCTTATACAGAGGCGGGCAGGCGATGTAGATATAGCCCCCTTCCACCAGGGCTTTCTGATAGCGATAGAAGAAGGTGAGCAGCAGGGTGCGGATGTGGGCGCCATCCACATCGGCGTCCGTCATGATAACGATGCGGTGGTAGCGCAGATTCTTCTCGTCGAAATCCTCACCCTTGATCCCTAGCCCAAGGGCCGTGATCAGGGCCTGAATCTCAGTGTTCTTGTAGATCTTGGCATCGTCGGTCTTCTCGATGTTGAGGATCTTGCCCCGCAGGGGCAAGATCGCCTGGAAGCGCCGGTCGCGGCCCTGCTTGGCGGAGCCACCAGCCGAATCCCCCTCCACGATGTAGATCTCCGATTCGCTCGGATCCCGGGAACTGCAGTCGGCCAGCTTGCCGGGCAGGGTGGAGCTCTCCAGCACCGACTTGCGCCGCACCAGTTCCCGCGCCCGCCGGGCCGCCTCGGCCGCATTGAAGGCCTGGATCGCCTTCTCCAGGATCAGATCGATCACCTGGGGGTTGAACTCCAGGTATTCCCCCAGGGCCTCACCGACGGTGGTGTCGACGATGCCGCGCACCTCGGTGTTGCCCAGCTTGGTCTTGGTCTGCCCTTCAAACTCCGGGTCGGGCACCTTCACCGACAGCACGGCCGTGAGACCCTCCCGGATGTTCTCACCGGCCAGGTTGGCATCGGCATCCTTGCGCTTGCCGCGCTTCTTGGCGAAGGTGTTGAGGGTGCGGGTGAGCACCGTCTTGAGGCCTTCGATGTGGGTGCCGCCATCGACGGTGCGGATGTTGTTGGCGAAGCCCAGAATGCTGTCGGAGTAGGCATCGACACACCACTGCAGGGCCGCTTCCACCTGGACGCCATCCTTGGTGGCGTTCACATAGATGATCTCGGGGTGAAGCGGATCCTTCTCCGCGTTCATATAGGCGACGTACTCCTTGATGCCGCCTTCGTGGTGGTAGGTCTCTTCGTGGGGGGTGCCGTCGGCGCTGGCCGCAGCGGGCCGCTCGTCGCGGAAGACGATGCGGACGCCGCCATTGAGATAGGCCAGCTCCCGCAGGCGCGCGGAGAGGGTGTGGTAGTCGAAGTCGATCCCGCCACTGAAGATCTCGACGTCGGGCTTGAAGCGCACCGCGGTGCCGGTGCGAGCCTCAGGAGCGTCCTCGGAGACCAGGGTGCCGATGGGCAGCCCCCGCTCGAACCGCTGCCGGTGCACCTGACCCTGGCGGTGCACGGTCACCTGCACCCACTCGCTGAGGGCGTTGACCACGGAGATGCCGACGCCGTGCAGGCCGCCGGAGACCTTGTAACCGCCGCTGCCGAACTTGCCGCCGGCATGCAGAACGGTGAGCACCGTCTCGAGGGCACTGCGGCCGGTGCGGGGATGGATATCGGTGGGGATGCCGCGGCCGTTGTCGGTGACGCTGGCGGAGCCATCGTCGTGGAGCGACACGAGGATCTCGTCGCAGTGGCCGGCCAGGGCCTCGTCCACCGAATTGTCGACGACCTCATAGACGAGGTGATGCAGACCCCGGGGACCGGTGGTGCCGATGTACATCCCGGGCCGTTTGCGGACCGGCTCCAGGCCCTCCAGCACCTGAATCTGCTCGGCGCCGTAGGCCGCTTCGACTTTGATGGCGTCGCTCATTCAGAAAAAGGGCTCCCCAGGGGGCAGACGAAGGACGGCGGATCCCGGGGCAATGGGGCAGAGCGGTTCCGAGGGACGCTCCACGAGGGCGAATCTACCATCGCCGTCCCGTAGGGCCACAGAGGCGCCTCTGAGAACCGATTTGCCCTGGGGGTGCAATCGCCTCCTGACAGCGCTTCCGGCAGGATGGCTCTGTTCTCCGCCGCAGCCGGCTGCAGCCAGCGCCCCTGGCCGCTTCCACCGACCGCCTGCTCCGACCTCCCGTGGCGTCCTCCCCTGGAGCCGAATCCGGCGCTGATCCACCCCTGGTGATCGCCCTGCTGGGCCCGACGGCAAGCGGCAAGACCGCCCTGGCGATCGAGCTGGCCGAGGCCCTCGACCTGGCCGTGCTGTCGGTGGATTCCCGCCAGCTCTACCGGCACATGGACGTGGGAACAGCCAAGCCCACCCAGGCCCAGCGGGCCCGGGTGCGCCACGAGCTGCTGGATCTGCGTGAGCCCGACGATCCGATCAACCTGCAGGAATTCACCGCCCTGGCCGTTGCCGCGATCGCGGCGGAGCATCGCCGCCGGGGCGTGGCACTGCTGGTGGGCGGCAGCGGCCTCTATCTCAAGGCCCTCCTCACCGGGCTGCAGCCGCCGGCGGTGCCCCCCCAGCCCGCCCTGCGGGCCCAGTTCGCCGCCCTGGGCCAGACCATCTGTCACCGGCTGCTGGCCCAGGGGGATCCGCTGGCGGCCAACCGCATCGCCGCAACCGACGCCGTGCGCACCAGCCGGGCCCTGGAGGTGCTGTACGCCACCGGCCAGCCCCTGTCGTCCCAGCAGGGCCACCGGCCGCCCCCCTGGCGGGTGGTCGAACTGGGGCTGGATCCGTCAGACCTGCCCCAGCGCATCCAGCGCCGCACCGACGCCCTCTTCGTGGGGGGCCTGGTGGAAGAGACCGCGGCGCTGATCGAACGCTTCGGCCCCGCGTGCCCGCTGCTGGCAACGATCGGCTACGGAGAGGCCGCCCTGCTGCTGCGTGGGGAGCTGACCCGGGCGGAGGCCATCGCCCGCACGGAGCGACGCACCCGGCAATACGCCAAGCGCCAGCGCACCTGGTTCCGGCGCCAGCACCACCCCCTCTGGCTGACGGAGCGGGCCAGCGCAGCGCCACCGGAGGCGGATGTGCTTCAGCGGGCCCTGAGGGCGGCCAGGGGCGGTTTAGGGTAAGGGCCTAACCGCCCCTGTGAATGCCTCCCCGTCCCCGTTTTGATCGCCGTGCTCCCGTGCGGGAGCTCCCCAACATCAACGACCGCATCAGCTACCCCAACCTCCGTGTGGTGGATGCAGACGGCAGTCAACTGGGAGTCATCACCCGAGAGGCGGCCCTGGATGTCGCCCGCGAGCGCGAGCTGGATCTGGTCCTGGTGAGCGAGAAGGCCGACCCTCCGGTCTGCCGGATCATGGACTACGGCAAATACAAGTTCGAGCAGGAGAAGAAGGCCAAGGAGGCCAAGAAGAAATCCCACCAGACCGAGGTGAAGGAGGTCAAGATGCGCTACAAGATCGATTCGCACGACTATCAGGTGCGCATCGGTCAGGCGGTCCGCTTTCTCAAGTCCGGCGACAAGGTGAAGTGCACGGTGATCTTCCGGGGCCGGGAGATCCAGCACACCGCCCTGGCGGAACAGCTGCTCTATCGCATGGCCAAGGACCTCGAAGAGAGCGCCGAGATCCAGCAGCCCCCCAAGCGGGAGGGCCGCAACATGATCATGTTTCTGAGCCCGCGCAAGCAGGCCGCCGGCAAGACTGCCGCTGCCTCGGCGGGCTGAGCCCGCCCTCAGCTCCCGACGGGGCCAGGCCCGCGGCCATTGACCCGTTCGCGCAGGAAGTGGTCCAGCAGCAGCTCCCATCCCGCTGCCGCTGCCGCGGGGCGATGGTCAGGCCGTTCGGCGCACATGAATCCGTGGCCCGCCTCGAGCACCACAAGCCGGTGGGGGGCAGGGCCTGCCGGGGCCGCAGACCGCCCGGCGTTGGCGGCCGCCAGGGTCGCTTCGATCGCCGCCACGTCGGCCGGTGGGATCAGGGCGTCTTCGCTGCCGCAGATGCACAGCAGAGAACCGGCGATGGCGGGCACCAGAGCCAGGCTCGGGGGGCCGCCACCGGGGCGCCCCGACGCCACCCCCGCTCCATAGAAGGCGACGCTGGCCTTCACCTGGGGCAGGGTGGCCGCCAGCAGGGCGACATGGCCCCCGAAACAGAACCCCACGCAACCCAGCCCCGGCGGAGGAGCTCCGGTTCCGGTCGGCACCAGCTGCCCCTGCAGCCAGTCGGCGGCGAGGGCCCCGTCGCTGAGCAGCTGGTCGGTGCGGGTGCGTTCCTTGTGGCGGCGGCCCAGGGCCAGATCCTCCGGGCCGTAGCCCAGCTCCAGTTCTGGGGCGGTGCGCCCGTAGAGAGGCACGGCCAGGGCCCCATACCCCTCCGCCGCCAGCCGCTCCGCCACGCCCCTGACCCAGCGATTGATGCCGAACACCTCCGGCAGCACCAGCACCCCACCCCTGGGAGATCCGTGGGCCGGGCGAGCCCACCAGCAGCGCAGGGGAACCTGCTCCGGCCGGCGTGGATCCAGCCGCAGCCAGTCGGCCCTCACCCCCTCCGGCGGCAGGGCGTTGGTGGGGTCCCCAGGACCGGGAGGATCGGTGGACGGCAAACCGGCACAGGGTAACCGGCACATGGTCGTATGCCAACGGGGGAATTGTCACGGGGGCCAAAGCTCCGTAGGGTGGCGGCCTGACCACCTGGCCCCTCCGGCGTGCGATTCCACATTCAGCAGGAGAGCGACATCCCGGCGTCGACCCAGCTGTACAACCAGATCTGCTTCGCCATCGCCGCCCGGCACTACCCGCCGGGCCACCGGCTGCCGAGCACCCGCCAGCTGGCCATGCAGACCGGCCTGCACCGCAACACGATCAGCAAGGTCTACCGCCAGCTCGAGACCGACGGGGTGGTGGAGGCCATGGCGGGCTCGGGCATCTACGTGCGCGATCAACAGAACCCCCGCGAGATCAAGCCTCCCCCGGGCCTGCGCATCAAGGCCATGCCCGACATCGACCGGGAGGTTCGCCAGAGCGTCGACGGGCTGCTCAACGCCGGCTGCACCCTGCAACAGGCGAGGGAGCTGCTGACCCGGGAGATCGACTGGCGGCTGCGCTGCGGTGCCCGGGTGCTGGTGAGCACCTCGAGGGAGGACATCGGCGCCTCGATCCTGATCGCCGAGGAACTGAGGCCCAACCTGGAGGTGCCGGTGGAGGTGGTGCCGATCGAGGAGCTCGAGTCGGTGCTGGAGACCTCCAGCAAGGGCACGGTGGTCACCAGTCGCTACTTCCTGCAGGAGGTGGAGCAGATCGCCAAGGTGCACGGGGTGCGGGCCGTGCCCGTGGATCTGAACGATTTCGGCCATGAGCTGGGCATGCTCAAGGAACTGCGGCCCGGCAGCTGCGTGGGCCTGGTGAGCATCAGCCCGGGGATCCTGCGGGCCGCCGAGGTGATCCTGCACAGCATGCGGGGCAACGAACTGCTGGTGATGACCGCCAATCCCGACACCAGCAGCCGCCTGCTGGCCCTGCTGCGGGCCTCCAGCCATGTGATCTGCGACAAGCCCAGCCTTCCGCTGGTGGAGCAGACTCTGCGTCAGAACCGCGCCCAGCTGATGCGGCTGCCCATGGTGCACTGCGCCCAGAGCTACCTTGGCAGCGCCACCATCGATCAACTGCGCAAGGAGATCGGTCTCCTGGCGGCCTGATGACGCGGACCCCATGCTCGACGCACTCAGGGCCGACCTGGCCATCATCCGGCAGAGAGATCCGGCGGCCCGGGGCACGCTGGAGATCCTGCTCTGCTACCCCGGCTTCCATGCCCTGGAGCTGCACCGGGTCAGCCACCGGCTGTGGCGTCTGGGGCTGCCCCTGATCCCCCGTCTGCTCAGCCAGCTGGGCCGGCTGCTCACGGGGGTGGAGATCCATCCCGGCGCCCGGATCGGCCGGGGGGTGTTCATCGACCACGGCATGGGGGTGGTGATCGGCGAAACCAGCGTCATCGGTGACAACTGCCTCCTCTACCAGGGGGTGACCCTCGGGGGCACCGGCAAGGAGCACGGCAGACGCCATCCCACCTTGAAGGACAACGTGGTGGTGGGAGCCGGCGCCAAGGTGCTGGGAGCCATCACCGTCGGCACCAACACCCGCATCGGCGCCGGCTCGGTGCTGCTGCGCAACGTGGGGGCCGACAGCACGGTGGTGGGCATCCCCGGCCGGGTGATCCACCAGGCGGGGGCCCGCATCGACCCCCTGGCCCACTCGGCCCTGCCGGACGCGGAAGCGGGGGTGATCCGCAACCTGATGGAGCGGATCGACAGCCTGGAGAACGATGTCAATCGGCTGCAGGCCTGCCTGCAGGAAGTGGCCGCCGGCCGTCCCCTGAAGGAACCCTGCAGCGGTAAGGCCCAGAACCTGCGCGACCGGGAGATCCTCGAGTTCCTCGGGGAAACCGCGAACGAGGATCAGACGTCCCTCAGGCCGTGACGGCCTGGGGCACCTGGGGCTGGAACATGAACATCGAGTAGATCACGTTGCGGCGCATCTGGGTCATCATCTCGAGGAACATGTCGTAGCCCTCGTTCTTGTACTCGATCAGGGGGTCCTTCTGGCCATAGCCTCTCAGGCCCACCGATTCCCGCAGGGCCTCCATGGCCTGGAGATGCTCGCGCCAGAGGGTGTCGATCTGCTGGAGGATGAAATAGCGCTCGGCCTCCCGCATCAGCCCGGGGCGCATCTGATCGATCTGGCCCTCCTTGATGTCGTAGGCATTACGCATCTGCTCCTGCAGGAAGGCCTTGAGTTCCTCCATCGTGAGCCCAGCCACGTGCTCAGGCGCAAGGTCTTCCAGGAGATAGATGAACTCCTTGACCTTGTCCACCAGACGGGTGAGATCCCATTCCTCGGGCGGCAGGTCCGGATTGACATAGGCCTCGACGATGTCGTCGATGGTGCGCTCGCCGTAACCGATCACCTGCTGCTTGAGCTCCCGTCCCTCCAGCACGCGGCGCCGCTCGGTGTACACCGCCTTGCGTTGGTTGTTCATCACCTCGTCGTACTCGAACACCTGCTTGCGCATGTCGTAGTAGTAGGTCTCGACCTTCTTCTGCGCCCCTTCCAGAGAGCGGGTGAGCATGCCCGATTCGATCGGCATGTCCTCCTCGACCCGGAAGGCGTTCATCAGGCCCGCCACCCGGTCGCCGCCGAAGATGCGCAGCAGGTTGTCTTCCAGGGAGAGGAAGAAGCGGGTGCTTCCCGGGTCTCCCTGGCGGCCGGCCCGGCCGCGCAGCTGGTTGTCGACCCGGCGCGATTCATGGCGCTCGGTGCCGATCACGTGCAGACCACCGGCGCCGCGCACCTGGGCCTCCTCCTGCTTCACCACCTCGTCGTACTCCGCCCGCACCCGGGCGATCAGCTCCCGCAACCGCTGGATCTGGGGATCGTCGGTGGGGGCCTTCTCCGCCGCCTGGGCGATGCGGTCCTCCAGCTCCAGCACGGTCAGGGCCCGATCACCCCAGGCCGTCACCAGCTCCCGGCAGAAGCTCGCCAGGGCCTTGTCGGTGTCCTCAGAGAGGGCGCAGGGATAGAGATTGCCGATGGCCCTGGCCTCCCCGGCCGGTCTGGAGGTCGGCGCCACGGCGCCGCCGAAACCGGCGGGAGCCTCACTGGAGCGCTGCAGCGGAACCGGTGGCCGATGGCCCTCCTCGGGGCGCACCAGCCGCGGCAGCAACACCTCGCGCAGCTTGAGCCGGGCCATGTAGTCGCTGTTACCCCCGAGGATGATGTCGGTGCCCCGGCCGGCCATGTTGGTGGCGATGGTCACGGCCCCGGCCCGGCCCGCCTGGGCCACGATCTCGGCTTCCCGCTCCACGTTCTCCGGCTTGGCGTTGAGCAGGTTGTGGGGGATCTCCTGCTGCTGCAGCAGGGTGGCGAGCAGCTCCGACTTCTCCACGCTGGTGGTGCCCACCAGCACCGGCCGGCCGGCCTGATGCACCTGGGCGGTTTCGGCGGCCACCGCCTGCCATTTGGCGGTTTCGGTCTTGTAGACCTGGTCGGGCCAGTCGGAGCGGGAGCGGGGCCGGTTGGTGGGCACCACGGCCACCTCAAGCTTGTAGGTCTTCTCGAATTCCACCTCCTCGGTCTTGGCGGTGCCGGTCATGCCCGCCAGCCGGGGGTAGAGCAGGAAGAAGTTCTGGTACGTGATGCTGGCCAGAGTCTGGGTCTCGGGCTGGATCGGCAGGGCCTCCTTGGCTTCGATCGCCTGGTGCAGGCCATCGCTCCAGCGGCGGCCCGGCATCACCCGGCCGGTGAACTCATCGACGATCACCGCATCGGAGTCCCGGACGATGTAGTTGACGTCCTTGACGAACAGCTCCTTCGCCTTGAGGGCGTTGTTGATGAAGTGGGCCCAGGGATCCTGGGGGTCGAAGAGGTCCTGCACGCCCAGCAGCTGCTCGGCCTTCTGGTAGCCCTCATCGGTGAGGGTCACGTTGCGCTGCTTTTCGTCGACCTCGTAGTCGCCTTCGGGGTCGATGCCGTCCTTGCCCATCTCGGCGGCCCGCGCCAGCTCGGTGGCGATCCGGGCCGCCTGCATGTACTTCTCCTGCGGCCGCTCGATCTGGCCGGAGATGATCAGGGGGGTGCGGGCCTCGTCGACGAGGATCGAATCCACCTCGTCGATGATGCAGTAATGGAAATCCCGCTGCACCACTTCGGCGATGTCGCTCGCCATGTTGTCGCGCAGATAGTCGAACCCCAGCTCGGAGTTGGTGGCATAAGTGATGTCGCAGGCGTAGTTGCGGCGTCGTTCCGGCGGGCTCATGTCCTGCTGGATCAGGCCGACGCTCAGGCCCAGGAAGCGGTGGATCTGACCCATCCACTCGGCGTCACGGCGGGCCAGGTAGTCATTGACGGTGACCACGTGCACCCCCTGGCCGGTGAGGGCGTTGAGGTAGGCCGGCAGGGTGGCCACCAGGGTCTTGCCCTCGCCGGTCTTCATCTCGGCGATCTGGGCGTTGTGCAGCACCATCCCACCGATCAGCTGCACGTCGAAGTGGCGCATGCCCAGCACCCGCTTGCCCGCCTCCCGCACCACCGCGAAGGCCTGGGGCAGCAGCTCGTCGAGCAGGGCCTTGCGCCGCGCCGCCGACTCGGGCTTCTCCAGCTTCTGGCGGAACTCCGCCGTCAGGCCGCGCAGCTCTTCGTCGCTGAGGGGCTCGATCTCCTCCTCAAGGAGATTGATGTCGGACACCAGAGGCTGGTAACGCTTCAGCTTGCGGGCATTGGGATCACCCAGCAGCAGCTTGAGCATGGGAAAGGCCTGTCCGTATCGTTTCACCCTATCACCGCAAAATCGGGGCTGAAAGGGAAGAAGCAAGGTGCAGCAAGGGGTTTCAGGGCCCGATCTGCCGGGGATCCGTACCTTCCCGGGAGCCGGCACCCCGTGGGAATCCAGAGGTCGGCCCCGGTCGGCGAGCAGGATTCGCTGCTGACGCCCCCGACCCTGGCCCGTTGAGCACCACCCCTCCCCGGCCCGAGGCCCCGGCCCCTGACGCCGACCCGGTGCGGCTGATCCGCCACGGGCCTCGCTGCCTGCGCCTGCGCTGGCGCCTGGAAGCCCTGCGCGCCCTGCTTGATGGCCACAGCTTCTGGGCCACCGGCCGCAGCCAGGCCCAGCTGAGGCGCATGCTCGCCGGCAGCCAGGTGGTGGTGAGCGCCTGGAGGGGGAACGCCCTGGTGGGCTTCGGTAGGGCCACCAGCGACGGGGTGTTCCGGGCGGTGCTCTGGGACGTGGTGGTGGCCGAGGACGAGCAGGGCCGGGGCCTGGGGCGACGCATCGTCGAGGAGCTGCTGGCGGGCCCGGCGGTGGCCGGCGTCGAACGCATCTACCTGATGACCACATCAGGCCAGGGCTTCTACGAGCGACTGGGCTTCAGCCAGACCCAGAGCCAGCAGCTGATGCTCAAGAAAACAAGCGGATGAAGAGATTCGAACTCTCGACCCTCTCCTTGGCAAGGAGATGCTCTACCACTGAGCTACATCCGCGATCCGGGCTGCGTCGGCCCAGCCAGAAGCATGCAGTATCGGGTGCCCCTCGGTCAATTCATCGCCCCGGGGCAACCCCATAGAGTCTTCCGCGGCGCAGCGAGGGTTGCATGTGGTGGAGAGCCCCCTGGCTGAGACAGCGCTGGCTGCTGATGGGACTCGCCATCTTCGATGCCATCCTGCTGCTCGGGCTCTACAACCTGCTCTACTGGCGACAGACCGAACAGTGGGTGGGGCTCACCCGTTCGATCGGGCTGCTCATCGCCTTCTGGGTCGCCAGCTCGTACCTGATGGGGCGGTACTCCAGGCCAGAGCCAGGGCAGGGGCTGGCCGAGAGCCGGCGTCTGATCGATACGGCCCTGGTTGCCCTGCTCGTGCTCGGGGTGGTGGTGATCCTGCTGAACTGGGGACTTCAGGTCAAGGATCCCCGCACCTTCCGGGGCTTTCTGATCCCCCTGCTCGCCGGGGCGACCCTCGGATCAGGCCTGGCCCAGCTCTGGGCAAGCCGCCGACAGCAACGCAGCCGGAGCTGGCTGCTGGTGGGCGACGGCGACGAACTCGGCACCCTGGAGCAGGAACTGGCACGGGAAAGGGATCGCCACCGGCTGGACCTGCACTACTGCCCCACCGAAGCGCTGCTGACGGCGCCTGGCGACATCACCGACAAGATCGGCGGAATCGCTGTCAGCGAGACGGCCGACATGCGCGACGGCCTGCTTCAGGACCTCCTGGCCCGGCGCGCCCGCGGTGGCAGTTTCTGCACGCTGGTGGTGTGGGCCGAGCAGCATCTGCAGCGGGTTCCTCCGGAGCTCTTCTCCAGCCGCTGGCTGGTGCAGGCCGAGGGCTTTGAGCTTCAGCCGGGACGCTGGGGCTGGCGACTGAAGCGGTTCGGAGATCTGCTGGTGGCGAGTCAGCTGCTGATCCTGAGCGCTCCGCTGCTGCTGATCGCCGCCCTGCTGATCCGGCTCGAAGATCGGGGGCCCGTGTTCTACGGGCAGCTCCGGACCGGTCTCTACGGCAGGCCGATCACGGTCTGGAAACTGCGCACCATGCGTCAGGGAGCCGAAGCGGGCGGCGCCCGATGGGCCTGCCGCGACGATCCCCGCATCACCCGCATCGGCAGCTGGCTGCGGCGGCTGCGCATTGATGAACTGCCCCAGCTCCTCTCCGTTCTCAAGGGGGAGATGAGCCTGATCGGACCCCGCCCGGAACGGCCGGAACTGGAAGCCACCCTGGAAACGCAGATCCGCCATTACAGGGTGCGGCACTGGGTGAGACCCGGCCTGAGCGGCTGGGCTCAGGTCTGCTACCCCTACGGCGCCAGTGTGGAGGACAGCCGCATGAAGCTCAGCTACGACCTCTACTACATGAGGAACGCCAGCCTGATGCTCGACATCCTGATTCTGATCAAGACGATCCGGCTGGTGGCAGGGGCAAAGGGGGCTCAGCCCGAAGTGCCGCGGCAAGTGTTGTCCTGAGCGGCTGCCGACGGGATCGCAGCAGGGAACTCACCTGATGAAGGCCCCAGGGCAGGAGGGACAGCAGGCTGGTCGAGCGGCCCAGGCCATGGGCCCGGTAGACGTCATAGGCCCAGAGGGGCATGCGCCAACGGGCTCCGGTGAGGTTGCCCGGATGCACCCCGTAGAACGCCAGCAGCTCAGGAATCGTGACGCAGTGCAGATCCCGATGACGGCGAAACATGTTGAGCCAGCAGAGATAGTCCTCGTGGGGGCAGGGCTGGAAGCCCTCCACCAACAGGCGGCGCTCGATCAGCAGCGTCAGCATCGGAATGGCATTGGTGGCTCTCAGCTGCCCGTAACCGAACCGGGGCGGCGGCAGACGCCAGCCGAGCAGCCTGGATCCGGAAGAATCGAAGCGGGCATAGCCCGTCACGCTGAGGGCGGCACCGCAGCGACGCTGGTGGTCCAGCTGGCGCCGCAGTTTGGCGGGATGCCAGCGGTCGTCCACATCCAGAAAGGCGATCAGATCGTGGCGGGCCTGGGCCAGGCCATGGTTGCGGGGCCACCAGGGACCCGCTGGAGCACCGGGCGGACGGGGCGGCGCGGTCAGGGCCCGGATGCGCCGGTCGCGGGCGGCGGCGCCGGCGGCGAGATCGGCACCGCCATCGGTGGAGCCGTCGTCGATCAGCAGCAGCTCCCAGCCGGGGTGCTCCTGCGCGCCCACATCGGCGATCAGTCCCGGCAGGAAGGCCGCCCCATTGCGGTAGGGGCAGATGATGCTGACCGCGGCGGGGGTCATGGGCGCACCACCTGCCACCCTGGCTTCCTCAGATCGCCCAGGCGACCGTCCTCCTTCCGCAGCCAGCGCTCCGGTGTGTACACCCGGGTGCCGGGATCCCGCAGCTGGGCCAGATGGGCAGCGACGGCCGACAGGCTGCTGTTGCCGGTGATCAGCACCTGCGCCTGGGCCATGGCCGCCAGGTCCTGCTCCGGCGTCCCTGCGCTGACCTCCAGTCGCCAGCGGGGGTCCTGGAGGTGGGCGCGGCACCAGGCGGGGTCGTCGCTGAAGCCGTTCACCAGCACTGGAGCCGCTGCAGCGGAAGCCCCCGTCGCCAGGGCCAGGGCCGCCCGGTAATAGGACGCGGCGAGGGGTTGGAAACCGCTGCGGGGATGGAGGTAATCGGTGCGGCGCACATGCACGGCCACCCAGGGCGCCGGCAGCCGCCGATGGGGACCGAGGGCCTCGAGCATGGCCTGCCAGGCGGGGGTGAACTCCGGGCCGAACAGGGCCGGATGGGTGGCATGGCTGTGGATGACCCGCACCCAGTCCAGGCGCTGCAGCAGGCCGGGATGGCACGCCGCCTCCCCCAGCCCCCGGTCTGTGAGCACCCCCGCCGAGGCAGGGTCCGCCAGTCGGGCCCTCAGCCGGGAGGGCAGGTAACGGTGCCAGGGCACGGGCAGGCAGGGCAGACGCCCCCGCACCAGCGGGCTCATGGAGCGCGTCGTCAGGCCCCGGAATCTGCGGCTGCGGGAGTCCAGCAGCACCGTCGACCCCTGTAGCTGCCGCCCCTGGGAGGCAGCCAGGGCCTCGCCGAGAACCATCTGCAGCAGCTGATTGCCCAGCCCCCCCTGAAGGAGCAGCACCAGCCGCTGGCGATCAGGCAAGGGGCACCTGTCGGGCGGAGCCCTGCAGCCGCAGCAGGACCCACCGCAGCCAGACGGAGACACTGAAGCCGAGCCGGCGCTCCAGCCGCAGGAGCAGCAGGGTCCACCGCTGCCGCGGCCAGGGCCGGATGGGAAGGCCGAGGCGCTCGATCACGGCCAGGTCGTGGCCGATCCGCTGGGGATCCCGGGACGCATTGGCCGGACTCACCTCCGTGGCGGCCAGCAGCCGCGGCGACAGCGCCTGGCCCAGTGGAGCGATCCGCTGCATGAACAGGGTGTCGGCGCAGAGCGAGAGGCGCTCGTCGTAAGGGCCGCAACGCTCATGCAGCACGCGGCGATACACCAGGGTCTGATGGCAGGCCAGCCGGCGGCCGGGTGTCCACAGCCCCCGTCGGGCGCCGGGGAAGAAGATGGCGGGCTGGCACTGGATGCTGGCCTCACCGCTGGCGCATGCGGCCGCCAGGGCTCCCGCCAGCGGCGAGGCATCGAGCAGCAGGTCGCCGGCATTGATGAACAGCAGCCATTCCCCACCGGCCAGGCGCCAGGCCTGGTTCATGGCCGGATAGATGCCGCTGGGCCGCTGACGGCTCAGCCGCGCCGGCAGCGCGTGGCGTTCAGCCCAGTCGCTGGCGAGCTGGAAGCCACCATCGGTGGATTCTCCATCCACCAGCACCAGTTCGGCAGGCAGCGCCTGCAGCGTGAGGATGTGCCGCTCGACCGACGCCAGGGTGGAGGTGAGCGCGCCGGCGGCATTGCGCACCACGATGCAGAGCGACAGCAGCGGCGTCATCGGCGGTCCAGGGCGAGCCCGCAGAGGCCGAAGCCGCGGAAATCGGCCAGCAGCCCGGCCGGCCCCCCGGCCGCCCGGGCGGGGGTGCGGCGGTCATCGACCACGAAACTCCAGCTGGGGGTGAACGCAGGCAGCAGACGGGCCAGGAGATCGGCGAGCAGGGCGTGGGAGAACAGCCGCTGACTGTTGAACTGCACCAGGTGACGGTCCATGCGGGCCACGGGCAGGGAGAGCAGCAGGGTGCCGCCCGGAGCCACGAAGGCGGCCGCGTGGGCCAGGGCCCGCTCGAATCCATCCGGCGCGATCGGATCGCCATAACGCCCCAGGCCCACGTGCTCGAGGGCGTGCAGGGAGCTGACCAGTTCGTACTGCCCGGTCAGCGTGGTGGGTGGGTCGAGGATGTCCCCCTGCCGGAAGCGCAGGTTCGGCGTTGGCGGGGTCTGCAGGGGCCGGATGTCGAGGACCTCGATCGGCCGGGAGGCGGCGACCTGAGCCACGAAGCCATCGATCCGGGAGCCGATGTCGAGATGGCGGCAGGGCGACCTCTCCAGCACATGGCTGCTGCAGAGCAGGTCCTGGAGGAAGTAGAGGGAACGGCCCGCACCGGCCCCGGCGTAGCGATCCGAAAACAGTGGGGCCAGCTGCAGAACGCTGGGGAAGGAGCTGGGGTGTTGTCTCTGCAGCCTGCGGTAGGTGGCCAGATCGCGCAGGTAGGCCGGCAGACCGCGCAGGCCGAGCAGCCGCAGGGGCTGCAGCCCGATGTCCTCAAGGCCGTGATGGAGGCTTCGGATCCAGAGCCGGGGGCTGCCGCTCATCCGGACCTCCCCAGCCCGGGTCCCCCGGGCGGCAGCCGCTCGAGAAACGGCTGATGGTGCGCTTCGGCAAGCACCAGAACGTTGTCGTGGAAGCCACTGTCGGCGACAGCCCCGGGGTGGAGCGGCCGCCAGCGCGCTGGACCCACCACCAGGGAGGAGCAGGCCAGCAGATGGCTGTAGCCGGCCATGAGCAGATCGGCGAGGGCGTCGCGCCAGGCCTCAGGGTTCCGGCCGGGCGCCAGTTCCAGCACCAGCAGGGGATGGGTGGCCTGCAGCAGCTCCGAAGCGCCGCGCAGGGCCTGGGGCTCGGCGCCCTCGCAGTCGAACAGCCAGAGGCTGTCGGGACTCTGGGGCGCGATGCCACCGATGGCGAAGAGGCCATCGAGGGGAACCGTGGTGACGGAGCGACGGTCCCAGCGCGGTGTGCCGGAGATGCCCGCCAGCAGGGACCCGGCGGTGCCGGTGCCGTAGAAGGACGCACGCCCCCGATCAGCGGCGACCGCCGCCGGGATGGCCAGGCAGCGGGAGTGGTTGAGGCAGAGGTTGCGCTGCAGCAGCCGAAACGCCGAAGGTTCCGGCTCGAAGGCCAGCACGTCCAGGCCGAGACTCTCCGCCAGCAGGCAGTAGTACCCCGCGTTGGCCCCGACGTTGAGGAAGCGGCGCAGCCCCGGGGCGAGGCACTGCAGCAACGCGATCGTGCCCTGTTCGTCGGGCGAGGTCAGGAAACGCCGCTGGGAGCCGATGAAGCGGAAGTGCTGCGGCGTCCGACGGGCGGGCAGGCTCGTCTGGAGACGATCCCGCAGGCGACGGAACAGGGGGCGGATCTGATCAAGCGGATCAGCCACGGAGCGTACCCCGCATCGCTGGGGGAAGGGGACGCAGCCGGACGCACCAGTGGAGGAAGAGAAGGCGCGGCAGCAGCAACAGAAAACCCCGTGGATCCTTCCAGGGGGACGGCAGGGAACGGGGTGCCAGAACGGCCCTGGGGAGCAGCTGAAGCATCCCGAGAATATCCCGCAGGTAAGGCGTGAACAGAAGGGGAAAGGCCCGGCGCGGCACGGGCACCCCTGCCGTGGCACGGATCACCAGCAGGGGGCCGAGGCGGAACAGACGGAACCCCTGGAAGTGATAAAGGCATGGCTGGGTCGCGGCCTCCTGCCAGAACCGCTCGATGTTCCACGGCGCCAGGGTGAGGGCCGGACGATCCAGCACAAAGACATCGGCGCCGAAGCGCACCGGCCAGTCCTCCAGATGGCCCTGGTCGCCCAGGGGGCCCGGCCCAAGCTTCCCGCTGCAGTGCTCGAGACAGCGCCGTTGCCACCAGTGCAGCATCGCCAGCGCCTGGGGCGTTCGCCGGAAGGGCATGAACTGAACGCAGTAGGTCCCGGCGGTGGCGGTCCGGTCGCGGTGGGGGCTGTAGGCGTGGGGGGTGATCATGCAGTGGGCACCCGAGGCCTGGAAGCGGTTCAGCATGGAATCCACCGGACCCGCCAGCCAGCAGTCGGCATCGATGTAGGTGACCACCTCGGCGTCGGGGTCGCGCGCCAGCACCAGCTCAGGCAGGAAGGGAGTCAGGGTCCAGCAGTATTCGCCCCAGGACCGCTGACGGCGGGCGAGCCGCAGCTCATCAGTCTCGCAATCCTCAAGCCGGAGCAGATGGAGCTGGGGATGCTGCAGGGCCGCGAGCAGGCGATGGGATCGATCGTCCATCGCCAGCACCCACAGCCCCATGCCCGGCACGTGCCGCTCCAGGCTGCGCAGCAGGGCGAGCCCCTGGGGCAGGTAGCCACTGTCGAAGAGGGTGCAGAACATGGGCCCTGCCATCAGGCCGGGGCATCGGGGAGCTCGTTGCAGGCATCGATGACCCGTTTCACCTCGTCGTCCTGCAGAAAGGGATGGATCGGCAGGCTGAAGCACGTCCGGCAGTGCTCGAGGGCATGGGGAATCCCCCCGGGGGCGATCCGGTGCCCGGCGAGGGCTTTCTGACGGGTGCAGGGGAGCGGGTAGTGAATCAGAGTCGAAACGCCCTGTTCGGCCAGCTGGGCCTGAACCCATTCCCGCTGCGGTGTTCGCAGCACGTAGAGATGGTGCACGTGGGAGGAGGGATCCTGCGGCTCCGCCATCGGCGTCAGCAGGGGGTGGTGGATGCGGCTGCGGTAGTGGCCGGCAATCTCGCGACGACGATGGGTCCAGGCGTCGAGCCAGCCAAGCCGCTCGCTCAGCAGGGCCGCCTGAAGCTCATCGAGACGGCTGTTCATGCCGGCGAGATCGTGGTGGTAGCGATCGCTCTGGCCGTAATTGCGCAGGGACCGGGCCACCCGGGCCAGCTCGGCATCGGCGGTGGTGAGGGCGCCGGCGTCGCCGATGGCGCCGAGGTTCTTGGTGGGATAGAAACTCCAGGCGGCGCAGCGACCAACGCTGCCCACCGGCCGGTCCAGGTGGCGGGCCCCGTGGGCCTGGGCGCAATCCTCCACCAGATGGAGCCCATGGCTGCGGCAGAGCTCCTCCAGACCATCCAGATCGGCGGCGCGGCCATAGAGGTGCACAGGGAGGACGGCCCGGGTGGCGGGGCCGATGCAGGTCGCCACCGACTCGGTCGCCAGGCAGGCGGTGGAGGGGTCGATGTCGGCAAACACCGGCAGGGCTCCGCAGCGCTGGATCGCCAGCGTGGTGGCGTAGGCCGTGACCGGGGTGGTGATGACCTCGTCGCCGGGCCCGATGCCGAGGGCCCGCAGACCGATCTCGATGGCATCAAGGCCGTTGGCCACACCCACCGCATGGGCGGTGCCGCAGTGCAGGGCCCAGGCCTGCTCGAAGGCCTGCACCTCACGGCCCAGGACCCACCAGCCGGAGCGGATCACCCGCTCGGCGGCAGCCAGCAGGGCTAGCTGTAATGCCTCAGGCTCCCGGCGGAAATCGTTGAAGGCGATGGAGGCCGTCACAGGTAGCTGTCGAGGTGGCGACGGTAGTAGGACACCGTGCGTTGCAGGCCCTCGGCCAGGGGCACGACAGGCTGCCAGCCGAGCAGATGGCTGGCGAGCTGGTGGTCGCTGTAATAGTCGCCGATGTCGATCCGCTGGCGTTCAGGCGGGAACGGCACCAGCTGCCAACGGGCCTCCGGTTCGATCGCGACCATCCGAGTGGCGAGGTCGGCCAGGGAAACCACCTCGGAGCTGCCCAGATTGAATGCCTTGCCGTAGCAGTCCGGATGGACCGAGGCACGGATCAGGGCATCGACGACATCATCGACATAATTGAAGTCACGCAACTGCTTACCGTCTCCGAAGACGAGCAGCGGCTGATCCGTGAGCAGGTTGCGAACCCATACACCCAGGAACGTCTGTCGGGCGTCCTTGATCCGCATGCCGGGTCCGTAGGTGTTGGTTAGCCGGAGGGCACAGGACCGGATGCCGTAGACATCGTGATAGAGGAGATGAAACTGCTCTCCCGCCACCTTGTTGACCCCGTTCACATCCACCGGACGAATGGGATGGGCCTCGTCCACCGGCAGGTACTGGGGGCGGCCATAGATCTGACGGGTGGAGGCAAAGACAACGATGGCGCCTGGGTTCACATCACGAACCGCCTCGAGAAGAGAGAGTTGAGCTTTGGCATTGATATCCAGGTCCGTGAAGGGATCCGTCATCGAATCGGCATGACTCGTCTGCCCGGCAAGGTTAAAGATGACATCAACACCCTTGAGCAACTCCCGGGTCGCGAAGGGATCACGAACATCACTGATGTTGACGGTCAGTCGATCGCGAATGTCGGCGATGTTTTCGAGATTACCGCCATACTGGGGAATCAGACTATCGACCAGGGTGATCCTGTGACCCTCCTCAAGCAGGCGTCGCGCCAGATTGCTGCCGATGAAGCCCAGGCCACCGGTGATGAGGATGTTCTTCAAGACCAGATCGTGCCAGTCAGGCACAGGACAGGGGGGAAGAGACTGGCAAGAGATCTCCCAGGAGGGTGGATGCAATCGACCATCTGCCTGGTCGAAACGCAGCAAACAGCAAACCGATCACGATCGTTCATTTCAGGCATCCTCAGCACGATGGTAGACCGCCACGACGGACTGGCCGCGACAGCCGAACACAGAGTCGATGGAACCTTCCTCCATCAGAATCCGTGTCAGGGCCGAGATAGGCTTGGAGCACAGAGAGCTCAGCGGCTGGGAGAACCACCTCGGAAACCTGGAGAGACGGCGGGCAAGGAGGTCCCTGAGGAGAACCGTGACGAAAGCACGATGGTGAAAGGGGTCAAGTGGCGCATGAATGAGTTTCTCGCAGACGAAGCCATAGCCGGAAGGAAACTCCCGCAGTGCCCGGTCTGACCACCAGGTCTGATGGTGGGGCGGCACATTGAGCATGGACATGGGATTCTTGCCCAGTAACGAATCCAGGGAAGGAACGGCCAGGATGAGGCGACCGCCAGGGCTGAGATGCTGGGCGGCGAACTGGAAGAAACGACCAGGATCCGGCAGATGCTCAAGCATCTGGAAGGAACAGATGAAGGGGAACTGTTGACGCGGAAGAACAGCAGGATCATCCTTGAGAAAATCCCAGACGACGCAGCTGAGCCCCTTGTGCTGAGCCCGCCGGATGGCATCGGAATTGATGTCGACCCCGAACCAGTCTCCCGGGGGCAACAAGCCAGCGAAATGGCCCTCACCGCAACCGATCTCCAGGACAGGCTGGCCCGGAAGGAGTGCGGCAGCCGCAATCTCGAACTCCGGCTTGACCGCTGGATAGTAATTATCAATGCGCTCTGAAAGCTGTGCATAAAACACATCACTTCCAACGACAGGTGGTAGCCAGCGCAACAGCCCGGAAGCATCCTCCTCCAGGGTCAGGCGTGTGATGTTCCCAAAGTCGGCACTGACGTCGATACCCACCTGCCGGTACATACCGATCAGTTTCCCAACAGCCAGGCTCGCCATGGTAGGTGAACTCATCTCAGCTCGTCAGAGAACGCCGAACGAACAAAAGGCCTCGGTGCCTGGGAGTCACGGCATCAAACGAGTTTGACCACTGCTCAGATAACGTGTAGTCAGGCAGCAGAGACTGGATGCGAGCAAGGTTCAACGGCCGCAACGGAATTCGGGCATCCCCACCCCCATAACCCGCACAGCGTTGCACATACCACCGCTCACGAGTCGCAAGCGCTGTACGGTCGAGAAGTATGATCCGTGGAGATAAACTGTTAAAACTCTTAATAACAGGAGCATAGTCTTCAAGATATTGGAGAACCCCCGAAGCAAGGACGATGTCAACCTCAGGCACTTCAGTAAGATCTCCCATGAATCGAATGTCAAGTTGATTCTCTGTTGAGAAATCAGTGCCGCGCTTCACGAAGACTGGTTGCTCCACCACGATACGCCGGCAACCTGGCGGGAAGAGATCCGCATGATTGATGAAGGTTCCGCCAAGACCGCCACCAAAGTCAACGATCACATCACCTGGATGGAGGTGGTCAGCCAGGAGTCGGCAAATCGCCAGATCAGCAGGGGGCTGCGCGAAAACCGTCCCATCGCGTGCATAGCCGCACTCCCCACGCAGAACGGCTTGAGCAGCCGACTCCACCATGGCCACAATGCTGGTTGAAGCGTAACCGCTGGCATTCTTGCTGGCCTCCCGGTAGGAGGTGTAAGGACCATCAAGGGGCATTCGACCACGCAGCAGTCGCCGGAGACGAAAAGGCACCAGTGCTTTGAGCACAGCCCTGCTGGCTGCATAGCACCTGCGACCGATCGCACTGATGCGTTCATTCAAGGGACGCCGTTGGCTGAAGTGGTCGCGATAGGCCTGCAACACGAATTCTTGGCTCTTCACCGCTTGCGGTAGCACCTCCACCGGATTGGTTGCGAGAACAGAGGCGAGGAGAGGAGCTGGCGCACAGTTCTCTCCACTGTAATCCAGGCCAATGCTCTGAACAAGCGATCGCCCCGGATGCAATGTGTAGCAATCAGCGAGAAAGCAACTGGCATACCAGCAGATGGCCCAGCTTTCGGAACGTCCTTGGGCACGGTCGAGAAGGAGACGGTAATAAGCACAGGAATGATCGGGATCAAAAGCAGAGATCAGATCACGTTCATGCAGCTCAAGGGCCATCGTTGCGGCATCATGCCGATACAGCGCCCATCGCTCTCGCCAGGTGGCCCATCCCCAGCAGTCCGCCCCACGCAAAAAGAAGGTTTCTGGCAACGCATCATCCATCTCTGGTGAGTATCCGCTGATAGATGCCACCTTGGGTTGGTCCCTGTAGAGGGCAAGACCCTTCAACATGTAGGACAGGAAAAAGGGAGACGTGAGAATGTCGTCTTCCAGAACAATCACCGCGTCATGCTGCTCGAGGAGATGACTGACACCTTGTGTGAGAGATCGGTACAGCCCAAGATTTTCACTGGCCAGATGGAGTTCAAGCGGGCAGACCTCAGCAAACTCACGGACCACGCTGCGGGTGCGGTGAACTTTATCCGTATCAGCGGGGCTACGGGAACCATCGAGAAACACGTGAAGTGGCAAAGGGCTGCCATTGAGCTGTTCCTTCAATGCATGAAGCACCTTCTGAAGATGGAGAGGCCTGCTATACCCAAAAACGCCAACAACGACATCCATCATCAGATCAGTACCGGCAACCGACTAGATTGCTTGCCAAACAAAAGGGACAAGACATGGAAAGGCAAAAAACGCCATGATCAATCAACACGTCGGAATGAAGAAGATACATGAGTGATCCCATGGCCTCAAAGCAACGAAGGAGTTGACTGGGCGCCGACACATGGCAGCAGATGAGAGTGGATGTCGCCCTCCCTGCCGAGACCGAATGCAGCCAATCATAGCGATTGGCGTGGCGCAAACATTTCTTGCATCTCCTGAGAGAGCCTTTGTCCCATGGCAAGAGAGACCTGGCCCCAGAAGTGAATCACCTGGGCATGACGGAGTTCTCCGTGGGTACGTCGCCAGGGGACATGAACAGAGGTGTTCAGCCTGGTCGTGATTGATGGGGAACGTAGACCTGAGCAGCGCAGAACGAAACAGACGCAGAAGCCTGACCAGACGGCTGCGCTGTCTCCTGCGTTAGCTCTGGAACCGATGCTCCTGGCCTCGCCGGTGGGGAAGACAAACACGCTGTCATGCACGCAGGTTGATGCTCCACTGCGCGACGTGCGGGTGTTCAAGATGGCCGTGAAGGTTTGCTCTGGAAACGCTCTCTGCACGCCAGCTGAGCGCTCAGCTGCAACTCTGAACTGAGATCAGGGCATTGCGTCGCTGCAGGTTCAGAACCCGACCGCCGGATCAACGGCGGCGGCGGGATGTAGCCATCAATGGGGGCGACACAAGTTCATCGGCATGGATGCCCACTCCATCAACCGCGGGGCAAAGGGAACTGGGGCGGGGTGATTGATATTGATCTCCAGCCCGACGAGCGGGTCAGGGCGATCCGGAAGCGAACTCAAACACCGTGGGGACACTCCAGGAGGCAGGTGCACTAAAAGCAGAGCCTGCCGGAGCTGAACCTTCAAAGTGCGAAGACAACGGGCAGGCTGCATGGGCCTTCGGTGTGCGATCACGGCGGTGCTGCTCATTCCGAGCGGAAGAGAATGTCGCGGTAGCTGTCACTATCACTCAACAACTCCCGCTGTCGGTAGCCAGCCACCTCGAGATGGCGAGGAACCGCATCATCGCGACACTCGGCCAGAATCCAACGGGGGCGATAACGCTCGAGATCAAGCCCTCTCAGCACGGCCAGCTCATTGCCTTCGACGTCGAGACTGAGCAGATCAAGATCGGCTGGAGCCCCTGCCTGCTCGAGCAGCGCGGTGAGGGTGAGGGCCACGGCACCGAACCGATGGCGGTGGGCAGAATTCTCCAGAAAGGGCAGACCCCGTTCTGCCTGTCGTCGAGCCTCCTCTCGGCTGAGGTCAAGCCCGAGGGCCACCGACATGAGATCGGAATACTCCATCTCAACGAAGGGTGAGGTGTAGGCAGGATCGACACAGGCGGCACAACGAAATACAGGCTGACGCCCAAAGGAACGATTTCTGACACATTCCAGAAAGCGAGCCGGGCTTGGCTCGATCAGCAGTCCACCCCATCCGTACTTCCACTGCAGCAGATAGGTGTTGGACTGGCGCAGGCCGTCATTCGCACCCAGCTCGACATAGTATCCGCCTCTGGGATTGGGATTAATCATCTCGATCAGTCGCCTGTCAATGCCATTGAGGCCATAGCTTCCTCCATGCAACAGTGATCGGGCCAGCCGATAGGAATGACGTGAGAGCAGGGCCTTGATCGCTGACCTTGATGGGTGCATCCGCCAGGGTGAAGAAGGTTGATCCGAATCTGGTCAAGCGTACGAGCATGGATGTGCGTGCACATCATGGAAGGCACGGTCACCTCATCGCCAGCCATCAACCTTAGGTCGTCGAGGGCGATCCCGATGGAATGGGCTCCAATGGTTCAACCACAACGATCAAGGCGGTGGAGTCGCGCATCACCAGCAAAGCAGAATCAAGCTCAGCCAGGCCTTCCGGAGACCGAGAATGGAGGCCGGGGGAGGTCTGCATCATGCCGGAGGGTCATGGAACGGAGGAATCTCAACATTTCGCCGTCCATCTCATAAGCATCGCCGCGCTGGGACGGCGGCAGTAGCCCCAGCTGCAGAGGGAAGAGTTGAGCGACTTGCATCAGGTACTCCTTCAGCCCACCTGCCAGTCGGGCACCTCTGACGTGACCCCCCTTACTGGTCCAGTGCTTCTGAGAGCTGGTGGGTTGTCAAGCCGCTCACCACTGCTGGAGGACCTCCAGGGGCGTACGCCCCTGGAGCGCCGAATGCGGTCTGTAGGTGTTGTTGACGTGACCCCCATCAGTGGTCCAGTTCCTATGAGAGCTGGTGGGGTGATCAGGCCGCTTTCCATTGCTGGAGGACTTCCATAGGCGTACGCCCC
>NZ_JAFKRG010000017.1 GCF_019038415.1 Synechococcus sp. CCY 9618 | reverse complement strand
TGTGGCGTTTGCGTTTCATGGGGCTTCTCCTGGCCAAGTCTGGCCGGTAGGGAAGCTCTCATAAGGCCTGGATCAGTTTTTGGGGTCCACGTCACGATCAACTTGACTGTTTGAAGGATGTGTCGTCCTTGCTGGGAGCCAGAACTGCAGCGTCGCGTGGTCGTAGCCTGGAGGCTACTGTTGCTGAATGGTTGAAGTCCGCCAGACAGAGCGGTTCGTCCGATGGCAATCCTGGAGACGTCAAGCCCGTTGGGCCCGGCGTGTCGGAGTTGCGGATCAACTACGGCCCTGGATACAGGGTCTGCTACCTGAAGAGGGGAGCCGCCTTAATCATCCTTTTGGCTGGCGGAGACAAAAGTTCACAAGCCAAGGACATTGATGAGGCCCTTCTGTTGGCAGACAACCTGACGGAGGAGATCTGATGAAAACCACGACCACCGCCTACGACGTTGCCGAGCATCTACGAACATCGGAGGAGATGGCGGCCTACCTGGAAGCCTGCTTTGAGGAGGCGGATGGCGATGCTGCCTTCATTGCCAAAGCTTTGGGCGACATTGCACGGGCCCAGGGGATGACCCAGGTGGCCAGAGACTCAGGACTTTCGAGGGAGAGCCTCTACAAGGCCTTATTTGGTGAGCGCAGTCCGAGCTTTGACACCATCCTGAAGGTCGTCTCGGCCCTTGGGCTGAAGTTGAGCGCCAGTGTTAGAAGTGAGGCTGAGGTGACTTGAGCTCTGCTGATGCGGTGTAAGTCCGCAATCCGCCTATGGTGATGCGACACCTTCGAACAAGCTCCTGGAGTGGACAGGCCGCAGTCGACTCTGCTGCGATTGCGATAGCTTCTTGCCGGCCACTCGGGGGCAGCGTTAGAGCAATTACAGGATTTCTATGAACGACCGAGACAGGCTGAACGAACCCAAGGCTGTAGAGGGTCTATGGAATGACTCTGTGGCAGCGGGATTCTCTATGGCGTCAGATCCACTGACTTGCTCGCTGTTGAGGACGCTTGCAGCTTTAAAGCCTTCAGCTCGATTTCTTGAGCTTGGCTCAGGAACAGGTCTTTCAACTGCATGGATTCTTGAAGGCATGGATCAATCTTCTTCTTTGATTACAGTGGACAACGATGAGTCATTGATAGGGATTCTCAGGAATCATCTTGGCTCTGATCCGCGCCTGGAGATTGTTTGTGCTGACGGCGACTCTTTCCTGCAATCGCTGGATGGTGAGCACTATGATTTCATTTTTGCGGATACATGGTCAGGAAAGTACCGCTTTCTTGACGAGGCCCTTGAGTTGGTTAAGCCTGGAGGTCTTTACATCATTGACGACATGCTTCCGCAACCAAACTGGCCTGATGGCCACGCTGCCAATGTCGAGAATCTTATTAACTACTTGGATGCCGATTGTAGGTTCCACGTCACAAAGATATCGTGGGCAAGTGGCATCATTCTCGCAACAAAGCTCTAACATGCCGCTGCAGTGGATGGGTGGCACCTATTCTGTCAATCCCAAGAAGGATCAGCCCCAATTGCTCATGCCCACCACTGAGCGGCAGGGTAGGCCTCTCAGCGGAACCGTCTCACGACCGGCTTAAGCATGTTCATCGCCCGATCTCTCCACCGATGTACTCCCCCGCCGTTGACGGCTTCTCGTTTCGTGGCTCGGCCGTAAGGTACACCGAATCTCCGCCCCCGGAGGGTCTTGTTGACGTGGTGCACTGCTTCTGGGAACTCCGGACCATTGCCGAACTGCCGGATGACTTTCACTATCACGCACTACCCGACGCGTGCGTAAACCTGCTGTTCAATCTAACCGACACCGAGATCGCCGGGGTCACGGCGCTACATACGGAAGCGACAACACTTAATCTCGGCAGGTCATTCCACTACGTTGGGGTTCAGTTCTATCCAGGCGCATGGCAGGGGGATCGAGCCGAAGTTGTGGACAGCTATGTAGGAACACCGTACCGCGGCAGCTTACCGCTGGTGGAAACGAGCCGCCGCCTCAAGGGTCTCGAGTTCATGGATATGGCGCCCGCACTATCCGAACTGGTGCAGTGGTGTATGGCCCATGGCCATGCGAGAGCGAATCCAATCACAGCGCGAATTCTTTCGAATCTTGACGCTATTCGGTCTGTTGCCGAGATGGCCACATTGGTTCAGCTCTCCACACGACAGTTGCAGCGTACGCTCCAAAGACTCACAGGCTTCGCGCCCCATGACCTGATCAAAGTGCTGCGGATACAACAGTCCTTCCGAAAGCACTATCTCGACCTGTACGCAGACCAAGCTCATTTCACGCATGCCTTTCGGCAAGCCACGGGCTACACCCCAGTCGAATTTCGCAAACGCTTCGGTGTCCGATCCATACAAGACACCTCGGATTGACGCTACTAACCTACGGGCTCCACTTTCTCTGAAGGAGCTTCCGATGGATAAGCCCAACGCAGTTGGCTGGTTCGACTTGTACGTGGAGGACATGGATCGCGCTGCCACGTTCTACGAGACCGTGTTGTCCCAACAACTGGAATCAATTGACGACCCCACCGAAGAGACGCTCATGCGGGCGTTCACTGCGAATGTGAATTCCTATGGAGCTTCAGGTGCACTCGTCAAGTCTCCCCATGGTCAACCCGGTGTTGGTGGCACCATGGTCTACTTCTCCGTGAACGACTGCGCTAAAGAACAAGCGCGGGTCGTTTCCGCTGGCGGCCGAATTCTGCGCCCCAAATTCGCCATCGGCCAGTTCGGCTGGGTTGCATTATGCATGGACACCGAGGGCAACATGTTCGGACTAAACTCAATGCAATAGGCGCAACTCGACAGGCGAGGCCTAACACCCTCGCTCAAGCTGACCCGCTACGGCAGATGCTGTAAGCCTGCTCCGCGGGTTGCTTAGCTCAAACGTTAGGCTGACTGCCACACCAGAGAAGAAGCCAAAGCAAACAAGCAACTAGAGGAGAGGGAGTCTATCCATGAATCGCCTCCTTGTACTTCGCTTAAGCTGCTGACTTCATTCGACACCTGGGAAGCAAATCATGGCCATCGACTTTCCGGAGGATAAATACATTGATGTTGACGGGGTGAACACACGATACTGGGCCTTGGGCGAGAAGGGTCAGCCAGTTCTTTTTATTCACGGCCAAGGTGGCGCTATTGACTATTGGTATAAGAACATCTTTGAACTTGCCGAACATCATAAAGTCTATGCCCTGGATTGGGTTGGATCTGGCAAGTCTGACAAGCCAAATGCGACTTACACTCTTGATGACATCAGCCAATTCATCATCCGTTTCATGGATTTGGTTGGCATGCCTCACGCCTCGTTGATCGCAGGCTCTGTGGGAGGAATGCTTGCTCTCAAGATTGCACTGCAATGTCCAAATAGAGTCGACAAGCTTGTATTGATAGCTATCGGCGGTTTAGGGAAAGAAGTTCCGTTTCCCGCAAGGTTAACCTCACTCCCAATGGTTGGTGAAGTGTTAAATCATCCAAGCCTAGGAGCTGCACGATTCATGATGAGACAGTGCGTTTTTGATCCAGACCCATACCTCAATAACAGCGAGTTCATGGATATGGTGCTGAGGAATATATCTTCTGAGATTTTGCAATTTCAAACTCGTCTATTTCGAACAATGGGAAACTTCTTCGGAATGAAATCTGAGGTCTGGCAAGCCATTCGAAATCGACTGCCTGAGATTCAAGTACCGACCCTCATCCTCTGGGGAAAGCAAGATCGTGCGTTCCCAGTCAGCCACGCTGTGATCGCAGCCAACGGCATTAAAGATTCCCAGATGGTATTGCTTGATGAGTGTGGTCATTTGCCTTACTTGGAATTTGCTCATGAGTTCAACGCATCGGTACTCCAGTTTCTGTCGACTTAGGCAATGCCGCAGCAGCCCAGCAACGCGATTCGCCTGAACTGCCCCCTGAGTCTGCCTGGGAAGTGCGTTGGCTCTTGGCGGAGAGATGATGGCCGCGTCAGGAAGATGTTCCAGATCATCAACGCTGTCAGTGACTGGATCTCACGCTCTTCGAACCCGTTCAATGCTGGCCTGGTGATGATGAAAGCGGCAGGGCGGGGTAAGCGTTGTTCCCCACAGTGCGCATGAGCAGACTGTGGGCGGCTGGCACATAAAACAGCGCCAGCACGGTGGCGCCCACCAGGCCGCCCGACACCGCGATCGCCAGCGGCGGCCAGAAGCCGGTGGGATCGAGCATCAGCGGCACGAAACCGGTGACGGTGGTGAGCGTGGTGGCGATCACGTGGCGGGTGGCATGGAGCACCACGGCGGTGGTGGCGTCGGGGTCGCCGCTGGCGGCGAGCGGATCGGTGCGGATGGCGTTGAGCACCACGATCGAATCGTTGATCGCCAGGCCGATCAGGGCGAGGGTGCCCAGGATGGCGGTGAAACCGAACAGGGAGCCGCTGAGCTTCAGGGCCAGCGCCGCCAGACCCACCGAGAGCAGCGCCACCGAGCCGATCAGAGCCGCCAGCCGGAAGGAGCGGAACGACAGCACCAGGGTGGCGGTGATCAGGATCAGCAGCACCCCCACGGCGGAAAGCAGGTTGGTGATCGCATCGCCGCGGGCGTCGGCTTCACCGCCGTAGGCCAGGCTCACCCCGGGCGGCAGTTGCCAACCGTCCTCTTCCAGCTGCCGGCGGAACCCGCCCAGCGTGGCTGCCGGCAGGGAGCCGGCGGACAGGTGGGCCTGCACCGTATTGATGCGATGGCCGTCACGCCGGTCGATGGCCGCCAGCTCGGGCTCCAGCCGCAGGCGGGCCAGGGCCGAAAGCGGCACGGTGTCGCCGCTGCCGGGCGACACCACGTCGAGGGAGGCCACCTGCTGGAGATCCCCCCGCTGGGCCGCGGCCACCTGCACCCGCACCGGCAGGCTGGTGACGCCCTCCTGGATCGAGCCGCCCACGGCGCCATCGAGGCCGGCCTGCAGCTGCCGGGCGATGGCCCGGTTGTCGAGGCCGCTGCGCAGGGCCTGCGCCTCATCCACCGCCAGGGCAAGGCCCGGCAGGGCTTCGCTGAGGCTGGCGCTGGTGTGGGTCACGGCCGGCAGCTGCGCCAGGCGGCGCCGCAGGTCGTCGCCGATCTGCCGCAGCTGGGCCAGGTCGGGGCCCTGCAGGCGCAGCTCGATCGGCGCCTCGAAGGGCGGACCCTGCTCCAGCTGCTTCACCAGCACCTGCGCTTCCGGGAAGGCGCCATCCAGGCTCTCCTGCAGGGAGCGGATCGTGTCGCGCAGGCGCTCGGTGCCGCGCAGCTGCACCAGGCCCTGGGCGTAATGGGGGGCGTTCTCCTGGGAGGCCACCACGTTGTAGAAGAACGGCGGTGCGCTCTCGCCCAGGAACCAGTGGACATCAGCAACGCCGGGGTGCTCGCGCAGGCGCTGGCGGGCGGCCAGGGCCAGAGCTTCGGTGCGCTCCAGGGAGCTCGGCCTGGGCAGGCGCATCTCGATCTGGAACTGGTCGCGGTTGGTGGGCGGAAAGAACTGCTGCTCGAGGCTGCCGAAGGCCACAAAGCCGAGCACCGGCAACACCAGCGACAGCGCCACCCCCTGCCAGGGACGCCGCAGCACCTGCTGGAGCGTGTGGCTGTAGCGCTGGGTGAGCCGCGGCAGGGTCACCCCCTGCTCCCACCAGCGCGCTTCGATCCCCAGCGGCCGCCAGTGCTGCAGCCGGGCGGAGAGGGCGGGGATCACCGTGAGCGAGAGGAACAGGGAACTGGCCAGCGCCAGGATCACCGTGAGGCCGATTGCACCGATGAATTCGCCCGTGGCTCCCGGCGCCGTGGCGATCGGCACAAAGGCCAGCACCGTGGTGAGGGTGGCGGCCAGCATCGGCACCAGCAGGTAGCCCACCGACTGCCGCACCGCTGCGCCGCTGGAGGCGCCGCCGCGCAGGCGCTGCTGCACCTCATCGACCACCACGATGGCGTTGTCGATCAGCAGCCCCAGGGCGATCACCAGACCGGTGGCCGACATCTGGTGCAGGGGAATCTCCAGCACCCGCATCCAGCCGAACACCATCAGGGCACTGAGGGGCAGGGCCGCCCCCACCACCAACGCCGCCCGGCCGCCGAGCATCAGCACCGACACGGCCACCACCAGCAGCGCACCGGTGATCAGGTTGCCGATCACGCCGTCGAGGCGCTCCTCCACATACCGGCTCTGATCCAGCAACGTGTGCAGGCCCAGGCCGGCGGGCAGGGTGGCGTTCACCTTGTCGAGCTGCTGCCGAGCCTGCTGCGCCCAGCGGTCGACGCGCTCACCGGAGGCCACCGTGGCTGACACCACCACGGCCGGATGGCCATGCACCAGCGCCAGCCGGCCGGCGGGGTCGCGCACACCACGGCTCACCGCCGCCACCTGCCCGAGGCGGGCGCTGGCGCCATCGGCGCCCGTCTGCAGGGGGATGGCACGGATGCGCTCCAGGGAATCGAGGGCGCCATCCACCTGCAGCAGCAGCCCATGGCGCTGGCCTTGAACCTCTCCGGCGGCCTCCTTGGCGTCGCTGGCGGCGATGCGCTCGGAGAGGCCGCGGGCCGTCAGCCCGAGCCGGGCCAGCTCCCGGGCGCCGATCTGCACCCGGATCTCCTCTGTGGGCTCGCCGCTGAGCTCCACCTTGTCGGTGCCGGGCAGGGCACGCAGCCGGTCTTGCAGATCCTCCGCCAGCCGGGCCAGCAGCCCCAGGTTGGCGGGGCCGGGCAGCTCCCAGGTGAGGCCCACGATCAGGGCGCTGGCGCCGATGTTGCCGTCGCGGAAGTCGGGCCTGGAGGCCTCCGGCGGCAGCCGCGGAGTGGCATCGTCGAGCTTGCTGCGCACCTGGCTCCACACCGGCGCCACCTCGCGGATCGCATCCTTGAGAACCACCGCGATCACCGAGGTGCCGGAGGAGGACGTGGAGTCGAGATGGTCCACCGCCTCCAGCTCCAGCAGGGCCTGCTCCAGCGGTTCGGTGAGCAGCGATTCGACCCGCTCCGGCGTGGCGCCCGGCAGGCTGGTGACCACCAGGGCATTGCGCTGGGTGAGCAGCGGATCCTCCAGCCGCGGCAGCGTGAGCAGCGACGACACCCCCCAGACCACCACCAGCAGCAGGGTGAGCAGCAGAAGCTGGCGGTTGCGATGAAACAGATCGAGCCTCACAGCGCCGCCTGCACCCATTGGCCCGGCACCACGCGGTGGGTGCCGGTGGCGATCACCTGCTCACCGGGGCGCAGGGTGCCGCGCACCAGCGAGCGGTCGCCCTCGGTATGCACGATCTCCACCAGACGGCGGGCCACCTGCCGTGCCGGCGGTGGCGTTTGGGCCGCCGCCGGCGATGGGGGCGCCAGCACATAGACCGACCAGAGCCCCCGCTCCGCCGCCACCAGGGCGTCGGTGGGCAACCAGAAGCCCTCCCCCGCTTCGCTGCGCCGCAGGCTGAGGTGTGCCGTCGCGCCCACCGGCAGATCCTCGGCCGGCAACCGCAGCACCACCGTGACCGTGCGGCTGCCGGCATCGAGCTGGGGCAGCACGGCGCTGATGGTGGCGCTGAGGCGGCGATCGCCAACGCTCACGGGGTGGGTTTCGCCCAGCCGCAGGCCCTGGGCGACGGCGGGAGGCACCCCCACCCGCACCTCGCGGGGGGCGGCTTCCACCAGGGTGAGCAGGGCCTGGCCGCTGCTCACCGCCATGCCCTCATCGAGCAACCGCCGGCTCACCGTGGCGGCGAAGGGGGCCACCAGCACGCTGCGGGCCAGGTCGACATCGATCTGGCGCAGGCGGGCGCGAAGCTCATCGACCTGGCTGTCGGCCTGGGCCAGGCGACTGGCCAGCGCCCCGGCGCCATAGATCTGCTGGTCGAGGTCCTCGCGGGAGATCGCCCCCTGGGCATGGAGCTGGCGGCGCCGTTCCCGCCGCAGCTCCGCAAGGGTGAGCTCCTGGCGCACTTCCTGCACGGCGGCCCGGGCAGTGCGCTGTTGCGCCAGCAGCTGCTGGCGCTGGGCCAGCAGCCGGCGGCGGTCGAGGCGGGCCAGGGGCTGGCCAGCCAGCACCGGATCCCCCTCCTCCACCAGCACCTGCTCCAGGGTGCCGGCGAGCTCAAAGCCGAGGCTGCTGCTGCGCCCGGCCACCACCTCGCCGGTGTACTCCCGGCTGGTGACATACCGGCTCACCGGCTGCGCCAAGACCACCGCCACGGGCAGGGCCTTGGCCGCCGGCGGCCGGGGACGGGGGGCGACGGCCAGGGCCAGCCCAAGGGCGCTGGCGGCAGTGACGGTGAACGGCAGCAGCCAGCGTCGCCGGCTGGAGCCGAGGCGCCGCAGGAGCCGACGCAGGCCGCCAGCCAGCCCTGGCGGCGGCACTGGGGAGCCGGGAGGAGACAGGGCGGCAGGCAGGGAGGCCATCGAAACAAGGCAGCGGGGTCCAACCTGTGAATACTCAAGAGGTTGGGCATGCGCAAAAGTGTATGCACACTAAGTTGGCTAGGTCAATGGGGCCAAGGCCTGCGGCAAAGCAGGATCGGAAGGGCAAGATCAGAGGGCCCAGCTCCGCTGCCGATCGTTCCCCCATGGCCCTGGCCCACACGATCCTCACCGTGCTCTGCGAGCAGCCCGCCAGCGGCTACGCCATCAGCAAGCAGTTCGAGCAAACCATCGCCTGCTACTGGAAAGCCAGCCAGCAGCAGATCTACCGGGAACTGGCCGCCATGGAGGCGAAGGGTTGGCTGAATCATCAGCTGGTGCCCCAGACGGGCAAGCCCGACAAAAAGGTGTTCGCCCTCACCGCCAGCGGCCGCGAGGAACTCGACCGCTGGAACCGATCACCCACCGAACCCACCCCGATCCGGGAGGACCTGGGGGTGCGGGTGCTCGGTGGCGCCCACATGCCCCGGGCGGTGCTGATCGAGGAACTGGAGCGGCGACGGGGCATCCATCAACAGAACCTGGACACCTACCTGCAGCGGGAGAGGGAATTCCAGGCCCTGGACGCCCCGAGCCTCCAGGGCCAGTTCCGCTACCTCACCCTGCGCCGGGGCATCCTCTACGAGCAGGAATGGGTCCGCTGGTGCGATGAGGTGATCGCCTTTCTGCAGGCGCAGCCGGCTGGTGAAACGGAGCGCGTGAAGTCGCCCGGGAAGTAAGGCAACGGTTGACCAAGCCCCAAGGGGGAACAGTTCAGCTGCGGGGCTGAACCGATCACACCAGAGCCATGGCTGCCCAACAGGGACAGCATGGGCCCGTGAGCAGCCATGCCCTGAAGGCGGGCTGCCTGCGAAGGACTGGCCTCCATGGCATGATTCCTGTCATGCGATACGCCAAGGACCATAAGCAAGAGGTGCGCAAGCGCATCCTTGATACGGCGGCGAAAGCGTTGCGTCGCAACGGACTCTCGGGCATCGGCATCCCGGCACTGATGAAAGGTGCCGGCCTTACCCATGGCGCCTTTTATTCCCATTTCGCCAGCCGAGACGTCCTGGTGGCTGAGGCCATCGGCACGGCGGCTGCCGCCAGCGCAGACACGACCCTGGGCGACGCCCACTCTCTTGAGCAGAGCCTGGCCCTTTACCTCTCACCTGAGCATCTCAGCCATCCGGAGCTGGGCTGCGTGATTGCAGCTCTCGGAGGCGAGGGGGCCCGCCAGTCGCCACCTGTTCGCTCTGCCTTCGCGGCAGCGGCCCGGGGGATGCTTGCGGCGATCGAACGCAAGCTGAAGCCCCACGAACCGTCCCCGGCGCCGAGTGATGCGGCGTTGCAGCTCGCGGCGGCGATGGTGGGATCGGTGCTTCTCGCCCGCCTGGTGGACGACCCGGCCCTGGCCCGGCGCCTGCTCGCCGCCACAAGCACCCTTGGCACCGCGGCTGAAGGGAGCTGAAGCGCCCCCCGGGAAACGCACCCTTTTTTTGATCTATTGCATGATGGCCATCATGGCTTACATTGGCGAGCCGCCATCCCTCCAACCCTTGCTCTTTCGCCGATGACACCAGCCCACACACGGCGCCAACAGCGTTTTCTCTCCCGCTACGGACCCTGGGCCGTCGTCACCGGAGCCTCTTCCGGCATCGGCCGCGCCCTGGCCTGCCGACTGGCGGAAGCGGGGCTGAACCTGGTGCTGGTGGCCCGCCGTCGGGCGCCGCTGGAGGCCCTCGCGGCTGGCCTGAGCGCCCAGCACAAGGTGCAGGTGCGCGTAAGCGCCCTGGATCTGGCGCGGGAGGACCATCTCCATCAGCTCGGCAACGCCACCGAGGCGCTGGAGGTGGGCCTGCTGGTGGCCGCCGCCGGCTTCGGCAGCTCCGGCCCCTTCCTCGATGCCGACATCACCGCCGAGACCGAGATGCTGATGGTGAACGGCCGGGCAGTGCTGCAGATGTGCCACCACTACGGGAGCCGCTTCCGGGCGCAGGGCCGTGGCGGCCTGGTGCTGTTCAGCTCGATCGTGGGTTTTCAGGGCATGCCCTATGCGGCCCACTACGCGGCCACCAAGGCCTATGTGCAGGCCTTGGCCGAGGCCCTGCAAGTGGAGCTCAGCCCCTGCGGCGTGGATGTGCTGGCGGCCGCGCCGGGGCCCACCAGCAGCGGCTTTGCGGCACGGGCCGGGATGCGGATGGGAAACGCCCTGGATCCCGAAGCCATCGCCCAGCCGATCCTCGATGCTCTGGGACGCCAGACCACCGTGCTGCCGGGCACGCTCTCGAAGCTGTTGGTCTACGCCCTGATTCCCCTGCCGCGCAGGGCACGGGTGCGGATCATGGGCAGGGTGATGCGTGGAATGAGCACCCACGCCTGAGCCACCACAAACAGCACCACGTTTCGGAGAACGCTGCCCATGGATGGACGCAAGCCACGAATCCAAGCCTCCTGGGTGACACCTTCATGGACAGGCCCCGGCTTGAACCAGAGCACCTATCCGCAAGTCATGTGTGCCACCGGTGAGTGAAGACGTGGCACGAAATAATCGTCTCCACCACAGATAGTCGGGGCAAAGAACATAAGCTCTCCGTCCATGCACAACATGGCGCTCGCCCTTGCTCCCATCGGTCGCTTGACGCTTCGCGATACTGCCGGGAAGCGCCAGTTCGATCTACATGGGGCTTATCAAGTGGATAGATGCCTCCTCCCTACGGAGGAGTCAGCAATTCCGCCAAGGGGTCCGAAGTCCGGGTCTGGCTCCAGTGATTCGACGCAACGGAGTGGGACCAGCAGGTGGAGGACGACGGTGCTCCAGGCCACTTGGACTAGTTTGCAAATGTAGCGATGAGCGACAGTCAGGCGGTTCGATGCTCTGAAACATGAAGCATCACACAAACCCAAGCTTCTGGGCGTGCGTTGATCCACTCGCTTCGAATACAAAACTCCTGGACGATCTCTGCTTCGTATGACTCAAGGCCGAACCACGCCATCCTTCGCTCCACTTCAAGATGGTCCGCAGATTCTGATCAGCCGGGGCTGGACTTCGGATCAACGCGTTAGCTGAGGAGGCAACCAGCCATGAATTGATGTGGGCCTGGATTGGCGGTCATGCAGAGTGCAATCAACAACTCCGCTTTAAAGCCTGACCTTCCAAGGCCGAAGACGGGTGCAGGCTTTATCCTTCATGGTCAAGAGGCTCTGCCTGCTTCTGGCCTGGACCGACACGCATGATGAACTACAGCATTCAACCCGCATGGTTTGATGGCAGCATTATCGCGCTTCTTCAGAGCAATCATCTGCTCACCTCCGACATTGAGGCTGGAACTGAAGTTTCGTTGTTTGCTGCTGGCTCAGATCAAGAACTTTCTGGCGTCGTTGGTATTCAGGTCTTTGGCCCAACAGCATTACTGCGTTCTCTAGCTGTTTCAGAGACAGAGCGAGGCAAGGGTTTGGGAACTGCACTTGTCCGCCGTGCAGAGGAACATGCAGTTTCATTGGGCATCGGGTCCATCTACCTGCTCACCATGACTGCGAAGCAGTTCTTTGAGGCGCAGGGTTACAGCACGGTAAACCGAAAAGAGGCGCCAACGTCCATTGCAGGCACCTGTCAGTTTTCTCGTCTGTGTCCGAGCTCATCGGCCTTCATGGTCAAGGTGCTTGCCTGTCCAACAAGGCACTGAACCGGAAGATCCAGCCCCCATGTCGCGGCGTCAGGTTGTCCGGTGGCCCCGGTCGATTGGCTCCATGCCAGACAATAGCCGGGCTCTCGCTACAGGATCAATGGCCTATCGGCTCGTTAATGGCGCCTCTGGTGCATTCTTCTGCATCGCGATTGTCTTGTCCGCCGTCTCCGACCACACGATCGGCCCTGTTCTGGCTGCAGTCGGGCTCGGGCTCCTGGGTATCAATGTGTCGTCTGCGCCTGTCGTCATCAACGCTCACTCCTTTCACGTATCGGGCCCCTGCCGTGACAATTTGGGGAATGTAGCCTAGCCATTCATTCAAGCGCTCAGAGTTTTTCCAGATTCCTTGCCGGAGATATCCAGGCTGGCCATGCATGCGGAGAAACCAGCCTGGTTCTGCTGCCATTGGCTTTCGTCTGTTTGTACATGTTCTTCGCGATTTCAGGCCCACTGCTGGTGAGTGTCTCGTCACCCATGGGCCAGAGCCTATGTTGGTCGATCTCGATTTTCATCGGCTCTTCCGGCTGGCGTTACGCGCGCAGGCGCGATTGTGTGAAGCTCGCGTTCGCCGAGGCTGAAATGGACAAGATTGGCAGAAAGCATCATCATTGAGCCGGTTACTGCCTTGCGGAATACCGGCTTTGGTTGTCTGAGTCCTCGGCTCTGGACGCTCGGCTGGTAAGTGATTCCGCTGGAGCTGGTCCGTGCGTTCGGCAGGCTGCCAGCTGTGGTTGAGCCAGTGTGGAAGGAGTACATTCTGGAGCACCGACACAAGACTCTCCATAGCCCGCAGAACGAAACTTGTTGCGACATCACACCATGCTGAGTTCCTTCATCCGCCTGCGCTCCTCCAGATTTCCGATCCTTCCGGGTGAGGACGACGAACTGGTGAATGAGGGCATGTATGGCAAGGCCCTCGCCATCTATCTGACCGAAAAGTTGCCGGAGAAAGGCTATGCCACCGCTGGCTATGGCTGTGAAGACTGGGGCTGGTGGGTCGGGCTGGCGGGCTTTCCGTTCACGTTCGGCGTCTGCATCTACGGACGCCGATGGGAAGATGGCGATCTGGATCTGTACGTCAGCGATGGCGCCATTGCTACGCATCGTTGGAGTTGGCGGACCTGTCGTTTCATTGAATCCGGAGCCGGCCCGGCGGCTGCCCGGTTGCACAGCGATCTCCTCAGCCTGTTTGCCGCTGATCCTGAGATCCACGTGCTCGCCACCGACCTGGAACTGCCGTTTGTGGATTCCAGCCAGAGCGGTGAATAACGATTCCAACCGGTAGAGTTCCCCTGGCCATCATCTGTTGCGGTTTGGACGGCCAACGAACGATGCGGCAGAAGTCGGAGACGACGAAGTCGCTTCTCCCCTCCCCCCCCTGGCCACTGGGAACCCCAGGATTTCACCCTCTCGGCCCTGCCGATGGATCCCCAGCTATTGCACAGCACCCGCACGATCGGCCTGCTGGAATCCCGCGGGGGCCCGGGCCCGGCGGCAGCGGCAGGGCCAGGGGCCTGAGGTGAGCGCCATGGAATTTCGCCCGCTGCGGCTGCCTCCCGGTGTGGATCTGCGCCGGGAGCTGGAAACCATGGCCGGGGACGACCCGGAGTTCTGTGGGTTCATCGTCTCCGGCATCGGCAGCCTGGAAAACCCCATGCTTCGTTTCGCCGGCCGGGCCGCTGGGGTGGTACTTGAAGGGCCGTTCGAGGTGGTCTCCCTTGCCGGCACGGTCACCCCTGACGGCGCCCATCTGCACGTGGTCGTGGCCGACGGGGAAGGCCGGACCCTCGGCGGACACCTCTGCCATGGGTCTGCGGTGCGCACCACGATGGAGCTGCTGCTGGGACATCCAGAGGCCTGGCGCCTGAGCCGGGAACGGGATGCCGCCACGGGCCACCTGGAACTGAAGATCACACCGGCCTAGGAGGCTGCTGAAATAGCCGCCGCTCCAAGACCCTCCAGAGCAGAGTGGGTTCTGCTGTGAGCCTTGTGGCTTTCCCGCCGGGAGTCTTGCTC
>NZ_JAFKRG010000016.1:0-2500 GCF_019038415.1 Synechococcus sp. CCY 9618 | reverse complement strand
ATTCTCTACCACCCCACCTGTGTCGGTTTCGGGTACAGGCCATCATGCCTTAACGGGTATAGGGCTTTTCTTGGAAGCTTGACATCACCCACTTCGCTGCCGTAGCAGCTCGTACTCACGCCTCAGCTCAAAGTGTTTTCGCCACTTCTCAACGCCTCGAACGCTTGAACCAGTAACCAACTTCTGGCTGGGCTAGCCTTCTCCGTCCCCCTTCCCAAAACATGACAGGTACAGGAATGTTGACCTGTTGTCCATCGACTACGCCTTTCGGCCTCGCCTTAGGTCCTGACTAACCCTCCGCGGACGAGCCTGCCGGAGGAACCCTTAGGGTTTCGGGGCATGGGATTCTCACCCATGTTTTCGCTACTCAAGCCGACATTCTCACTTCCATGCAGTCCACGCCCGCTTACGCTAACGCTTCGCCCCACATGGAACGCTCCCCTACCATTTGAATGTTCCTAAGAACAATTAAATCCGCAGCTTCGGTAGACTACTTAGCCCCGTTCATTTTCGGCGCAGGATCGCTCGACCAGTGAGCTATTACGCACTCCTTTGAGGATGGCTGCTTCTAGGCAAACCTCCTGGTTGTCTGGGCAATCCCACCTCCTTTATCACTGAGTAGTCATTTGGGGACCTTAGCTGGCGGTCTGGGCTGTTTCCCTTTCGACCATGGAGCTTATCCCCCACAGTCTGACTGCCTGGCTACACACAGGGTATTCAGAGTTTGTCTCGATTTGGTACCGCTCTCGCAGCCCGCACCGAAACAGTGGCTTTACCCCCCTGCTATAGCACCAGACGCTACGCCTCAACGTATTTCGGGGAGAACCAGCTAGCTCCGGGTTCGATTGGCATTTCACCCCTAACCACAGCTCATCCGCTGATTTTTCAACATCAGTCGGTTCGGACCTCCACTTGGTATCACCCAAGCTTCATCCTGGCCATGGTTAGATCACCCGGGTTCGGGTCTATAAACACTGACCAACGCCCTATTCAGACTCGCTTTCGCTATGGCTCCACCATTTCCGGTTTAACCTGCCAGTGCCTATAAGTCGCCGGCTCATTCTTCAACAGGCACACGGTCATCCTATGAGTAGGACTCCCATTGCTTGTAAGCTCACGGTTTCATGTTCTGTTTCACTCCCCTCCCGGGGTTCTTTTCACCTTTCCCTCGCGGTACTGTTTCGCTATCGGTCACACAGGAGTACTTAGCCTTACGAGGTGGTCCTCGCGGATTCACACGGAATTTCACGTGCTCCGTGCTACTCGGGATACAGCTAGGCCAGTTTCATTTTCGCGTACGGGGCTTTCACCCTCTATGGCGCGCCTTTCAAACGCTTCCACTAATGTCCCTGGTCCACGTTGCTGTCCCACAACCCCGATGGTCGAAACCATCGGTTTAGGCTCTTCCCCGTTCGCTCGCCGCTACTTAGGGAGTCGTTTTTACTTTCCTTTCCTCCAGCTACTAAGATGTTTCAGTTCGCTGGGTTGGCTCGCGCCACCCTATGGATTCAGGTGGCCGTTCTAGGGGTTGCCCCATTCGGAGATTCCCGGATCAAAGCGTGTTTCCAGCTCCCCGAGACTTTTCGCAGGTAACCACGTCCTTCATCGCCTCTGTGTGCCAAGGTATCCACCGTGAGCCCTTTGTAGCTTGACCAATTAACACTCCCAACGTTCAGGGTTGTTGAGACCCATTCTCCCGTGTTCACCTTCTCCAGCCTCAAACAATCACGGTTTCCCGGTACCCTTTGGTTCTGAACTGGTTTGAACAACGGAATCTGACTCTTCCCTCCTCGGCGGAGCGAAAAGACGCTGGAAGCTCTCGGCTCTAAACTCAAGAATCTTCCCATTCAAAACTTTTGTTCTCTCTTACAGGCTTTCACCTGTTTGATCAAACATCAGTCCTGCCTGGGCATCCATGAGATGCTTTCTTTTCCAGACTCACCTATGCAGTTGTCAAGGTTCTTTGCTGAATTCACTGACTCTACGGCTCGCGCCGCAGACTCAGCGAGTCCAGCTTCTTTTCAACCACGCCACTGGCAACAACATTGCTTCTGCAATCTCATCGCGGCCTGCGGGAATGAAAAGAGGCTGGAATCCTCAGCTGAACATGTCTAAAATCAACCCTCACATCAGAGCTCTCTCCTGTGGCAGCATCCTGCTTAAGGCTTCATCTCAGGTTGGATGGAGGTTAGCGGACTCGAACCGCTGACATCCTGCTTGCAAAGCAGGCGCTCTACCAACTGAGCTAAACCCCCAAACACGAATGGGCCATCCTGGACTTGAACCAGGGACCTCACCCTTATCAGGGGTGCGCTCTAACCACCTGAGCTAATGGCCCAGGATCGTTCACTCTGACAGCGTTCTTCACCACCGATCACAGATACTGCTATCTGCTGGCCTCCTTTGGGGAAGACGCCGTTGATCCTTGGTATAAAGCCCGCTTGTGGGGTGACCTAGACAAAGTTTAGGAACTGAAAACGAGTCCATCACAGCTTCTCTG
>NZ_JAFKRG010000015.1 GCF_019038415.1 Synechococcus sp. CCY 9618 | reverse complement strand
CCTCCTCACTGTTTCCCTTGCAGGTCACAATGACTTGGTCTTTGAACTTGATGGCTCACCTTGAGGTACCGATCGACCTTCGAGATGACAGGATCATGGCCTGAGACAAATGTGCCGCTCAAACTTTCGTTCTCGCAGCGCTCAGACATCACGATCAGTTGTGTCTCCCTGTTAGGAGGTGATCCAGCCGCACCTTCCGGTACGGCTACCTTGTTACGACTTCACCCCAGTCATCAGCCCCACCTTCGGCGTCCTCCTCCACAAGGGTTGGAGTAACGACTTCGGGCATGGCCAACTTCCATGGTGTGACGGGCGGTGTGTACAAGGCCCGGGAACGTATTCACCGCAGTATGCTGACCTGCGATTACTAGCGATTCCTCCTTCACGTAGGCGAGTTGCAGCCTACGATCTGAACTGAGCCACGGTTTATGGGATTTGCTAACTCTCGCGAGCTTGCTGCCCTTTGTCCGTAGCATTGTAGTACGTGTGTAGCCCAGGATGTAAGGGGCATGATGACTTGACGTCATCCACACCTTCCTCCGGTTTATCACCGGCGGTCTCTCTAGAGTGCCCAACTGAATGCTGGCAACTAAAGACGTGGGTTGCGCTCGTTGCGGGACTTAACCCAACATCTCACGACACGAGCTGACGACAGCCATGCACCACCTGTCTCTGCGCTCCCGAAGGCACTCCCTCGTTTCCAAGGGATTCGCAGGATGTCAAACCCTGGTAAGGTTCTTCGCGTTGCATCGAATTAAACCACATACTCCACCGCTTGTGCGGGCCCCCGTCAATTCCTTTGAGTTTCACACTTGCGTGCGTACTCCCCAGGCGGAACACTTAACGCGTTGGCTACGACACCGAGGGGGTCGATTCCCCCGACACCTAGTGTTCATCGTTTACGGCTAGGACTACAGGGGTATCTAATCCCTTTCGCTCCCCTAGCTTTCGTCCATGAGCGTCAGTTATGGCCCAGCAGAGCGCCTTCGCCACTGGTGTTCTTCCCGATATCTACGCATTTCACCGCTACACCGGGAATTCCCTCTGCCCCTACCACACTCGAGCCCTGTAGTTTCCATTGCTGAAATGGAGTTAAGCTCCACGCTTTAACAACAGACTTACAGGGCCGCCTGCGGACGCTTTACGCCCAATAATTCCGGATAACGCTTGCCACTCCCGTATTACCGCGGCTGCTGGCACGGAATTAGCCGTGGCTTATTCCTCAAGTACCGTCATGTCTTCTTCCTTGAGAAAAGAGGTTTACAGCCCAGAGGCCTTCATCCCTCACGCGGCGTTGCTCCGTCAGGCTTTCGCCCATTGCGGAAAATTCCCCACTGCTGCCTCCCGTAGGAGTCTGGGCCGTGTCTCAGTCCCAGTGTGGCTGATCATCCTCTCAGACCAGCTACTGATCGTCGCCTTGGTGGGCCATTACCCCACCAACTAGCTAATCAGACGCGGGCTCATCCTCAGGCGAAATTCGTTTCACCTCTCGGCATATGGGGTATTAGCGGCCGTTTCCAGCCGTTATCCCCCTCCTGAGGGCAGATTCCCACGCGTTACTCACCCGTCCGCCACTCACCCGAAGGTGCGTTCGACTTGCATGTGTTAAGCACGCCGCCAGCGTTCATCCTGAGCCAGGATCAAACTCTCCGTTGTAGATCCATCCCTCTTGCTTCGCTTTCGCTCCACTCAGACAGACTTGCCTCTTGCCGTCACGTCACACTGGCGTATGCCGCAACTGCTGGGCCACCACAGCTCGCGCCATGGGTTCAAAGAGTGCAC
>NZ_JAFKRG010000014.1 GCF_019038415.1 Synechococcus sp. CCY 9618 | reverse complement strand
GTCCGCCGCCGCTGTGCGGCGGCGGGAGGCGGGGGTGGCGCCGGCGGCGGAGATGCCGGGCACCTCAGCGGTGTCCGTGGCCGCCAGCAGCAGCAGCAGCTCGGCGTCCGCCCATCGCTGCCGCCAGGAGCCGCACCAGCGGGCTGCGGCGGCGGCGGACCCACCGATCCGCTGCGGTTCGCTCAAAGGGGGTCGAGAGCCACCAGGGCGCGCAGGGCTGGAGGTGGCTCGCTGATCGGCAGGTCCAGCCGCGGGAAGATCCAGTAGGCCACCGCATGCAGAGCCAGCACCACGATCAGGTTCTGGAGCAGCAGCAGCCCCAGGGCAGCGATCTGCACCTGGGCGAGGTCGAAGCCGCCGACCAGGCCGAGCCAGCCGGCGAAGCGATCCAGCAGATTGGCGGCAGCGGTGGTGATCACCACCCAGAGGTTCTCCCCCACCAGCACCGAGAGCACCGCCACCCGCACCAGGAAACCGGCGGTGCCGATCAGACCCCCCACCCCCAGGGAGAGCCACCAGCTGCAGCGGCGGCGCCAGCTCCAGCCCAGCCAGAGGGCCAGCAGGCCGTAGGGGAACAGCACCAGGGGACCGCGGATCGGCCCCATCAGGGCCGTCAGCAGCAGGGCCGTCACCACCAGCCCCTCCAGGGCGCAGCGCCAGCCATGGCGCAACTGCAGCAGGGCCAGAGGCAGGGGCAGGGCGAGCCGGAACAGGGGGCTGCCGACAGGCAGGTAGTACAGGGCCACCCAGAGCAGGGCGGTGGCGGCGGCCAGGTAGGCGGTGTCCATCAGCTGGCGTGCCTGGCGATGGCTCAGCTGCCTGGAGGGGGGAGGGGTCATCGGCTCAGCGCGGCGCCGGCGCCGGACGCGAGGTGGGGGGAGCGGGGGTGCCGGCACCAGCGGCCGGGGGCTCGCCGGCTGGGGCGCCGGTGGCGGGCATCCGCTCGATGGTCTCCACCTCGAAGGGCACCCCCGCCGCCCGCAGGGCACGGGTGAGCACTTCGGCGGGGGCGGAGGGATCCGCCTCAGGCAGCCGGATGGTGACGCGGTAGGGGGCTGGTCTGGCGGCGGCCGCCGGCCTGGGTGCAGGGGCAGGTTCGCCGGCAGGGGTGGCAGGGGCCACGGGGGTCGCGGTGACCGGCGGCCGGGCTGGGGTTGTCGGGGTTGCCGGGGTCGGCGACGGGGCGGCGGGGGTCGCGGGTGGGGTGGTCGGTGCGGGGGAGGCGGGGGCGCGCGAGAAACTGCGGGACAGGGCGTCACCGAAAGGGGTGCCGCCGCAGCCACTGAGCAGCAGCGGCAGCGTCAGGGTCCCCGCCAGAAGAAGGGAGCGGCGGGGACGGGCCATCAGCTGCCGGCGGGCTTGATCACCCGCACCGCGCTGGCCCGCAGGCGGCCGGTCTTGGTTGTGGCCGGAGGCTTCTTGGCGGCCGCCGCCTTGGTGGTTCCGGCCCTGGCCGTTCCTGCCTTGGAGGAGGCTGTCTTGGAGGCAGCCGTCTTGGAGGCAGCTGTCTTGGAGGAGGCGGTGCGACCGCGGGTCTTGGCGGCCCCCTTGCCGCTGGCGGCCTTGGCGGCCAGCAGTTCCACCGCCTGCTCCAGGGTGAGGGTGTCGGCGGTGGTGCCTTCCGGCAGGGAAGCGTTGACCTTGCCCTGCTTCACATACAGCCCGTAGGGGCCATCGAACAGCTGGATGGACTCCTCGGATCCTTCGGGGGCGCCGAGATCCTTCAGGGCCGTGCGTCCGCCGCGGCCCTTCTTGGGCATGGCCAGCAGCTCCAGGGCCCGGCTCAGCCCCACGGCCAGCACGTCGTCCTCGGCCTTCAGGGAGCGGTAGTCCTTCTCCCCCTTGCCCTTATCGTGCACCACGTAGGGGCCGAAGCGGCCCAGGCCCGCCTGCACCTTGCCGCCGTCCGGATGCTCGCCCAGGTGGCGGGGGAGACGCAACAGGCCCAGGGCATCCTCCAGGCTGAGGTCCTCAGGCTTGACGCCCTTGGGCAGGGAGGCGCGCTTCGGCTTGGGCACCTCCTCGCTCACCTGGCCCCGCTGCACGTAGGGGCCGTACTGGCCGAACAGCAGATACACCTGCTCACCGGTCTCGGGGTCCTCACCGAGGGACTCGGGGCCCTCCGCCTTCTGGCGCAGCAGCAGCTCGGCCTTGTCGGCATCCAGATCAGCGGGGGTGATCTCCTGGGGCAGGGTGGCCTTGAGCAGCTCCTCGCTGCCGTCCTCAGCCACCCGCCTGGTCTCCAGGTAGGCACCGAAGCGGCCGATCCGCACCACGCAGGGCAGGCCCTCCAGGGCCACCGTGCGGGACACGCCCGGATCGATGTCGCCCTCCCGCTGCTGCACCTGGGTCTCCAGCCCCTTCTCGCCCTTGTAGAAGCCCTCCAGGTAGGGCAGCCACGACACCTTGCCGGTGGAGATCTCGTCGAGGGTGTGCTCCATCCTCGAGGTGAAGGCCGTGTCCACCAGGTCGGGGAAGTGCTCCTCCAGCAGGGCCGTCACGGCGAAGGCCGTGAAGCTGGGGGTGAGGGAGTTGTTCTGGAGGGTGGCGTAGCCCCGGTCCACGATGGTGCCGATGATGCTGGCGTAGGTGGACGGTCGGCCGATGCCCTCCTTCTCCAGGGTCTTGACCAGGGCCGCCTCGCTGTAGCGGGACGGGGGCTGGGTCTGGTGACCGAGGGCCTCCACTCCCCGGCAGGAGGGAGCATCCCCCACGGCGAGGGAGGGCAGCAGCACCTCCTGGCCCTCCAGGGCCGCGTCGGGATCGTCGCTGCCCTCCACGTAGGCCCGGAAGAAGCCGGCGAAGTCGATGCGCTTGCCGCTGGCGCGGAAGGTGGCGCCGGCGGCCTCCAGGTCGACCGCCAGCAGGGTGAGCCGGGCATCGGCCATCTGGCTCGCGACAGTGCGCTTCCAGATCAGTTCGTAGAGGGCCAGGTCGCGGCCGTCCAGGCCCGTGTCCTTCGGTGTGCGGAAGCTCTCGCCGGCGGGCCGGATGGCCTCGTGGGCCTCCTGGGCGTTGCGGGCCTTGGTGCTGAACTGGCGCGGCGACGGGCTGAGGAACTCCTTGCCATAGCGCTCGGCGACGCAGTTGCGGGCCGCCGTGAGGGCCTGGTCGGAGAGGTGCACCGAGTCGGTGCGCATGTAGGTGATGAAGCCGCGCTCGTACAGGGCCTGGGCCGTGCGCATGGTGTCGCGGGCCGAGAGCCGCAGCTTGCGGTTCGACTCCTGCTGGAGGGTGCTGGTGGTGAAGGGCGGCACGGGCTTGCGCACCGTGGGCTTCTCCTCCACCGCCGCCACCCGCCAGGGGGCGCTCTCCACCGCGGCCTGGAGGGCAGCGGCCTCGACCTCGCTGAGCAGCTTCACCTTGCTGCCGACCTTGAGACCGCCGGTGGTCTCGTCGAAGTCGGAACCGCCGGCGATGCGCTCGGCACCCACGTGGGTGAGCCTGGCCTCAAAAGGGGCGGCCCCCTGCTCCAGCCGGGCCTTGAGATCCCAGTAGCTGCCACTGCGGAAGGCCCGCCGGGCCCGTTCGCGCTGCACCAGCAGCCGCACCGCCACCGACTGCACCCGGCCGGCGGACAGGCCCCAGGCCACCTTCTTCCAGAGCAGGGGGGAGAGGGTGTAGCCCACCAGGCGGTCGAGGATCCGGCGGGTCTCCTGGGCGTGCACCAGCTCCATGTCGAGGTCCCGGGTCTGGTCGAGGGCGCGACCGATCGCCTCCTTGGTGATCTCGTGGAACACCATGCGCTTCACCGGCACCTTGGGACCTAGGAGCTGGAGCAGGTGCCAGCTGATGCTCTCCCCTTCGCGATCCTCGTCCGTGGCCAGCAGCAGCTGGTCGGCGTCCTTGAGGGCGTCCTTGAGCTCCTTCACCACCTTTTTCTTGTCCTTCGGCACCACGTAGAGGGGCTCGAAGCCATTGGCGGTGTTGACACCGAGGTTGGCCCACTTCTCTCCCTTGTGGGCCGCCGGAATCTCGCTGGCGTTGTTGGGCAGGTCACGCACGTGCCCCATCGACGCCTCCACCCGGAAGGTCTCGGGCAGGAAGGCCCGGATGGTTCGAGCCTTGGTGGGGCTCTCGACGATGACCAGGGTGTGGGCCACGGGAAGGCGCGATACCGGTTCCTTCTTTATCGCATCAGGTGACCCTCCGGGTATCCGTGCACCAGACCGGCCCCCCAGATGGCCGCTACAGTCCGCCACATCGAACGCCTCCCCGATCCCTGTGGCCGACCTGGTTCTGGCAGCCGCCACCACAGCCGCCTCGGCGGCGGAAGCCATCACGGCAGGGCTGGGCACCGGGGGGCTGGCACTGCAGCTGAACGCCGGAGCGATCGCCCCGGAGGCAGCGGTGCTGCTCACCCTGATTGTCTGCCTGCTGGTCGACCTGGCCGGTGAGAACGCCGCCAGCCGCTGGGTGCCGCCCATCTGCTACGGCGGTCTGGGGGCCTCCCTGGTCCTGCTGGCCCTGCAGTGGAACAGCCCCCTGGAGCCCTCCTTCCTGGGTTCCTTCCTCGCCGACAACCTGGCCATCGCCTTCCGGGCCGTGGTGGCCGCCTCCACCCTGATCTCCCTGCTGCTCAGCTGGCGCTACGTGGAGCGCAGCGGCACGCCGATGGGCGAATACGCCGCGATCCTGCTGTCGGCCACGCTCGGGGCCATGTTCCTGTGCGGATCCACCGACCTGGTCAGCATCTTCATCTCGCTGGAAACCCTTTCGGTGGCCAGCTACCTGCTGGCGGGGTACATGAAGCGGGATGCCCGCAGTGCGGAGGCGGCCCTCAAGTACCTGCTGGTGGGATCGGCCGCCGCGGCGGTGTTCCTCTACGGCGCCTCCCTCTTGTACGGCCTCAGCGGCGGTGCCACCGACCTGGCCACGATCGGTCTGGCCCTGCAGACCAGCGCCTCCCCGATCACCGCCCTCGCCCTGGTGTTCGTGCTGGCCACCGTCGCCTTCAAGATCGCTGCGGTCCCCTTTCACCAGTGGACTCCCGACGTTTATGAGGGTTCCCCCACCCCCGTGGTGGCCTTCCTCTCGGTGGGTTCCAAAGCGGCAGGTTTCGCCCTGGCGGTGCGGCTGCTGGTGGGCTGCTTCGACAGCTTCGATGCCCAGTGGAAGTTCCTGTTCACCGTGCTGGCGGTGCTGAGCATGGTGCTGGGCAACGTGGTGGCCCTGGCCCAGACCTCCATGAAGCGGATGCTGGCCTACAGCTCCATCGGCCAGGCGGGCTTCGTGATGATCGGCCTGGTATGCGGCACCGCGGACGGCTTCTCGGCCATGGTGCTCTACATGGCGGCCTACCTGTTCATGAACCTGGGCGCCTTCGCCTGCATCATTCTCTTCTCCCTGCGCACGGGCAGTGACCGCATCGCCGACTACGCGGGCCTTTACCAGAAGGATCCCCTGATCACCCTGGGGCTGAGCCTCTGCCTGCTCTCCCTCGGCGGCATCCCGCCGATGCTGGGCTTCTTCGCCAAGATCTATCTCTTCTTCGCCGGCTGGGCCGACCACCAGTACCTGCTGGTGGTGGTGGGCCTGGTCACCTCGGTGGTGTCGATCTACTACTACATCTCGGTGATCAAGATGATGGTGGTGAAGGAACCCCAGGATGCCTCCGACGTGGTCAAGGCCTATCCCGCCATCACCTGGAATCTCGCCGGCATGCAGCCCCTGCGGGCCGCCCTGGTGGGTTGCGTGGTGGTCACGGCCGTCGGTGGCGTCCTCTCCAGCCCCCTGTTCGACTGGGCCAGTTCCACCGTGGCCGGCACTCCGATCCTCCAGCAGGCCATCGCCTCAGTGACCGTCGCGCCCCTGGGCTGAGTACCCGGCCTGGACCCCATGGATCTCTCCTCACCGGCTTCTGCGGCCCCACCCGTCGCCGAACTGCTTCATGTCTCCAAGATCTACGGCAGCGGCGACACGGAGGTCAGGGCCCTCGACGACCTCTCCCTGACGGTCCAGCAGGGCGACTATCTGGCCGTGATGGGGGCCAGTGGCTCGGGCAAGAGCACGGCGATGAACATCCTCGGCTGCCTCGACCGTCCCAGCGCGGGCCGCTACCGGCTCAACGGCACCGAGGTGGACAGCCTCGATGACGACGAACTGGCCGATCTGCGCAACCAGCAGCTGGGTTTCGTCTTCCAGCAGTTCCATCTGCTGCCCCAGCTCAGCGCCATCGACAACGTGATGCTGCCGATGATCTATGCCCGTGTGCCCCCGGAGGAGCGGCGGCGGCGGGCCCTGGCGGCCCTGGATCGGGTGGGCCTCGCCAACCGGGTCGACAACAAGCCCAACCAGCTCTCCGGCGGCCAGCAGCAGCGGGTGGCGCTGGCCCGGGCGATCATCAACGAGCCCGCCATGCTGCTGGCGGACGAGCCCACCGGGGCCCTCGACTCCCACACCACCGGGGAGGTGCTGGCCCTGTTCGGCGATCTCAACGCCCAGGGCATCACCATCCTGCTCGTCACCCACGAAAGTGATGTGGGTGCCCGGGCCGATCGGGTGGTGCACTTCCGCGACGGCCGCATCAGCGACTGAGGGCGGGGGAGCTGAGCCGTTCTCCAGGCAGGGGCAGGGGGGAGCGGGGCCGTTCGAGGGTGGCGATCAGCTGACCCATCAGCAGGGCGACCGCATCGGTGGAACCGGAGCCGTCGGCTCCGTCGAGACCGGCGAGAAGGCTGCCGCCGGGATCCAGATCCCCGGGGTCGGTGGCCACCCAGCCCCCGTCCTGGGGCAGGCGCAGCTCGAAATGCAGGTGGGGGCCGGTGCTCAGGCCCGTGCTGCCGACCCGGCCGATCACTTCCCCCTGGCGGACGCTCTCTCCCTCCTTCACGTAGAGCTCGGAGAGGTGGCCGTAGAGGGTGCGGCGGCGGGGGCTCTCATGCTCCAGCTCCACCGCCAGGCCGTAGCCACCCGCCAGGCCGCTGCTGACCACCCGTCCGGAGAGGGCCGCCACCACCGGCGTGCCCTCGGGGGCCGCCAGGTCGCGGCCGGCATGCATCAGCCAGCTCCCCAGCAGCGGATGCAGACGCCAGCCGAAGGGGCTGCTGGTGACCGCTGAGCCGATCAGGGGGAAGAGCAACCGCTGGTTGCCGTTGCCGCCGATCGGCGAGGGCCGGGGGGTGACCCGGAAGACGTCGGTGAGGCGGAAGCTGCCGCCGGCGCCGGTGAGCAGGGCGGTGACGGGCACCGTGATCGGCGGCAGGGGGGCGGCATCGATGCCGAACCCGGCAAAACCGATCCCCCGGCCCCCGGCCGCCAGATCGCCGCCATCCAGACCGCCACTGAGACCATCCTGACGGCCGCGGCCGATGACGATGACGCCCGTCCGGCATTCCTGGGCCGAGAGGGCTCCGGCCCGGCAGGCCCTGCTCCGGTTGGCCGCATCCTGGGGAGAGAGGAGCGAACCGCGCACCCGCACCCGCTCCCCGGGGGTGACCACCCCCTCCCGCACCAGGGCATCGAGGGAAGCGTCGAAGCGGCGGACCGGCTCGGGACGGCGCTCGGCGGGCCCGGGTTGGAGGGTGGCGGCGGGAGCCTCACCGGTCACCGGAGGGGGTGGAACGAGCGGCCGGACCGGTGCCTGGGGGGCGGGGCGGACGATGGGCGCAGCGATCCGCACCTTCGGCTGGGGCATCGGCGCCGGTGGGGGCTCGGAACGTTCCTCGGCACCGGGAACCGCCTGGGCCAGCACCAGGGGCATGGCCAGCCAGGAGGCCGCAGTGCCGGCGGTCAGAGCCGACAGGACGGGAAAAGGCTTGGGGGCCATGGCAGGGAAAGGGCCGGTGGTCAGTGTACGGGGGTTGCTCAGCCGGCGCCGAATTCGCGCTGCAGCACCCGATCACGGGTGCCATGGACCAGCCTCAGGCCGCCATCGGCCGTGAGCCCGGCCGGCTGCCACTCCTCTCCCTCCAGCCGGATCGGGCCGGCCGGCAGCAGCAGGCGCCGCTCCGCCTGGCCCCGCACCGCCTCCCTGCTCCCGGCCCAGGCCATGGCCCAGTCCAGGGAGGCCAGCACCTCCCCGCACCAGTGCAGCGGCTCGGCCCGGCCGCGGCCCAGCAGGGTCGCCAGGGCCACGGCACCGGGAGGCACCGGGTTGGCCACGTTCAGTCCCACCCCGATCCGGGCCCAGCGGCAGGCGCCGCCCCTCAGCCGCAGCCGCGGCAGCAGGCCGGCCAGCTTGAGGACGCGGCCCTCGCCGCCAGCCTCGACAGGCAGCACCAGATCATTGGGCCATTTGATCCGTACCGGCAGTCCCCGGTGCTCCAGCCGCAGGCAGAGCCCGACGGCCACCGCCAGAGCCAGGGATGCCGCCTGGCCCGCCTGGGCGGGCCAGGGCAGCGCCGCACTCAGCCAGACCCCGCCGGGGGGGGAGCTCCAGGGCCGTCCCCGCTGGCCGTGCCCGTGGCGCTGCCGCCGGGCGATCACGGCCAGCGGGGACGGCAGGGCCCGGTCTCCGGCCAGATCGGGGGCATCGGCCAGCCAGCGGTCGAGAAGGATCTCGGTGCTGGCGCAGACCGGCACACCGCGCAGCCGCCAGGGCGGACCGGGCGCGGCGGCAGAGACCTGGCGGCGCCGCAGGGCGCCGATGGCGCCGATCAAAACCGCCGCAGCCAGTCGCCGATGCGGGCCGCGCCGGCCTCCAGATCTGCGGCGGGATGCACCAGGGCCAGCCGCTGCCAGCCCTCACCGCCGGGGCCGAAGCCGTTGCCGGGGGTGAGACAGACCCCGGTGCCCTCCAGCAGGGCGGCACAGAAGCGCTCGGAGTCCAGACCCCGGGCCCGGGCGACCGCAGGAATCTGCAGCCAGAGGTAGAGAGCCATCGAAGGCCGCCGCACGGGCCAGCCCTGGGCCTCCAGGGCATCGGCCATGCGGTCGCGGCGCTCCCGGTAGATGGCGCGCAGCTGCCCGGGCCACTGGGGGGCCTGCTCCAGGGCGGCGATGGCTCCGGCCTGCAGGGCCAGGGACTGGTTGAAATCCACCACTCCCTTGAGCTGACGCAGGGCGGTGATCAGCCATTCGGCGCCGATGGCGAAGGCGAGCCGATACCCCCCCAGGCACCAGCTCTTGGAGAAGGAGAAGAACTCGATGCCGCAACGGCGCCAGGCGGGATTTCGCAGCAGGGCCGGGGCCTCCCCCTCCAGGGCCAGGTCGACGTAGGGGTTGTCGTGGGCGAGCACGATGTCGTGGCGCAGGGCCCGCTCCACCGCCATGTCCAGCCAGCCCTGCTCGCCGGTGGTGGCCGTGGGGTTGTGGGGAAAGCCCAGCACCATCAGCTTCAGGGCCTGCCACTGGCTGGGGGAGAGGCGGTCGAAATCGGGGCGCCAGCCGGCCTCCGGATCGAGGCGCAGCAGCACCGGATCGGCCGAGGCCAGATGCAGGCCTCCCATGTGGGAGGGGTAGTAGGGGTCAAGCAGCAGGGCCCGATCGCCCGGATCCAGCACCGCCAGAGGCAGGTGGGCCGTGCCCTCCTGGGACCCCACCAGCAGGAGCACCTCCGTGTCGGGATCCACGGCCACGTCGAAACGGCGGCGGGCCCAGGCCGCCACCGCCTCCCGGAAGGGGAGGGTGGCGGCGTGGAGGCAGTAGGAGGCACTCTCGGGCCGTTTCAGACCCGCGGCGATGGCCTCGAGGGCGACGGCCGGAGGCTGGAGATCGGTGGAGCCGAGCGAAAGATCAAGCAGGGGGGGCAGGGCTGAGCCCGCCGGGAGGCCCGCGCCGGCCATGCGGGCGAGATAGGCGGCCTTGCGCTGGTCGTTGCGGGCGAAGACGCCGCTGCCCAGTCGCGACAGACGCTCAGAGATGGGCATCCAGGAAAGCCTTCAGCTGGGACTGGGCCATGGCCCCTTCGTGGCGGGCCAGTTCCTGGCCGGCGCGGAACAGGATCAGGGTGGGCAGCCCCTGGATCTTGAGCTCATCGCGGGTGAGGGGGTTGGGATCAGCCTCGAGCTTGCCGACCGTGAGAGCTCCGCCCGCAGCGGCGGCATAGGCCTGGGCGGCCCAGGTCATCAGGGGGGCCATCAGTCGGCAGGGGCCGCACCAGGAGGCCCAGACATCCACCAGCACCGGACCCGGTGTCTCGCGGACCGCCGCCTGGAAGTTGGCGTCGGTGAGCTCGAGCACGGGGGAGTCGACGTCGGTGGCCACGGCGTTACGGATTGCGGTGGCCCGATTGTATGAATTCAGAGCGTGTCGATGGACTTGCGCAGTTCCTCGAGCTCGGCGTTCACCTCGGCCACCTGGACCGGCTCCAGCTGGGGAGCCGGGCCGCCCTCCAGGGGCAGGGCGATCGGGGTCTTGCCACCTTCGAGACGATTCTTGAGGGCCGCCAGCTCATCGTCGACATCGCTGCCCTCCAGGGCCGCGAACTGGCTCTCCAGATCGGCTCCGGCCAGTTCGGCGGCTGCCTGACTGCGGGCCTCCATGTTGAGAACCTTCTCCTCCATCTGCTCGAAGGCCGCCATGGAGCTGTTGGTGCCCAGGCTGCCCACGGCGTTCTGAAGCTGCTCCTGGGCCTGGGCCGCCTGGGCGCGGGCCTTGAGCATGTCCTTCTTGGTCTTGGCCTCGGCGATCTTGCCCTCAAGGGCGGTGAGGCTGCGCTTGAGGGTGTCGACCTGGGCGGCCTGGCCGCTGAGCTGGGCGTTGAGGGCGGTGGCGGTGTCCTGGTAGGTCTTGCGGCGGGAGAGGGATTCGCGGGCCAGGTCTTCCTCCCCTTTCTTGAGGGCCAGCTCGGCCCGCTCGTACCAGGTTTTCGACTGGGCCTCGGCCTGCTCGGCCTGGTTCTGCAGCCGCTTCTGGCTGGCGATGGCGGTGGCCACGGCCTGGCGCAGCTTGACCAGGTCGCCCTGCATGTCCGCCACGGACTGGTCGAGGATCTTGGCCGGATCCTCGGCCTTGCTCACCAGGTCGTTGAGGTTGGCGCGCAGGAGACGGCTCAGCCGATCGAAAAATCCCATGGAGGCGGGGCCAGTGCAGGGTCTGAGGGTAGCCAGAACCGGCCGCCGGGACCTCTGCGCCGGCCAGCGGATTGCCGCACCCTCACCGGCGGGGCGCCGGCCCGGTTCGGGGATTGCAGCGCTTGGCTCAGGCGAAGAGTTTCAGGGCGTGGTCGCCCATGGAGTGGTCGGTGATGACCGCCTTGCCGCCGGTGGGCACAAACCTGGGCACCACCACGGAGAATTTCCGGAACACTTCCGGGCGCATCACCACCTGCGTCGGGCGCCAGCCTTGGGCAGACGGCGCGGGGGCTGCTTGTTCCTGAGCCCGCCTAGCCTGACGGGAATGGAACAGCCCCGGTCCCGCCAGCGACGCCGTCCGGAAGGCCAGCGCGATCGGCGCGGCTTCAGTGAGGCGGTGCAGACCCGCCGGGTGGGGAATCTCTCGTTCCTGATGCCACCACCGCGGCCCCCGGCCAGCGCCCTGGCCAGCTGCCTGGAGGGGCTTCAGCAGGACTGGCGCCGCGACGGACACCTGGCGGGGCTGTGGCGGGAGTGGCCCCGCATCGCCGGTCCCCAGCTGGCGCCCCACTGCCGGCCCCTGCAGCTGCAGGGGGGCCTGCTGACGGTGGGAGCCGCCCCGGGGCCCTGGCTGCAGGCCCTGCAGTACAACCGCCACCAGCTGCTGGGGGCCCTGCGGGGGGCCGGCTATGCCGTGCGCGACGTGCGGGTGCAGCAGCACCATCCCGGTGCCCCTGTCACCCCTGGTGGCCAGAACGAAGCGGAGGTGTGGGCCGTCCATCCCAGCCGCTGCGATGTGCACGGCATGGCCGACTGTCCGACCTGCGGCCGACCGGCCCCCGCCGGCGAGATGGCCCGCTGGGGACACTGCAGTTTCTGCCGCCGGGCCGACCTGAGCTGAGCCGACCTTCAGTCGGGCAGGCCTGCAGCCGGGCCACCGGCGTCGCCGTCATCGAACAGCGCCCGCCAGCGGGCCTCCAGCCGGGCCGCGGCCTCCGTGCCCTCAAGGGGGAAGCCGGCCAGAAAGTCCTTGTCGGCGGAGGGCCGGTAGGGGCCCTGCTTGATCTCCATCAGCACGGCATCGGCGCAGAGGGCCACCAGGGTGTGGATCACCCCCTCGGCGAGCTCGATGCCGCGCAGGGGCCCGGCGGCGCTGATCCGCTCGCGGCCCAGCACCCGGCCGTTCCCGTCGAGCAGCAGCAGGCCCACCTCCCCCTGCAGCACCAGGAAGCACTCGAAGCCCTCCCCGGGCTGCTCGCGCAGGTGCCGGTGCGGGCGCACGTAGGTACCGGGCTGGAGCACATTGAGAAACCGCTGCACCCGATCGGAGGGGGCATGAAAATTGTGATTGAGGCGCCGGCGAGGGGAGTCGGCGGCGCCGGCGGCCACCGCATCAAAGAGAGCCTGATCGATGCGCCGCAGGGGCGCTGGGGCGACGGTGTCCATGGAAGGCACGGGCATCGGCAAGCCATAGATTGACGCACCTCATCAACAACACGGGCATGGGCGCATCACGGTGGTGTCCCTGGCGTTCGGCGGTTCAGCTCGCCTTTCTGCTCGGCCCCGGCCTGGCTCTGCCGGCCGGGGCGGCGTCCCCCAAACCCGGTGCAAGGCCGCCGGCCCCGGTGGCCACCTATGCAATGGAGGCGCTCACCAGCTCTGGGATGGGCGCCATGACCATGGGAGGCGGCGACATGATGAAGATGATGATGGGCGGCCGGCCCTCCTTCAACGCCACCACCCGCCAGCTGGACCTGCGGCTGCAATCGCCGGGAACGGCCCCCAGCCCCAGCGCCGAGCACCGCATCCCCCCCGGCCTGGCGATGGGAGCGGCCCTGCCGCTGAAGAGCACCGGCTTCGGACCGGCCGAGCCACCCCAGTGGACGCAGGAGGCGTTCCCCGAGCTGAAGGGCCGGATGCTCATCTACCGCGGCTGTGCCGAGAGCGCCGGCGCCGGCCAGCCGGAGGTGATCAGCCTGCAGGGGCTGCTGCCCGAACAGCGGCGCCAGGCCATGCAGGCCATGAAGCAGATGGCCTCCATGCCCTGGGCCGGAGGCAGCTCGGGCACCACCGGCCGCTGGCCGGACAACGAGGAGACCAGGGGGGTGCCGCCGCAGGCCTCACTGGTGGGCAACCATCTGGTGGCCAGCAACTACGCCCCCGAGATCCTTTTCCAGGTGGATGGGGGGCACGATTTCCTGGCGCCGGTGAGCCTGACGAGCACGGCGAGCGGCGGCGCCCAGCGACTGAACTGGCAGACCGTCCCGACGGCCCTGGGCTATCAGGCCATGGCCACCGGCATGGGCCGCCAGGAGGGCGACATCGTGATCTGGACCTCCAGCGAGGCGCCCTGGGGCGACAGCACGGTGCCCGGCGATCTGCGGGCCCCCGAGGCGGCCCGGCTGGTGCAGCGCAACGTGCTGCTTGCGCCGGAGCGCACCAGCTGCACGGTGAGCACCGAGGCCATGGCGGCCATGCGGACGGCAATGGTCACCTTCACCGCCTACGGCGACACCCTGATGCTGAGCAGCCCCCAGGGCGCCCCCGCCTGGCGGCTCAGCCTGGAGCGCCGCTCCACCGCCACCCGTCCGCTGGGCGAAGGCATGGAGATGTTCGATCCCGGCCCCGGCGATGAGAAGGAGGAGCCCGCCGAGAAAGGCGGGGGCTTCAATCTGTTCAGGCTGTTCTGAGCCCCGCCGTCACCCCAGGGACACTGCCAGTGGCTGAACCTCGCCGCCTCCTGCTCACCGGCGCCAACTCCGGCATCGGCTTCGAGGCCGCGGTTCTGCTCTGCCGGGCGGGCCATCGCCTCACCCTGCTGTGCCGGGATCAGGTCACCGCCGAGGACGCCCGTCAGCAGGTGATCAGCCGGGCCGGCGCCGGGTCGCCGCCCGCCACGGTGGTGGGCGACCTGGGCGATCTGGAGAGCGTGCGGGCCGCCGCGGCCGAGCTGATGGCCACGGGCAACCCCATCGACACCCTGGTGCTCAACGCCGGCCTCCAGTACGCGGGCTCCCGTGAGCCGCGGCGCACACCCCAGGGCCATGAACTCACCTTCGCCGTGAACCATCTCGGGCACTTTCTGCTGGCCCAGCGGCTGCTGCCGTTGCTGGAAGCGGGGCGAGCCCCCCGGGTGGTGGTCACCGCCTCGGAGGTCCATGACCCCGCCAGCGCCGGAGGCCGGGTAGGGCCGCCGGCCGGCCTCGGCGACCTGGGCGGCCTTGTGGACCGCGCCGGTGAGGGGGTGACGATGGTGGACGGCAGTGCCTTCAGTGCCGACAAGGCCTACAAGGACAGCAAGCTCTGCAACGTGCTGTTCGCCCGGGAATGGGCCCGCCGCCTGGAGGCGCGGGGCACGCCGTGGCCGGTGATCGCCTGGAGCCCTGGCCTGGTGATTCCGCCCACCAGCACCGGCGGCTTCTGGCGCTACAGCCGCCAGGGCAACGAGCTGGGCCAGCGGCTGTTCGCCCTGGCGGCCCGCTCGCTGCTGCGGCTCACCGAAAGTGTCGAGAACGCCGGCGCCCTGCTGGCAGCCCTGGCCAGCGACGACGCCCATGCCGCCGGTGGCTTCCGCTATCTCAGCAACCGGCTGGAGGGGCCGGGTCGGCACCGGTTCGAGGCCTGCCCCACCAGCGGCGAGGCCCAGGATGAAGACCTGGCCCGCCGGCTGTGGGAGGCAAGCGCGGCCCTGGTGGGCGTGGAGGCCTGATGGCGCGGCCCGAACGGCTGCTGTTCCTCCCCGGCGCCTCGGGCAACACCTCCTTCTGGGGTCCACTGGCCGAACGCCTGGGATGGCCTGGCGAGTCATGGCACCTGGGCTGGCCGGGCTTCGGCGACACCCCGCCCCGGCCGGGAGTCGCCGGATTCGAAGATCTGCTGGCCCTGGTGCTGGAGCCGCTGGATCGCCCCTGCGCCCTGATCGCCCAGTCGATGGGTGGGGTCCTGGCGCTGCGGGCGGCACTGACGCGGCCCCGGTGGGTGACCCACCTGGTGCTGTGCGCCACCTCCGGCGGGCTGCCCATGGCAGAGCTGGGTGCCGCCGACTGGCGGGCCGGCTTCCAGGCCGCCCATCCCCTCCTCCCCGACTGGTTCGCCACCGACGTGACGGACCTCTCCGGCCGGTTGCCGGACGTCTCGAAGCCCACCCTGCTGCTGTGGGGCGATGCCGATCCGTTCAGCCCGGTGGCTGCAGGTGAGCGGCTGGCCGCGCTGCTGCCTCAGGCCCGGTTGCACGTGATCCCCGGTGGCGACCATGATCTCGGCCTGCATCACGCCGACCGGCTGGCACCCCTCATTCACGCCCACCTCACCGGAGCCCAGCCGTGAGCAAGACCAGCAGCCCCTACTGGAATCCCCTGGCACCGGAGCAGGCCCAGCGCTGGCGCTGGCTGGAGGGACTGGAGGGCCGGGTGCAGGAGCTGGTGCTGAGCCACGATCCGGCCACGGGGGAAATGACCCGCCTGACCCGCTTCCTGCCCGGCGCCGACACCTCCGCCTTCGGCGGCAAGGCCCACGACTTCCCGGAGGAGATCTTCATCGTCAGCGGGCGCCTCTTCGATGAAGCCTTCGGCCTCTGGCTGGAGACGGGTCACTACGCCAGCCGGCCGCCTGGCGAGCTGCATGGACCGTTCCGCACCGACGAAGGCTGCCTGGTGCTGGATGTGTCCTTTCCCCAGCGCCGCGGGGAATCAGCGCCATGAGCAGGAGGCCGAACGGGATGATCACCCTGGCCATCGGCGCCCTGTTCATCGGTCTGGCCCTCACCGTTCTCATGGTGAGTGACCGCACGGCCGGGCCGCTGCTCGGAGCCCTCGCCCTGGGCGGGCTGGGCATCGATGCGGTCGCCAGCGTGATCCAACGGAGGCCCTCCCTCCTGGAGCGCATCGGACCGCTTCCCTGAGGACGGCCCCCAGGCTCAGGGGCAGGCACGGCCAGCTGGAGGGGCCCTTCTGAGAGCCTCTTCCAGTTCGGCGATGCGCCGCCTCAGGGGCCGCAGCTGCTCCTCCACCTCGGCCGCGGTGAAGCGGGGGGTGATGAACTGGGGGCAGTTCCAGTCGAAGGCCTCCACGCGGATACGGAACATCCGCTCCACCTGGGGCCCCTCCCCATCGGCGGCCACCACCTCGGCGCTGCCGTCGATCTTCAGCCGACGCCGGGCGGGGTAATCCATCAGGAACAGGGCCACCCGGGGATCGCGGCGCAGATGGCCGGTGGTGAGCAGCTGGCGGTTGCCGCTGAAATCAGGACATTCCAGGGTTTGCCCATCCACCACCCGCAGGAAGCCGGGCGGTCCACCCCGGTGCTGCAGGTAGGGCGCTCCGGCTTCGGTGAGGCTGGCGATATAGAAGCTGTCACGGGCGGCGATGAAGCTGATCTCCCTCTCCCCGAGCCGATCAGGCGCGCTTGCCGGCGGCACGGCCTGGACGCGGCCGTAGGCCTGGCGCTGGGCCTCGCCCACGGCGGGGGTGAGGTGGGTGTGCAGATAGTGCAGGCTCATGGCTGGATCCTCCGGTCAGCTCTCCAGGCCTTTCATGGGCACGTAGCCCGGCAGGGCCTGGATCCGCCCGATCCAGGCGCCCACGTGGGGGATGGCCTGGGCATCGGCCAGGGCGTTCGGCCCGTCCCGGAGCACCGGCACCTGGCCCAAGGGGTTGAGGGCCAGGAAGGCCTCCCGCTGGTGCTCGCCGGCGATCAGGCCGACGTGGACCCATTCGTCGTCGAGGCCGTGGAGCTGAATCATGGCAGGAACGGCACCTTGGAGATAGACCAATCTGTCTATCCCAGAAGAGTAGCAGACCTTTCTGTCTATTTTTGCTACCTTGCCCCCATGGTTTCCCCCTCCCTGCCGGAACGTCCCCCCAGCCCGCCGCCGGCGCCGATCACCCGCAGGGCTTCGCCCAAGCGGGACGCCCTCCTGGGCGCCGCCCGGGAGCTCTTCAGCCGCCAGGGGTACCGGGCCGTGGGCATCGACACGGTGCTGGCCCGGGCCGGGGTGGCCAAGATGACCCTCTACAAGCACTTCGGCTCCAAGGAAGAGCTGATCGCCGCCGTCCTCACCCAGGTGGGCGAGGAGATCAGCGCCGCCCTCACCGCGCGCGTCGCCGCCACTTCCGCTGACGGCGGCCCGCCCCTGCTCGCCATGTTCGACTGGCTCGAGGCGGCGGTGCGGGCACCTGATTTCCACGGCTGCCTGTTCATCAAGGCGGCCAGCGAGTATCCCGATCCCGGTGATCTGCCACGCCAGGCGGCGGTGGCCTTCAAACAAAACTGCCGGGCGCTGTTGGAGCAGCTCTGCCGCGGGGCCGGTGCCGCCAACCCGGAACAACTGGCCGGTGCGCTGCATCTGTTGCTGGAAGGGGCGCTGGTGCTGGCCTTCCTGCAACGGGATCCCCAGGCCGCCGTCGATGCCCGCCGCGCGGCGGCCCTGCTGCTGGAGGACGAGGGGATCCGGGCCGGCTTGCTATGCCGTGCCAGCGCAGCCACGCTCCACTGAGATCCTGCCGCCGACTCCCCATGCCGAAACCGGTGCTCCTGCCCTCGCTGCTCACCGCCGGCCTGCTGCTGGCCGGCCTGCCCACCGGCGCCGCACCCCTGCCGCAGAAGCTCGATTCCTGCAGCCGCACCCGTGTGAAGGAGATCTCCTACCGCCTGGGCAGCACCGATGAGAACGGCGTGCTGATTCCGATGGCGGGGTCGGGCTCGGCGATCTCTTACACCAACGGGGGCTATCAGGTCTCCTACGACATGGAGCCGGCCATCCACCGCAGCCGGGAGGGGGATCCGGTGGAGCTGTGCCTCACCTTCATTCCCGATTGCAGCGAGGCCCACCCCGGGGACGTGCGGGGCCGCCAGTACCGGGCCCGCAACCTGCGCACCGGCGACAGCTGGACCCTGCCCGACAGCCAGCACAGCTGCGGCGGGGCCTGAATCGGGGTGGGGGAGATGCTGATCCCTCCAGTGCAAACCTTCCCACCGATGGGGTGATTCACGGGCGGCTTCTTCCTACTCTTCGATCAACTCTCCCCCCGGAACAATGGCCGTGTCGCTGATGAAGGATCCCCAGGGTGGGTCCTCCCTGCAGGTGATCGAGGCCGTGAAGCAGGGCTGGCAGGCCTTCGTCCGGGCGCCCTGGGTGTTCGTCGGCTTCACCCTGCTGGCGGGGGTGCTGAGCACCCTGTGCTCCTTGATCCAGGGCAACGCGGAGATGGATGACGTCGCGGTGGTCGGGGTGTTTCAGCTGTTCCGTCTGGCGGTCGGCGGGGTGCTGAGTGTGCTGGTGAGCCTGTGGAGCACCACGGGCCTGATCCGCGGCGCCTGGACGGCCCTGGGCGGGGGCAGCCCCGCCTTCGCCACCTTCACCCGCTGGGACGGCCAGGCCAGCTGGCGCCTGTTCCGCAACGGCCTGGTGCTGGGCCTGCTGCTGGCCGGGATCCTGGTGGTGGCCGCCGTGGTGGGGGTGGGCGCCGCCCAGCTCAACCAGGTCCTGGCCGTGCTGCCCTTCCTGGTGGCCTTCGCGGTGGTGATCTACCTGGCGGTGAACCAGAAGTTCCTGGCCCAGATCGCCCTGCTGCAAGGCGCCGGACCGATCGAATCGATTGCCCGGGGCCGCGCCCTGCTGGATCCCCAGTGGGGCTCGGTGCTGCTGCTGGCCCTGGTGGAATTCGCCATCGCGCTGCTGGGGCTGCTGGCCTGCTTCGTGGGCCTGCTGGTGGCGGTTCCGGTGATCCTGTGCGTCAGTACCGCCGCCTATCGGCAGGTGTTCGGCAGCGACGACCTCACCGGCCTGCTGGTGGAGCCGGTGGCCTGAGCCAGGCGCCGGCGCTGGTGGAACCGGTTCCCAGGATCACGGCTTCCGGTCATGGGGCAGGACTGCGACGGGGCTGACGATCATGCCGGGGATGCATAGCATTCCTGCGTCGATTCCTGACCAGCCCGTCCAGGCTTCCCCCATGCTCCTCCCCCCGGACGCCGCCGATGACGCTGCTGCTCTGGTCAGGCCTTCGCTGCCAGGACCGGAGGAGCAGATCCTCAGCTCCTGGATCGGCAATGCCGCCGCCTGGACCCGGGCCGTGCGGCGCGGTGAGATCGCCAGCCGGGAGAGGGTCACCAACCGGGCGATCCTCGAGGCGATCGCCCACTGCGCCCCCCGCTCCCTGCTCGACCTGGGCTGCGGTGAAGGCTGGCTGGCCCATCACTGCGCCCATCAGGGCATGGTGGTGGTGGGCATCGACGCGGTGGCCGGGCTCACCGGCATCGCCGCCGCTGGCGCCCCTGCCGGGGCCAGCTTCCGGACGCTCACCTATCAGGAGATCGCCGCCGGCAGCCTGACGGAGCGCTTCGATGTGGCGGTGGCCAACTTCTCCCTGCTGGGCGAGCACTCCGTCGAACGGCTGCTGAGCGCCCTGCCGCGGCTGCTCACCACCGGCGGCTGCCTGCTGGTGCAGACCCTGCATCCCCTGCTGGCCTGCGCCGACCAGCCCTACAGCGATGGCTGGCGGGAAGGATCCTGGACGGGCTTCTCCGCCGCCTTCCAGGATCCGGCCCCCTGGTACTTCCGCACCCTCGAATCCTGGGTGCGCCTGTTTCACCGCCATGGCCTGCACCTCTGCGAGCTGCGCGAACCTCTCGACGCACTCAGCGGCCAGCCTGCCTCGGTGATCTTCCGCGTCACCGTCTGAGCTGGCCTCAGCGCAGGCAGGCCATCGGATGGCGGGTGGCCACCCCCAGGGCCTTGGCCACCCCCGGATGGCACACCGAGCCGCCCACGGTGTTCAGGCCGCTGAGCAGCTCGGGCCGGTCGGTGACCGCCTCCAGCAGCCCCCGGCCGGCCATCACCAGGATGTAGGGCAGCGTCACGCTCACCAGGGCTTCGGTGGAGGTGAAGGGGACGGCGCCGGGCATGTTGCCCACCGCGTAGTGCTGCACGCCGTGGATGGTCACCACCGGATCGGTGTGGGTGGTCTCACGGCTGGTGGCGATGCAGCCCCCCTGGTCGATGGCCACATCCACGATCACCGAACCCGGCCGCATCCGCTGCACCAGCTCCTCCCCCACCAGGGTGGGGGCCCGGCCACCGGGCAGCAGCACGGCACCGATCAACAGATCGGCCACCGGCACCAGCCGCTCGATCAGGCTGCGGCTGCTCACCAGGCTGGTCATGCGGCCGCGCCGGTCGGATTCCAGCATCCGCAGCCGCTGGGGGGAGCGGTCGAGCAGGAACACCTCGGCGTCCATGGCGGCGGCGATGCGGGCGGCGTTCCAACCCACGGTGCCGGCTCCCAGCACCACCACCCGGGCGGGCCGCACGCCGGTGCAGCCGCCCATCAGCACCCCCCGCCCGCCGTGGGGTTTCTCCAGCAGGTGGGCACCCACCTGGGCCGCCAGCCGACCCGCCACCTCGCTCATCGGCGCCAGCAGCGGCAGGCTGCCGTCCTCCAGCTGCACCGTCTCGTAGGCCACCGCCGTGGTGCCCGCCTCGATCAGGGCCCGGCCCACCTCCGGGTAGGCCGCCAGGTGCAGGTAGGTGAACAGCACCAGGTCGCTGCGCAGGAAGCCGAACTCCTGCGGCTGCGGCTCCTTCACCTTCACCACCAGGTGGGCGGCCCAGGCCTCCTCGCAGCTGGTGATGCGGGCCCCGGAGGCGCGGTAGTCGTCGTCGCTGAGGCCCGCCCCCAGGCCGGCCCCCTCCTGGACGCGCACCTCCATGCCCTGGGAGACCAGTTCATGGACACCGTCAGGGGTGAGGGCCACCCGCTGTTCGTCGCGCTTGATCTCGGTGGGCACACCGATGCTGGCCATCGGGGAGGCCAGGGGTGCCGGGCCGGGAGCTGGCATGGGGCAGGAAGTGTTGCCACCCGGGGGCGGTCGTGGCCAAACCCTAGGCCGAGGCGATGGGCATGCGCCAGCCGCTGCCGAAGGCCCGGCCACTCACCTTCAGGGCCGGTGCCGCCTGGCGCCGCTTGAACTCCGCCCCCCGCAGCAGCCGGGCCACCCGGGCCACCAGCGCCGGATCCGCCCCTTCCGCCACCAGTTCCTCCGGCGTACGCAGCTGCTCGATCAGGGCCTTGAGCAGGGGATCGAGCACCGCGTAGTCGGGCAGGGAATCGCTGTCCCGCTGGTCGGGGCGCAGCTCGGCGCTGGGGGGCTTGGTGCGGATCGCCGCGCCGATCAGCTCCCCATGCGGCGGCAGGCCGAGGGCCGTCCGGCAGGGGGCGGAGGCCGGCCCATCGATCCAGTCGCAGAGACCGAAGACGGTGGTTTTGTAGAGATCGCCGATCACCGCCAGGCCGCCGTTCATGTCGCCGTAGAGGGTGCAGTAGCCCACCGCCAGCTCCGACTTGTTGCCGGTGGAGAGCAGCAGGCCCCCGTGCTGGTTGGCCAGCGCCATTAACAATGTGCCCCGGATCCGCGACTGCAGGTTCTCCTCGGTGACCCCGGTCGGCGGCCCCCCCAGGGCCGGCGGCAGGCTGGCGGCGAAGGCCTCCATCAGCGGGGCGATCGGCAGGGTGCAGCTGGCCAGGCCGAGCCGCTCGGCCAGGGCGGCGGCATCGTCGAGGGAGCCGGCCGAACTGAAGGGGGAGGGCATGCGCAGCACATCCACCTGCTCCGGCCCCAGGGCGGCGGCGGCGATCACCGCCACCAGGGCCGAATCGATGCCGCCGCTGAGCCCCAGCAGGGCCCGGCGGAAACCGCACTTGGCCGCGTAGTCGCGCACCCCCAGCACCAGCACCCGCAGCAGTTGCTCCCAGGGATCCGGCTCCGCCGCCACCGCCGCAGCCGGCCCCGGAGCGGCGGCGTCCCAGAGGGCCAGGTCCTCGGCGGCACAGGCCAGCCGCAGCAGCGGGCGGCCGGCCCCATCAAGCACGAAGCTGGCACCGTCGAAGACCAGTTCGTCGTTGCCGCCCACCTGGTTGAGATAGACCACCGGCGCCCCGAGCCGGACCGCCGCCCGGGCCGCCAGCCGCTGGCGCACCTGCCCCTTCTGGCGGCCGAAGGGGGAGGCCGAGAGGTTGAGCAGCAGATCGATCCGGTGGGACACCAGATCGCCGATCGGGTCCACCTCCACCGGCCCCTGGCCCTCCACCACCCAGAGGTCCTCGCAGATGGTCAGCCCCAGCCGCCAGCAGCGGTCGCCATGGGCCAGCTCCAGCACCGCCGGGGCCCCGCCGGGACGGAAGTAGCGGCGTTCATCGAAGACGTCGTAGCTGGGCAGCAGGCGCTTGCGGCAGACGCTGCGCCAGGTGCCCCGCTCCACCAGGGCCAGAGCGTTGTAAAGCCCCGGCTGACCCGGTCCCTCGGCCGGCTCGGCCACACCCACCAGCAGGCTCAGATCGGCAGGGCAGTCCGCCGCCAGCTGCTCGAGCACCTCCCCCTGGCGCCGGATCAGCGCCGGCCGCAGCAGCAGATCCCGCGGCGGGTAGCCCCACAGGGACAGTTCGGGGCTGAGCAGCAGGGAGGCCCCGGCGGCCCGGGCCTGGTGGGCGGCCGCCAGAATCCGCCGGCCGTTGCCCTCCAGGTCGCCCACCACGGGATTCAGCTGGGCCAGGGCAAGACGCATCAGGGCGCGGACAGGCCGTAGAGATTGTGCTCCAGCAGCACCGGCCAGAGCTCCGGCGGCACCTGGGCCGGATCGGGCTGCTGCCGGATCCGGGAACTGGCGGTGGCCGGGATCGCCAGGGGCAGCACGTCCACCCGGGCCCCCAGGCCCCTCAACCGCTCCAGATCGGCCTCCAGCAGCGGCCAGCCCTGGCGGCAGGTGATGCCGAGGCGGCAGCCCCGCAGCAGCGCGTCGGCCCGTTTCCAGCGGTGGATCTGGCCGGCCAGGTCGCTGCCCACCACGAACACCACCTCCTGCTGGGGCCAGCGGGCCCGAGCCCGCTCCAGGGTCTCCACCGCCCAGGGGCTGCTGAGGTCCTGCTCCAGGCTCAGCCGGGGATCGTCGATCGCGGCCACCAGGGCCGCCAGCAGGGCCGTGCGCACCTCCAGGGGAGCGCCATGGGTCTTGAGGGGATTGTCGCTGGCCCAGGTCACCACCCGGGGGAACAGGCCCAGCAGGCCCTCCAGCAGGGCCCGGTGGCCGCGGGTGGGGGGATCGGCGCTGGTGCCGAACAGGGCGAGCTGGTTCACGGCCAGAGGCCGCCGGCGGCGGGCCTCCCCTCCCCCTCCAGGCGCCATTCGCTCAGCCAGCGACGGGTTTCCGGGTCCTGGCGCACCAGCCGCTGCAGCAGGGCCCCCGGCTGGCCCGCCGCCGTGGTGCTGCGCAGCAGTTCGGCGGCGGCCAGGCGGCCCGTGCGCCGGGTGGTGTGCACCGCCAGGGCCGCCTGGGCCAGGGCCACCGGCGCCGCCGGCGCCAGGCTCAGCCCGCCGCTCAGGGGCGCCGCCAGCAGCAGCAGCTGGCGCAGGCCGCCGAGCAGCAGCTGCAGCCCCAGCTGGACGCCGCCCAGCAGGGCGTTGTGACCGCCGAGGCGGGTGAGCAGGGTGCGGGCGCCGCTGTGGGTCATCGGCAGGCCGTAGAGCTGGCACAGCTGGACCACCAGGGCGCTGTCGCAGGCCAGCCCTCCGGCCAGATCGAGCAGCACCAGGGGATTGGCGGCCACACCGGTGGCCTTGAGGGCTGCGAAGCGGCCGATCAGGGTCTGGGCCTGGCGGCGGCCATGGCGCAGCCGGCAGCGGTGCAGGGACTGGCTGAAGCGGTCGGCCGCCCGCAGGGCATTGAGGGCCAGGAGCAGCTCCCCGTGGCGCTCCAGCAGGCCGGTGAGCTCCCGGCGCAGGGGCTCGACCCGGGGGGGTGCCGGTTCGCTGCGCACCCGGCCGTCGGAGCGCAGCCGGGCCTGGCGGGGGGCGGCCGCCACCGCCAGGGGCCGCAGGTGACGGGCTCCCGGCGGCAGGCGCCGCTGGATGCTGGCCAGCAGGGCGTCGCGCTCCGCCTCCGGCCAGCAGTCGCTGCGGTTGAGCACCAGCAGCAGCGGCTTGCCGCTGGCCAGCAGATCCGCGAGGGCCTCGGCGTCCATCACCGTGAGGTCGCTGTCGATCACCAGCAGCACCAGATCGGCCCCCAGTGCCACCCGGGCGGCGAGGCGGGAGCGGGCGGCGGCGGCGATCTCGTCGATTCCGGGGGTGTCCACCAGGTCGACCCCCTCCAGGCCCCCCACCGGCTGGCCCCAGGCCCGCTGGCGCAGGTGGCGGGTGCAGCCGTGGGCCACGTCGGTGGCGAAGTGCTCCTCCCCCAGCAGGGCATTGAGCAGGCTCGACTTGCCCACCCCCACCCGGCCGAAGACCGCCACCCGGGGGCGGCGGCGCAGCAGGCACTGCAGCTGGCGATCGAGGCTGGCCAGCTCCGGCGCCAGGGCCGCCTGCTCCCGGCCGCTGAGCGCCAGATCGGCGCGCCAGCGGGCCAGCAGCAGTCGGCAGCGCTCGGCGGCCGCGGGGGGCGACGGGGCCGGGGCGGCGGTGGTCATGGGATGGCCTCGGGGGCCGCCAGGGGCTTGCGCCACCAGCCGGCCAGCACCGCCAGCACCGCCTCCGGACCGATCACCCCCACAAAGCCCCCGAATTCATCGACCACCACCCTCACTCTGGAGCCGTTGCGGCGAAAGCTGGTGAGCAGCCGGTCGGCCCGGATCATCTCCGGCACGAACTCCACCGGCTCGCACAACTCGGCGGCCGGGCTGGCGCCGCGCCGCTCCACCAGGGCGGTGAGCAACTGCTCCCGGCTGGCCACCCCCAGCACCTCGTCCACCTCCTCCCCCAGCACCACCCACCAGGCGGTGTGATGGTGCAGCAAGGTGTCGCGCTGGTCGTCGAGGCTCTGGTGGCCCGCCAGGGTGGGGGCCGACACCCGCGGCAGCATCAGATCCCGGGCGGTCAGGTCGTTGAGCTGGAACACCTTGGCGATCATGGCGGCCTCATCCGCCTCGATCTGGCCCTTCTGGGAGCCGAGTCGGGCCAGCAGGCGGATCTCGTTCTCATCGGTGCTGATCTCGTTCTCGGCGGTGATCGCCGGCAGCAGCCGCTCCAGCAGCAGCACCAGCGGCAGCATCAGCCTGCTGATCACGGACAGCCCCGGGGAGATGGCCAGGGACACGGGCATGGCCAGCCGGGTGCCGATCGCCTTGGGCAGGATCTCCCCCAGCAGGATCACCAGCACGGTGAGGGCCACCGAGAACAGGGGCAGGGCCGGGCCGCTGATGCCATGGCGGGCGAACACGGCGCTGGCGAAACCGCCGACCATGATGCTGCCGAAGATATTGAACATGTTGTTGGCGATCACCAGCACCGCCAGGGTCCGGCCGAGCCGCTGACGCAGGGCCTCCAGCCGCTTGGCCCCCTGCACGGGCCGCGGCCGTCTGGCCAGTTCATGCACCTTCACCGGATTGACGGTGAGCAGGGCCGCCTCCACACCCGAGCAGAGGAACGAGCCCATCAGCATCACCACCACCGCCAGCACCAGGAGCAGGAAATCGTTCATCCGCGGGGGGAGGAGGCCGGAGAAAGCGCCACGCTGGGGTTCGGGGAGATCACGTGTATTTAATCGGCTGTGCCATCTTCTCGCTGTACCGTCCATCGCTTCGATGCCGCCGTCCCCTCCGATCGACGCCGCCCTGCTGGCCCGCCGGCGCCAGCGGTTCCTGCAGCAGCTGGGCGGTGCGGCGGCGGTGATCCCGGGCGCGGCCCTGGTGACCCACCACGCCGACGTGGAGCACGCCTTCCGTCAGAACAGTGACTTCTGGTACCTGACGGGCTTCGATGAGCCCGGTGCGGTGGCCCTGTTCCTGCCCCACCGCCCCGACAACCCCTTCGTGCTGTTCGTGGAGGCGAAGGATCCCGGAGCCGAGGTGTGGAACGGCTTCCGCTGGGGATGCGAAGGCGCAGTCGAAACCTTTGCTGCCGATCTGGCGCATCCGCGCAGCGAGCTGGCCCAGCGCCTGCCGGAGTACCTCGACGGCGCCGAAGGCATCGCCTTCCGGGTGGGGCGCCACCCCGAGGTGGAGCCCCTGGTGCTCGGGGCCTGGGCCCGCCAGCTGGATCGGGCCCCCCGCAGCGGCACGGCGGCCCTGGGCCTGGTGGCCCCCTGTCCCCTGCTGCACGAGCTGCGGCTGCGCAAGGAACCGGAGGAACTGGTGCGGCTGCGGGAGGCGGGACGCATCTCCGCCGAAGCCCACGAACTGGCCCGGCGGGTGGCCCGGCCGGGTCTCACCGAACGGCAGGTGCAGGCGGTGATCGAGCAGCACTTTCTTGAGCAGGGAGCGCGCGGGCCTGCCTATGGATCCATCGTGGCCGGCGGCGATAACGCCTGCGTGCTGCACTACACCGCCAATGCCGACGCCCTCCGCGACGGCGACCTGCTGCTGATCGACGCCGGCTGCAGCCTCAGCGACTACTACAACGGCGACATCACCCGTACCTTCCCGATCAACGGGCGCTTCAGCGGCGAGCAGCGGGCCCTCTACGAGCTGGTGCTCGCCGCCCAGGAGGCCGCCGTGGCCGCCGTCGCCCCCGGCCGCACCACCGAGCAGGTGCACGACACCGCCGTGCGGGTGCTGGTGGAGGGACTGATCGACCTGGGCCTGCTGGCCGGGGAGATGGATGGGGTGATCGAGCAGGGGGCCTACCGCCATCTCTACATGCACCGCACCGGCCACTGGCTGGGCCTCGACGTCCACGACGTGGGTGCCTACCGGCTGGGGGAGCATCCGGTGGAACTGGATCCGGGCATGGTGCTCACGGTGGAGCCCGGCCTCTATGTGAGCGACCGGCTGGCGGTGCCGGAGGGCCAGCCAGCCATCGAGGACCGCTGGAAGGGGATCGGCATCCGCATCGAGGACGACGTGGCGGTGACGGGCCACGGCCACGAGGTGCTCACCGCCGCCGCCCTCAAGGCCCCGGCGGCCATGGAGCGCTGACCAGCTCCAGCACCTGGCCTGTGGACGCGAGGATTTGGTCGGCACCGGCCTCGCGCAGCTGCTCCTCGTAGCGGCGCCGCTCGGCCTCCAGGCCGGGCCTCTGCAGGTGGGGGGGCGCCACCGCCAGGGCCTCGAAGCGCTGGTCGGGCCGCCGCCGGCGCGCCCGTCGCACGGTTTCCACGTCGGCCACCGTGTCGCCCAGATAGGCCACCGGTGGCGCGGTGGGGCCCAGGGGCACCCCCGCCAGGGAAGCGGCCAGACCCAGCAGGCCGGTGGGGTCGGGCTTGTCAGGGGCCTGGCCCATGGCGATCAGGGGCGGTGCCGCCAGCCCCAGCCGCTGCTCCAGCACGTAGCGGGCGGAGGGGGGCTCGGCGCCGCTGACGAAGCCCCAGGCGATGCCCGCCCCGGAGAGGGCGGCGAAGAAAGGCCCGTCCACCAGCAGGGGCTCCTGGCCGATGAAGCCCCGCCAGAGGGAAGGATCCCCCGCCGGATCACCGCCGAAGTAGAAGCCGCTGAACACCTCCACCAGCGCCTCGTAGGCGGGCAGGGGAGCGCCGCCGTGGCGGCGCAGCAGTTCCTGGGAGGCCTGCCAGTCGTTGTTCCAGCAGCCCTCGGCCTTGAGGGCGTCGATCGCCGCGGCATCGGGGGCCCAGCCACTGAAATGGCGCACCGTTTCGACGATGGCGCGGCGGTAACTGCCGCCCACATCCCTGATCACACCATCGATGTCGAAGAGCAGGACGGCGCGGGGGGCTGGGGGGGCGGCCAGGGGGTTGCTGCGAATCGGCTGGTAAGTTAGTGGTTTGCAGATTCTCCTTGAGCGCCGAAACCGTGACAGCCCCTGAGAGTGCCGAAGCCGGTGCCGTGAGCACCGAAGCGGCTGCTGTGAGCACCGAAGCGGGCGTTGCCGTGAGCGCCGCTCCTGCGACCGGCGCCGCCGACACCACCGAGGGCCGTCCGGTGCTGCGCGGCGGCAGTGCCGCCCTGGCCACCGCCACCATCGACGAGGACGGGGTGCCCTCGGGCTACACCCCCAAGGCCGACGAGGGCCGCTTCCTGCTGAAGATCCTCTGGCTGCCCGACAACGTCGCCCTGGCGGTGGACCAGATCGTGGGCGGCGGCCCCAGCCCCCTCACGGCCTATTTCTTCTGGCCCCGGGAGGATGCCTGGGAAACCCTCAAGGGCGAACTCGAGGCCAAGAGCTGGATCACCGACAACGAGCGGGTCGAGATCCTCAACAAGGCCACCGAGGTGATCAACTACTGGCAGGAGGAAGGGCGCGGCAAATCCCTCGACGAGGCCAAGCTCAAGTTCCCCGACGTCACCTTCTGCGGTACCGCCTGATTCGCTCAGCGCCGCCAGAGCTCAGCCAGCCGATGCATCCCGGGCGAACTGTTCGGCGGCGGCGGCCGTGGCCTCGCTGGCGAACAGGGCAGAGGCGATCGCCGGGCTGATGGTGTGGTGGGCCAGGCCGGCGGCCGCCAGACGGGCCAGGTCCTCCGGAGCACGCAGGCTCGCCACCAGCAACCTCGTGCTGGAGCCCACACCCTCCAGGCAGCGCTGCATGGCGATCAGCTCGCCGTGGCCGTCACGGCCCAGATCACCGATGCGGCCCAGGTAGGCGGCGATGCCGTCGGCGCCCAGCGCCGCCGCCACCAGCACCTGGGCCACCTCGTAGCAGGCGGTGAAGGTGACCGGCACCCCTGAAGCGATCAGGGCGCGGCCCACCCCGGCCCCGCCCCGGGTGATCGGAACTTTCACGAACACCCGCTGGGGATCAAGGGCCGCCAGGGCCCGGCCGTTGGCCAGCTGGCGCTCGTCGTCTCCGCCCCAGGTCTGCAGGTGAATCTCCCGGCAACCCAGGCCGGTGGCGGTGGCCGTCAGCCGGGCCAGGTGCTCAAGGGTGCAGGGCTGGCCGGCCCGCCGCAGCAGGGTGGGGTTGGTGGTGATGCCCTGGAACAGGCCAGTGGGCAGCCAGCGCTGCCACTGATCGGGATCGGCGGAATCAAGCAGCAGACGCAGGGCCATCGGGGTCAGGGAGCGGGAGGGGGGCTGGGCGGGGCAGCGGCCCACTGCTGATCCAGGGCCGCCAGCAGGGCGGGGCAGGCGCCGAGGGCCTGCAGCGGCCGCGGCCGGGACGTCTGGGCCGGAACCCCCGGCGCCGTCGGGGCGACGTCGGCAGCGATCAGGGCCGCCAGGGGATCGCCGGCGGCGGCGGCCTTGAGCCGGGTGGGATCCGCCTGGCCCTTGCGCAGGGCCGCGAACAGTTCGGCGCGGCGCCGCAGGGCCAGGGGGATGGTGGTGGGCTGGGCGCAGAGGCGGGCCACCTCCTCCCGGGCGGCCTGCAGGCCCGGCGAGGCGGCCGGCAACACCTCAGGCGGTCCGCTGCGGGGCCAGACCAGGGCCAGCAGGGCAGCGCCGGCAGCGGCCAGGCCCAGGCCGATGGCCACGGCCCGGCCGATGGCGGGGCGAGGCGGTGGGGGAGTCTGGGCCCGGGCCGGGGCCGGCCCACCCGCTGCCGCAGGCTCCTCCCCCGGCACACCAAGGCGGCCAATGGCCACGGTCACGTCGTCGCCGCTGCCCTCCCGGCTGATCCGATCCAGCGCCGCCTCCAGGGTGCCCGCCCCCTCGGATCCCGCCTCGCCGCCGCTGCGCGCCAGCCAGGCCGCCAGGGTGAGGAAGTCGGCGTCGGTGGCGCAGGACTTGCGGATGCCGTCGGTGCAGAGCACCAGGGCGAAGGCGTCGTCGTCCGGGGGGATCGGGTGCAGGGCCGCCCGTGGGGCGAACAGGGCGGCCGCCTGCGGCAGGCAGAGGCTGCAGGTGGCCTCCCCGGCGGCGGCAGGGTCGCTCTCCTCCTCGACCAGCAGGGCACGACCATCGGCCTCCACCCGCACCAGGTCCCAGTCCCCCAGGCCCGTGTGCCCCCACCACAGGGGCGTCATCACCACCAGGCCCAGGGTGCTGCCATAGAGCAGGGGCTGAAACGGACCCTCCCCGGGCTGCCGATGCCAGTCGGCCTCCACTGCCTGCAGCCAGCCGGCCACGACGGCCTCAGGCAGTTCCCGCTCCAGCCAGCGGCTCCAGCCCCCGTCGCCATCCCCCGGGGGCCTCTCCTGCAGGGCGCGCTCCACCGCCGCCAGGGCCCCTTCGCAGGCCAGTCTGCTGCCCACGTCGCTGCGCAGGTAGCGCCGGCCCCCGTGGCCGTCGGCCACGGCCATCACCATCACCGGCCGGCCATCGGCACTGCGCAGTTCCCGGCAGAGCAGGGCGTCCTGACAGGGACGGTTCGCCCGTCGGTGGGCCGCCCCCGCCCGGCTGGCACCGATCGGTGCCGCCCAGCGGTTCACCACACCGTCAGACCGACGTCGTCGGTGGGATCCAGCACGGTGGGGGGCAGATCCGGCAGGGGAATGTTGCCGGCAGGTGCCTCCAGGGGGGTCTCCTGCACCCGGCTGGCCGGCATCGAGGCGGCCCCCACCACGGCGGTGGAGGCCCACTGGATGTACTGGGCCAGGGAGGTGGCATTGCTCGCCTGCAGGGGACGGCGGGGGGAGCGGCCGGCCGTGGGAGAGGGGTCGCTGCCGATGAAGCGCTGCAGCACCTCCAGGTCGGCATCGTGACCCAGGGCGATGGCGAGCCGCACCGCCTTCTGGGCCCAGGGCATGCGCAGCAGGGCCGCCATGCCGGCGGCGAAGTCGTCGGTGGGCTGGCCATCGGAGATCAGCACCAGCACCGGCGGCAGGGCGCGCACCTCCATCGGCGGCGTCTGCAGGGCCGCCGCCACCAGCTGCAGGGCCTCCCCCATCGCCGTGATGCCGCCGGCCTGCAGATCACGCCACTCCAGCTGGTCCACGGGGGTGGGCGTCTGGATGTGCCAGGCGGCGTGGTCGGCGAAGCTCACGGCCCGCACCAGCACCCGCGCTTCCGGGTTGTCCCGGGCCACCGCCGCCATGCCTGGCAGGGACTGGCGGATGGCCTGGTTGAGGGCCTGCATCTTGCCCGACGCCGCCATGGAGCCGGAGCAGTCGCAGAGATAGATGAAATGGAGCGGCCGGTTGGCCAGCTTGACGTCGGGGAACGGCATCGGTCAGGCGGCAGGGGCCGGCCGGGCTGGGCGCTGCACGGCGATGGGGCCGGCCGGGGTGTGGATCCGGATCGGTGCGGCGAGGCTACAGCTCTCTCCCGGCGCCACCCGGTGCGGGCGGCCATCGGCGGCCTCGGCGCTCCAGGCCTCCGCGGAGAGATTCCGCAGCCCCAGCCGGCGGGGGTCCTGGGGATGGGCCACCACCCGGGCGATGGGATGGCGCAGATCCTCCCCGGCCAGGGCATCGAAATGGTGGGGGTGCAGCTCGTTGTCGGGTGCGGCCGCCACCGTCCCCCGGGGCAGCGTCAGGCTGACCCCCTCCGGCAGGGGGGTGCCGCAGCTCCAGCACGGCCGCGACCCGCCGGCCGGCCGGAAATTCTCCTGGTCGCAGCTGACGCAGAGGACGCGGCTGTCGAGGGTGCGGGCCAGCTCCTGCTTCCACTGGCCGGTGAGGGTGCGGCGCGACGGTTGCTTCATGCCCCGGCAGAAGGTCTGCTCGAACAGGGCCTGCAGGGGGCGGGGGTAGATGGGCCAGGTGATCAGGGCCGCGGCGTGTTCGATCGGATCGGGCCGGTTGCGGGCGTCCACCGGATCGAAGATGAACACCGGGTCCTCGCCGCACAGGCGCCGTCGGGCCGGTTCGTCGAGGCAGCGGATCGCCAGCTCCATCTGGCCCCGCAGGGGATCGTGGCGGGTGAGCAGCCGGAACAGCAGCACCGCCAGGGAGAACAGGTCACTGTCGGCCCCGGGGCGGGCCTGGCCCAGCAACACCTCCGGGGCCATGAAGCCCGGGGTGCCGAGCACGGCCCCCTCGCCGGAGCCGTCCACGGCGACGTTGTCGTTGTCGCAGATCAGGATGCGGCCGCTGCCGGGCTCCAGGAACAGGTTGCCCAGGGAGACGTCCTTGTAGCAGAGGCCCGCCAGGTGGAGGGCATGGAAGGCGTCGGCCAGGAAGAAGCAGGCCCGCAGCACCTGGCGCAGACCGATGGCCAGGCGGCCGGCGGCATGCTCGCTGGCGCCCACGTAGGAGGCGGGACGCAGGGGCATCAGGTAGCCGAAGCTCTCCTCGCGGATGCGGATCAGGGGTCGGCTGGACGCGCTGGCCCGCAGCAGGGCAATGGGCCAGAGGAAGGCGTCGGTGGGGGCGGTCGCCCGGATGCTCTCGCCCAGACGCCGCTCCAGGCCCCGATCGCGGGCGATGCAGGCCGGCAGGTACCACTTCAGGGCCAGCCGCTCCCCCTCCAGCTCCACCTCGTAGACCTGGCCCTGGGTGCCTCCCCCCAGGCCCCGCACGATCCGCACCGGGCCGGCCACCCCCTCGAAGTCCAGGCTGGCTCCCTCCGGCAGGATCCAGTTCATGGCCGCCTCCCGGCCGCCGGGCCCGTCGCCATGGCCTTGCGGATGCCGTTGCGGTGGGCCAGGGCCGTGGTCAGGCTGTCGAAGCGGTGGCGGTAGGCCAGGCCGTCCTGCAGGGTCACCTCCAGCAGATGCTCCCAGCGGGATCCCAACACGATCCAGCCCGCCAGCGCCCCCACCTGCAGCGGCCAGAACAGCCAGGGGAAGGGAAGCAGCAGCAGCCCGCCCAGGCAGAGCAGCAGCCACCAGCTGAACGCCTGGGGGTGGCGGCGGCGGCTGCGCACGTAGGCCGAGCGGATCCGGGCGATGGGCAGGGAACGGCCGGCGAAATCCAGCTGGCCGGCTCCTGCCGGTGCCACCACCGGTGCCTTGGCCGGCGTGGGGGCGCCCGCGGAGGCCACCGGGCCGGCGGCGGCGCGGAACAGCAGCACCGGCCCCTGCTGGCCCAAGCGGATCTCGTCGCCGTCGGAGAGGGGCCGGCAGTCCCGCAACCGGGAACCTTCGAGATAGGTGCCGTTGGCGCTGCCCAGGTCGCAGAGCAGCCACTGGTCCGGCCGCGTCCGCGAGACCCGCACCAGGGCATGGCGGCGGGACACCCCCTCCCCCTCGCTGAGACAGAGCCCGCTGGCCGGATCCCGGCCGATGGACAGGGGCACCCTGGGATCCAGCGGCACGCGGCGGCGTGGATCGTCGCGCAGCTCCAGGCGGGGATGGGCGCTCATCGGGAAGGGTCGCGGGGGTCCCGGCGGCGGCCCAGCCGCCGGTCGGCCAGAAACCGGCCCCACCAGCCCATGGGCTCCCCCTCCCGCCAGGGGACCACCCGACCGGGGAAGAGCAGGGCTGCGGTGGCCAGGGCCAGGGCCACCAGCAGCAGGAGCAGCAGCACCCACCCCGGAATCGCCCCCACCCAGGTGGCGGCGAAGGCGGCCCGCACCGCATACACCCCGATGGTCAGGGCGGTCCAGATGCGGAAGGGTGCCCATGGATCCCGCCGTTGCTCCACCTGGCCGGCCGCTCCGATCGCTGCGGGTAGCGTATGGGAGCAAGGCAGCTGGGCCGAGGATGCCGGGGACGACGGAGCAGGCGTCAGCGCTGCGGGCGCCTGCTCCGGACCCGTACGGGGCAGGCGCCAATGCCGCAGAGCCCGCCGGCTGGGCCGCCCTGCGGCGGGCGTTCACCGGTCCCGCCCCCAGCGAAGGCCGCCGCCGGGCCGTGATGGCCGCCCTGGGGAACCTCAACCGGCACGGGGCCTGGCTGGAGCTCTGGATCGGCGGCGACTGCCGGGGACGGCTGGCCCTGGAGGGAGGCCGCTACCGCATCGGCCGGGATCCGGTCTGCGAACTTCAGGCCGAGGCCACCGGCGTCAGCCGGGTGCACGCCATCGTGGAGCAGGAGCGCCCCGGCGAGAGGGACTACCTCTGTGAGGACTTCGACTCCGCCAACGGCCTGTTCCACCGCGACCGCCGCATCCGCGCCATCCACCTGCGGGACGGGGACCGGCTGCAGCTCGGCTCCCCCCTCAAGGGGGAGGGCCCCACCCTGCTTTACCGCCATCCCCGCAGCCCCCTCGGCCAGCTGATCCACTGGGGGGCCGTCGGCGCGCTGGTGGGTTCGGGCCTGGGGCTGGGGGGTCTGCTGCTGGCCACCACCATCAGCGGCGGCTCCTCGATCCGCTCGGTCAGCGGTCCGGTGAAGGTGTTCTCCACCGACGGCCGCCAGATCGACGCCGCCGAGGGCTCCTCGACAGCCCTGCCCACCCTGGCCGACTATCCCCTGCACCTGCGCCAGGCCCTGATCGCCTCGGAGGACTCCCGTTTCGGCTGGAACAGCGGCATCGACCTGTTCGGCACCGCCCGCTCCCTGCTGCTGGGCACCGGCGGCGGCAGCGGCCTGGCCCAGCAGGTGGCGCGCATGGTCTACCCGGCGGTGGGCACCGATGTGTCGGTGGCCCGCAAGCTGCGGGAGCTGTGGGTGGCCTGGCAGCTGGAGGCGGGCTTCAGCAAGAACCGGATCCTCAAGATGTACCTCGACCGGGCCTATCTGGGCCTGGGGGCCGAGGGCTTCGAACAGGCGTCCCAGCTCTACTTCCGCAAGTCGGCCAGCGCCCTCGACGTGGCCGAATCGGCGTTCCTGGTGGGCCTGCTGCCCAACCCCAACGGCTACAGCCCCTGCAACCGGGAGAACCCCACCTGGGGCCGGGAGCGCCGCGACCTGGTGCTGGGGCGCATGCACGCCGAGGGCTACCTCTCCGACCAGCAGCTGATCGACGCCAGGCGACGGCCGCTCAACATCGACCCCTCCGCCTGCCGCGAATCCACCTACTCCACCTACCCCTATTTCAGCGACTACGTGATCGGTGAGTTGGAGGGCCGCCGTTTCGCCCTCGATCTCAGCAGCCCCGAGGCCCGGGGCAACTACGCGGTGATCAGCAGCATCGATCCCCGTCTGCAGGCCATCGCCCAGAAGCAGCTCAAGGGCTTCCTGGAGGGGCCGGGAGGCCGGGCCGGCCTCACCCAGGGGGCCGTGATCTCGATCGACTACGGCACCGGCGCGATCCTGGCCTACGTGGGCGGCGGCGACTACTCCCGTTCCAGCTTCGACCGGGTGCAGGCCCTGCGCCAGCCCGGGTCCACCTTCAAGCTGTTCGCCTTCCTGGCGGCCCTGGAGGCCGGCGTGAAACCCGGCGACGCCGTGTCCTGCGCGCCCCTGGCCTATGTGGCCGGCTGCCGCCACGGCGGGGCCGGGGCCACCAGCGTGGCGGCGGGCTTCGCCAGCTCGGAGAACGTGGTGGCCCTGCGGCTGGCCCAGAAGGCCGGCCTGGACAAGGTGGTGGCCGAGGCCCGCCGGCTGGGCATCAGCACCCCCCTGGAGCAGAGCTTCTCGATGGTGCTCGGCGGCAAGGAGACCTACCTCTACGAACTGGCCCGGGCCTACGCCGTGGTGGCCAACGGCGGTCGCTCGGTGCCCCTGCACGGGGTGAAACGCATCTACGACCTGGGCATCTGCGGCTCCGTCCGCGACCTGGCCAGCTGCCCTCCTTCGGGTGTCACCACGCCGATCGGCGAACGCCCCCAGCAACTGATCGAGCCGGCGGTGGCCGCCGAGATGGATGCCCTGCTGCGGGGCGTGGTGAGCGGGGGCACCGGCTCAGCGGCCGGGGTGGTGGCCGACGCCCGCGGCAAGACCGGCACCACCGACAACGGCGTCGACGTGCTGTTCGTGGGCTACTCCCCCTCCACCCGCATCCTCACCGGCATCTGGATGGGCAACGACGACAACCGTCCCACCCAGGGCGCCTCCGGTGGCCTGGTGGCCGAGCTCTGGGGCCGGTACATGCGGGCCATCGCCGGCTGACTCAGCCCGGCCAGTCGAAGCTCCTGGCCAGCTCCTGGGCGCGGGTGACCAGGGCCCACACCGCCCCCAGCAGCGTGCCCCAGCACCAGGGGCTGCTCCAGAGCCGGGCCATCGGGCTGCTGGTGTCCTGGGGATCGCGCCGGGGCAGTTGCCAGCCCAGCTGCATCGCTCCGTAGACCACCAGCAGCACCCAGGCCGGGATCGCCAGCGGGCCGAGGGAGAACAGGTGCACCCGCCAGTGCAGCAGGCTGAGAACCGCCGCCAGGGCGATCAGGGCGGCGACCGGACCGGAGGCCCCATCCCACTGGCGCAGCACCCGGGCCCGGCGAGCCACCAGCACCGCCGGCGCCGTGGTGGCCAGCGCCGTGAGCCCGTAGCGGAGCAGCAGGGACGACAGGGGCAGCACAGCTGTGCCCAGCAGGATCAGCAGCACCGCCAGGTTGAGCAGGGCTTCGGCGTTGCTCGCATGGATCCAGGGGGCGCTGATCCAGCACCAGGCCCGGCGCGGATCACCGCTGGCCTCCAGGGTGAGGGGCCAGCGGCGACGCAGGGGCCTGAGAGGGCCCAGGGCCAGGGACTGGATCAGGGCCAGGCCCACCACCAGAACCACACCGCTGCTCCAGCCCCAGGGCTCGAAGATCCACCGGTCGAGTTCGCCTCCCGCCCAGAACAGCACCGGAGCCGAGGCGGCCGCCAGGGCCAGCCCGGGACCCAGGGGCCGCAGATTCTCCAGCCAGGGCAGGCGGGAAGACCCGCCGCGGGGGGCGCCAGGGGCAGAGATCGGCCCCTGAGCAGGGGAGCCTGCCGGATCCGCCGCGGGCCTGGAGGTCGCCACACCGGAGGCGGCCTCCAGCAGATCGAGCAGTTCGGCCAGCACCGCGGGGGCATAGATGGCGGCCAGATGGCTGCTGAGGGCCGTGATGGCGCTGCGCTGGGCACCGCCCTGCTGGCGCAGCACCCGCTGCAGCAGGGGCTGGCTGGCCAGGTCGCGGACGGGACCGCGCAGACTCTCGTCGGCCCCGAGGGCATCGATCAGACGGTTGGCCAGAGCCTGGGGGTTGTCCAGGCCCACCGAACCGGTGGCGATCCATTCGCGCAGCTGCAGCCCCAGCTCCCGACCCTTGCCCATGGCGCCGGCGGTGTCGCGGTCCGAGCGGGGAACGCTCAGGCTCCTTTGCTGGCCTGCAGACGGGCGCGGGCGCGGGCCAGGGCCTGCTGAGCCTTCACTTTCTCCGGGGATGGCTCGGAACCTTCCAGTCCGGCGGCGGCCTGCTGGGCGGCTTCGAAGTCGCTCTGGGCCGAAGTGCTGTCGATCGCACTGCCGAGCTCGGCGCCGTTCACCAGCACGGTGACCTCGTTGGCGACCACCTCGGCGAACCCGCCCATCAGGGCGATCGACTGCCAGCTGGCGCCCTCACGCACCCGCAGCACGCCGCTGTCGAGGGCAGTGAGCATGGAGACGTGGCCGGTGAGGATGCCGAGCTGGCCGGTGGTGCCCGGAAGAATCACCTCGTCGGCGGTGCCGTCGAAGACGCTCTGATCGGGGGCGAGGACGCGCAGGGTGAGGGTCATGGAGAGGGTTCCCGGATCAGGACTTGGCGTCGGCGAGGATCTTGGCGGCCTTGGCCTTCACCTGGTCGATGTTGCCGACCAGGTAGAAGGCCGCTTCGGGCAGGTCGTCGAGTTCGCCGGCCAGGATCATGTTGAAGCCCTTGATGGTGTCCTCCAGCTTCACGTACTCGCCGGACTGGCCGGTGAAGATCTCGGCCACGAAGAACGGCTGGGAGAGGAACTTCTCGATCTTGCGGGCCCGGTCCACCGTGCGGCGGTCGTCTTCGGAGAGTTCGTCGAGGCCCAGGATGGCGATGATGTCCTGCAGTTCCTTGTAGCGCTGCAGGGTGGACTGCACGGCCCGGGCGGTGCGGTAGTGCTCGTCGCCCACCACCGCCGGCTGCAGCATGGTGCTGGTGGAATCGAGGGGATCCACGGCCGGATAGATGCCCTTGGAGGCCAGGCCGCGGCTGAGCACGGTGGTGGCGTCCAGGTGGGCGAAGGTGGTGGCGGGAGCTGGGTCGGTGAGGTCGTCGGCGGGGACGTAGACGGCCTGGATCGAGGTGATCGAGCCTGCCAGGGTGGAGGTGATGCGCTCCTGCAGCTCACCCACATCGGTGCCGAGGGTGGGCTGGTAGCCCACGGCGGAGGGCATGCGGCCCAGCAGGGCGCTCACCTCGGAGCCGGCCTGCACGAAGCGGAAGATGTTGTCGATGAACAGCAGGACGTCCTGATTGTTCACATCGCGGAAGTGCTCGGCCATGGTGAGGGCCGACAGGCCCACCCGCATGCGGGCGCCCGGGGGCTCGTTCATCTGGCCGTAGCAGAGGGCCACCTTCGACTTGGAGAGGTCGTCGGCGTTGATCACGCCCGACTCCTTGAACTCTTCGTAGAGGTCGTTGCCCTCGCGGGTGCGCTCGCCCACGCCACCGAACACCGACACACCGCCGTGCTCCTTGGCGATGTTGTTGATCAGCTCCTGGATCAGCACCGTCTTGCCGACGCCGGCGCCACCGAACAGGCCGACCTTGCCACCCTGGCGGTAGGGCGCCAGCAGGTCGATCACCTTGATGCCCGTTTCGAACACCTTCGGCTTGGTCTCAAGATCCGTGAGCTTGGGGGCCTGGCGGTGGATCGGCGCGGTCATGGTGCTGGTGACCGGACCCTGCTCGTCGACGGGCTCGCCCAGCACATTGAAGATGCGGCCCAGGGTGGCCTCACCCACGGGCACAGAGATCGGGGCACCGGTGTCAAGGGCGCTCATGCCGCGCACCAGGCCGTCGGTGCTGCTCATGGCCACGGCCCGCACCCGGTGATCGCCGAGCAGCTGCTGCACTTCCGCGGTGAGGGCCACCTTCTGGCCGGCGGAGTTGGTGCCTTCGATGCGGAGGGCGTTGAAGATTCTGGGCAGCTTGCCGGCCGGGAATTCCACGTCGAGGACGGGGCCGATCACCTGGCGCACAGTGCCTTTGGTACCAGGGACGGCGGGAGCGGCAGCAGCCATAGGTCAGGAAGGAACAGGGGTCGCCCAGCGGGATCCAACCACCCGTCTGAAGCGGCGCAACCTTACCACCGCAAAGGACCTGGGCCGGTCGGTTCGGTCACCCGCACAGCCAGGGGGATGGCGCTCCGGCGGGGCAGGCCCATAAATTGGCAGTCGACAGGCGTGAGTGCCAACAGCACCTTCCCGCCCCGTCTAAGCGACGCGCAACGGCCCCGGTCGTCCTCCCGTCGCTGCCTTCGCGTCCTTTCCTTTGCTTTCATTCATGGCTGCCGTTTCTCTCAGCGTCTCCACGGTCAAACCCCTCGGAGACCGCATTTTCATCAAGGTGTCCGAATCGGAGGAGAAAACCGCCGGTGGCATCCTTCTGCCCGACACCGCCAAGGAAAAGCCCCAGGTGGGTGAGGTGGTCCAGGTCGGTCCCGGCAAGCGGAACGACGACGGTTCCCGCCAGACCCCCGAAGTGGGCATCGGCGACAAGGTCCTCTACAGCAAGTACGCCGGCACCGACATCAAGCTCGGCACCGACGAGTTCGTGCTGCTGTCCGAGAAGGACATCCTGGCCATCGTCAACTGACCGGCCGGCTCCATAGCCGACTGCATCAATTCCCAACCCGCGAGCACTTTCTTTCCATGGCAAAACGCATCATCTATAACGAGCAAGCCCGCCGGGCGCTCGAGAGGGGCATCGACATCCTCGCCGAAGCCGTCGCCGTCACCCTGGGCCCCAAGGGCCGCAACGTGGTGCTGGAGAAGAAGTTCGGCGCCCCCCAGATCATCAATGACGGCGTCACGATCGCCAAGGAGATCGAACTGGAGGATCACATCGAGAACACCGGTGTGGCCCTGATCCGTCAGGCCGCCAGCAAGACCAACGACGCCGCCGGTGACGGCACCACCACCGCCACCGTCCTGGCCCACGCCATGGTCAAGGCGGGTCTGCGCAATGTGGCCGCCGGCGCCAACGCCATCACCCTCAAGAAGGGCATCGACAAGGCCACCGAGTTCCTCGTCGGCAAGATCGAGGAGCACGCCAAGCCGATCTCCGACTCCAACGCCATCGCCCAGGTGGGCACCATCTCCGCCGGCAACGACGAAGAGGTGGGCCGCATGATCGCCGACGCGATGGACAAGGTGGGCAAGGAGGGTGTCATCTCCCTCGAAGAGGGCAAGTCGATGACCACCGAACTGGAGGTCACCGAAGGCATGCGCTTCGACAAGGGCTACATCTCGCCCTACTTCGCCACCGACACCGAGCGGATGGAAGCGGTGCTGGATGAGCCCTACATCCTGCTCACCGACAAGAAGATCGGCCTGGTGCAGGACCTGGTCCCCGTTCTCGAGCAGATCGCCCGCACCGGCAAGCCCCTGCTGATCATCGCCGAGGACATCGAGAAGGAAGCCCTCGCCACCCTGGTGGTGAACCGCCTCCGCGGCGTCCTCAACGTGGCCGCCGTCAAGGCCCCCGGTTTCGGAGACCGCCGCAAGGCCATGCTCGAGGACATCGCCGTTCTCACCAACGGTCAGCTGATCACCGAGGACGCCGGCCTCAAGCTGGAGAACACCAAACTGGAGATGCTGGGCACCGCCCGCCGCATCACCATCAACAAGGACACCACCACCATCGTCGCCGAAGGCAACGAGGTGGCGGTGAAGGCCCGCTGCGAGCAGATCCGCAAGCAGATGGACGAAACCGACTCCTCCTATGACAAGGAGAAGCTGCAGGAGCGTCTGGCCAAGCTGAGCGGCGGTGTGGCCGTGGTCAAGGTGGGTGCCGCCACCGAAACCGAGATGAAGGACAAGAAGCTGCGCCTGGAAGATGCCATCAACGCCACCAAGGCGGCCGTTGAGGAAGGCATCGTCCCCGGCGGTGGCACCACCCTGGCCCACCTGGCCCCGGCCCTCGAGGAGTGGGCGGCTGCCAACCTCTCCGGCGAGGAGCTGATCGGCGCCACCATCGTGGCCTCGTCCCTCACCGCTCCGCTGATGCGGATCGCCCAGAACGCCGGCGTCAACGGCGCCGTCGTCGCCGAGCACGTGCGCAACAAGCCCTTCAACGAGGGCTACAACGCCGCCACCGGCGAGTACGTCGACATGCTGGCCGCCGGCATCGTCGATCCCGCCAAGGTGACCCGCTCCGGCCTGCAGAACGCCGCCTCGATCGCCGGCATGGTGCTCACCACCGAGTGCATCGTGGCCGACCTGCCCGAGAAGAAGGAAGCAGCTCCCGCCGGTGGCGGCGGCGGCATGGGCGGCGACTTCGACTACTGATCGCCCCTGCGCTCAGCGTCGGATCACCGATCCTTCGCCTGTTCTCTCAAGCGCCCCTGCGGGGGCGCTTTTTTTTGGCAACTTGTAGGAGCGGTTGTTCATGACAAATCACCAGATCCTGCGCCTGCTGCTTCAGGGCAAGCACCTGATCGTGGCCGTCCTTCCTGCTGCAAAGCGTTGATGCCGTCGGGGGCAAAGGGGCCAGGCGACAGCGCTGCAACCATCATCCATCCGTTTCGGTTGTGGCTTCTGCCGCCTTGACGCAGCTGGACGCCGGGCAAAGCCCCTGATCAGGGCGGTGGGAGGTGCTGAGCGTTCCAAGGTCGCGACCTTCCGTCGCTCCCTGCCCCAGGCTGCCTCTCCGGCCCGGCGCCGTGCCCGCTGTCGGCCGTGATCCGGCCATCCTGGATCCGGATGATGCGGCCGCTCCTGCGAGCCACCGAGGGGTCGTGGGTCACCAGCACGACCGTGAGGCCCTCGCCATGGAGGCCGGAGAGCAGCTCGATCACCTCCTCGCCGGTGCGTGAATCCAGGGCGCCGGTGGGTTCATCGGCCAGCAGCAGCTCGGGCTGGTTCACCAGGGCCCGGGCGATGGCCACCCGCTGCTGCTGGCCGCCGGAGAGCTGATTGGGGCGGTTGCCCATCCGTTCGGCCAGGCCCATCCGCTCCAGCATCGCCTCGGCCCGCTCACGCCGCTCCGAACGGGTGTAGCCCGCATAGACCATCGGCAGCGCCACGTTCTGCAGGGCCGAGAGACGGGGCAGCAGGTTGAACTGCTGGAAGACGAAGCCGATCCGGACATTGCGGATGTCGGTGCGTTCGTTGTCGCTCAGGCTGGTGATGTCACGGGCATCGAAGTAGTAGTGGCCGCTGCTCGGCTGCTCCAGGCAGCCCAGAATGTTCATCAGGGTGGATTTGCCCGAGCCGGAGGTTCCCACGATCGCGGTGTACTCGCCGCGCAGGATCGTCAGGTCGATGCCATGCAGGATCGGCACCTCGACGGTGCCCATCCGGTAGCTCCTGGTGATCCGGCGTAGCTGCAACATGGCTCAGTCGCTCCGCAGGGAGGTCATCGGATCGAGCTGGGCGGCCTTGTTGGCCGGATAGGCCCCGAAGAACACACCGATCACCAGACAGAACAGCAGTGACCCGCCCACCGCATCCATGGCGACACCCGCGCTCCAGCCGAAGGCGGCGTTGATCGCCAGGGACGCCCCCACCCCGAGCAGTACGCCCAGCAGCCCTCCCGCCAGGGACAGCACGGTGGACTCGATCAGGAACTGGCGCAGGATGTCGCTGCAGCGGGCCCCGATGGCGCGGCGGATGCCGATCTCGCGGGTGCGTTCAGTGACCGACACCAGCATGATGTTCATGATGCCGATGCCTCCCACCAGCAGGGAGATGGCGGCGGCGCCCCCCAGCAGTGCCGTGAACACGTTGGCCACGGCGTTGGAGGCATTGACCAGATCCGCCTGGTTGCGGATGCGGAAGTCGTCGTCCCGGGGCGGCACGATCCGGTGGCGCAAGCGCAGCAGATTGGTGATCTGATACTGCGCCGCATCCATGCTCCCAGCCGACGTCGCCGCCACGGCGATGCTCTCCACCGAGACGCCCGCCGAGGTGTTCACCCCGACGATGCGGGAGGCCATGGTGGTGAGCGGAATCAGCACCTGATCGTCCTGATCCCGGAAGCCGGTGCTGCCCTTGTATTCCAGGGTGCCGATCACGGTGAAGCTCTCACCGCGGATGCGGATCGTGCGATCGAGTGCGCTCTGGGCCGTCACACCGAGGCTGTCGACCACCGTCTGCCCCAGCAGCGCCACCCGGGCGGCCTTGTTGAGTTCGACGCCGTTGAAGAAGCGCCCGGTCAGGGGCAGGAAGTCGCGCACGGTCTCATAGGCGGGGGTGCTGCCCACGATGGTGGTGTTGGTGTTGAGCTCCTCCAGCACCACCTGGCTGCGCTGGGACAGGGTTGGAGCCACCGCGGCGACGGCGCTGCAGGACGCGGCGATGGCCTTGGCGTCCTCCCAGACCAGGGTGGTGGCCGAACCCGCCCCCTGGGAGACCGCCCCCCCGCCGGCCGCCACGCCGCTCTGCACGAAGATCAGGTTGGACCCGAGGGATTTCAGCTGGCTCTCGGTCTGCTGCTGGGCGCCGCGGCCGATCGTCACCATGCTGATCACGGCGGCGATGCCGATGATCACCCCCAGCATGGTGAGGGCCGAGCGCATCCGGTTGGCCAGCAGCGACGACCAGGCCAGGGCCACCGTTTCGGCCAGGTCGCCGCCGCCCCGCTCTCGGCGACGACCCAGCGGTGGGACAGGGGCTGGCATCAGCGCGGCATCCGGCCCTGGCCCCGGGGCTGCTGGAAGGGGGAGGAGGACGTCACCGGCCGATCGTTGGGCCGTCGGCCCCCGGGTGAGGACACGTAGACCCGATCCCCCTGCTTCAGCCCGGCCAGCACCTCGGTGCGGGCGCCGATCGTGGCGCCCACCTCCACCGGCCGCAGCAGGGGCCCACGGTCGTTTCCGGGCACCATCACTGCAGTGCCACCCCGCTCGCTGACGATCGCCGGGGTGGGAATCAGCAGAGCGTCCGGCCGCCGGCCCACCACCACGTTGGCCGTGAGGTTCATGCCGGAGCGGAGCGTGCCCACCCCCTCATCGGCCAGGCCGATCCGCACCTGGAAGCTGGTGACGTTCTGCTCCACCACCGCTTCCGGTGCCACCAGCCGCACCGTTCCCCTGAACACCTGCCGGGGGAAGGCATCCACCTGCAGCTCCACCGGCTGGCCGGGGCGGATCTCCCCCACGTCCACCTCCGCCACGTTGGCCACCGCCTCCAGGGTGCTGGCCAGGGCCAGGATCGAGGAGGAGGTGGCGGAGCTGGTGGCACTGGCCGAGGTCGTGGGCGTGACGAAGGCCCCCACGTCGGCGTACTTCTGGGTGATGACGCCGGCGAAGGGGGCCCGGATCACCGTGTCCTCCTGCTGGGCCTGGATCGTGACCAGATCGCCCCGGGCCTGGAGCACCTGGGCGCGGGCGGCGGCGATGTCCTCGGGCCGGCTGCCCGCCTGCAGCAGATTCAGCTGCGCCTGCAGGGACTGCACCCGGGCCTCGCTGGCCAGGAAGGCAGAACGGCTCGCCTCGAAGGCCACCCGGGCAATGGCGCCGGATCCGTACAGCTGCCGATTGCTGGAGTAGGTGGAGCGGACGGCGATCTGGTCGGCCACCGCCGCCTGCAGATTGCGCCGTGCCGCCTCGATCTCCTGGGAACGGTTGCCTGCCTCCAGCTTGCGCAGGTTCGCCGTCGCCGCCGCCAGGCTGCCCCGGGCCCTCAGCAGCGGGCCGCGCAGATTGCTGTCGTCCATGCGGGCCAGAACCTGGCCGGCCTTGACGCGATCCCCCTGATCCACCAGCAGCGCTGTGATCCTTCCCGGCTGCTTGGGGCTGATGTTCACCGGCGTGGTCGGGCGGATCGAACCCGCGGCCGACACCTTGAGAGTCACGTCGCTGCGCTCCACCGCAACGGTCTGGGAGGCCAGGGCCGCCTGGGCGGCGCGGCGCTGACCCTGCTGCAAGAGCAGCCAGCCGCCGCCGGCGAGGCAGAGCGTCAGCGCTCCGCCGGCGATCAGCCACCGGGAAGATCCCGCCCACCGGTGGCCGGGCCGGGTCGGCTCAGGCGGCGGAGGCAGAACCGGAATCCGGGGCAGGTCGGATTGCAGCATTCAGACAGGCTTCACGGTGAGGCGATGGGGCCAGTGCCCTCAGCCTGCCCGGGATCTGTGACTGGGAAATGACGACCGCTGCCTGAGGTGTGACCGGGTGTGTACGCCCCCGGCCCTCAGCGCCCCAGCAGAAACCGCAGCAGCCCCAGGCCGATCAGCAGCCCCACGCCGGTGTTCCACAGCAGGGCCTCGCGGCGGGAAAGGCGCTGCAGCCAGTCCGGCAGGTTGCCCCGTTGCTGCTCCAGCAGCAGGGTGCCCCCCACCACCAGCAGCAGGGGAATCCCCAGGGCGATCACCAGGGCCGAAAAGGGATCCACGGCAGACCGGGCGCAAGGGTCAATCCCATTGAAGGCGCCACGCGTCCCGGGCCTCAGCCCCCCGGCACGAAGGCCAGGGCGACGCCGTTGTTGCAGTAGCGCTTGCCGGTGGGCTTCGGGCCGTCGTTGAACACGTGGCCCTGGTGGCCGCCGCAGCGGCGGCAGTGGTATTCGGTGCGGGGCAGGATCAGCTTGAAGTCGGTCTTGGTGGCCACCGCGTTGGGCAGGGGCTGCCAGAAGCTGGGCCAGCCGGTGCCGCTCTCGAACTTGGTCTTCGAGCTGAACAGGGGCAGGCGGCAGCCGGCGCACACATAGGTGCCGCTGCGCTTCTCCTTGTTGAGCGGGCTGCTGTTGGGCCGCTCGGTGCCTTCATCGCGCAGCACGGCGTAGGCGGCGGGGCTGAGCCGCTTGCGCCACTCCGCCGGGCTCAGCTTCCAGGCGGGATCGCCGGCCTTGGAGGCCGCCTCGGCCCGCGCCGCCGGCAGGAAGGGCACCAGGGCCGCCAGGGGGGCGCCCACCCGGGCCAGCAGGGTGGTCAGGAAGTTGCGGCGTTCCATCGACGGATCTCCTTGTTGGAAGCTGGGCAGGTCGGCGCAGGCGGCCCGGAGCGGTTCAGCCCAGCCAGCCGGCGCTGAGCACCGTGGCCAGGCCGAGGAACAGCACCAGCAGGGTCCAGGTGATGCGGTTGAGCGTGTTCTCGGCGCTGCGGGCGCTGCTGAACATGGAGCCGCCGCTGGAGGCCAGCCCTCCCATGCCATCGCCCTTGGGGCTGTGCAGCAGCACACTGATGATCAGCAGGGCGCCGCTGAGCATCCAGAGGGAGGAGACGATGTTCTTCACCATGGGGCGAGCCTAGCCGGCGGCTCAGGCTCCCAGGGTCTGGGCAAGGCGTCCGCTGCCGCTGGCGCTGGCGACCTCGACGACGGCAGGCAGCACCAGGGACGTGCCGGTCATGCGGGCGGGCTTGGGGAGGCCCAGGATCTCCAGCAGGGTGGGGGCGATGTCGGCCAGGCCCCCGTGCTCCCTCAGGATCACGTCGTTGCCATGGCCCGGCAGCTTGCGCTTCTCCCCTTCCACCAGGATCACGGGCACCGGGTTGGTGGTGTGGGCGGTCCAGGGGAGGCCATCAGGGCCCTGCATCACCTCGGCGTTGCCGTGGTCGGCGGTGATCAGGAGGGTGCCGCCCATGCGGGTGGTGGCCTCCACCAGGCGGCCCACGCAGTGGTCGACGGTGGCGATGGCGCTGGTGGCCGCCTCCATCTGGCCGGTGTGGCCCACCATGTCGGGATTGGCGTAGTTGATCACCACCAGGGAGTAGATCCCCTTGTTGATCGCGGCGATGCAGCTGTCGGTGAGCTTCTCCGCCGACATGGCCGGGGCCAGGTCGTAGGTGGCGACGCGGGGAGAGGGCACCAGGTGCCGGTCCTCGCCGGGGAAGGCCTGCTCGATGCCCCCGTTCATGAAATAGGTGACGTGGGGATACTTCTCCGTTTCGGCGGTGCGGAACTGGCGCAGGCCGTGGTCGGAGACCACCTGGCCCAGCAGTCCGTCGAGGGATTCGGGGGGGAAGGCCACCGCCACCGGCAGGCCCTGCTCGTACTGGGTGAAGGTGACCACATGCAGGGGGTCGATCCGCTGCCGCTCGAAGCCGTCGAACTCCGGCAGCACCAGGGCGCGCATCAGCTGGCGCACCCGGTCCGGGCGGAAGTTGAAGCAGACCAGGCCGTCGCCGGCCTCCAGCAGACCATCGGCGAGCCGCACGGGCTCCAGAAATTCATCGGTGATGCCGGCGGCGTAGGAGCCCTGCAGCACTTCCTCCGGGGTGAAGGGACAGAGGTCGGCGGGCTCGGTGAGCAGCCGGTAGGCCTTCTCGGTGCGATCCCAGCGGTGGTCGCGATCCATGGCCCAGTAGCGGCCGCACAACGTGGTGATGCGGCCCACGCCCGCCTCGTCAATCAGGGTCTGGATCCTGGCGACGAAGCCCGGTCCGCCGTGGGGCGCCGTGTCGCGGCCATCGGTGATCACATGCACGCGCACGTCGCGCAGACCACGGCCGGCGGCCCAGCGCAGCAGCCCACCCAGATGCTCGATGTGGCTGTGCACGCCGCCATCGGAGCAGAGGCCGATCAGGTGCAGCGGACGGCCGTTGGCCAGCAGGGTGTCGGCCAGGCCGTTGAGGGCGGCGTTGGCGGCGATGGTGCCATTGCGCACCGCCTGACCGATCCGCACCAGCTCCTGGCGGATGATCCGGCCGGAGCCGATGGTGAGATGGCCGACCTCCGAGTTGCCCATCTGGTGGTCGGGCAGGCCCACGGCCGCGCCGCTGGCTTCAATCAATGTGTGGGGGTAGGCATGCCACAGGGCATCCATCACCGGGGTGTCGGCGGCTCTCACCGCGTTGTGATCCTTCTCGTGGCTGTATCCCCAGCCATCCAGGATGGCCAGAACCATCGGAGCGACCGGTGCGGCTGCCTCACAGGAGAGGCGTTCGGCGTGGCCGTTGGTGGATTGCTTCTGGGAGGGAACTGCTGTCACCCGAGAGAAATACTGCACGATTCATCGCAAGGCCAACCTACAGCCCGCCCCAGGGAACGCCTTCGTCGCCCCGGCATGCGTCAGGCTTTGGTTACACTCCACACCCTTTGATGGCCAGGCCTCACCCCGGTCCGGCCCCCGGCGGCCGGCTGGAACTGCTCTCTGCCCAGGATCTGGGCCGCACCCTCGACCGGCTCGCCTCCCAGGTGCTGGAGGCCGCCGGCGACAGCAGCGATCTGGTGCTGCTCGGGATCCCCACCCGGGGTGTGGCCCTGGCGCGGGTGCTGGCCGAAAGGCTGGAGGCCATCTGCGGCCACCCGATCGCCCACGGCAGCCTCGATCCCACCTTCCATCGTGACGACCTGGAACGGGTCGGCACCCGGCTCGTGGAGGCCACCCAGCTGCCGGTGCCGGTGGATGGGCGGCAGGTGGTGCTGGTGGACGACGTGATCTTCACGGGACGCACGGTGCGCGCCGCCCTGGAGGCCCTGCAGGCCTGGGGACGCCCCCGGCGGGTGCGGCTGCTGGTGATGGTCGACCGGGGGCACCGGGAACTGCCGATCCAGCCGGATTTCTGCGGTCGGGTGGTGCCGACCGCCCGTCACGAGACGATTCAGCTCTGCCTCCAGGCCGTGGATGGCGAGGAGGGGGTCTTCCTGCTGCGGGACTGAGGCTGCGGGACTGAGGCTGCGGGACTGAGGCTGAGGCCCTCAGACGGCGGCTTCAGTGGGCGGCATCAGAGGGCGGCGAGTTCATCCTCGCGGAAGTGAGCCCGGAACTTGCCGAAGACCACCACCACCGGCAGGGTCGGGCTGATGGGCCGTCCCTTCCAGTCGTTGAGGACGTTCAGCACCTCCCCCTGCTGGCCTTCCATGTCGAAGGCCTCACCCCGGTGCTGGGGATGGTTGTAGACCACCACGCTGCTGCACACCCTCACCTGATCACCTGGCTGCATGACCACCGGGTCGCTCTGCGCGGCCATCTTGTCATGGGCCCCCTTCAGCGCTGGCAGGCGCTTTCGGGGCCCGCCTCGACCACCTTCCCGCCCAGCTCCCGGCAGGCCTCCTGGAACGCCTGCCACTCGTCCATCCCCGCGGCGATGCGGCGCTGGACCAGGGCATCCAGCTTCTCGCCGGACACCGTATGGGGCAGAGAGCCGTGGCTGTCGTGCTCCCGGTCCTGGCCCTTCAGCTGCTCCAGGCCCTGTTTCACCTGCTGGCGCAGGGGCTCGCTCTGCTGACGCCACCAGGGATGGTCGATGCGGTTGAGGCTGTCGAGCGCTTCCCACCAGCGCTGCTGCTTCACCAGCATGGTGGCCCTCTCCATCTGCGACCGGTTGCGGTTCCAGATGACCTGGAGATCGTCGCCCAGGGCACTGCCGTCGTCGTTGCGCGCCTCCCCCAGGGGAGCCAGGGCGGCCAGAGCCCCCTGCAGATCGCCGGCCTGGAAACGGGTCCGGGCCAGCGAGCGCAGCTGGCGCTGCCAGCGGGCCAGCCGCTCCCGGTCGGAAGGGGTTCCGGCCCTGGAATTGATCACCTGGCGCTGCAGGCGCAGGGCCTCACCCCAGTTCTCCTGGCTCCAGAGCTGGTCGGCCTTGGCCCGCAGACAGCGGCCACGATCGAGGGGGGAGCGGCCCGGCAGCCAGCTGAGGGCCGCCAGCTGCTCGCTGTAGCGCAGACAGTCGTCCAGTCGGCCGTTGGCGGCGGCCTGCTCCAGGCGTCGGGGAAGCTGCCGCTCCCACCAGTAGCCCAGGCCGATGGCGGCGGCGACCGAACCCAGGGTGATGGCCAGCCAGAAGCGGGGCAGTCTGTGCCGGCGGATGGCCAAGGGGAGCGAAGGGAGGCGTGTCCTTTCCTTTGTATGCACTCACGGTGACCATCGCCCGATGCCAGGGGCAGCCTGGGCGGCGTCCACCGCCGATCGGCGGCCATGGCGCGTCGGTTGCGGGCCTCACTCAGCGCACCGGACCCAGACACTGCGTCACGGCTGTCTCCCCGCCGGCCGTGGTGTCCAGGTCGCTGATCTCCACCAGCAGATGGGCTTCAGCATCGATGCGGAACTGCAGCCGCAGCCGGTCGACCCCCCGCCGGCCCGGCGAGGCCAGCGGAATCGCCATCGGCGGCGTGGGCCAGGGCCGCACCGGCGCCGCCCCCGCCGGCCGCTCCCGCAGCACCGGCAGGCCCGCCTCATACACCACCTCCGAGCGCTCCTCCGGCAGGGGCTCACCCAGCACCAGTTCGAGCTGGTCCTGGCCATCGCGGCTGCAGGCCAGCACCAGCTCCAGCGGCTGGTCGGTGGGCCAGCTCTGACCGGCCACGAACAGGGGGTGCCAGCGATGGCGGCCGCTGCGCTTGTCCCAGCAGCGCAGGGAGACGCCGCGGGCCAGCACGTCCCGCACCCGCACCCCGGGCGTGAGAGCCAGGGCGCCCATGGCCACGGCCTCCACCGGCCGCTCCCCGCGCAGGGGCACCCCCGGGCAGCGGCGTTGCAGCCAGCGACGGATCAGGGGAATCCGGCTGCTGCCCCCCACCGGCAGCAGGGCATCGATGTCGCCCAAGCCCAGACCCTCCCGGCGGGCGGCGGCCAGCACCGCCTCCAGCAGACCATCGAGCTGCTGCAGCAGGCCCCGCTCCTCCAGCAGCCGCTCAAAGGCCTCCCGGCTCAGATGCAGGTCCCGCAGGGAACCTGGCCCGGCCAGGATCTGGCGGGCCTCAGGGGCCTCGCTGAGCTGGCACTTGATCTGCTCGGCGACGCGCAGCAGGGCCCCGTCGGCCGGGATGTCCGGGCAGAGCTGGGCGGCGATCCAGTGATCGATGTCCCGGCCGCCCAGGGCCAGCCCCGCCTTGCCGATCACCCGGGCGCAGCGCAGGGCCTGGCCGCTGCGGGCCAGATCCCGGCCTGCGAAGCGCAGCAGCTGGGCGATCGGCGCAGCCCGCCCCTGGCCACCCTCCAGGGCCACCAGGGACAGGTCGATGGTGCCCCCGCCCAGGTCCACCACCAGCACCCGGCTGCCGGGGGGGAGCCCAGCCCCGATGGCGGCGGCAGTGGGTTCATCCACCAGGGCCAGCTCCGGCACCGCCAGATCCCGGCTGGCCCGCTGCAGCCAGGCCCTGTAGCCCCGGTAGGTCTCGATCGGTGCCGTGAGCACCAGCCGCTCCGGCATCAGCTCCACCGGCAGGGCCCGCCACAGGCCTGCCAGCAGCAGGGATCCGGCCTGCTCGGCACTGAGCCAGCCCCCTTCCGCCGCGGGCCCCTCGGCGCCGATGCGGCGCTTGAAATCCCGGCACAGACCCGGATGGTCGCCGTCAGCCAGGGCCGCATCCAGCACCTGACGGCCGATCAGCGGCCGCTCGGCATCGGGCGACTCCAGCCAGAGCAGGCTCGGGACCACACAGGGATCGCTGCAGCTGTAGGGGGGCAGGGGCAGCAGAGCGGCCGGGCCCCGGGAGTCCTGCCAGGCGACCACGGTGGTGGTGCTGCCCAGGTCGATGGCGAGGGTTCCGGGCATGGGGCGGGACGATGACGGAAGGAAGAGACGCGATGCCCCCTTCTAGGCCGCGCCGGCGGGGGAGAGCCGGCAGGGCGACTGATCTAGAGTCATCCCAACCATGGTCTGATCCGGATGCCGAGCAGCGAACTCAACGCCAAGGAGCTGGCCCAGCGGGGCGAAAGCCTCATCCGTCATTCCAGCAACCGCTACCTGACGACCGTTCGCATCGCTTTCCGCGCCAAGCAGCGCCGCTTCGATGATTTCGACGGCCTGCTCGATGATTCGATGATCAAGCCGGTGCAGCGGGCCATCGTCGAACTCAGCGACGAGCAGGACCAGCCCGACCTGCTGCCCGGCTGAAACCCCGCCGTTTCCTGCCGCTGCTGAGCGCTGCCTGTGGAGATCTGCGACGGTCAGGGGTGGCGGCTGGTGGTCGACCCGACCCGGTCCCCTTACCCCGCCCTGATCGGAGGAGAGGCCTGGGCCAGCGAACTCAGCGGCGCCGAACTGATTGTTCTGCGCCGGGGGGTGATGCGGCTGGTCGACCAGCACCGCGATCTGGCCGAGGCGCTGATGGCCGAGGAAGCCCTTGATCTGGAGTTCGAGCAGCCCATCGGCGATGGCCCCGGCAGCGGCTGCGGATCCCTGTGGCTGGGGCTGAGCGGCGATCGCCACCACTGGTCGCTGCGGCTGGTGCTCACCCCTGCACCGGGCAGCCGCGCCGTTGAGGGGGCCTGGGACTCCGCCGCCAGCAGGGCCATCGCCGCCGCCCTGGAGGGTCTGAGACTGTCTGAGCATGATCAGGAGAATCAGGATTGCTGATCGTTGGGGATTCCCCAGCCGGCAGCCGGGTTTTGCACCGCTTCTCCCCAGGCTGATCTGGAACTCCGCTGGGGATTCCGCTCATCTGGGGAGAAGCACTGAGGATGGATCCGCCGGCTTGACAGGTGCCGGCGGCCCCACGGCTGACGACAGGGAGCTCCGCGGCGACCTCAGGAACCCTTGCCCCGCCGACGGTCTCAGGCTGGGATCAGGAACCGGACACCGGAGCGCCCCGCGTTTGACGTTGTCGCTCCGGTGTGGAGAACTGGCTCACCTGCTGGATGGAGTTCGCGATGGCCCGCCCGAGAAGCCTGCCGATGGATGGGGCTGAATCGATGGTGAGCCTGCGGGCGGAGGTGCCGGAACCCCTGCTGGAGGCCATGCGCCAGTTCATCGAGAGACACCCCAACTGGGATCAGTACCGGCTTTTCCAGGCCGCCCTGGCGGGGTTTCTGGTGCAGAACGGCATCCGCAACCGGGGGGTGACCCGCTGCTATCTGGCCAACCTGTTCCCCGGCCACCAGGAGTTCTCGGCACCGGCCGCCTGAGCGGACGGGCGGCCTTCAGCCCTCCGGATCCACCCCCAGCAGGCGGAAGATCTTCTCTGCCCCGGCATCGCTCACCGGCAGGATCGAGAGGCGGTTGCCCCGCCGCACCACGGCCAGCTCCTCGACGCTGAAGTGCTCCCGGAGGTCATCGAGGCTGAGCATGGCGGGGAAGGTGGAGCGATAGGCCAGGCGGGCGCAGTCCCAGCGGGGGGCCTCAGGCCTGGCGGCCGCATCGAAGTACCTGGAGGCCGGGTCGAACTGGCTGGGGTCGACCACCCCGGTTTCGATCACCTGCATCAGACCGACGATGCCGGGGGGGGTGACGTTGGAGTGATAGAAGAAGGCGCGATCACCGACCTGCATCGCGCGCATGAAGTTGCGGGCCTGGTAGTTACGGATGCCGTCCCACAGCGTGGTGCCTTCCGCCTGCAGATGCTGAATGCCGTAGACATCCGGCTCGCTCTTCATCAACCACCAGGCCATGGATCGTTCGCCTCAGATCCGACTCAGAGTGCCAGCACCAGCCGGCGGAAATGCTCGCCGCGGGCTTCGAAGTCGGTGTACTGGTCGAAGCTGGCACAGGCCGGGGACAGCAGCACCCCCCGGCAGCCGGCAGCGGGGGCCAGTTCCGCCGCCAGCGCCACCGCTTCCGCCATTCCTTCGAGGCTGTGCACGGCACCGCCGTAGCCGCTGGCGTGCAGCAGACCGGCGAATTCCTCCCGGGCGGCGCCGTAGAGCACCACCACCGCCGCCCGTTCCTGGAGCAGCTCCAGCCAGGCCCGGGCATCACCCTGTTTCGACTCGCCGCCGGCCAGCACCACCAGGGGCCCCTCCAAGGCCTGCAGGGCCACCGCCGCCGCGTCGTAGTTGGTGGCCTTGCTGTCGTTGAACCAGGTCACCCCGTTCAGGCGACGAACCCGCTCCAGCCGGTGGGGAACGCCGGTGAAGCAACGGCAGGCGGCCTCCATGGCCGCCGGCTCCAGGCCCGCATGGAGGCCCACCGCCACAGCCAGCAGCAGGTTCTGGCGATTGTGCTGCCCGGGCATCGCCAGGGCGCTGGCGGGGAACAGGGGCCCCTGGCGGCCCTGCACCAGGCCCTCCCGATCGATCCAGAGACAGGGATCCACTTCCGCCGGCAGGGCCTCCCGGGGACCGGCGCTGACCCAGTCGGCCTCATCCCAGCTGGCGGCATGGCGGCGCAGGTCCGGATCGTCAGCGTTGAGGATGCGGACCCGGCAGTGTTCCAGCAGGCGCCGCTTGATGCCCCGGTAGACGGCGAGGGTGCCGTGGCGCTCCAGGTGATCGGGGGTGAGGGTGGTCCAGACGCCGATGGCGGGGGCGATGGCGGCAGCCGCCTCCAGCTGATAGCTGCTCAGTTCCACCACCAGCCAGTCCGGGCGGGGGCCGCCCTCCAGGCGCCGTTGCAGCACCACCTCGGCCGCCGAGACGCCGACATTGCCGCACATGGGCGCATCCCGGCCCGCCTGCTCCAGCAGGTGGTGGACCAGGCAGGTGACGGTGGTCTTGCCATTGGTGCCGGTGATGCCGATCCAGGGCACGTCCCGGCTGGCCTGCCAGGCGGGCACGATTTCACCCACCACCTGCACCCCCTGCTGGCGCAGGCCCTCCAGCACCGGGTGGTCCCAGGGGATGCCGGGACTCACCACCACCACAGCCGGGGGCATGGGGAGGGCCTGGAACACCTCGGCGCTGAGGGGCACCCCCAGGTGGACGGGTATGGCCTCGGCCGCCAGCAGGGCGGCGCGGCTGCGGAGTTCCGCCGTGTCGCCGCTGTCGAGCACCACCACCGTCTCGCCGCGGGCATGGAGCAGACGGGCGGCACCGAGACCCGATCGACCGAGGCCGACCACCACCGTGCAGGAAGGGGCTGCGGGTGCCTCTGTCGGGCTCACGCTGGCAGGCTCGCGATCACGATCGGCAGACCGTAGCAGCGAGGAGATCGGTGAATCTCACCAACGGCCGTCATAACGATTGTTATAGGCGTTATGGGCCGAAAGTTGATGGGCGATACTGGAATCGAACCAGTGACTCCTACCGTGTCAAGGTAGTGCTCTACCTCTGAGCTAATCGCCCGTGACTGGGATAACGATGAAGCTGAAACTGTGATCCTGAAACTGTGATCCTGGAGCGTGATGCTGGAACAATGCAGATGAGAGGATGAAGAACGGTTCGATGGGAATCGAGCCGCTCGTTCGCCTGCGCCGCGGTTGGCGCCATCAGCATGACGGGGTCCGATGGAGCAGACCCCTTATCCACAGCGCTTTTCCTACTCGCCGGCCTTCCCCCCTGTCAACTTGCCCCCGCCGCCGACCTCCGGGGCCTCCGAGCAGCCCCTCAGTGGCGCTCCATCCGGATCCGGAACCGCTCCCGCTTGGTGGGATCGATCGCCAGCAGCACCAGCTCGCCCCGGTCAACCAGCTGGATCCGTGAGCCCACCGCCAGCTCCCGGCTGGGGCTGGTGACCACCTTCCAGTCGATGCGCACGACCCCCTGGCGGATCAGGGCCGCCATGCGGTTGCGTGACAGACCGAAGCCGGCGGACGCCAGGGCATCCAGCCGCAAGGAGGCTTCCACCGTGGTCAGCAGCCGGGGCTTGCGCTGGGCGGGCAGCTGCAGCTCATCGATGGGGCGGGCCTCGAAGCGCACCGGCACCGTCCGCACCATTCCCTCGATCCCGTCCAGCCGGGCGGCCAGGGCCGCCGTGACGATGGCCTGGGCACCCCGATCCCCCCGCAGCCACAGGTCCCCCCGCTCCCCCTCGCCGGCCCCGGCCCGTGCCAGACCCTCCACCATGTCGGCGGCGGTGGCGGGATCGAAGAGGAAATTGCCGCTGATCTCCAGCCCCATCAACGCAGGAACGGCCGGCTCCGCCCCTGCCCGGGCCAGCAGCAGGCAGCGACGCTCGGCCGCCGGATGGCCGCCCTCGCTGGCCAGGGTCAGCTCGCTGAGGCCGCCCAGCCGGGTTTCCGCCTCCTCCCGCACCGCCCCGGCCAGAAAGCCGCTGGCCTGGGGCTCCCAGGTGCGCAGCGCTGTTTCGGCCAGGACCAGGAGACGCTCCAGGTCCTCGGGGTGGCGGCTTCCCTCCAGAAGTTCGCGACGCGGCAGCATCGGGGCGGGCCTCAGGTGTCGTCGAGGCGCACGACCGCCTTCGGCCGGGACTGCTGCAGGGTCGTCCAGGGAATCTCGCGGCCCACGGGCGCTTCCACCAGCAGCAGCCAGCAGCCCTCCTCCAGCCGGTTGCGCAGGATGCGGATCCGGTCGTCCTCCTCGGAGCTGACGCTGGCGGCGGCGGCGAAGCTGCCCATCCAGCCGGAGCCCATGCCCAGCAGGCCGCCGATCAGGGGCTCTCCCAGGGGACCGGCGAAGCTGAACGTGTGCAGGTCGGTGATCTGGGTGAAGGTGAGCCCGGCTAAGAAGCCGAAGGGCAGCAGCCAGCGCACCAGCGACCGCTGGCGCTGGCGCCGGGCCGCGGCCGGATTCAGCCGATCGACATCCGTGAGGGAGGCCTCGCCGCTGCCGATGGCCAGCACCCGGGTCAGGGCCGGCTGCAGGGCCTGCAACCGATCCCGCAGCTCGTGCAGCCGCTCCCGGTCGTCCAGCACGACCACCACGCTCAGGGACATGAACCTGCCATCACACCGCTCTCTACACTGCACCTCCGGCCTGCCCCCCTGGGGCGTACCCCCCGCCCCCCGTACCGCTGCCGGACATGACGAAGGTTCTGGTCTCCGATCCCATTGACCAGGCGGGGATCGACATCCTCTCCCAGGTGGCCCAGGTGGACGTGCGCACGGGCCTCAGCCCGGAGCAGCTGGTGGGATGCATCGGCGACTACGACGCCCTGATGGTCCGCTCCGGCACCCAGGTGACCGGGGAAGTGATCGAGGCCGCCAGCCATCTGCGCATCATCGGCCGGGCCGGTGTGGGGGTCGACAACGTCGATGTGCCCGCCGCCACCCGCCGCGGCGTGATCGTGGTCAATTCCCCGGAAGGCAACACCATCGCCGCCGCCGAGCACGCCCTGGCGCTGATGCTCTCCCTCTCGCGGCACGTGCCTCACGCCCACACCAGCACGATCGCCGGCGGCTGGGACCGCAAGACCTACGTGGGCAACGAGCTCTACAAGAAGATCCTGGGGGTGGTGGGTCTCGGCAAGATCGGCTCCCACGTGGCCCGGGTCGCCCGGGCCCTGGGCATGGACGTGGCCGCCTACGACCCCTTCATCTCCGCCGAGCGGGCCCAGCTGCTGCAGGTGCGGCTGCTGCCCCTGGCCCAGCTGTTCGCCGAGGCTGACTACGTCAGCCTGCACCTGCCCCGCACCCCCGACACCGAGAACCTGGTGAATGCGGAGCTGCTGGCCACCATGAAGCCCACGGCCCGGCTGGTGAACTGCGCCCGCGGCGGCATCATCGACGAGCAGGCCCTGGCCGATGCGGTGGAGAACCGGGTCATCGCCGGGGCCGCCCTGGATGTGTATGCCCGGGAGCCCCTGGCGGCCGATTCGCCCCTGCGCGCAGTGAAGGAGCGGCTGATCCTCACCCCCCACCTGGGGGCCTCCACCGAGGAAGCCCAGGAGAACGTGGCCATCGACGTGGCCGAACAGATCCGCGACGTGCTGCTGGGCCTGCCGGCCCGCAGCGCCGTCAACATCCCCGGCCTGACCGCCGAGGTGATGGAGCAGCTCAAGCCCCACCTGCAGCTGGCCGAGACCCTTGGCCTGCTGCTCAGCCAGCTGGCCGGCGGCCAGATCAGCGAACTGGAAGTGCGGCTGCAGGGGGAGTTCGCCTCCCATCCGGCCCAGCCCCTGGTGGTGGCCGCCCTCAAGGGCATCCTGTCCACCGCCCTGGGGGACAGCATCAACTACGTCAACGCCACCCTGGAGGCGAAGGAGCGGGGCATCCACGTGCTTGAGGTGAAAGACGACGCCAGCCGTGATTTCGCCGGCGGTTCCCTCCAGCTCAGCTCCCGCAGCCCCCGGGGCAACCACAGCGTCACCGGCGCGGTGTTCACCGACGGGGAACTGCGCATCACCACGATCGACGAATTCCCGGTGAACGTGACGCCCAGCCGTCACATGCTCTTCACCCGCCACCGGGACATGCCCGGCATCATCGGCCAGCTGGGTTCCCTGCTCGGCGAGCACAACGTCAACATCGCCTCGATGCAGGTGGGGCGACGCATCGTGCGGGGGGATGCGGTGATGGTGCTCAGCGTCGACGATCCGATCCCCCCCAGCCTGCTGGCGGCGATCCATGCCATCAACGGCATCCAGGCCGCCCATCCGGTCACCCTCTGATGGGCCTGGGCTGGTGGCGGCTGGAAATGGCCGCACCGGCCGAACTGGAGGAATCCCTGCTCTGGAAGCTGCCCCTGCTGGGGGTCAGCCGGGTCGCCCTGCAGCATCCCCCCGAGGCACCGGAACGCCGCCTGCTGCTGGCCTGGCTGCCGGAGAGCGACTGGCCCGCAAGGGAGCGGGAGCAACTGGAGCGGGCCCTCGGGCCCCTGGGGGAGCCCTTCGGCCTGGCCCTGCCGCCGATCCGCTGGCAGCGGCAGGACGATGAGGACTGGAGCCTGAGCTGGAAGAGCCACTGGCGGGCCGATCCGGTGGGCCAGCGGCTGCTGGTGCTGCCGGCCTGGCTGGCGGTGCCCGAGGAGCACGCTGGGCGCCTGGTGATCCGCATCGACCCGGGCAGTGCCTTCGGCACCGGCAGCCACCCCACCACCCGGCTCTGCATGGAAGCTTTGGAGGCCCTGGCAGAGGAGCGGGAGGCAACGGGCCGCGGGACGGGACTGCAGGGCCTGCGGGTGGCCGATCTGGGCTGCGGCAGCGGCATCCTGGGGCTGGCGGCCCTGCGCCTGGGGGCAGCCACGGTGGCGGCCGCCGACATCGATCCGCTGGCGGAGCGTGCCACCCGGGAGAACGCCGCCCTGAACGGCCTCGGGGGCCCCGTGGAGGGTGGAGAGGGCCCCACGCCCCTGACGGTCCGCCAGGGCTCGGCGGAGGCGCTGGCGGAGCTGCTGGGGGGGCAGGCCGCGGATCTGCTGCTCTGCAACATCCTGGCGCCGGTGATCGAGGCGCTCCTCCCCTGCTTTGTTCGCCTGCTGGCGCCCGGGGGGGTGGGCCTGCTCAGCGGCCTGCTGGTGGATCAGGCCCCAGCTCTGGAAAGGGATCTCAACGTCGCGGGCTGGCAAGTGGAGCAGCGGATCGAGCAGGATCGCTGGGCCCTGCTGCGGATCCGGACAGCACCGGATGTTGCATAAGGCACGCTGATGTGTGTCCTGGCTTTGATTGGGCTTCCCGGCCTGCGGGGCCCAGATCGCCGGGAATGCCCCCCGGCGGATGTAGGAAGGGCGAGTCCTACAGGCCCTGGCTGCCGGGTGTCTGTGAGCTCCAATCTCTTCCATGGCTTCCTACAAGGTCACCCTCGTCAACGAGAGCGAGGGCCTGAACAAGACCATCGAGGTTCCTGACGACCAGTACATCCTCGACGCCGCAGAAGAGCAGGGCATCGACCTGCCCTACTCCTGCCGCGCGGGCGCCTGTTCCACCTGCGCCGGCAAGCTGACCTCCGGCACCGTTGACCAGTCGGATCAGAGCTTCCTCGACGACGACCAGATCGAAGCCGGCTTCGTGCTCACCTGCGTGGCCTACCCCACCTCCGACGTCACCATCAAGACCCACACCGAAGAAGAGCTCTACTGAGCTCCACGGGTTTTCTCTCCCCTGCGGAGGGGAGGGCCCGGAAACCTCCTGTCCTTCTCCGCCACCCCCCGGGGTGGCTTTTTCATGTCACTCCAGGTGGACAGCGTGCTGACCTCCGGCAGCGAGCATCCCAGCCCCGGCGGCCAGTACAGCTACCGGGTGCTGGGGCCGTGCTGCCGCCTGTTCGACCGGGAGGAGCTGCCCTGGCCCTGCTGCCGGCTCGCCTGGCGCAGCAAGGAGCCCAGCTGGCGCCGGGTCGGCCGTCGCTTCGTGGCCGACCTGGCCGCCCGACGCTGCCCCTCCTACGCCGTGGAGCTGCTCCAGCCCGGGGCCAGGCCCACCCGCACCGTGATCACCCTGTTCCCCCAGCGGCTGGCTCCCGCCCTGCAGGAGTGGTGGTACAGCAAGCTGCCGGCCTCCATGGAGCCGGGCAACCTGGCCCCCCCTGCCGCCGCTCCGACGCCCTGAACGGCCGGCGCGCAGCCATGAAAAAACCGGCGACCCGAGGGCCGCCGGCGGGTGGGATGCAGGCGCGGGCTTCAGAAGTAGACCTTGCCTCCGCCCCACTGGATGCCCTGAACCTTGGGGGCCACCAGGATGTAGCCCGCGATCAGGCGCAGGTCCTCGTCGTCCAGATCCCGCATCTTCACGAACACGTCGCTGCTGCGCATGCTGGGGTGGATGTCGGAGATGCTGTATTCGCCGTCGTAGGAGGTGGGGTCCTTCATGTAGTCCACCAGAGACTCCACCGAATCCCGGGCAGGCGTTGCCAGGGCGAGGGTTTCAGGATCCAGGCCCACGTTCTGGTTGGTCTTGGTGATGCCGCCGGCATGGCAGGTGCCGCAGCTGTCGTTGAAGAGCTTGCGGCCGGTCTTGATCTCCTTCTCGCTGAAGGTCACCAGGGTGCCGTCGGCAGAGACCGGCACCGTGAGGTCTTCGGCGCTCCACTGGGCTGCAGCCGCAGGGCCCGCGAAGCAGACCAGCAGGGCCAGGGGCAGGATCAGCAGGATCCGGGCGACGGCACGGACAGCGGAGCGGCAGACGGCTGAACAGGGGGCGGCTGAGCGAAAGAGGGGGGCCATGGGAGAAGCCGGCGTAATGGCGGTTGGACCGCAACTGAGATCTTGTATCACGGGCGACGGGTCCGCCGGAACGGAATCACGCGAACTGTTGCAGGCTCAGCCGGCCGCCCCAACCTCAAGGCTGAGGAAGTCCTTCGCCACGATCGTCTCGGGAAAGATGGCGCGGGCTTCGGCCACCAGGTCGTCGGGGGTCATGGAATTGCCGGCCACGTAGCGGGGGCTCAGGTGGGTGAGTGCCAGCCGCTTCACCCCGGCCTCCAGGGCCGTCTGGGCGGCCATGGTGCTGGTGGAGTGCTGGCGGGCGATGGCCAGGTCCGCCTCCCCGTGGGAGAAGGTGGATTCGTGGATGAGCAGGTCGGCCCCCTGTGCCAGCGCCACCGCCGCCTCGCTGAACACCGTGTCGGTGCAGTAGACGACGCTGCAACCCGGCCGGGGCGGTCCGCACAGGGCCTCGCCGCGGATCACCCGGCCATCGTCGAGGGTGACGCAGTGGCCGGCCTTCAGCTCGGCATAGATCGGTCCGGGAGGGATGCCCAGGGCCCGGGCCTGGGCCACGTCGAAGCGCCCGGGTCGCTCCTTCTGATCCACCCGGTAGGCATAGGCCGGCACCCGGTGGGTGAGCGGCGCACAGCGCACCGTGAGGTCATCGTCGTCGAGCAGCACACGGCCCGAGGCCGCCGCCTCCCGCACCCGATGGGTGCGCAGGGGGTAGCCGATGCGGGTGGAGGAGGTGCGCATCACCCCCTCCAGATAGTCGCGCAGGGGATCGGGCCCGTAGAGATCGATGCCGCCGCAGCTGCCCGCCAGGCCCAGGCTGGCCAGCAGGCCCGGCAGACCGAAGACGTGGTCGCCGTGCATGTGGGTGACGAAGATGCGGCGCAGCTGGGACACCCGCAGGTCGCTGCGCAGGAACTGGTGCTGGGTGCCCTCGCCGCAGTCGAACAGCCAGAGCTCGGCCCGCTGGGGCAGGCGCAGGGCCACGGCGGAGACGTTGCGGGCGCGGGTGGGAACGCCGGAACTGGTTCCCAGGAAGGTGATCTGCACGCCCAAGGGGCCTCAGGCCGCATGCTGCCACGCCACTGCGCCGGCCAGTGGACCGGCCGGCGCAGTGGCAATGGCCGAAAGGCGCGGCCACAATGACCCGTTGTCGCTGGCGCACCCCCGTGTCCCTGCTCCGCCTTGGATGGCGCGCCGGCCTGCCGCTGGCGCTGCTGCCCGCCGCCCTGGCGTCGCCGCCTCCCCTGCAGGCCATCGCCCCGGAACCGATGGTGCGCGTGCTGCTGCAGGAGGCTCCCAGCCTGGAGCTGGAGGCCGGCAGCGCCCCCCTGCGCCTCGGGGATGGCAAGGGCCGCACCCTGCTGGAGATCCCCCCTGGCGAAGGGCTGGAGCTGCGCCGCAGCGGGTCTGCCCTGGAGGCCCGGCTGCTGGGCAGAGCCGGCACCCCCCGACGCGTGTCCCTGCCGCTGCAGCAGGCCTGGATCGATCCCGCCCCGGCCCGGGGCCGCAGCGGGGAGGCCCTCCTGACCCTGCAGCAGCGCCGCTACCGCGGCCGGCTGCTGGTGCGGCAGGAGGGCGACCGGCTGCAGGCGATCAACCTGATTGATGTGGAGAGTTACCTGCCCAGCGTGGTGGGCAGCGAGATGCCGGCCACCTGGCCGCAGGCGGCCCTGCGGGCCCAGGCCGTGGCGGCACGCACCTATGCCCTGCGCCAGCGGCGGCCGGCAGCCCCCTTCGACCTCAAGGCGACGGTGGCCAGCCAGGTTTACAAGGGGGTGGAGGCCGAAACCGACTCCACCCGCGAAGCGGTGCGCAGCACCCGCTCCCAGGTGCTGGTGCACGGTGCGGGGCTGATCAACGCGGTCTTCCACAGCAGCAGCGGTGGCCTGACCGAGAACAGCGGCGAGATCTGGCGGCAGCAACTGCCCTATCTGGTGAGCGTGACTGATTTCGACGAAGCCAGTCCGGTGCACGCCTGGCAGCTGCGCATCGAAGCCGACCAGCTGGCGAAGGCCTTCCGCGAGATCGGTGGGGCCTTCCGCATCGATCTCCTCGCCACCACCAGCTCGGGCCGAATCCGCCAGGCGAAGGTGACAGGCCCCGGCGGCTCCCTGCTGCTCTCCGGGGCGGAACTGCGCCAGCGGCTCGGCCTGCGCAGCACCATGGCCCGATTCGCCTTCGAGGCTCCCTCCCGGAGCTACCCGTTCCCACCGCCACTGCCCGCCCTGCCGGGGGTGTTCGGGCCCGGCGTGCTGGAATCCGTGGCCGCCACCCTGGTGCAGGCGCCCTGGCTGGCGCCCCGGCCCCCGGCCGCGCCGGCCCTGGTGGTGAACGGGCGCGGCTTCGGCCACGGCGTGGGCATGAGCCAGTGGGGCGCCTATGGCCTGGCCCTGCGGGGCGAGGACTACCGGGAGATCCTGAGGCACTATTACCAGGGGGCCCGGATCCTCCCCTACTCCTCCCTCTGAACCCTGCCGCTTGAGGCGCTCCCCAGCCCCCATCCGCCCCGTTGCGCTGGTCGATGCCGCGGCCGTGGCCGAGAGGGTGGCGTCCCTGCTGCTGGCCGATCGACTGCGGCCGGAGCGGCCCCTGGGCCTGGCCACCGGTCGCACCATGGCGCCCGTCTACGCCGCCCTGGCCCGGCGGATAGGGGCCCTCGACCCCGTCCTGGCCGCCCGGTTGCGCGACACCTGGTGCAGCTTCAACCTCGACGAGTACGTGGGACTGGAACCCCAGCATCCCGCCTCCTTCGCCGCCACCATGGCCCGGCAGGTGGTCGAGCCCCTCGGCCTGGCCCCCGACCGGGTGCGACTCCCCGACGGCCTAGCCCCTGATCCGGCTGACGAAGCGCGGCGTTATGCCGACACGGTGCACCGGGCCGGCGGCATCGGCCTGCAGCTGCTGGGCCTGGGCCTCAACGGCCATGTGGGCTTCAACGAACCTCCCTCGGACGCGGCGGTCCCCTGCCGCTGCGTGGCACTCAGCGCCCGGACCCGGGCCCAGAACGCCGTCGACTTCCACGGAGACTCCAGCGCCGTGCCGCGCCACGCCATCACCCTGGGGATGGCCGACATCCTCTCGGCCCGCCGGGTGCTGCTAGTGGTCACCGGTGCGGAGAAGGCGTCCATCCTGCGCCGCGCCCTGCGGGAGCCTCCGACACCGGAGCTGCCCGCCAGCTGGCTGCAGCGGCATCCCGCCCTGACTGTGATCGTCGACGCCGCCGCCATGGGCTGAGGGGCCCGGGGCCATCAGCAGCGGTGCAGGCTTCAGCTGAGCAGGGCCGCGTCCATCAGGGCGTCGTCCGCCTCGAGATTGGGCGTGACGCTGCGCACGTCATCGAGATCCTCCAGCACGTCGAGCATGCGCAGGCAGGCGGCCAGAACGGTGGCGTCCTCGATGCGACAGGGCAGGGAAGCGAGCCAGCGATGCTCCCAGCCCGCCACCGGCAGGCCCCGATCCCGAAGGCCATCCTGCAGCGCTTCCAGATCGGCGAAGACCCCGAACACATCGACGCCCTCGGGATCGATGGCGTAACCCAGGGCCGCCGCCCCGCCCTGTTCCTCGAGGGCCAGCAGGTTCTCCAGCAGGGTCTCCTCGTCGGCGTCCGGCAGGGCCAGCCGCACCACGGCCCGCTGGTCGAACAGGTAGCTGACGCAGCCGGTCTCGCCGAGGTTGCCGCCGTGCTTGCCGAAAGCCAGCCGCAGATCGGCGGCGGTGCGGTTGCGGTTGTCGGTGAGGGCCTCGATCAGCACCGCCACTCCCCCCGGGCCGTAGCCCTCGTAGCGCACCGCTTCGAACAGCTCCGCCCCTCCACCCCCCTGGCCGCTGCCCTTGGCGATGGCCCGGTCGATGTTGGCGTTGGGCACCCCCGCCGCCTTGGCCTTCTCGATGGCGGTGCGCAGCTGGAAATTGCCGGTCGGATCACCGCCGCCCCTTGCCGCCACGGTGATCTCCCGACCCAGACGGGTGAAGACCGCTCCCCGCTTCGCATCCACCACCGCCTTGGTGCGTTTGATCTGGGCCCATTTGCTGTGGCCGGCCATCGCGGGATCGGAAGCGGAAGCGGAAACGGAAGCGGATCGGGAGCGGTTCAGCCGGCAGCGTCAAACACCAGCCGGGGCAGGAGCAGTCCCTCGCCATCGGCACGGGCGATGCCCGCCAGATTGCCATCCGGCGTGAGCACGGCGACGGCCCCCTCGGGCAGCTGCTCCACCGTACGGGGCAGGGATCGGCCACAGCGCCAGGCCATCACCTGGTCCGGATCGAGCCGCTGGCGCGGCAGGTCCACAAGGGCCTCGAGGGGGTCGAGCACCGGAGGCAGCGGGGCGCTGGTCAGGTGCTCCAGGGGGATGGCCTGCTCGAGGTAGAAACCGAGGGCGGCGGTGCGGCGCAGGCTGGCCAGGGCGCCACCGCAGCCCAGTGCCGCGCCCAGATCCCGCGCCAGGGCCCGCACATAAGTGCCGGCGGAGCAGCGCAGCTCCAGCTCCAGGCGACCGGTGGCGGGGTTCCAGTCGAGCAGCTCCAGGGCGTGGATCACCGCCGGCCGTGGCTTCAGCTCCAGCACCTCCCCCGCCCGGACCCTGGCATGGGCCCGCCGGCCGTCCACATGCACGGCGGACACCTGGGGAGGCACCTGCAGAATCTCCCCCCGGAAGGGGGCCAGGGCCCGCTCCACCTGCTGAGACGCGAGGGCAGGCACGGGGACCTGGTCCATGACCTCCCCCTCCAGGTCGTCGGTGCTGGTGCGCAGACCCAGCTGCACCGTGCCGCGGTAGGTCTTTTCGCCGCCCAGGTAGGGCAGCAGCCGGGTGGCCGGGCCGAGGGCGATGGGCAGCACCCCGGTGACGGCCGGATCGAGGGTGCCGCCATGGCCCACCCGCCGCAGTCCGTAGGCCCGCCGCACCCGGGCGACGGCGTCGTGGGAGGTGAGGCCGGCGGGCTTGTCGAGCACCAGGAAGCCGCACAGGGGCTGCGGCAGCGGGACGTTTTCGTGGCGCGGCTGGGGGGGAGGCGGCAGCCTGGTGGAACCTTCTTCCATGCTCAGGCGCCGATGACGTTGCAGGACCGGCGCGAGGTGACCTTTCTGGTGCTGGCCGGCATCTTCCTGGGGACCATGGGGATGCTCAACATCCTGGGACTGACCCGGTTCCTGAACCTGGGCAGCATCGGCTCCTTCCCGATCATCGTGGCGGTGGGAGCCCTGCCCTATCCCGTCACGTTCCTGTGCACCGACCTGATCAGCGAGATCTGGGGCGAGCGGCGCGCCTCCCAGGTGGTGTGGGTGGGGCTGATGCTCAACGGCTGGATCGTGCTGATCCTCTGGCTGGGCGGCATCCTGCCGGGGCTCGATGGCTTCGGCGGCGCGGCGGGGCTGCCGCTCAGCACCGACGCCGAAGGGGTGCCGGTCTTCTTCGAGGTGCGCCGGCTGGCCTTCGGTGCCGTGGGGGCGTCAATGGCCGCCTACATGGCCGCCCAGTTCACCGATGTGCGCCTGTTCCATTTCTGGAAGCGCTTCAGCAACGGCAAGGCCCTGTGGCTCCGCAACAACGGCTCCACCCTGATCAGCCAGGTGGTGGACACCTCGGCGGTGGTGCTGATCAGCCACTACGCCGCCCATGTGCTGCCGATCCGTGCCGGGGAACCGGTGCTGCCCCAGCTCGGGGTCTACATCGCCAGCGGCTATGTGTTCAAGCTGCTGGCGGCCCTGGCGGACACCCTGCCTTTCTACCTGCTGGTGGGCTGGCTGAGGCGCTACCTCAAGGTGCCGGGGGACGGCACCGAATTGGCCGACGCCCCTCTGGGCTAGGCGCCGACGGCGATGTTGATGCGCTTGCGGTTGCGCAGGCCGCGCTTGATCGAGTCGAAGTTCACCACCCCGTCCACCAGGGCGAAAAGGGTGTCGTCGGAGCCTCGGCCGACGTTGATGCCGGGGATCACCGAAGTGCCGCGCTGGCGGATCAGGATCGAGCCGGCGCTGACGGTCTCACCGCCGTAGCGCTTGACGCCCAGGCGTTTGGCATTGGAATCGCGGCCGTTGCGGGTGGAACCCGTGCCTTTCTTGTGGGCCATGGGAGGAGCAGCAGGGAGTGGGAATTGAAGGATAGAGAAAGGGCCGGATCAGGCGATCGCCTTGCCGCCCACCTTGATCGCCTGAACCATCACGCGAGTGAGTTCCTGACGGTGGCCGTTCTTGCGCCGGGTCTTCTTCTTGGGACGCATCTTGTAAACGATGATCTTCTGGCCGCGGCGGTGGGCCAGCACCTTGAGCTCAACCGTGGCTCCCTCCACATAGGGCTGGCCGAGGGTGGTGCCGGAGCCGTCCTTGATCAACAGAACGTTGTCGAGCGTCACGGTGGAGTCGACGTCGGCGCTCAGCCGGTCGAGATCGACATAGCGCTCGGGCTGAAGCCAGAACTGCTGGCCGGAGGCTTCGACGATCGCGTACGGACCGGTGGTGTCGCTGGGGGTTGCTGGAGTCATCGCGCTGGGGGCGTGGCCAGGCTGGCGGCTCGAAACCGCCATTCGGCCTGGACGCACGGAATCGAAAGACAGAACAAAGATCCTCCCGTCCGGGGCTCCCTTTCGTCAAGAATCGGCCCGTCCTGGGGAGCTCCCCGCCGCAGCGGTCGATGCCCCAACCGGCTCTCACCATCGTTTCGCTCATCCGCAGTCCCGCCCTGGCGGAGTCCTGCATCCAGGGTCTGAAGGGCGGGCGCTACCGGCTCGTGCCATTGGATCCGGCAGACGATCCAGTCCGTGAACTCGAGGGTCGCCGGGAGGAGTTTGACGCCCTCCTGCTGGAGGAGGGCAGCGTGGACGCGATCCTGTTCGGCGCCCTGCAGGCGCTTGGGTTGCAGTGGCCGGCCGTGGTGATCGGGCCGGTGAGCGGCAAGGTGCTGTTTCACGATGCCGAGGTGCGCCTCCCCCCCGACCAGCTGGAGCAGCTCAGCTACAGCCTGGATGCCGCGGTGTCCCGCTTTCTGCGCCGCACCATTCGGCCACTCCCGGATGGCTGGAAACTGCCCAATCGGCTCCAGGGCCGCCTGGGTTACCTGGGCGTCTATTACAAACGGGATCCTTCGCGCTTCCTGCGCAACCTGCCAGCCGGAGAGCGCAGCGATCTGCTGGGGTCCCTCACGCGCACGTACCGCGATCTGCTGATCAGCTACTTCAAGGATCCGGCAGCGGCCAACCAGGCGATCGAAAGCTTCGTGAACACGGCTTTCTTTGCCGATCTGCCGATCACCAGAACAGTGGAGATCCACATGGTTCTGATCGAAGAAATCAGAAAACAGCTGATGCTCAAAGGCCAGAAAAATGATTTTCTACAGGACTACCGCCTGGCCCTTCTCGATGTCATGGCTCACCTCTGTGAAATGTACCGGCGTTCCGTGCCTCCCGATCTGCCCGTCGTTTCCGGAGCCCTGCCTGAGTCGCACTCTCCTTCAACCAGCCCCCTTCCATGACATTCCGCAAGACCTACATTCTCAAGCTCTACGTGGCAGGGAACACGCCCAATTCCATGCGAGCGCTTAAAACGCTGCGCGACATTCTCGAGTCGGAGTTCCGTGGCGTGTATGCCCTCAAGGTGATTGATGTGCTCAAGAATCCCCAGCTCGCTGAAGAGGACAAAATCCTGGCCACCCCCACCCTTGCCAAAATCCTGCCACCACCGGTTCGCCGCATCATCGGCGACCTCTCCGATCGGGAACGGGTGCTGATCGGATTGGATCTCCTCTATGAGGAACTGTCCGAAGATTTCGGCCTCAGTGACGACGACGAGGACGGCGCTGATGAGGCCGCCGGGCCAGGAACCTCCTGAATCTCAGGCGAATCGGCAGAGCGCCCGTATGCCGTCATCTTGCTTCCCTTCCCCATCAGCCCATTCGTCCGTCCATCCCTTCGATGCAGGATCCCACGAACTTCTCCTCCGGTGCCATCTCCCCGTCCCCAGGGGGCGGCCGGATGCAGGTGCAGAAGCTGCCCACGGGGATCGAAGGCTTTGACGACATCTGCCATGGCGGCCTGCCGATCGGCCGGTCGACCCTGATCAGTGGCACATCGGGGACCGGGAAAACCGTCTTCTCGTTGAATTTCCTCTGCAACGGCATCCGCCAGTTCAACGAACACGGGATCTTCGTCACCTTTGAGGAGTCGCCACTCGACATCGTGCGCAATGCGGCCAGCTTCGGCTGGGACCTGCAGGAAATGGTGGAGCAGGACAAGCTGTTCGTCCTGGATGCGTCCCCCGATCCCGATGGCCAGGAGGTGTCCGGCAGTTTCGATCTCTCCGGACTGATCGAGAGAATCAACTACGCGATCCGCAAATACAAGGCCAAGCGGGTGGCCATCGATTCGATCACGGCCGTCTTCCAGCAGTACGACGCGATCTCCGTGGTGCGACGGGAGATCTTCCGACTGATCGCCCGACTCAAGGAGATCGGCGTCACCACGGTGATGACCACCGAGCGGATCGAGGAGTACGGCCCCATCGCCCGCTATGGCGTCGAGGAATTCGTCTCCGACAACGTCGTGATCCTGCGCAATGTGCTGGAGGGGGAGCGGCGGCGGCGCACGGTGGAGATCCTCAAGCTCCGCGGCACCACCCACATGAAGGGGGAGTTTCCCTTCACCATGGGCAGCCACGGCATCAGCGTGTTCCCCCTCGGAGCCATGCGCCTCACCCAGCGCTCCTCAAACGTGCGCCTGAGCTCCGGCGTGGCCCGGCTGGATGAGATGTGTGGCGGCGGTTTCTTCAAGGATTCGATCATTCTCGCCACCGGCGCCACCGGCACCGGCAAGACGCTGCTGGTCAGCAAGTTCGTGGAGGATGCCTGTCGCAGCAAGGAGCGGGCGATCCTGTTCGCCTACGAGGAATCCCGCTCCCAGCTGCTGCGCAACGCCACCAGCTGGGGGATCGACTTCGAGCAGATGGAGCAGGACGGCCTGCTCAAGATCATCTGTGCCTATCCCGAATCCACGGGACTGGAAGATCACCTGCAGATCATCAAGACGGAGATCAGCGAGTTCAAGCCCTCCCGGATGGCGATCGATTCCCTCTCGGCCCTGGCCAGGGGTGTGAGCCAAAACACCTTCCGGCAGTTTGTGATCGGCGTGACGGGCTACGCCAAACAGGAGGAGATCGCAGGCTTCTTCACCAACACCTCCGAGGAGTTCATGGGCAGCCACTCGATCACTGATTCCCACATCTCCACCATCACCGACACGATCCTGATGCTGCAGTACGTGGAGATCCGCGGTGAGATGGCCCGGGCCCTGAACGTGTTCAAGATGCGCGGCTCCTGGCATGACAAGGGCATCCGGGAATTCGTGATCACCGGCAACGGCCCCGAGATCAGGGACTCCTTCGTCAATTTCGAGCGCATCATCAGCGGCGTGCCCCACCGCATCACCAGCGACGAGCGGGCCGACCTGGGGAGGATCATGCGAGGCGTGGAGGGGGACGGCTGAACCCGGAGGGCACTGGCGCGCCTCAGGCCGCGGTCACGGCCCCCCGCCGTTCCAGCTGCAGCTGGAGTTCATCACTGTCGGCATGCTCCAGGGGCAGGTCGAACCAGAAGGTGGTGCCCGCCCCCGGCTCGCTGACCATCTGGGCCAGGCTGCCGTGCTTTTCCAGGATGCCCCGCACGATCGAGAGACCCAGACCGGTGCCGGCCTCGGTGTGCACGTCGTTCTCCACCCGGAAGAAGCGCTCGAAGATGCGCGCCTGGTCGGCCTCGGAGATGCCGCAGCCGGTGTCGGAGATCTCCACCCGCAGCCGCGGCAGGGGGGAGGTGATGGCGCAGGCGGCGTGGTGGTCGCCCGGCTGGTCCATCGGTTCGAGTGGGCAGTGGTCGGGCCAGGGGTAGGCCCGCAACAGCAGCTGGCCGCCGCTGGGGGTGAACTTCAGGGCATTACCCACCAGATTGTCGAGCACCTGCAGGAGCAGGTCCCAGTTGCCCCGCACCCGGGGCAGGTGGGGGTCGGTAGCGAACACCAGGCTCACCCCCTTCTCCTCCGCATTGAGCCGGTAGGTGCGCAGAGTCTGCTCGATGGCCGGGGCCAGCTCCAGCGGCTCGAACTGCCAGACCCGGTCCGACTCCAGCCGGGAGAGGTCGAGCACATCGGTGACCAGCCTCGCCAGCCGGTCGGTTTCGGCGTTGGCGATGCTGAGGAACTCCTTCTGTTCTCCGGCGCTGAGCAGATCGCCCATGTCGTGAAGGGTCTCCACGTAGCTCTTGATGTTGCACAGGGGAGTGCGCAGCTCGTGGGACACGTTGCTGATGAAACGGCTCTGGGCCGCGTTCAGTTCCACCTCACGGGTGAGGTCCTGAATGGTCATGGCGATCCCCTTGAGGCTTTCGCCGCTGGCATCCCGCACCGACTGGAGCACGATCCGCAGGGTGCGGGGGGGTTCGCCGAAACTGCAGCGCACGTCGGTGTTGTCCCGCTCGGAGGCGATCAGGCTGTCCAGGGGTTCGTGCAGTTCCATGGCCAGCCGGTCGGGAAGCTCGGCGGCCAGCTCACTGCCCTCCAGGTTGCGGCCCTCCCAGCGGAACAGTCGCCGGGCGGTGGGGTTGGCCAGCACGATGCGGCCCTCGGCATCGAGCAGCACCGCCCCATCCGCCATGGTGGCGATCAGCGACTGCTGCTTCACCTGGGCGGCGGTGAGCTCCTCGATGTTCGCCGCCTTGTAGACCTCCAGCTGGGACGCCATGGTGTTGAAGCCGTTGAGCAGTTCTCCCAGCTCCCCGCCCACCGGCAGGGCGATGCGGGTCTCGAAGTTGCCGCCCGCGATGGAGCGCACCCCCCGCAGCAGTTCCTTCACCGGCTGGGTGATCGTGAGGGCGTTGAACACCGAGCCCAGGATCACCAGCACCCAGATGGAGATGAACACCGCCACGGTGACTTCCCGGGTGAGGGCCGCGCTGGCCAGGAGCGTCTCGTTGGGATTGATGCCCAGAGCCACCACCCCCAGGTAGCGATCGTCGCTCACCATCGGGACGAACACGTCGGTGACCTGGCCGTCGGGGGTGAGGTGCTGGCGGATCAGGGGGTTGTCGGGCCGGCGCTGGATGTCGGCGGGCAGCTCCAGGCGGCGGCTGAGCAGGCGTTCCCCCGCTCCCGCGCTGCCCCCCATGGGGATGCCCAGGTAGATCACGCCGTCGGAATCGGCGAAGAAGATGTAGCGAAGGCTGCGGCTGGACTGCCAGAAGCGTTCGGCCACCGACGCCAGCTCCCGGTCGTTGCCCTGGGCCACCAGGGGGGTGACGTTGGCCGAGAGCAGCAGGCCCAGATCGCGGGCATAGCGGGTGTCGCTCATGCGGGCATCCCGCTGGATGCCATTCAGCGCCAGGAAGGTGATGCCCGTCATCAGCAGGCTGACCACCAGGGTGGCGACCGCCAGCAGCTTCGTCTGGAGGCTGAACTCGGCCCACCAGCGCTGCAGCCGCTCCCTCCAGAGCCCCAGCGGATCGGGTGGTTGGGCCCCCCTCTGGACGGGCGTGGGGTCGAGCAGCGTCATGGGAGGGGCACCGGGAGGCGCGTACGTACCTGATGGCCGATGTCGCGACGGAAGGTCATCCCCTTGAAGGCCACCTGTCCCAGGGCGGTGTAGGCCCGCTCGAACGCCGTGTCGAAGTCATCGGCCTGGGCCACCACCGCCAGCACCCGCCCCCCGGCGGTGACCACCCGGCCGTCCTCGGCGCGGCGGCTGCCCGCATGGAAGATCTGCAGCCGGGGATCGTCCGCCAGGCCGGCATGGATCGCATCACCCCGGCGCACCTCGCCCGGGTACCCCTCGGCGGCAGCGATCACGCAGGCGCTGCAGTGGGGTTCGATCGAGAGGGGCGGAGCCTCCTCCAGCCGTCCCCGGGCGCAGGCCAGCAGCACCTGGGCCAGTTCCGGCCCCAGCAGCGGCATCAGGGTCTCGCACTCCGGATCGCCGAAACGGCAGTTGAACTCGATCACCCTCGGACCGGCCTGGGTGAGCATCAGGCCGGCGAAGATCACTCCCCGGTAGTCGATGCCCCGGTGGCGCAGGGCCGCGAGCACCGGTTCCAGCACCAGGCCCCGCACCTGCTCCAGGCCCGCCGCGTCGAGCAGCGGTGCCGGTGCGTAGGCCCCCATGCCGCCGGTGTTGGGACCGGTGTCCCCTTCACCGATGCGCTTGTGGTCCTGGGCGGGAGGAAGCAGGACCATGGAGCAGCCGTCGGTGAGAGCGAACACCGAGACCTCGGGCCCCTCGAGCCGCTCCTCCAGCACCAGGGAAGGGGCCGCCGCTTCCCCGCCGGGTCCGGTGACCGGGAAGCGGCCGGCGAACACCTCCTCGATGGCCTCGCGGCACTGCTCGAGGCTCTCGGCCACCGTGACGCCCTTGCCGGCCGCCAGGCCATCGGCCTTCACCACCAGAGGCCGGCCGTGGTGCTCCAGGGCCGCCAGTGCCTGCTGCCGATCCGTTGCCGACCAGTACGCCGCCGTCGGGACCCCCGCCGCCGCCATCAGCTCCTTGGCCCAGCGCTTGCTGGCCTCCAGCAGGGCGCCATCGGCCCCTGGGCCGAAGACCGCCAGGCCCTCCGCCCGCAGCCGGTCGGCGAGTCCGGCGGCCAGGGGTGCCTCCGGTCCCACCACCACCAGATCGATGCTCCGGTCGCGGCAGGCGGCGGCCAGGGCGACGTGGTCGCCTTCGGCGATGGCCAGCTGGCCGCAGCCGGGCAGATCGGCGGTGCCGCCGTTGCCGGGAGCCACCAGCACCTGCTCGACCCCAGGACAGCGCGCCAGAGCCCAGCCCAGGGCGTTCTCACGGCCACCGCCACCCACCACCAGGATCCGGGTCGGAGTCGGGGAAGCATCGGAGACGGTGGACGACACCATGGGGATGGATGGAGGGCGTGACGGGGTGGATCGGTGGGGGCAGCTCCCCTAGGTTGAGCGCCGGCACGGGTGCTGCACCGGTTGCCCTCACCTGCCTTGCTGCTCCGCACCTTTGTCATTCTCCTCGACCGCCGCCTCAACCGCCGCCCCACCCCTGGGTGCCGGCCCGGAGACCGGCCGGCACCGGCGGCGGCGGACCCGGTGGCGGCTCGGGAGTGGACGGCTGGCGGGCCTGGTCGCCCTGGCCGCCCTGGCGGGGCTGTCGCCGGCGCCTGCCAGGGCGGCCCCGGCGGCAGCGGCCACCCTCGACTCCCCTGCCCCCGGCGAATCCGCCGCCCCCACAGCGCCCGAAGCCACGGATCAGCCGCCGCCCCTGCTGAGCGAGGAGGCCTTCGCCGAGGTGCTGCTACAGGGCGATCTGGAGCAGCTTGATGGGGCCTGTCGCCAGAGCGCCGACGCCGACCTGGGTGAACGCCTGCGCCTGCTGCAGCAGCGGCTGCTGACCATCCATCCGGCCCCCCAGCCGCTGGCGGTGGTGCTGGCCAACGCCGATGTGCTGCTCAGCTGCCGTGCCCCCAGCGAAGCGATGAACGTGCTCAACCGCTACGGCCCGGCCGCCGGTGCCGAGCGGGTGCAGTGGTTGCAGTTGCAGTGGCGGGCCGCTTCGGCGGGCCTCGATCACCGGCGGGCGGCCCTGGCCCTGGAGCGGTTGCAGCGGGAGGGAGCCAGTCCCCTCGATCAGCTCGCCCTGCCCCTGCAGCGCCGGGAGGACGGCACGCTGATCAGCCGCTCGGCCCTGGAACTGCTGGCCACCCACCTGGAATCCAGGGGATTCCCCAGGGTCGCCGGAGAGCTGCTGGTCCAGGCCCGGCGGCCTGGCCTGGCGGGGGCCGAGCGCCTGCAGCAGGCCGTGGGTCTGCTGGCGGAACTGCCCGCTCCGGAGCGGGAGGCCCTGCTGGAGACGGCCCTGGAGCAGGCGGCGGCGGTCGGAGCCTGGGGGCTGGTGGCGGAACTCCTCGACACCCAGGCCGCCCTGCCCTCCGAGCGGGCCCTGGAGCGGCGTCTGCGGCTCAGCGGCCGCATCGATGATGCCTACGGGGAATGGCGCTGGCGCCGCCTGGATCCGGCGTCGGCCCCCCGTGTGCGCCAGCTGGAGATCCAGCTGCGCTCGCCCCGCGACCCCGGCGGCCATGCGGCCGATCAGCCGGCGACGGATCCGATCCCGACCCAGCCCACGACACCGCCACCTTCCTGATGAGCCTGTCCCCTGCCACCGGCCCGCTGCTCTACGAGGGCAAGGCGAAGCGGGTCTATGCCACCGACCGGGAGGATGTGGTGGCGGTGGAATACAAGGACGACGCCACGGCCTTCAATGCCCTCAAGAAAGCCCAGCTGCTGGGCAAGGGGGCGATGAACTGCCGCATCTCCGCCCTGCTGTTCGAGCATCTGGAACAGCTGGGAGTTCCCACCCACTACCGGGGCCTGTACAGCGACCACTGGATGATGGTGCGGCCGGTGCGGGTGGTGCCGGTGGAGGTGGTGGTGCGCAACCTGGCGGCCGGATCCCTCTGCCGTCAGATGCCGATCGCTGCGGGCACGCCGCTGGAGCCTCCCCTGCTCGACCTCTATTACAAGGACGATGCCCTGGGGGACCCCCTGCTCAGCGAAGCCAGGCTGGATCGACTCGGTGTGGTGACCCCCGCCCAGCTGGAGGCGATCAGGAATCTGGCCTTCCGGGTCAACGACGGTCTGCGGGCCCTGTTCGGCCCTGTGGGGCTGGAACTGGTGGATTTCAAGATCGAGCTGGGCTTCACCGCCACCGGCGAACTGGTGGTGGCCGACGAGATCAGTCCCGACACCTGCCGCCTCTGGGACAGGGCGGTGGCGGACGCTCAGGACAGGATTCTGGACAAGGATCGCTTCCGCCAGGACCTGGGCGGGGTGGTGGAAGCCTACGGGGAGGTCCTCAAACGGGTCCAAGGGGTCTGTCCTGAACCACGGGTCTACCGGTAAGGTCAGCGCACTTTGCGGCCAGGCCGCTCTGCAGACGACATCCATGATTGGCGTTCGCCTCGGCAGGCCCCACACGCTTCGAAGCGTCACGCCCTGGGCCGCGAGGGCCTCCCTGCCGCTCCTCGGAGTCCTGTGGCTGGCGGGCGCGGGCGCCCCAGCCGCCGCCGCGGAGAGCCCCCCCGACGCCCGGGATGGGCAGCCCGCTCCGGCTTCGCTGGCCCAGGCCGGCGCCGACCCCTTCGCCGAACCCGCCGAAACCGCCCCATCCACGCCGGAGGCCGGCCCGGCGGAACCGGCCACTCCCGCCACCCCGGCGGCCCCTTCCACCCCGAACACCCCGGCCGCCAGCGACGACCGACCCGGGAAACCCTCCCTGAGCCCGACCGACACCCCGGCGGCGGACGCCGAGCCCAGGGTGCTGATCAGCGAGGTGGTGATCGAAGGCCTGGCCGACCATCCGGAACGCGAACGCCTGGAGCTCGCCGCCTATGCCGCCATGGCGGTGACCCCGGGCAATGCGATCACCCGCAGCGAGCTGGAGACCGACCTGCAGGCCATCTACGCCACAGGCTGGTTCTCCGATGTGCGTATCCAGCCCCAGGACGGCCCTCTGGGGGTGCGTCTGGTGGTCGCGGTAGTGCCCAACCCGGTGCTCACCAAGGTGAGCCTCGATCCAGCCGACGCCAAGCTGCCCCCCTCGGTGGTGGAGGACACCTTTGCCGGTGATTACGGCAAGACCCTGAACCTGGTCACCCTTCAGACCCGCATGCAGGGCCTGCAGAAGTGGTATGCCGATCAGGGCTTTTCCCTGGCCAGGGTCTCCGGCCCGTCCCGGATCAGTCCCGAAGGGGACGTGCAGCTGCTCGTCCGCCAGGGCACGGTGAAGGGCGTGGAGGTGCAGTTCCTCAACAAGGAGGGATCAGCCAGCAACGACAAGGGGCAGCCGATCAAGGGCAAGACCAAGGAATGGGTGATCACCCGCGAGATCTCGATCAAGTCCGGTGAGGTGTTCAACCGCCGCAACCTGGAGGACGATCTCAAGCGCCTCTACGGCACGGGCCTGTTCAGCGATGTGAAGGTGACCCTGCGACCGGAACCGGAGGATCCCGGTGCGGTGGTGATCGTGCTGGGGGTGGTGGAGCAGTCGACCGGCTCGCTCTCCGGTGGCCTGGGCTACAGCCAGAGCCAGGGGGTCTTCGGCCAGATCCAGCTGCAGGACAGCAACCTGTTCGGCCGGGCCTGGGATCTGTCCACCAGCTTCACCTACGGCCAGTTCGGCGGCCTGGCCGACATCTCCTTCAGCGATCCCTGGATCAAGGGGGACCCCTACCGCACGGCCTTCCGCCTGCGGGCCTTCATCAGCCGGGATGCTCCCCAGGTGTTCCAGAGCCAGAACGGCGGCAACATCTTCACCGTTTCCGACTTCTACGAGGCTCCCGGCACCTCGGTGGCCTACAACATCGACTCATCGTCGAATCCCCTCGATAACGACTTCTCTTCGGTGACGGCGGCGCGAAACGCCGCTGAGAACAATGGCCAGGATCTGAGCTGGTTCAACTACGACGGCAACAGTGTGCTGATCCAGCGCGTCGGTGCCAACGTCCAGTTCGTGCGGCCCCTCAATGGAGGCAATCCGTTCAAGCGGGCTCCCTGGAGCGTCCTGGTGGGCCTCACCGGCCAGGTGGCCACCCCCATGGACTTCTCCGGTGCCACCCGCCGCTTCGGTGTGGCCGTCCCGGAAAACGCCAACGACCTGGATTCCGTCCCCAACGATTCGGTCGTCTGCCTGGCCTACAACTGCGCCACCCGCAACCAGCTGCTGGGTCTGCGGCTGGCCGCCACGATGAACACCCTCAACGACCCCCGCAACCCGACCCAGGGCAACTTCTTCAGCATCAGCACCGAGCAGTTCCTCTCCGTCGGCCCGGATTCGCCCACCTTCAACCGCGTGCGGACCAGCTTCACCCATTACATCCCGGTGCGCTGGCTGAAGTTCTACAAGGGGTGCCGACCCAAGGCCGGTGAGACGGAGGACTGCAAGCAGGCCCTGGCCTTCCAGGTTTCGGCCGGCACGAACATCGGCCAGCTGCCGCCCTATGAGGCCTTCTGCCTGGGCGGCGGCAATTCGGTGCGGGGCTACTTCGACTGCGATCTGGGTGTGGGCCGCAGCTTCGGTGAGGCCACGATCGAGTATCGCTTCCCCCTGTTCAGCATCATCAGCGGGGAACTGTTCATCGATGGCGGCACCACCTTCGGCACCCAGGCGAGCGTGCCGGGGAACCTCGGCGGCCTGCTTGGCAAACCCGGCTCCGGCTTCTCCGTCGGCACCGGTCTGATCGTGACCACGCCGGTGGGTCCCCTGCGCCTGGAGGTGGCCAGCCAGGACTTCACCGGCGAGTGGCGCTTCAATCTGGGCGTGGGCTGGAAGTTCTAGTGACGATCTGGCCCAGCGACTACCGCCAGGCCTGGACCCTGGCCTCCTCGGTGGAGCGCGAAGGCGTCGGTCTGCACAGCGGCGCCGTCTCCCGCCTCCGCCTGGGGCCCTCGGAGCGGCCGGGGTACTGGCTGGGCTGGCTGGATGCCCCGGAACGCCCCCTGCAGCGACTCGGGCCCTCCCTGGTGAACGACACCCGCCTTTGCACCTGTCTGCAGCTGGGGGATCGCCGGCTGGCGACGGTGGAGCATCTGCTGGCCGCCCTGGCGGGCACCGGGGTGAGCCAGGCGGAGCTGCTGGTGGAGGGAGAGGAGGTCCCCCTGCTCGACGGCTCCGCCCTGCCCTGGGTGGAGGCGATCGGCGAGGCGGGCCTGCAGGAGCGGGGGGAGCGTCAGGAACCCGCCCTGCCCCCCCTGCCCCTCACCCTGCAGCAGGGATCGGGCTTCGTGGTGGTCGTGCCGAATGACCGGCTGCGCCTGACCGCGGCGATCGACTTTCCCCAGGCCGCCATCGGCCGCCAGCTGTTCAGCCTCGATCTCACTCCGGAGCGCTTCGTGGCGGAGATCGCCCCGGCCCGGACCTTCGGTTTCCGGGAGCAGGTGGACCAGCTGCTCGCCGCCGGGCTGATCCGCGGCGGCGCCCTCGACAATGCCCTGGTGTGCGACGGCGACCGCTGGGTGAATCCCCCCCTGCGCTACGGCGACGAACCGGTGCGCCATAAGCTGCTTGACCTGCTGGGAGATCTGGCGCTGGTGGGCCTGCCGAGGGCCCATGTCTTCGCTTACCGGGGGTCCCACGGCCTGCATACCGCCATGGCCGCGGCCCTGGCGGTCCAGGCCCCTCTTCCGCCCGTACCCGTACCGATCCACTGAATTCCTTGACCGTTCTTCCCCCCTCCGCCCCACCGGCTGTCCCGCCTCCCTGCAGTACCCCCGAAGCGGAGCGTGCGGTGGTGCTCAGCAGCGAGCAGATCCTCAACCTGCTCCCCCACCGCTATCCCTTCGCCCTGGTGGATCGGGTGGTGGAATACATCCCCGGCAAGAAGGCCGTGGCGCTCAAGAACGTCACCTTCAACGAGCCCCAGTTCCAGGGCCATTTCCCCGGCCGGCCTCTGATGCCCGGCGTTCTGATCGTCGAGGCCATGGCCCAGGTGGGCGGCCTGATCGTCACCCAGATGCCCGATCTGCCCAAGGGACTGTTCGTGTTCGCCGGCATCGACGGCGTCCGCTTCCGGCGGCCCGTGGTGCCGGGCGACCAGTTGCTGATCACCTGTGAACTGCTCAGCCTCAAGCGCAAACGCTTCGGCAAAGTGCACGCCTTGGCCACGGTGGACGGGGAAAGAGTCTGCTCCGGCGAGCTGATGTTCTCGCTCGTGGACTGACGTGATGTCCCGTGCAGCCATGGCGACATCCGTGCACCCCACGGCGGTGGTCGACCCACGGGCCCGGCTCGGTTCGGGCGTGGAGATCGGTCCTTTCGCGGTGATCGGTCCGGAGGTGGAGATCGGCGAGGGCAGCCGCATCGGCCCCCATGTGGTGATCGACGGACGGGTGCGGATGGGGAAGGGGAACCGCATCTTCCCTGGAGCCTGCATCGGTCTTGAACCCCAGGACCTGAAGTACGGCGGAGCGCCCACCGAGGTGGTGATGGGCGATGAGAACACGATCCGGGAGTGCGTGACCATCAACCGCGCCACCGCGGAGGGGGAGCAGACCGTGCTGGGCAGCGGCAATCTGCTGATGGCCTACAGCCACATCGGCCACAACTGCCAGCTGGCCGACCGCATCGTGATCGCCAACGGCGTGGCGGTGGCGGGCCATGTGGTGATCGGCGATCGCGCCGTGATCGGCGGGGTGCTCGGCATTCACCAGTTCGTGCACATCGGCACCCTGGCCATGGTGGGCGGCATGAGCCGCATCGACAGGGACGTGCCGCCGTTCATGACCGTGGAGGGACACCCGGGGCGCATCCGCGGGCTGAATCGCGTCGGCCTCCGCCGCAGCGGTGTGACCCAGGCCGACGATGGCGCCCAGTTTCGCCAGCTTCAGGACCTCTGGACCCTGATCTATCGCAGCGATCTGGTGCTGGCGGCGGCTCTGCGGCAGGCGCGGGAGCGGCCTCTGCTGGCCGCGGCCGATGAACTGTGCGCCTTTCTGGAAGCCTCGGTGGGACCGGGCCGACGTGGACCGCTGCCGGCCCAGCGCTGATGGTGCGACTGCTGATCAGCACCGGCGAGGTCTCCGGTGATCTGCAGGGATCCCTGCTCGTCAAGGCCCTGCACGAGGAGGCCAGCCGCCGCGGGCTGCCCCTGGAGGTGGTGGCCCTCGGGGGCAGCCGCATGGAGCGGGCCGGCGCCGTGCTCCTGGCGGACACCACCCGGCTCGGGGCCATCGGCCTCTGGGAACCGATCCCCCTGGTGCTCCCCACCCTGAAACTCCAGGCCAGGGTGCGCCGCTGGCTGCGGGGGCACCCGCCGGATGCGGTGGTGCTGATCGACTACATGGGGGCGAACGTCAATCTGGGTCTGCGGCTGAAACGGCTCTACCCGGACGTGCCGATCACCTACTACATCGCCCCCCAGGAGTGGGCCTTCAGCCTCGGCGACGGCGGCACCACCCGGCTGATCGGATTCACCGACCGCATCCTGGCGATCTTTCCCGAGGAGGCCCGCTTCTACGGCGAGCGGGGCGCCCGGGTCACCTGGGTGGGCCATCCCCTGATCGACACCCTGCAGCAGCGGCCCTCCCGCCAGGAGGCCCGCCAACGGCTGGGTCTGCCGGCGGACGCTCCGGTGCTGCTGCTGCTGCCCGCCTCCCGCCGCCAGGAACTGCGCTACCTGCTGCCCCCCATGGCCGCAGCGGTGGCCCTGCTGCAGCGGCAGCATCCCGATCTGCAGGTGCTGTTGCCGGCCGGCCTGCCGGGATTCGAAGCCCCCCTCACCGAGGCGATGGAGGCCGCCGGCGTCAGCGCCGTGCGGGTGATCCCGGCGGGGGAGGCCGACGGACTGCGGCCCCTGCTCTGCGCCGCCGCCGACGCCGCCCTGACCAAGTCGGGCACCGCCAATCTGGAGCTCGCTCTGCGGGGGGTGCCCCAGGTGGCCGGATACCGGGTGAGCCGGCCCACCGCCTTCCTGGCCAGGCATGTGCTCCATTTCAATGTGGATCACATCTCACCGGTCAATCTGGTGCTGGGGGAGCGCTTGGTGCCCGAACTGCTGCAGGACGCCTTCACCCCCGAGGCCATCGTGGCGGCCCTGACCCCGCTGCTCGACCCGGCCTCCGGGGCCCGGGAGCGGGTGCTGGAGGGCTACGGTCGGCTGCGAGAGGAACTGGGGGAGCCCGGGGTCACCCGTCGGGCGGCCGAAGCGATCCTCAAGCCGTTCTCGGACCCCACGCCATGAATCTGATCGCCCTGCTGCTGGCCCTGCTGGTGGCCATTGGCGCCCCGGTGGCACCGGCCCTGGCCGCCACCGAGGAGGCGGTGCTGGCCGGGGGCTGCTTCTGGTGCCTGGAGCACGATCTGGAGAAGCTCCCGGGCGTGATCGATGTGGTCAGCGGGTACAGCGGCGGCAAGGCGGCCAACCCCACCTACAAGCAGGTCTCGGCGGGGGGCAGCGGCCATCAGGAAGTGGTGCGGGTGCGCTTCGACAACACCGAGATCCGCTACGACACACTGCTTCGGGCCTACTGGCGCAACATCGACCCCCTCGACGGTGGCGGCCAGTTCTGCGACCGCGGCGATTCCTATCGGCCCGTGATCTTCACCACGAGCGCCAACCAGGCCGTGGAGGCGCGCAACAGCCTGGTGGCGGCGGCCCGGGAGCTGGGCAAGCCGGCGGCTGCGATCAAGGTGACGATCCGCCCCCTGTCCCGGTTCTGGCCCGCGGAGGGCTACCACCAGAACTACGCCAATCGCAACAGCGTCAGGTACAACTACTACCGCTGGTCCTGCGGGCGCGACCGAAGGCTGGATGCGGTCTGGGGTCAGCGGGCCCGCAGCAGCCAGCGCTGGAAGGGAAGCTGAGGCTCCGCAGCAAGGTGCTGGGCATCACCTGCTGATGCGCCCGGTAGAGCTTTCCCACCCTGTCAGCGACCGGAAGGATGCCGTAGCGTTTCCATGACGTCGTCAGGGACCGCGTATGTATCTGCTGACCATCCGGGACGGTCTGCAGACCCGCCACTTCGGGCCCTACGCGAGCCCCAGGGAGGCGGCTGACGACCTCGACAAACTCCAGGCGAGCTGCGGTGAGAAAGCCCCCTGGCAGATTCACCGCCTGGCCTCTCCGGCCGAACTGCAGGCCAGCCTGGCAGGACGGGGGGATCCGGAACCGGTCGCGGTCTGAACCTCAGGCCCGGGGAGGCGTGCGGGGGTAGCCGCGCAGCAGCCCGCTTTCGATCATCAGGCCCACGCCGGCATTGATCAGGATCAGGCCGAGCGTGCCGTACCAGACCCATGGCCCAGCTTCCGGCAGGGACTGGCCCTGATCCACCGAGGCTGCCAGGGCCGACCAGGTCTGGATGCCCTTGCGGATCACCCCTTCCCCGAAGAGGCACAATCCGGCCGGCAGCAGCAGCACCCCGAGCTGGGCCTTCACGTACCAGCGGATCTTCTGAACGGCCATGGGCAAGGGTCGGTCTGGATGGCGACAAACCTAGGCCTCAGCCTTCGATGAGCCGAGTGGGGAGGACCATTCAGCAGGCGGCACCGCCCACCAGCCAGGCCACCAGGGTGCGGACGCCGAATCCGGTGGCACCGGCCGGATCGACGCCCCGGGGCTTATCGCTCCAGACGGTGCCGGCGATGTCGAGATGGGCCCAGGGCAACCCCTTGGTGACGAAGTCCTGCAGGAACAGGGCGGCGGTGATGGAGCCGCCGGGCCGGGGTCCGGTGTTCTTGAGATCGGCGATCGGGCTCTTGAGCCCCTCTTTGTAGGAGCTGCGCAGGGGCATCCGCCAGAAGGCCTCGCCGCCGGCCCGGCCAGCCTCGAGCAGGGCCTCGGCCAGGCCGTCGCTCGGCGACCAGAGTCCAGCGATCTCCTCGCCGAGGGCGATCACGCACGCTCCCGTGAGGGTGGCGAGATCGACGATGGCATCCGGCTCCAGGGCGCAGGCATAGACGAGGGCATCGGCCAGGGTGAGCCGCCCTTCCGCATCGGTGTTGTTGATCTCGATGGTCTTGCCGTTGGAGGCGGTGAGCACGTCGCCCGGATGGATGGCGCCGCCGCTGATCATGTTCTCGCAGCTGGCCACGATCACATGCACCTCCAGGCCGGCGGGGCGGATTTCGGCGATGGCACGGGCGGCCCCCAGGACCGCGGCACTGCCGCCCATGTCGTACTTCATCATCTCGATCTGGGAACCGGCCGTCTTGAGGTTGTAGCCGCCGGAATCGAAGGTGAGCCCCTTGCCCACCAGCACCACCCGCCGGGTCACCTCTCCCTCGGGCCGGTAGGTGAGGTGGATGAATTTCGGGGGCAGATCCGACCCCTGGGCCACCCCCAGGTAGGCCCCCATCCCCAGGGCTTCGCAGTCCTGCCGCTCCAGCACCTTGAGGTCCAGGCCGAAGCTGCCGGCGATCGCGGCGGCCTCGTCGGCCAGGGCCTGGGGCGTGGCCTTGTTGGGAGGCGCCGCCACCAGCCGGCGGGCCAGCTCCACCCCGGCGCAGGTGGCTTCCACATGGGCCAGGCCCGCCTCCGCCGCCGCGGCCGGGGAGAGCAGGGTCACCCGACGGGGTTCGCTCCGGGGTTCGGCCTCGCTCTTGAAGCGCTGGTCGGCATAGAGAGCCAGCCGCACGGATTCAGCCATGGCCGCCGCCGCCGCCGCGGGCTCGAGCCCCTCGATCGGCAGCCAGAGGGCGAGCTCCTCGGCACCGGCAGCGGCGGCACTGCGGGCAGCAGCGGCACTGGCCTGGCGCAGGGCATCAAGGCCGAACTGCTCCGGATCCCCCAGCCCCACGAGGATCAGGGTGGCCGGAGCATGGCCCGGACGCTCGATCGTCAGGGTCTGAGAGGGCTTGCCCTCGAAACGGCGCCGCTCCAGCAGGCCCTCGAGGGCCCCACCCACCAGCGTCTCGGCCTGGGCACGGCCATCACCGGCAGCCCCGGAGAAGAGCCCCACCACCAGGGTGTCACCGGACCAGACCTCCCCCAGGGAACCGGAAACGGCAAGACAACGGAACTCCATACGGCCAGGGCGGGCGGGCCGTGATCGTAGCCAGCACCGGCTTCCCTCTCAGCCGGGCTCGGCCGTGAACGGGGTCGCCCAGCGATCCCTCGTCTCCTTGTTGAAGGGCGGCAGCCAGTGACGGATCATCGCCTGCTCCAGGGCCCGGCGGGGGCCGACCGCTGCCGGCACGTCGCACCAGAAGCGAATGCTCGGCCGGGCCTCCAGCCCCACCCGCCCCAGGGCCTCGCCGTAGGCCGCCAGGTAGCCCTTGCAGTCGTGGTCGCCCTTCCAGCGCTGATCGGCCCGCCCCGTCTCGCCCACGTAGAGCAGCAGCGGCACGGACAGCTGGGGAGGGCGGTCCATCACCAGATAGAGCGCCGCCCCCCGGTGGGGAGCCCGGGGCCAGCGCCAGAACGACAGGCTCTGGGGGCTGAGCCCCATGGGATCGAACTGGCGGGCCCGCTCCAACGGGTCGGCGGGGTCGAGGGGGACGGGAAACAGCTGGCCCTGCCGGAGGGCGGCGGCGGCACCGGCCCGGCCATGGAGCGGTTCCTGATGACGGGCGAGGCGGTCCTGCCAGGCGAGCAGTTGCTCCCTCAGCAGGGGAAGCTCCTGGACCGGAAGGGATCCGCAGGCGCTGGCCGGGGCCGGGAACAGTTCCCCCTGCCGGCTCATCGAGAGGGGCGCCGGGCCGGGGGCAGCACCGGGCCGGGGGGAGCCGGATCGAAGCCGACCCTGCCGATCCACCGCTCCATCAGATCGGCGGGCAGCTGCAGGCGCTGCTGCAGATCGGCCAGATCCCGGAATGGTTCCCGGGCCCGCTCCTGGAGCAGCCGCCGGCAACGCTCCGCCGAGAGGCCGAGCCGTTCCCGCAGCTGGGATTCCTCGGCCCGGTTGATCGCCAGGGGGGACGGCGCCACCTCGGGCCCGGGATCGCCGTACCAGCGGAAGCGGAGCACGGGCAGCCAGCAGCGGACCTGTTCGGGCGGGATCTGCAGGGCCTGGGCCAGATCGTCGGGACCACTGAGCTGAACGCCGCCGCTGCGGAGCCGCTGCAGCAGATCCACCTGCTCGGGCCGGCAGCCGGGCAGCCGCAGCCAGTCGGCGGCACTGGCGCGGTTGACATCCAGGTGCCAGCCGAGGGCGGCGGCATCGCGCACCTCCTGCGCGGTCCGTAAGCGCAGACCGGGATTCTGGGCGAGTTTGAGGGCCAGCAGCTCCCGCTCCACCCCCTGTGTGTCCCCATCGCCGGCCGGGGCCGGTGGCGGCAGTTGCCCTGTAGCCACAAGGAACCTGCGGGCCAGGGGATCCAGCCAGTGGCGCCCAGCCATGGAGGCCCGCCTCCGTGCACATCGAAACCGAAGTTAGCGGCTGCCTCAGGGGTCGGGCCAGTCGATCAGCCCCAGCCGCAGGCCGGTGACCACCGCCTGGATACGTCCGCGGACCCGAAGCTTGAGCAGCACATTGCGCACGTGGGTCTTGACGGTGTCGACCGACACCATCAGATCCCGGGCGATCTCATGGTTGGTCCGGCCCTGGACCACCTGGGCGAGCACCTGGCGCTCCCGGGCACTGAGACGCTCCTGCAGGCCGGCACTGAGGCTCTCCTGGACACCCCGGAAGGCCACGGCGAGGGCGGGGTCCAGATAGGGGGACCCCTCAGCCAAGGCCCGCAGGGCCTGGAGGCCGGAGCCATGGAGCAGCCGCGACTCCGCCACGATGGCGTCACAACAGTTCTGGAACGCCGTGGTGACCAGGGGGAGGCGGTGCTCCTGGCTCAGCACCAGCAGGGTGCGGACGCGCGGAAAACGGCGTTTGACGCGCACCACCAGATCCACCCCGCAGCCCCCCTCCAGCCGATCGCTGGTGATGAGGAGCGCAGGTTGGTGCCGCTGCACCTGGGCGAATCCCTCCCCGGCGGTGGTCGCCGCTCCCAGGACCCGGACAGGAGTGGCCATCAGCAGGGCCAGCTGGGTCCGGCTGCCCAGGCAGAGCACCAGCCGGACATCCCGGAGCAGGCTGAGGGCCTGGGCCCCATCGTCACGCACCTGGGGCAGCAGGGGAGTGAGGTCCACGGGAACCGATGGGGGAAGGATCGCTGACATCACCCATCCTCACCAGGGTGCTGGGGCATTTCGGTATCCGCCGTGGCGGGCCATGACCATCGATACATCGATACGTGGATCCGCACTCCCCTCAGGCCGGCAGGCTCTGCAGAATCGAGCTCTTCAGCAGTCCGGAGCGGACGTCGCCATGGCCTTCTTCGATTCCGACATCGTTCAGGACGAGGCCAAGCGGCTGTTCACCGATTACCAGCAGCTGATGCAGCTGGGCAGTGAGTACGGCAAGTTCGACCGGGAGGGCAAGAAGCTCTACATCGAACGGATGGAAGAGATGATGGAGCGCTACCGGGTGTTCATGAAACGCTTTGAACTCTCCGAAGACTTCCAGGCCAAGCTCACCGTCGAGCAGTTGCGCACCCAGCTCGGCCAGTTCGGCCTCACCCCCGAGAAGATGTTCGAGCAGATGGAGCTCACCCTGGAGCGCATGAAGAGCCAGCTGGAGGCAGCGGGCTGAGATGGACGATCCAGCCGGATGAGCCGACGGCCCACTGCCTACGATCGCTGCCACGCAGGCGGCAGCCGTTGATGGGCGAGGGACACCAACCGATGCAGACGGGCCGGCCGATGGCGCCGGACCTGCCCCCGGCCCTGGCCAGGGGAATGGCCGATCTGTTTCCCGCCGGCCCCGAGGACGATCCGGACCAGAGGCTCACGGCCCGGCTGGCAGAGGCGGAACGACAGGGACGTCCCCTGCGGGTGAAGCTGGGCATCGACCCCACCGGCAGCGACATCCATCTGGGGCACAGCATCCTGTTCCGCAAGCTGCGGGCCTTCCAGGACGCCGGCCACACGGCGGTGCTGATCATCGGCGACTTCACCGCCCGCATCGGCGATCCCACCGGCAAGAGCAGCACCCGGGTGCAGCTGGATGCTGCGGCGGTGGAGGCCAACGCCGCCACCTACCTGGCCCAGCTGGGCGAGGGCCAGCCCCCGGAGCGCTCCCTGCTCGATTTCCAGACCCCCGGCCGGCTGGAGGTGCGACGCAACGCCGAATGGCTGGCGGACCTGGATCTGCCCCGGGTGATCGAGCTGCTGGGAATCAGCACCGTGGGCCAGATGCTGGCCAAGGAGGACTTCGCCAACCGCTACGGCTCCGGCACCCCCATCAGCCTGCATGAGTTCCTCTATCCGCTTCTGCAGGGCTACGACTCGGTGGCGGTGCGGGCCGACCTGGAGCTGGGCGGCACCGACCAGAAGTTCAACGTGGCCATGGGCCGCGACCTGCAGCGCCATTTCGGCCAGCGGCCCCAGTTCGGTCTGCTGCTGCCGATCCTGCCGGGCCTGGACGGCGTCCAGAAGATGAGCAAGAGCCTGGGCAACACGGTGGGGCTGATGGAGGATCCGCTCTCGATGTATTCCAGGCTCGAGAAGGTGCCCGACACGGTGGTGGCGGACTACCTCACCCTGCTCACGGATCTGGATCCGGCGGCCCAGCCCGGCGATGCCCGCGAACGCCAGAAGGCCATGGCCCTGGAGGTGACCGCCACCCGTCATGGCCTCCAGGCGGCGCTGCAGGCCCAGGCCGATGCGGCAGGGCTGGTGGCCGCTGGGCTCGCCGGCAAGGGGACGCCGGCGGCGGCCGGGCTGGGCGCGGCAACCGTCCCGGAAGCCTCCCTGGCGGGGCTGGCCTTCCCGCTCAAGGCCTTCTACCTGCTGAGCGCCCTGCAGGTCTGCGCCAGCAGCAGCGAGGGGCGGCGCCAGATCCAGGGGGGCGGCGTGAAGCTCGACGGGCAGAAGCTGAGCGACCCCAATCAGGAGTTCGCCGGCCCGGAGGAGCTGACCGGCAAGGTGCTGCAGCTGGGCAAGAAGACCTTCCGGCGGCTGGTGGCCTGATGGCTGCTGCCGACAGGATCATTCTCGCCCTCGATCGCGGCGACGCCGAGGCGGCCCTGGCTCTGGCGGCGGCGGTCCCGGGGCTGCGCTGGGTGAAGGTGGGCCTGGAGCTGTTCACCGCCGCCGGGCCCGCCGTGGTGCACGACCTGCGCCAGCGGGGGCTGCGGGTGTTCCTGGATCTGAAGTTCCACGACATCCCCGCCACCATGGCCGGCGCCTGCCGCAGCGCCGCCCGGCTGGGGGCCGAGCTGATCACCGTGCACGCCAGCGCCGGCGGCGAGGCCCTGGCCGCGGCCCAGGAGGCGGCGCTGGAGGGATCTGCCGCGGCGGGTCTGCCCGCCCCCACCCTGCTGGCGGTGACGGTGCTGACCAGCTGGGACGCCGAGCGCTTCGGTCGCGAGCTGGCGGTCACGACTCCGCTGGAGCGCCACGTGGGCGACCTGGCGGCACTGGCGGCGGCGGCGGGCCTGAAAGGAGCGGTGTGCTCCCCCCTGGAGGTGGCGGGCCTGCGGGCGGCCCACCCGCGGCCCTTCGCCCTGGTGACCCCCGGCATCCGCCCCGCCGGCGACGAGACGGGTGATCAGAAGCGGGTGATGACCCCAGCGGCGGCCCTGGCGGCGGGGGCAAGCCATCTGGTGATCGGCCGGGCGATCAGCGCCGCGGCCGATCCAGCCGCGGTGTTTGCGGCCTGCTGCGCTGAACTGGGGAGTGGCGAACGGGGCTGAAGCCTCCTCAGACGCTGCCGGCGAAGGGGTCCACCGGCAGGGGGGTGGCCTTGCCGTACAGCCAGCCCTGGCCATGCAGCCAACCCTGGGAGGCGAGCAGACAGGCCTCCTCGATCGTGGCCACGCCCTCGGCCACCGTGTCCAGCTCAAGGCCCTCCGCCACCCCCACCAGGGCCTGGGCCAGCCGCAGACTCTTGTGGTCCTTGGCCCGCATGGCCGCCGTGAAGGACTGATCCAGCTTCAGACCGGCGATCGGCAGATCCCTCAGATGGCTGATCGAGGAATAGCCGGTGCCGAAATCATCCACGTACCAGCGGACCCCATGGGACGCCAGCTGCTGGATCTGCTGGCGGATCCTGTCGGTCACGGTGAGGAGAGCGGTCTCGGTGACTTCCAGATGGAGGCGATGGGGGGCCACCCCAGAGACCCGCAGGGCCTCACACACCAGCTCGGGGTAATCGTCCAGGGAGAAGGTGGCCGCCGACACGTTGACCGCCATGGTGAGTGACTCGGGCAGCCGGGACAGCGCCGCCAGAGCCTGATGCAGGACCACCAGATCGATCCTGGCGATCAACCGGCTGCGTTCAGCGAAAGGAAGAAAGGCCGCGGGCTCCATCTCGATGCCATCGGGCCGGAGCCAGCGCACCAGGGCTTCGTAGCCCGTGACTTCGCCGGTGTCGAAGGCGACGATCGGCATGAACCAGGCCGCGAACTCCCCGGCCGCCAGACCTCGCTGGAGCTCCGCCGCGAACATCAGGCGGGTGTGGGCCTCGGTGGCCAGGGCGTCATCGACGAACGCATAGCAGTTGCGTCCACGGACCTTGGCCTGACGCATGGCGAGACTGGCATCCCGGAGCAGTTCGTCCGGGAGGGTGCCCGCCCTGGCTGTGGCGATGCCGATGCTCACCGTGGGATCGATGGGCTGGCCACCGATCACGATCGGAGCCTGGCAGGCCCTGAGGATCCGCTCTGCGGTGAGGGCGGCATCGGCGCCCGAAGGGAGCGGGCTGAGGAGCACGATGAATTCATCACCGGTGCCCCGACCCACCTGATCGGGATTGCCGATCTCCTTGGTGATCCGGGCGGCGAGGAAGGCGATCAGCTTGTCGCCGCCGGTGTGGGTGAGGGCATCGTTGACCTGGGTGAGACCATCGATCCCGATGCTCAGCACCGCCAAGGTCTCCCCTGAGCCCTTGAGGCCGTCGAGAGAGCGGCGGAGCCGCTCGAGGGCGACGCCGCGGACAGCCAGGCCGGTGATGAAGTCGTGCTGGATGGTGTGATGCAGCTCGGTGCGGATCCGCACCTCGTCATGGATGTCACGGAAGGAGAGCACCCACGCCATGCCCTTCTCACCGGACAGGGCATGGGCGGTGACACCCATCCAGCGCCAGCTGTCGTCGGCACACAGAATCCTCAGCTCCCCCTCGAACGGGCCCCGCTCGTCCAGGTCCTGACCGGCGCGCACGGCCCGGCCCCGATCGTCGCGGTGCACGAACTCAATGGCCGCCCTGCCCATCACGGCGGGCTGCTGCCAGCCGAGCAGGGCTTCAATCGATTCGGACACCCAGAGAACCCGGTGATCCGCGTCCACTTCGATCACCACATCGGAGGCGTGCCTGGCCAGCAGGCGATAGCGCCGTTCCGCATCCTGCAGCTGCTTCTGGGCATGAACCCTGCCTGTCACATCGCGCCAGAGAAAGCAGATGACACCACCAACGGGAACCACACGGATGTCGTAGTGGTGAATGGGACCGGTGGCGCCGTCGTTGGGGTAGTCGAGGGCATCGAGATCCAGGGCTTTGCCGGTCTCCACGACGCGGACGTACTGCTCGAACAGGCCATTGGTAGCGACCGCCGGATGAAGCTGCCGCAGCCGGGCGCCCAGCATCTGACGTTGACTGCGGTGGTGATAGGCGCAGGCCGGAGCGTTGGCGTAGGCGTAGACGAAATCGATGATCCCGCCGCTGGAGCTCCGCTGCGGCACCAGCACAACCAGGGGATCCGGCAGGGCATCGAGGATCGGCTGGCTGTCTGCCCAGGCGCTCAGGCCTGCCGTGAGGGGCCCTGGATCGACGCCCCCGTCGCCATTGGTGCCGGCCTTGCCACGCTCCCTGTCCCGAGGCCTGGGGTGGAGGAATGGAAAGGTGTCAGAAAAACCCATTGAACCCTTACGCCGTCTCCGTTAGTGATGCTGATCCGAAGCAGAAGCGAGAAGGGTCGTCAATGCGTCTGCGGCGAGTCTGACAGGTGCACTTTGAAATAGTAGCGGCTTATTTCCCTGTGGCCACATCCCGACGGTGGGAGGTTCAGCCCTCGGCAGGCGACGAGCCGGCAGGGTCGAGAAGCGCCAGCTGCGGACGGGGGTAGGACAGATCATGGTGGGCAAAGGCCCGCTTGGCCCGCATCAGAAGATCGGTGCGGTAGACGAACTCATCGCGGGCATCCATGGGGTAGCAACGCAACCGGTACTGGGTACCCCAGAGGTGCTCCTCCATCACCACCACGATGGGCAGCCGCAGCTGGGTGTACTGACTGCTGTAGGCCGCCTGATAGAGAATGTCCACCACCAGATCGGGATCGACCGTGTGGTCGAAATAGACATCCGTGGCCACCTGAGCCTCCAGCTTGCCGCTGTTGGCATTCGAGATCGAATCGGTCCAGAGGAGATTGTGGGGGATGGTGATGGTGTTGTCGTCGGGAGTGACCAGCTGCAGACTGCGCAGCCCATAGCCGACGACCTCGCCGTAGTGGTCGCCGATCCTGACCCGATCTCCCACCCGGTAGGACGCTTCAAAGAGGGAAACGACGCCGGCGATGATCGAACTCACGTAGTCCTTGAAAGCAAAGCCCAGTGCCACCGCGAGGGTGCCCGTCAAGGCCAGAAGGTTGTTCTGGGTGAGGTTGAGGAACTGATCGAGCAGATAGGAGACCGTCACGATCAGAATCATGCCCTTCAGGAACGGCACCGACTGTTTGATCAGCAGCCGGTAGCGGCGTGCCACCTTTTCGGACAGCCAGCCGGTCAGCCGTTCGATCAGGAAGATGCCGGCGTAGGCCAGCAGGACGGCCACCACCGCACCGATGGACTTCATCAGAGTGACATCGGCGAGGATGCGCTGCGTCGCCGTCTCGGCCCGGGCGGCGGCCGGCAGGATGGTCGCGGCCAGAGCGACCAGCAGGACCCTGACCCGGCGGCGGCGGAGCGTGGCTGAAGCCATGGGTCAGGCCTCCCAGGTGAAGAAATTGTTGTTCGCCAGCTCCTTCACCAGGCACGGGTAATGGGACGGCCGCACGGCCAGTTCCCCCGCGGTTTCCTCAATCACGCCCTCGCCGAGAAGCCAGTGGATGCGCGGCTGGAGCCGGTGACTGGGCAGCCCCAGCCCGAAGGCGAGATGGTCCCGGCGCATGGTGCTGTGGATCAGGAGGCTGTGCAGGAGATAACGGTCCTCATCGGTCAGGCTGGGCAGATCGGGCAGGACAGGCTTCACCTGCCGCAGCCCACCTTCGTCGTCGGCCGGAGCCAGACGCAGGCTCCCCAGCCAGAGCTCGGCGGCGATGCGGCTGCTGCCGGCGGCGAGTTCAGCCAGCTGGCTCCACCGGTCTGCTGCCGCGTCCTCAGCGGTTTCAGGCCCTCCAGGCACGGCCGCAGTCTCTGGCTTCAGCTCAAGCCCCTCGGCCACGGGGGCCAGCCACTCCCGCAGCTCGGAGCCTTCGAGGGATGGAAGGAATCTGGCGGCGGGGAAATAGGAGCTGATCTGGCTCACGTGGTCGAGAAACTTCCAGGCCCAGCTGCTGCAGCCCAGGAGCCAGAAGCTGTCGCGGCGCTCGAGAATCACCCGGCGCAGTCGCTCGATGCCGCTCCAGCCGTCGATGCAGCGCAGAAAACACTGATCCAGGTTGGGCAGGCTGAGCAGCGACGCCTCCCCCTCTGCGGCCCCCGACGCTCCCCTCCCCTCCAGGGCGGCGGTGAGCATGCGGGGGGTGTTCTCCGGATCCGCCGGCCGCCGATGGCAGGGCAGCAGCGTGTGGAAGCCGGAGGACGGACCCTCCCGCTCGGCCAGAACTGCCTCGATCACCGGCGTGATGGGCTCAACAGGACGACCGAGGACGACCAGCACGTTGGCGGCCTCCGGATCGGCGCGCCAGGCCTCGATCGCTTCGCCCAGCGCCTCACGCACAAAGGCCTGAAGGGGCGCCGGACCATCGAGGGCTTCGATCCGCCGCCCCAGTGCGAGGGCCCGCTCCCGAGGGAGCGGTTCGAGGGGATCATCGGCCAGCTGGGAGGTCTTGCGCGTGAACCAGCTGTCCAGGCCCGCATGGAGAGAATGGAGCAGGGGAACAGCCATCAGAGAAGCTCCTTCAGAGCCGGCAGCTGGTCCTTCATGGCCCGGTAGCCCTTGCGGATGATCCTGTTGGCCTTGTGGAAATCAAAGATGGCGAAGTCGTTCAGGACCGGCTCCAGCAGGACGTCGGGTGCGTGGGTTTCCAGCCGGCTGCGGGTGACCTGTTGCTCCATGACATTCAGTGAGGTGCCGATCACATCGAAGATGTTCGGCCCGGGTTCTTCGGAGGGGAACCACTGATCCACCTTGTCGTTCAGTGTGTCCTTCATGCTCTGGTAGCGGTCGCTGAGGCTCTTCAGGAACGATTCCCTGCGGCGTTTCGACGCCTCGCTGGAGGTGCGGGGGGTGCCATCCGTCTCGGCCTCCTCCTCCTCTGCTTCGTCAGGGGCGGCCACCGAGCAGATGACCTCGGCCCGCGAAGAGGGCGCGAGACCACCGGTGACATCATTGCGGTTGAGATTCACCGCGATCACGACTTCCGCCCCCATGCCGCGGACCACATCCACCGGCACTGGGTTGACGATACCCCCATCACCGAGGAAGAGATCGCCATGGCAGAAGGGCGTGAAGATTCCGGGCACGGAGATGCTGGCCCGCACCGCATCCACCATGGAGCCGGAGCGGATGTGGACCTCTTCGCCCTTGATCAGATCAGTGGCCACACAGCAGAACGGGATCGGGGATTCCTCGATCAGCATCCCCTGCATGTGTTCTGAAAGCAGTTCATAGACCTTGTTGCCATCCAGCAGACCACTGGTGGGGAAGACCATGTCGAAGTAGGAGAGCATGTCTCTCCAGCTCAGATCCTGGATGAACTCTTCCAGCTCATCCAGTTCGCCTGCGCAGTGGATGGCTCCCACCAGGGCTCCGATGCTGGCTCCGGAGATGCAATCGATCCGGATCCCGGCCTCCTCGAGGGCACGAATCACACCGATGTGGGCCCAGCCTCTCGCTCCTCCACTTCCTAACGCCAGCCCGACGCTTTTCATGGTGCAGGAATCGGAAAGGGGGAGTGAACTCTAGTCACGTGGCAAAGGTTGCGTGATCGGGCACAAGTCGGTGCGCGAATGATCTCCCTGATGCGAAGGTCCTGAAACGGAAGGAGTAGGCAGTTCAATCGCTTGCAGACTCCGTACCGGAGGGGGGAGCCGAGGTTGCCGGAAGGCTGGAGGGGGGGACTGCTGAGTTCTCCGGGATGCCTCGCAGGGCCAGCGTTTCGAAGGGCATGTCGACCCCGGCGTCGCGAAGCGCCTCAAACAGGCGCTCTCTCAGGGAGTGGCGCTCAGGGATGTGCAGCTTCTCGTCGGCAAGCCACACCTGGAGCTCCATGGCGACGTTGTAATCGTTCAGAGCCGTGACCACCACCCTGGCCGGTGGCTCCGTCACCAGCAGGGCATGTCCCCTGCAGACGGAAAGGGCAATCGTCCGAACCCTGTCGAGATTCTCCTCCACACCCACCGTGAAGGGAATATCGAGCCGGAGATGGGGAAAGTTTGTATAGGAGGCAACGATGGAATTCACCACGATGGTGTTTGGCACCGCCAGCATTCTGCCGTCCGGCGTCACCACCCGGGTGGAGCGCATGGTGATCCGGTCGACCCGTCCATAGTGGCCGCCGACCTCAATGAGATCGCCAAGCACAAAGGGCCGGTCCCAGAAAATGAAGATCCCGGAGATCATGTTGGAAAGGGCATCCTTGGCGGCGAATCCCAGGCTCAGCCCCACCACACCCAGGCTGGCAAGGATGGAGGTGGTGTTGATGCCCAGACGCCCCAGGGCCGTGATCACCCCGATCGACAGAATCAGATATTTCAGCAAGGTCAGCAGAAAATTGCCGGCGGTGGGATCCAGATCCGCCCGCTGCACGGCCAGGCCCATCGCCTTCTTGACCAGGCGCCACACCAGCCAGGCGCCCAGAAGGATGAGCACGGCGGCCAGGCCCTGGGGCATCCAGGCGAGAACCCCAGCCATGGTTGCTTCGCTTCCGTCGTGAACCAATCCTAGGCCGAGCGTCCGGCATCATCCCGATCGATCAGCTGGGCGGCCCAGCGGCCGAGGGGCCCTGCCTCTGTCAGCTGCTGGCGAAGACGCTGCAGCTCGGCCGTGCGCCGCTCCAACCGCTGGGCCTCGGTGGGCACCCGGTCCTCGAACGGCACATGGGCCCTGGCCGCCAGCCAGGCCCCCAGGCTGCGCAGGGAAGCGGGATCTTGGCCGCTGTGGTCGACGGTCAGGGGCCTGCCGGCGGAGCGGGTCGCCTCCAGGCGATAACAACGATCACCGTCGGAATCGATCGTTTCGGTCAGCTGCAGGGCCCTGGCTTCCCCCAGGGTGCGCAGGCGGCCTGCGAAGCGGCGCTGCAGCACCAGCCGGCGGGGCTCCAGTCGCCACTCCCGCCGCCCGAACAGCAGCCACAGCAGACCCCAGCCGCAGGCCAGGCCCAGAGCGCCCAACACCAGCACCCCCACCCACAGGGCCGGCCGGGTGAGGGCGCCGCCCACCAGCAGGGCCAGCAGACCCCACACCAACAGGCAGACCAGTCCCATCGCCAGGGACTGCCGGCGCCGCAGCCCCGGGTGGGGCACCAGCAGCGGGCTGTCGAAGGAGGGGCTGACCTCCTGCCAGCCCGCCGGCAGAACCGCAGGCGCCGGATTCGGCTCCCGGGGCTCAGGCCGCGGCCCCAGGGCCCGGTTGAGCTGCTCGGCGGCCTCCTGCCGCTGGCGCAGGTTGCCCAGGCGGGTGATCTCGAGCGTGCGACCGGGAAGTTCGGCCACCAGGGCGCCACCCCGGGCGGCCTCGGCCTGCACCCGGAAGCGAAGGATCTCCCGCCAGGGAAGGGCCCGGCGACGACGGAACGGCCCCAGCCGAGCCAGGCACTCCAGGCGGCCGTCGTCGTGGAGCACCAGCCGATCCTCCGACCACAGGCAGCGCAGCACCAGAGTCAGGGCGACGATTCCCCCCCAGCTCCAGACACTCACCCACAACAGAACGAAGACCACCACCGCCAGCGGCCCCTGACCGGTGGTCAGGAAGGTCCACAGAAACCAGAGGGCGAAGAGTTCTCCCGCCGACCAGGCACACAGCCAGAGCGAGAGGAACCCCGCCACGAAGAACCGGCCGACACCGTGGGGACGGAAGCGCAGGCTGGGCGTGGTCATGGGCTCATGGTGCCGAGCTGGAAGCCGGGCTGCATCGGTCGGCACGGGAATCGCAGACAGAAAAGCCCCCCGTTCCCTGATGGAACGGGGGGCGAGAGCACAGAAGCGTTGGCGAAGGGAGTCGCCGGCTCAGCCGACGAATTCCAGCACCGGGGCGGAAACGCCGGCGGAGGCGGTGCCCTTCAGGTAGGCCAGCATGGTGTCGGCATCGGAGACCTCGAAGGGGTCAGCGGGGCAGTTGTCATCGAAGCCGGGCTCCACGAACACTTTCTCGATGGCGCCGTCATTGACGAGCATCGAATAGCGCCAGGAGCGATCACCGAAGCCCAGGTTGCTCTTCTCGACGAGCATGCCCATCTTGCGGGTGAACTCGCCGTTGCCGTCGGGCAGCAGGAACACGTTCTTGGCACCCACTTTGTTGCCCCACTGGTACATCACGAAGGCATCGTTCACCGACACACAGACGATGGAATCGATGCCCAGCGCCCTGAACTCCTCGTAGAGCTCCTCATAACGGGGCAGGTGGTTGGAGGAGCAGGTGGGGGTGAAGGCACCGGGGAGGGAGAACACCACCACCTTCTTGCCCTTGAAGATGTCGTCGCTGGTGAGATCCTGCCAGCGGAAGGGGTTGGAGCCGGGCACGGATTCATCGCGGACGCGGGTCTTGAAGACGACGCTGGGGACCTTTTCGATGACAGCCATGAAATTGTGTGAAGAACGACTTGACGAAGCACCGCATCACGCGGCGATCTACCTCACCTTAACTCATAACCGATCCGCTTAAGCGGCTCCGGGTGCTGGGTATTTCTGCTCAACGTCTTCCCCGCGGAGCGGGCCGCCTGGCCGACCTAGGTTCGTTTTTCTGTCCCCGCCGCCGCGCCACCACCGCCATGACCCTCTCGATGTTCGAGGCGGCCGTTCCGCCCCTGGCCCGCAGCCTGACCAACCTGATCGCGATCCTGCGCAAGGCCGCCGCCCACGCCGAGGCCCGGGGGATCGAGCCGGCGGTGCTGCTGCAGGCCCGCCTCTACCCGGACATGTTCCCCCTGGTGCGGCAGGTGCAGATCGCCACCGACATCGCCCGGCGCGGCCTGGCCCGGCTCGCCGCCGGCGAGGCCCCGGCCATGGAGGACAACGAAACCAGCTTCGAGGAGCTGATCGAACGGATCGAGGCGACCCTGGCCTACCTCGCCACCCTGGCGCCTGAGCAGATCGACGGCAGCGAGGCCCGGCCCATCGAACTGCCGGTGCGGGGCGAAACGCTCCACTTCACCGGCCAGGCCTTCCTGCTGTTCTTCATCCTGCCCAACGTCTACTTCCACGTCACCACCGCCTACGACCTCCTGCGCCACAACGGTGTGGAACTGGGCAAACGGGATTTTCTCGGCGAGCCCTGAGGCCCCTTCATCCCCCAGCCAGCGGCCGTCGCAGGGCCGCAGGATCAATCCCCTCCCGCAGGGCCAGCACCAGCCCCGCCGCCTCCGCATAGCTGGCGGCGGCGATCACCGGCAGCCCCAGGGCCGCGCCAGTGACCTCCAGCAGGCAGGGGTTGCCCTCCACGGCGATCAGGGGCACCCCCCGCTCGGCGCAGGCCAGCACCGCCTCTCCCCCTAGGACGCCCGCCGGGGCCACCACCGCCCCCAGGTCGGCGCCATGGAGCAGGCCCGAGCCGGTGGCGGGCTCCGGCCGCAGGCCCGGGGCCCGGCTCAGACCCACCAGCACGCAGGGCAGGAAGGTGTGGCCCAGCTCCTCGGCCGCCGCCCTGGGATCCAGGGCCGGATCGGCGGGCAGGGGCGCCAGGGCCGGAGCATGGGCGCAGGGAACGCCGAGGTGGCGGCTGAGCAGATGGCTGATCACCGCCTCGGCTCCGGCCAGCCCATCCACACCCGTGCCGTGGCGGTAGGCCGCCAAAGCCTCGCTGCCGGGCTCATCGGGGAAGCGGGCCACCACGGCGATGGCCGTGGCGCCGGCGGCCACCAGCCGCTCCCCCGCCCGCAGCAGGGCATCGGGGCGGTTCAGGCTGCCCCAGCTGCTGCCGCTCGGCCCCAGCGAAAGGGTCACCCCCAGGGGCACCTCCGTGGTGAGCACGGGGCCGATGCGGAGCCCCAGGCTGGCCCGGCAGGCGTCGATCACCTGACGGTGGCGCAGGGCCAGCTCCGCTTCGATGGCCCCATCCAGCAGCACCCCCAGGCGCTGGGACGGCACCGGCGCCAGGGCCAGGTCGCCGGCGGCGAAGCGATCCAGGCTCCAGCCCTCCACGTAGTGGATCTGCCGGTCGCTCCAGTAGAGGGCGGCGGCGTTCATCACGTTGGGATGGGTGATCAGACAACCGCTGGCGGCTGCCAGCAGCCGGGCCGCCGGCAGGCCGTCGCCGGCGAAGCCGCCCACGGCGCAGCCCACCCCGGTGGGGATCACCAGCAGGGTGGGCAGGGGCGGCACCGCCCCGCTCACGGGCCGGGCTCTCCCGCTGGCCCCACCACGATCCCCTCCAGCCGCAGGCCCCGCACGGGATCCACCGCCGTGACCGCCCAGCGCAGGGGCTCGGCCCCCTCACCGGCCAACCGGCGCGCCTCCGCTCCCAGGGCCGCCAGCAGCTGGTGCAGGAGGGGGCCGGGCGCCGGCTGCAGCCACAGCTCCAGGGGCTGGAGCTCAGGCGGCGGGTTCATTTCTGGAACTGACCGAACTGGGCCTCGTAGAGGGCGTCCTCCTGGCCGGCGAGCAGGTCGACGTCGGAGCGGGGATAGGACACGCACAGGAGCGCATAGCCCTGGGTCTGCAGCTCGGCCTTGACGCCCATGGCGTCGGGCTGGTGCACCGTGCCACTGCGCAGCAGGGCGGCGCAGGTGGTGCACACCCCCGAGCAGCAGGAGCTGGGCAGGGGCACCCCGGCCGCTTCGGCGGCGTTCAGCACCGTCTGGTCGCTGCGGCAGGGGAAGCGGTGGGGGGCGCCGTCGAGGCTGGCGCTGATCTGGAAAACGGAGACCGTCGCGGCGGGCGTGGAGGAGGTCTCGGACACGGGCTCGGACACGGGCGGGCGGACGGAGAAGAGAGGGGGCGGGGCTCAGGCTCCCGGCGTCGGGCCATCCTCTCCGATCGCCAGCCAGCGGCCGGGGTGGGGGGCGAGGTACTCGCCCGGGTCCGGCGCGGTCGCCGCGGCGGTGAGCACCACATCGAGGCTCAGGGAGAAGCGGCTGTCGTCGGGGTCGCCGTTGGGCAGCACCGCATGGTCGACGCTGGAGGGGAACAGCAGCAGCAGGCCGGCCCGGGGGGCCACGTCGTGCCAGGGCTGGTTGAGGTCGGCGGCGGGGTCGATCGGCCCGTCCTGGCCCACGGCCAGCCCCGGCACCAGCTCGTTCACCGGCCGGGGAGGGAACAGACGCAGGCAGCCGCTGCGACCGCTGCCGTCGCCGTTGAGGTAGTAGATGGCGCTGAGGTGGGCGTTGGGGTGGTGGTGGCGCCCCACCTGCGCGCCGGGCTCGCTGATCACCGGCCAGCAGCGCTGGACATGCAACGCCAGCCGCCGGCGATCGAAGCCCAGCGCGTCCAGGTAGGCCCGGGCATGGCCGGCCAGTTCAGCGATCAGGGGGGCGAACAGGGGGTCGTGGTGCAGCTCGCCGGCGCCGTGCACGTCTCCGGTCCAGGCCACGCCCTCCTCCTGCGGCGCCTCACCGCGCAGGTCCAGGATCCGCTGCAGCAGCAGGGCGGTATCGAGCGGGTCGGGGGCCAGCTGCACCCGGCCCAGGGCCATGGGGAAGAGGGGCTGGATCGCCAGGGGGGCGGGGGCGGCCATGGGCGGAGGCGAGAGGGCACGGCGAAGCAACGATCCTGCCGGCGACCCGGGGGCAGGCCGAGATCAACGCCTTCCTCACCCACCTGGCGGTGGAGGAGGGGGTGAGTGCCTCCAGCCAGACCCAGGCTCTCTCGGCGCTGTTGTTCCTCTATCGCCATGTGCTGGGGACGACCCCGGGCGATCTGACGGGGGTGGTGCGCGCCCGGGTGGGGCGGCGCCTGCCGGTGGTGATGACACCGGCGGAGGTGCAGCAGGTGTTGAGGCGCCTGGAAGGCACCACGGCCCTGGTGGCCGGCCTGCTCTACGGGAGCGGACTGCGGCTGATGGAAGCCCTGCGGATGCGCGTACAGGATCTCGACGTCGGGCAGCGGCAGATCACGGTGCGCAGCGGCAAGGGGGACAAGGACCGCATCACCCTGATGCCGAAGCGGCTGATGGAACCGCTGGGAGCGCACCTGGAGGGGGTGCGGCGGCTGCATGATGCAGATCTGGCCGCCGGCTGCGGCCGGGTGGTGCTCCCCCAGGCGCTGGGGCGCAAGTATCCGAACGCCGCCGTGGAATGGGGCTGGCAATGGGTGTTCCCCCAGACCCGGCGATGGCGTGATCCATCAATCAGGCAGAAGGACGTGCGAAGGGCAGTGCAGGCAGCGGGGCTGGCCAAACGGGTGAGCTGCCACACCTTCCGCCATTCCTTCGCCACCCACCTGCTGGAAAGGGGCACCGACATCCGCACCATTCAGGAGTTGCTGGGCCACAACGACCTGCGCACCACGATGATCTACACGCATGTGCTCAACCGGGGCCCCTGCGGTGTGCGCAGCCCCGCCGACCTGCTGTGATCCGCCAAGGGCGGTGCGATGGCGTGCATCACGTGACCGGTGATGGTCACCGCAACACGCAGACAGCTGGCCGGAATGGCTGCGGGGGAATGGCTTTTGGGCCTCAAGTCAGGTGTCGGTCGGCCACATATCCGGCGGAGAATCACCCCGATAATCCCTGAACTGGCATGGGCAAGACCGATCCGGGGCAGCTACCTTGACCGGGACGACTTGTCCTGCATGCATCACGGTTCCTTTATGAACCCAAGTCAGGGCTCACTGAGCCAAGGAAGCCCAGTCTGTGACGAACGCTCTCGATTGACTGGACTGAATATCCGCTGCATAGGCGGCGTGGCAAGAGACCGCGGGAGTGCATCACGGAACCACCCATTTAGTAGTTAGGCGAATTTGACCGATTATGCCTCCCATACCAAGAAAGCATCACTATGTCCCTCAAGCTTTGCTGAAGAGTTTCTCACCAAGGCCTGGCACGGATCAAGTTTTCGTCTATGACAAGAAAACAGGGACGCGATACAACACAGCAGTTGTCAACGCGGCAGCAGAACGAGATTTCAACAGTGTCCGCATCGGTGAACAGACAGTTAACTATGAGATGCTTTTCCAAGAGGCCGATAATCGCTTGGCGATAGCCATCCAAGAGCTGTCGTGCAGAAGGTCGCTTATACAAGTAGATGAACAAGTCGTTGACGATTTGGCCGCTCTTGTGGCTACTCAACTTGTACGCACGAAGATAATGAGAACATCGCCCATGGAGTTGTCCAATCAACTCTCGGATTGGCTGGATGTCCAAGGCCTTGATCGAACGCAAGTTATTGATGATGATACTGCGAGGCAGATCGCCTTCGCTAAGCTCTTCGAACTGGATCAGATTGTCAAGCTTCTGAGAAATAAGAACATAGTCCTGCTCGTCTCAGAGACTGGGGGCCTCTGCATATCAGATAATCCAGTAGTAATGAACAACTCCTTCCCTTACGGCAGGATTGGGCTTGATGCACCAGGAATAGAGATATACTTTCCTGTTTCGCCGCACATCAGCCTGGCCTTGTACTGTCCAAGTATTCACGAAATCTTGTCAGAAGCAATCAATGAAAATCATCCCAGGCCCGCACCAAAGGAGAAGTTCTCCTACCGATTGAATAACAGTCTCGAATTGGGAGAACCATTGGTGATCTACGATCGCTACTGCATGGCCCTCAACGAGTTGCAAGTCTTGCAGTCCAGCAGATTTTTGTATGCATCTAACGAAGACTTTGGCTTTGCTGCAGCAGTTATAGGAAGGAGTCATAAAGCCAGGGAAGTTCGTTCTCTGTATTCAATTGGAAATTCACCCGTTCCTCCCGCTCCTGGCCTGCCAAATGGAGATTGGCTGGTTCTGGAAAAGGGTCATTGTCATTACTGCCTCTCGATCACCTGGCTTAATCCCGAGTCGGTCTACATTGATTTTCAGACCACTGACTTAGCAAAGCTTGATCAAATCACTGGTAGTCAGCCATTTAAGTCCGCCACATTGTATCGCAATGGACGGGGAGTGCGTGGAATGGGGGATGTCGTGATTGTGAATACAATGATAGGACAAGAGAAGGCCTTTAGGGTAGAGCACTCAGACCACGCGTTGAACGAACTGCTACGCCAAACTGGTGAAAATCCGATCGCCTAACATCCAGATGCAGAAGACGGGACCAAAGATTGAGCGCCATACGCGCAAGCTCTCACCCGCTTCTGATCTGGAGCGTTAGGCATGCGCTCCGTATGGCTAGGCCACCTCAAGGCAACTGACGGACATGGAAACCGCCGAGTTCGCGACATCCAACAACTCTGAGGCCAGGGTCATCCGGCTGTGGCGTTATCCGGTGAAGTCCATGCTCGGTGAGAAGTGCGGGCATCTCACTGTCGATAAGCGTGGCGCCAAGGGTGATCGTCTCTTTGCGGTGCGTGACGCCGATGGCAAATTCGGAAGCGGAAAGACGACTCGCCGCTTTCGCAAGATCGATGGTCTGTTTGGCTTCCGAGCGGTGTACGAGCACGAAACTCCAAGGATTACGTTCCCGGATGGCCGCGAGATTCTAGGCAATGACTCGAGTATCCATACCGCGTTGTCCGACGCACTGGGCCAGCCGGTCACACTTGCGCGGGAGAGGGGTATTTCGCACCTAGATTCTGGGCCTCTCCATCTGATTGCAACGGCGTCACTGGCGTGGCTAAATCAGCTCCTCCCGGATTCCCGTGTCGATGATCGTCGATTCAGGCCAAACATCCTGATTGAACTTCCCGGCATGACTCAGCTGGAACGACTCTGGCTCGGCAAGACGCTTCGAATTGGGGAGGTCATCCTGCAGGTGGACGATCTTACGGAGCGATGCGTCATGGTGAACTTTCCCCAAGACGATCTACCGAACGATCCTCGGATACTGCGGAGCCTTGGCCGCGATATCGGTCCGCATTTCGGTGTGTATGCCTCGGTCCGAGCTCCTGGCACGATCAAGCTGAATGACCGGGTCTTTGTGGTCACGTGACTGGCCCCACCATGTTCACCCCTGCCTAACACCACGTTCGACCGAACCGCCAGCTCGCATGCACTCGCTGTGGCCGATTGACGTGACCCCCATCAGTGGTCCAGTTCCTATGAGAGCTGGTGGGGTGATCAGGCCGCTTTCCATTGCTGGAGGACTTCCATAGGCGTACGCC
>NZ_JAFKRG010000013.1 GCF_019038415.1 Synechococcus sp. CCY 9618 | reverse complement strand
AACAGGGGGCCGGTGCGTTCCTGCTGGCCGCGCATTCGCTCAGTGCCGTTAGGCCATTCTCCCGCGGCTGAGCTGGTTTTTCAGCAGCCTCCTAGGGACGGACTTCCCCCCATCGCCCGGCCTTTGCCCGGCGAGCCCCTGTCCATAGCTTGATTCCACTCTCTTCACCCATCTCATGGAGGAACACCACATCCTTCCCGACTCCCAGGTCCCCCCCTCGGTGAGCTACCGGCAGCTGGCGGCTCTGCTGAACCAGGCCCCGGTTGAACCGGAGCCCCATGGCACGGCCAACATGCCGGTCTCGGCCGAACGCCTGGCCTTCGAATCCCTGCTGGCCGAATGGCGCCGCAGCAGCCAGCAGCTTCTGGCCGCTTTGGGGCGCAGCAGCGACGACGTTGTCAGCGAGGGCCGAAGCCCGCGCCAGCTGATGGCCATGGGTGCCCTCCATGCCCACCTGGCGATGGCGCTCCAGGCCCACTCCGCCGCAACCGGCCCCCAGCCCGACTGATTCCCCCGAGCAATCCCTCAAGACAACGTCGAACCCCGGCAGCCCCGTCGGCGGCGTTGCTCGTGAAACGAGCATGGCCGCCAGAGGGACTGCCGGGGTTCGACGCCTGGCTGAGGAACCTCAGCCCATGGACGCCGCACCACCCACCACTTCCAGGATCTCCTGGGTGATGGCCGCCTGGCGGGCTTTGTTGTAGTCGAGGGTGAGGGTCTTGGCGAGGGCCTTGGCGTTGTCGCTGGCATTGTTCATGGCCGTCATCCGGCTGGCCAGTTCGCTTGCGGCGGCCTCCTGGAGGGAGCGCAACAACTGGTTGGTCAGATAGAGGGGCAGCAGGGCATTGAGCAGCTGCTCCGGGCTCTGCTCAAAAACGAAATCGGGCTGGAGGGAGGGCTGGGCGTTCGCCACCGTGCCGACCTCCACCCCGAGGCGGCCGTCACGGGTGATGAGCCGGAAGATCTCATCGTCCGGGCTGGCGATGCCCTGGGGATCGAGGGGCAGCAGGGTCTGCACCACCGGCTGGGAGCTCACCAGGTTGATAAAGCGGGTGAAGACGATCTCCACCCGGTCGGTGCTGGCCGAGAGGAAGGCGGCGAGCACCTCGTTGGCGATCTGGCCGGCCTCAGCCGAGGTGGGCACCTGCTCCAGGCCGGTGAAGGTGGCCCGAATCGGGTAGGAGCGGTTGGTGAAATAGGTGATGGCTTTGCGGCCCATCAGCACCATGTCGACGGTGAAGCCCTGACCCTTGAGCTCGGCGAAGCGTTGCTCGGCCCGCCGGATCACGTTGGCGTTGTAACCACCGCAGAGGCCCCGGTCGCCGGTGACCACCAGCAGGGTGATGGCGTTCACCGGGCGCCGATCGCCGAGCAAGGGGGAGTCGGCCCCCTCGAAGCCCATGCGGGATTCCAGGTTCTGCAGGACCCGAGCCAGACGATCGGCGAAGGGGCGGGTGCGCAGCACCTGCTCCTGGGCGCGGCGCACCTTGGCCGCCGCCACCAGCCGCATGGCTTCGGTGATCTTGCGGGTGTTCTTGACCGAACTGATCCGGTCCCGGATTGCCTTGAGATTGGCCATGGGTGGTACCTCCTCAGGCGGCGGCCAGCATCGAGGAGGTGACCTCTTTGATCGCCTCCTTGAGCATGGCTTCGGATTCCTCGCTCAGCACCTTGTCGGTCTGAACCTTGCTGATGAACTCGGGCTTGTTGCTCTTGAGATACTCGCGCAACTCGCGGGCGAACTGGGGCACCAGCTCCACGGGAACGTCGTCGATCAGGCCCTTGACCCCCGCATAGACCACAGCCACCTGCTCGGCCAGGATCAGAGGGCTGAACTGGGGCTGCTTGAGCAGCTCGCGCAGGCGCTTGCCCCGGGCCAGCTGGGCCTGGGTGGCGGCATCGAGATCGGAGGCGAACTGGGAGAAGGCAGCCAGTTCGTCGAACTGGGCCAGCTCCAGCTTCAGGGTGCCGGCGATCTTCTTGATGGCCTTGGTCTGGGCGGCGCCGCCCACCCGGCTCACGGAGATGCCCACGTTGATGGCGGGCCGCAGGCCGGAGTTGAACAGGTCGGAGCTGAGGAACACCTGGCCGTCGGTGATCGAGATCACGTTGGTGGGGATGTAGGCCGACACGTCACCGGCCTGGGTCTCGATGATCGGCAGGGCGGTCATGCTGCCCTTGCCCATGGCGTCGGAGAGCTTGGCGGCCCGCTCCAGCAGGCGGCTGTGGCAGTAGAAGACGTCGCCGGGGTAGGCCTCACGGCCGGGGGGACGGCGCAGCAGCAGGGACATCTGGCGGTAGGCCTGGGCCTGCTTGGTGAGGTCGTCGTAGACCACCAGGGTGGCCTTGCCCTTGTACATGAAGGACTCGGCGATGGCCGCGCCGGTATAGGGGGCCAGGTACTGAAGGGCCGCCGCTTCCGAGGCGCTGGCGGCCACCACCACGGTGTAGTCGAGGGCACCACGTTCCCGCAGCACCTCCACCACGTTGGCCACCGAGGCATTCTTCTGGCCGATGGCCACATAGACGCAGACCACGTCCTCACCCTTCTGGTTGAGGATCGTGTCGATGCAGATGGCGGTCTTGCCGGTCTGGCGATCGCCGATGATCAGCTCCCGCTGGCCCCGGCCGATGGGGATCATTGCGTCGATGGCCGTGATGCCGGTCTGCATCGGCTCATGCACCGACTTGCGCTGGATGATGCCGGGGGCCATCGACTCGATCAGCCGGGTCTCGGTGGTGGCGATCTCCCCCTTGCCGTCGATCGGCTGGCCCAGGGCATTCACCACCCGACCCAGCATGGCGTCACCCACGGGCACCGCCGCGATGCGGCCGGTGGCCTTGACGGTGCTGCCCTCCTGGATGCCCAGGCCCTCGCCCATCAGCACCACGCCGACGTTGTCGTCCTCCAGGTTCAGCGCCAGACCCTCGGTGCCGTCCTCGAACAGCACCAGCTCACCGGCCATCACCTGCTCGAGGCCGTAGACCCGGGCGATGCCATCACCGATCTGGAGCACGGTGCCGACGTTGCTGACCGAAACCGACTTGTCGTAGTCGGCGATCTGCTTCTTGAGGATGGCGCTGATCTCGTCGGGGCGGATGGAAACCATGGGTGGGAGTCCCCGGAGGGGAGGCGATGAAGTGAGGAGAGGAAGGGGTAGGGAGGGAGCGCTAGCTCACATTGGCGAGCGCCAGACCGAGTCGCCGGACCTGGCCGGAGAGGCTGGCGTCGATCACCCGGGAACCGACGCTGAGGACGAACCCGCCGATCAGGGAGGGATCCACCACGAGGCTGACCTCCACCTTGTCGGTACCGGCGACGGCCTTGGCCTTCTCGGCGATCAGAGCCTGCTGCTCCTCGCTGAGCTCGGTGGCCGATCGCACCGTGGCCAGGGCGATCTGGTTCTGCTCGCGGTAGAGCTCCAGCAGCCGTTCCAGAACGGCGTCCAGGAAGCCGATCCGCTGGCGGTCGGCCAGCAACCTGAGCAGGTTGAGGAAGGAAGGCGAGATCGTTTCGCCGAAGATCTTGGCCAGGGCGGCCTTCTTGCCCTCCACTTCCAGCACCGGCGAGGCCATGGCCTCGCGCAGGTCACTGGAGGTGTGCCACAGGGCCAGCATCTCCTTCGCCTGGGTGATCACCGCGTCCGTGTCCCCATTGGCGTCACAGACCTGCAGGAAGGCGTCGGCGTAGGGAGTGGTGATGGTGTTGAGCAGCGGCATCAGGCTTTCCCCAGCGTTTGGATGGACTGATCGATCAGCTGGGCCTGGGTGGTGGCATCCAGGCGGGACGGCAGGCTCGCCAGAGCCTTTTCAATCGCCATCTCGGCGGCCTCGCGCTGCAGCTGCTTGCTGACCCGGGACACTTCCGAGGCCAGGTCGGACTGGGAGTCCTGCTTGAGACGGGCCATTTCCTCCACCGTGCGCTTCTCGCTCTCCAGCCGGATGGCCTCGGCGCGGGCCTTGCCGTCGATGCGGATCTTTTCGGCCCGGGCCCTGGCATCAGCCAGGCTCGCCTGGGCCTCGGTCAGGGAGGCGGTGGCGCTGGCCAGACGGTCCTCGGCGTCCTTGAGCTCCGCCAGGATGCGCTCCCGGCGCCGCGCCAGGATGCCTCCGAGGAACCCCCTCAGAAACCAGGTCAGACCGGCGATGACGATCGCCAGGTTGATGATGTTGGTCTCGAAGATGTCGAGGTTGAGACCGAAGGTGCCGTGGCTCGCCAGCAGCGGGGTCGTCACGGAGGAGAAGGAGAGGGGGGTCATGAGGCGGGCAGGAGACGGGCGACGATGAGGTCGGCAAGCCTGTCGGCGTCAGCCTTCAGGGCCCCGAGGGCCTCGGCGCGCTGGGCATCGATCTTGCTGCGGGCGTTCTCCCGGCTGGCGATCGCATCGGCCTGGGCCACCGCCATGGCTTCGCGGTAAAGACGGTCGGAATCCTGCTCGGCGTCCTGGATCACTTTCTGGGCCTCGAGCCGGGCTCCGCGCAGCTGCTCCCTGAGATCGGCCTCGAGGCGCTCGGCCTGGGCGAGCTGCTCCTTGGCCTGGGTACGACTGGTGGTGATGTAGCCCTCCCTGTCCTCGACGGCCTTGCCGACCGGACGGAAGAACAGGCTGTTGAGGATGAAGGTGAGGAGCACCACCTGCAACGCCATCAGCGGCAGGGTGGCATCGAGGTCGAACAGACCTCCCTCGGGCGACCCTGCGGTCGCGCCTGCCTCGGCAAGCAGAAGCCAGCTGGTCATGGGGCGTTAAGGCGGGCGGTGGTGGAGCCTGGAGCGGAGGGCAGGGGATTCAGGGCCGCCGTCGATGGGTGACCCTGAACCTCCGGGGCCCCGGATCAGGAGAAGGGGTTGGCGAACAGCAGCACCAGGGCGACCACCAGGCCGTAGATGGTGAGCGACTCCATGAAGGCCAGGGAGAGCAGCAGGGTGCCGCGGATCTTGCCTTCGGCTTCGGGCTGACGGGCGATGCCTTCGACGGCGCCCTGGGACGCGCTGCCCTGACCGATGCCAGGACCGATGGAGCCGAGACCGACGGCGAGACCAGCAGCCACGACGGACGCAGCGGAAGTGAGGGAATCCATGGTGGAGTTAGGAATGTGGGGCGCCGGGGAAGCGCGGAAGGAACCTTGTCGAGAACCCTGCGCCGGGGACACCTGGGAAGGCGGGCCCGGATCGTGCCGGACCTGCGCGCAGAGAGTTTGCCAGACCGCAGGAACGGTCAGGCTGGAGGAGGCCTAGTGGTGCTCCTCGTGGACCGCCTCACCGATGTAGTAAGCGGCGAGGGTGGCGAAGATCAGCGCCTGGATGGCACTGGTGAACAGGCCGAGGAACATCACCGGCAGAGGCACCACCAGGGGCACCAGGAACGCCAGCACCGCCACCACCAGTTCGTCGGCAAGGATGTTGCCGAACAGACGGAAGGAGAGGGAGAGAGGCTTGGTGAAATCCTCGACGATCTTGAACGGCAGCATGATCGGCGTGGGCTCCACGTAGTACTCGAAGTACCGGAAACCCTTGCGGCTCAGTCCTGCATAGAAGTAGGCCAGAGACACCAGCAGCGCCAGGGCGATGGTGGTGTTGATGTCGGCGGTGGGGGCGCCGAGTTCACCGCTGGGCAGGTGCACCAGCTTCCAGGGGATCAGGGCACCGCCCCAGTTGCTCACGAAGATGAACAGGAACAGGGTGCCGATGAAGGGAAGCCAGTCGCGGTAGGCCTTCTCACCGATGTACTCGCGGGCGATGTCGCGCAGGTAGTCCCAGAGGAACTCCAGCAGGTTCTGCACACCGCTGGGATCCCGTTCCATGCGGCGGGTGCCGATCACCACCACGGCCAGCAGGGCGCCGATCACGACCCAGGAGCTCAGGAAAACCTGGCCATGGATCTTGTAATGACCGAGCTGCCAGTAGAGGTGCTGGCCGACCTCGAGGGCGGCGAAGGGAAGGGCGAAGGGCAACGGAGCCATCGGTGGTAGGGCCTGGCGGAACGTCGATGCCGCGGGGGCGGCGGGGACAGATGGGGATCAGGTGTCGAGGACGGCCTGAGCGATCAGGGCGGGCTTGTAGAGCAGGAATCCCACCAGGGCCGGCAGGATCTCGAGGGCAGGGAGCCGGGCGGCGGCGAGCACCAGAACCACCGGCACCAGCAGCTGGACCTTGCCCATCGACTTGGTGGCGACGCCGAAGCGGGACACGCTGCGCGACAGGAGCCGCAGATACAGGAGCCCCGCCAGGGCTCCCACCAGCAGACTGAGGGCGGCGGAGCGATCGAACCAGAGGGCCGTGAGCGGCACCGCCAGGGCGGTGACACAGACCGTGGAGAGAAGCATCCGGCGCTGCAGCCGCAGGTAGCCGTCCATCCCGTTGTCCACCGGCGACGGAGCGTCGGTGACGTCAGAAAGGGCGGGGGCTTCGATGACCTGCGGGGCTCCGACTTCTTCGGTCGACGTCTCCACAGGGGGGACGGCATCCGGGGAGGGAGTCAGGGCAGCCTGCAACCGTCGAGGCTCCGTCTGGGCGAGCGGACTTTATCACTCAGCCCGTTCAGGCTCTAAGCAACAGAAGCACCTGCTCCGCCTGCAGCCGCCGGACTGCCGCCACCCGCTCGGCGGGCCCCAGGTCCACGGGCAGTTCCCCGATCGGAGTGCCGGGGGGAGCCGTCTCCAGGGCCTCCATCAGCCTCAGATCCTCCGCGGCGATGGTCAGGGGTGCCATGTCGGGACCCAGCAGCGCGGTGGAGGGCCAGCCCCAGAGGCAGCGGTTGCGCTCGCCGCCGGCCGACAGCAGTTCCGCATCACTCCATGGCTCCGGCCGGGCGGTCGGCAGGGCCCCGTTCTCCCGCTGCAGGAAGAACTCGAAATGGCTGATGTCCGGGTCGAGACTCTCCACCAGGGCCCATTGCTGAGGGGCCGGCAGCGCCCGGGCCCGCTCCAGCAGCTCACCGCTCAGCAGTCGGGCCGGATCCCACACCTGGGGATTGGAGAAACCGGCGAAGCGCAGGCCGGGCTGGTCGACGAAGCGGAACAGCCGCTCCAGGTTGTAGCTGGTCTCCTGGGGGTGGAGGTACATGTCGGCGAAGTTGGCATCCGCGGCGGTGTCCAGGGCCCAGCGCTGCTCGTGATGGCGTCGCAGACGGTTGCGCTCCGGGAGGGTGGTGAACAGCTCCCGCCCCAGCCGCAGGCCCTCCTCCCCGGTGCCCACGCCCATCAGGGCCAGGGCCCGCTGGGTGCGGTGGATCTCCCAGCGGCCGCCATCGGCATAGAGGAAGAGATGCAGCAGACCACCGGGTCGCAGCAGCGGCGCCAGAGCCCGCAGGCCCGCCTCCGGCTGGTCGAGGTGGTGCAGCACCCCCACCGAGTTGATGTAGTCGAAGGGCCCCTCCCCCGCCAGATCCAGCAGGCTGCGCTCCTCGATCCGCAGGGACGCCACCCGCTCCGCCGCCCCGGAACGGGCGGTGCGCTCACGGGCCACGGCCAGGGCACCGGCGCTGATGTCGACCGCCAGCACCGCGGCGCCCGGGTTGAGGTGGCAGAGGTAGTCGGTGCTCACACCGGTGCCGCAACCGGCGTCGAGGATCCGCCAGGGCCGGGGCGGCGGCGGCAGGGCCCCGGCCACGGCCGCCACCACGCTGTCCACGCACCAGCGCCAGTTGTATCCCGGCGGTGGGCCGTCCTGGAGGGGGTCCCCCGGGTAGGGGAAGCGGTCGTAGAAGGCGCTCACCACCGGAGTGGCGGCATCCAGCGGGGCATCCATGGGCGCCTTGGCTGCGGGGTCCGGGGAGCATTCCACGGCGCCGCCCCCCGTGCGGCCGGGAGCGGCAGGAAGGCTGCAAACATTTGTTCATCCCCGCCCGGAGGGCCTGGGGGCCAGCCGTAACGTGACCCAGCCCGGCTCGCTCTCGTTCATGACCGTGACCGCCAGCAGCGGCAGCACCAGGGTCGCCCCCCAGCGCTACGACACCCTGCCGCTCTCCAGCGTCCGGCAGGCAGAGCAGCAGGACCGTTTCCCCGACGGCGGCGAACTGGATGCCCTGACAACCTTCTTCCGCAGCGGCCAGATCCGCGTCGAAGCTGCGCGGCGGATCTCCGCCAACGCCGACGCCATCGTGGCCCGGGCCGCCAACCGGATCTTCACCGGTGGCACCCCCCTCTCCTATCTGGATGCCCCCCTGAGCACCCCGGCCACCACCGGTGGGGACGCCATCGCTCTCGCGGCCGACCAGGCCGCCTTCCAGCGCTCGGTGCGCACCTTCGCCCAGGGCTCCGGCGGCACCGGCCTGCTGGGTCGCATCCTCGAGGGTGTCCAGGCTGACGCCGACGTGCGGGTCGTGCTGCCGGGTGGCTTCAGCCCCATTTCGGTGGCCATCTACGGCAACGCCCGCATGCGCAAGTCGCTGAGGGACATGGCCTGGTTCCTGCGCTACGTGGGCTACGCCGTGATCGCAGGCGACCCCAGCATCCTGGCGGTGAACACCCGCGGCCTCCGCGACGTGCTCGAGAAGGCCTGCTCCCTGGCGGCCACCAACGTGGCCCTGCAGGAGATGCGCGCCGCCGCCGCCGGCCTGTTCAAGGGTGAGCCCGAGGCCCGCCAGCTGGTGATCGACTGCTTCAACGTGCTCCTCAGGGAGCTCGAGGTGGCCACCCCCTCCACCCGGGCCCGCCTCGGCAGCGCGGTCAACCAGGGCCTGCAGCTGCCCGCCATCTATGCCCTGGCCGCCGAAGGGGCCCAGCGCTTCGTGATGAAGCGTGGCCTGTCGGGAGCGGAGAAGGCCGAGATCATCCGGGCCGCCTATCGCCAGGTGTTCGAGCGGGACATCGTCAAGGGGTACTCCCAGGTGGTCTGCCCCGTGGAGGCCACCCAGGTGCGCCAGGGCCAGCTCTCGATGCGGGAGTTCATCCGGGCCCTGGGCCGCAGCAAGGTCTACCGGCGCCAGTTCTATGGACGCTTCTCCAACAGCCGCGTGGTTGAGCTGGCCTTCCGCCACTTCCTCGGCCGGGGTGTGAGCTCGATCGAGGAATTCCGCCAGTACTTCGCCATCGTCAGCAGCAAGGGCCTGAACGGCCTGGTGGATGCCCTGGTCAACGGGATGGAGTACGCCCGAGTGTTCGGGGAGGAGACCGTTCCCTACCTGCGCGACCTGGGCGAGGAGGCCCAGGAGAGCGCCGGCTGGGGATCGAACCGCAAGCTGTTCCGCTTCAGTGCCCCCTTCGAGGGCGCGCCCCAGTACATCACCCTCTACGCCTCCTACCGCCAGCCCCTGGCCGACCAGCACCCTTACGGCGGCGGCAACGACCCCCTGGCCCTCACCTATGGGGCGATCTTCCCCTCCGGCACGGCCTCGGTGGCCACCCGTCCGGCACCGTTCAGCTACGACACCCGTCGGATCCTGATCGGCAACGGCATGGCCCAGCCCGGGCCCATGGACAGCGCCCAGTTCCGCAAGTCCATCCCCCGCCGGGTGGGGCCCAAGGTGGTGCGGCTGCGCCAGATCGCCACCGGTGGCAGTTCCACTCCCCGCCGGGGCGGCCAGCCCAGCATCCGCGGTACCGAGTCCAGCACCCAGGCCGTGATCAATGCGGTCTACGTGCAGGTGCTGGGCACCGCCGGCTACGCCGGTGAGCGCAACAAGGTGGAGGAGATCAAGCTCGAGAACGGCGATATCAGCCTGCGCGAGTTCGTGCGCCAGGTGGCCCGCTCCAAGGCCTTCCGCCGCCGCTACTGGAGCGGCCTCTACATCACCAAGGCGATCGAGGTGATGCACAGGCGTCTGCTGGGCCGGCCCACCTTCGGCCGCTGGGAGATCAACGCGTACTTCGACACCGCCGCCCGCAAGGGCTTCTACGGCGTCGTCGACGCCATGCTCGAAGGCCGCGAGTACAACGACTGCTTCGGCGAGGACACCGTCCCCTACGAGCGCTTCATCACCCCCGCCGACCGCAACGCCCGCAGGGTGCCGGGCCTGGTGCAGACCGTCGAGACGGTCACCGATCTTACCCCGATCCAGCGTCCCACGGTGGCCATGAGCCAGCAGCTGCGCACCGTGGGCGACCTGGTACCCCGCAACCTGCCGGCCAAACAGCCGGTGCGCGGACTCTGGAGAGCGGATGTGGCCGGAGGCCAGAAAGTTTCGGGCGCCACGGCCGTGCCTGCCGGTCCGGAAACCATCAGGCAGGCCCCCGCCCCCACCCGCACCTGGAGCGAATCCCGCTGGCAGCCCGGCGGGGGTGCCACGCCTGTCTGGCGCAGCGGCGTGCCGGCCAGCGGCTCCGGCAATGGCTACGTGGCCCCCGCCACCATCGGCATCGGCGGTGCCTGGAGGCCCCTTGTGGGCACCTCCCTGCTCACGGCCACGGCCGTCGCTCCCGACGCCGCCATGGCCCGGGCCCTGCGGCCGGGTACACCCCAGGGATTCCGGCGGCGCCAGAGCCTGTCAAGGCCCGTCCAGCTGGTCCGCGATCCCAGCGAAGGCCAGGTGCAGGAAGTGGCGCAGGCGGTCTACCGCCAGCTGCTCAACCGGGTTCCCTTCGCGGCTGAGCGCCAGGGCGATCCCGAATCCCAGCTGCGCGACGGCCAGCTCTCGGTGGCCGAGTTCGTGGCCCAGATCGCCGGCAGCGATCTGTTCCAGCAGCGTCTCCAGCGGATGGCCCCCCTGCGGGCGGCCTCGGCGGCCTACCTGGCCCTGCTCGGACGGGCCGCCATGCCCGCTGAGGTGAGCCGCTTCCTGGCCATCCGGGCCACTGCGGGCCAGCAGGCCGCCGTGGCCGAACTGCTTGACGGCAGGGAGTACGCCTCCGCCTTCGGCCAGGACACGGTGCCCTACCTGCGGGGACTGGCCACCGAGGACGGGCTGCCGCTCAGTACGGTGAATCGGACCGCTGCCCTCTACGGCGGCAACGGAGGACTCACTCCCTCCCTGCGGGAGCCGATCTGAACCCCGGCCTTCGTCGGAGCTGATGACAGCCCCATCCCCCCACCCCCCGGGTCAGCCCCGGGGGTGTTTCTTATGGCAGCTCTCTACAACGAGATGGGCAGATTCGCCTGTCCGGAAGCTTTTGTCGTCCCCGAAGGCAGCATGAAATGGTGAACAAATGCTGCGCTTCAAGGGTGATAACAACTTCGGTGAAAGCCGTTGCAAGCCAAGGGATCTCGCCCAGAAATCCGCCGTGAAGAACTGTTACCGGCCGGCAGGGGAGCGAGGGGGCTTGCCACAGAATGATGCGACGGTCGGCCAAGCCGATCACCCTTACCCACCGGATACCGGTCTCCTTCACGGTGACCGCTTGTTTCGAGGCAGAACTGCATGAGCATCGTCTCCAACTCGATCATCAACGCGGACGCCGAAGCCCGCTACCTCAGCCCTGGCGAACTTGACCAGATCAAGTCGTTCGTGGCAGGGGGTCAGCGTCGTCTGCGCGTCGCCCAGGTCCTGGCCGAAAGCCGGGAGCGCATCGTGAAGCAGGCCGGAGGCCAGCTTTTCCAGAAGCGCCCTGACCTCGTCTCCCCCGGCGGCAACGCCTACGGGGAAGAGATGACGGCTTCCTGTCTGCGCGACATGGACTACTACCTGCGCCTGGTCACCTACGGCGTGGTCGCCGGGGATGTGACCCCGATCGAAGAGATCGGCGTCATCGGGGCCCGCGAGATGTATCGCGCCCTCGGCACCCCCCTCGAAGCGATGGCGGAAGCCGTACGCGAGATGAAGACCGCGGCCACGGGCCTCCTCACCGGCTCCGATGCCGAAGAGGCCGGCTTCTACTTCGACTACGTGGTCGGCGCCCTCTCCTGAGGTTTCACCTCCCTATCGTCCAAAGCCATCAAACCCAGGATCCATGCAAGACGCCATCACCAACGTCATCAACCAGGCCGACGTCCAGGGGCTCTATCTCGACGGCGGCTCCATGGGCCGCCTCGAGCAGTACTTCGCCAGCGGTGAGCTGCGGGTGCGTGCCGCCGCCACGATCAGCGCCAACGCCTCGGCCATCATCAAGGAAGCCGTCGCCAAGGCCCTGCTCTACTCGGACATCACCCGTCCGGGTGGCAACATGTACACCACCCGTCGCTACGCAGCCTGCATCCGCGACCTCGACTACTACCTCCGCTACGCCACCTACGCCATGCTGGCCGGTGACACGTCGATCCTCGACGAGCGGGTGCTGAACGGCCTCAAGGAGACCTACAACTCCCTGGGTGTGCCCATCGGCGCCACGGTGCAGTCGATCCAGGCGATGAAGGAAGCCACTGCGGCCCTCGTCGGTCCCGATGCCGGTCGTGAGATGGGCGTCTACTTCGACTACATCAGCTCCGGCCTGGGCAACTGATCCCCAGCAACGCCCCCATCACGGCACGTTTTCCGAGGATCACCCCATGCGCCTGTTCAAGATCACGGCCTGCATCCCCTGCCCCGAAAAGGCGCGCACTCAGAGGGAGCTGCAGAACACCTACTTCACCAAGTGGGTGCCTTACCACAGCTGGTTCGCCGAGCAGCAGCGGATCATGAAGCAGGGCGGCAGGATCCTGAAGGTGGAACTGGCCACCGGCCGCCGCCAGCAGAACTGCGGCAACTGAGGCCGGCAACCAGCGCCAAGCACACCAGGAGGCGTCCGGCGCCTCTCCCCATGCCCGGCCCACGGCCGGGCTTTTTCGTGTGACCCCACCGGTGCTGCACAACAGGCGCGGACAGGCGCAGAAATGTGCCGGGCGACTCGACAAACCCACCCAGGCCACGGCTGAATGGGCCATTCACGGACCTTCCCTGCGGCCTTGCCCAACCCGTCGCCCCGCGCACACCAGGGCCGCCCCATGGCCGGTCTGATTCCGCTGCCCTGGCACCAGTGGCCCGCTGAAGCCCGCCTGCTGCTGGGGCTGGTGGCCATCTGGAGCCTGGTGGGGCTGCTGGTGCTCACCTCCGCCAGCTGGTGGGTGGCGGAGCGGGAGATGGGCGACGGGGCCTACTACCTCAAGCGTCAGGCCATCTGGCTGGTGGCCAGCTGGGGCCTGCTCTGGCTGGCCCTGCGCACCACCATGCGGCGTTGGCTGCACCTGGCGGCACCGGCCCTGCTGGTGGGGGCCCTGCTGGTGGGAGCCACCCTGGTGGTGGGCAGCACGGTGAACGGGGCCAGCCGCTGGCTCGTTCTCGGACCCATCCAGCTGCAGCCCTCGGAACTGATCAAGCCCTTCATCGTCCTGCAGGGCGCGGTGATCTTCTCCCACTGGCGTCGCATCGCCCTCGATCAGAAGCTCCTCTGGATCACCATCTACGGGGTCGTCATCCTGCTGATCCTCAAGCAGCCCAACCTCAGCACTGCAGCCCTGATGGGCCTGCTGCTGTGGCTGATGGCCCTGGCGGGCGGCCTGCCCCTGAAGCTGCTGCTGGGTGCCGCCACCGCCGGTGGCCTGCTGGGCAGCGCCAGCATCGCGATCAACCCTTACCAGCTGGACCGGGTCACCTCCTTCCTCGATCCCTGGCGGGTCGCCCAGGGAGATGGCTACCAGCTCGTCCAGAGCCTGCTGGCCATCGGCTCGGGGGGTGTGCTGGGGTCCGGCTTCGGGCTCTCCACCCAGAAGCTCCAGTACCTGCCGATCCAGACCACCGATTTCATCTTCGCTGTCTTCGCCGAGGAATTCGGCTACGTGGGCTCACTGATGCTGATCCTGTTCCTGGTGATCTTCGGCTTCGTGGGGCTGCGGGTGGCCCTGGCCTGCCGCAGCAACCAGCACCGGCTGGTGGCCATCGGCTGCACCACCCTGCTGGTTGGCCAGTCGATCCTCAACATCGCCGTGGCCAGCGGCTCGATGCCCACCACGGGTCTGCCGCTGCCGATGATCAGCTACGGCGGCAACTCCCTGCTCAGCAGCCTGTTCGTGGCCGGCCTGCTGCTGCGCTGCTCGCTGGAGTCCTCGGGGCTGGAATCAGTCCGCCCCCGCCGCCGGGCCGAACGGCCCGCCCCGATAGGCTGAGCTCCCCGGCACATTTTCTCGGCCCATGCTCAGCCCCGGGCTGCCGTTTGCCGAGTGGGCCCGCAGCAGCGAACAACTGCTCCAGGGCTCCCTGGCCCATCCCGGCCCCCTGACCCTGGCGGTGGTCTTCGGCGGCGGAGTGCTCACCAGCCTCGGCCCCTGCTCCCTCTCCCTGCTGCCCGTCACCCTGGCCTACCTGGCCGGGTTCGGCGGCAAAGGCCAGGAGCGTGCCCCCTGGCAGCGCAGCGTCAGCTTCGCCGCCGGCATCGTGGCGGCCCTGGTGCTGCTCGGCCTGGCCAGCGGTCTGATGGGCCGCCTCTATGGCCGCATCCCCGGCCAGCTGCCACTGCTGGTGGCGGTGGTGGCCGTGGTGATGGGCCTCAACCTGCTCGGGCTGCTGCGGCTTCCCCTGCCGGCGGGACCCGACCCGGAGCGCTGGCGGCGGCGGGTGCCGGCACCCCTGGCTCCCCTGGCCGCCGGCCTCGCCTTCGGTCTCGCCGCCACCCCCTGCACCACACCGGTGCTCGCCGTGCTGCTGGCCTGGATGGCCCAGAGCGGCCAGCCGCTGGTGGGCATGGTGCTGCTGACCAGCTTCGGAGCCGGTCAGGTGCTGCCGCTGCTGCTGGCCGGCACCATGGCCGCCTCCCTGCCCAGCCTGCTGGCCCTGCGCCGCCTGGGCCAGTGGGTGCCGCCGATCAGCGGCGTGGTGCTGCTCGCCAGCGGCGGGATCACCCTGCTGTCGGTGCTGCCATGAGTGCCCCCCTGTCCAGGCTCTTGCGGCCCCTGCAGCGCCTGGCCGGCTGGATCTCCGACCTGCGCCTGGCCATCGGCCTGCTGCTGCTGATCGCCATCGCCAGCGGCATCGGCACCGCCATCCCCCAGAAAGAGGAGGAGGCCTTCTACCACCATCTCTACGACCCCAACCCCTGGCTGGGCGTGCTCCAGGGGGAGGGCGTGCTGCGGCTGCAGCTGGATCACGTCTATTCCAGCAGCTGGTTCCTGGGCCTGCTGGCCTGGCTGGGTCTGTCCCTGATCCTGTGCAGCTGGCGGCGCCAGTGGCCCGCCCTGCAGGCCTCCCTCCGCTGGATCGACTACCGCACCCCCCGCCAGCTCAGCAAGCTCAGCGTGGCTGAAACCCTGGTGACCGACCAGCCCGGCGCCGGTCTGGAGCGGCTGGAGGCTGAGCTGCGCGGGGGCGGCTGGCAGATCCGCCGCCAGGATGATCGCCTGGCCGCCCGCCGGGGGGTGCTGGGCCGGGTGGGCCCCCTGCTGGTGCATGCCGGCATGGTGGTGCTGATGGTGGGAGCGGCCTGGGGGGCCCTGGGAGGCCAGCGGCTGGAGCGGTTCCTGGCCCCGGGCCGGGAGCTGGAGCTGCTCGACAGCCGCGGCCGCACCCAGGTGACCCTGGCCCTCGACGACTTCCGGATCCAGAGGGATCCCGCCGGCCGGCCGGAGCAGTTCTCCTCCAGCCTGCGGCTGATCCCCCCGCCAGCGGAGGCCCAGGAGGATCCCCGCGCTGCGGCGCCAGCCAGCACGGCAGCCGCGATCAGCGTCAACCATCCCCTGCGCTACCGCGGCATGACGCTCTACCAGGCCGACTGGTCGCTGGCGACGATCAGCCTGCAGCTGGGGCGCAGCCCTGTGCTGGAACTGCCGCTGCAGAGTTTCCCCCAGCTGGGGGATCAGATCTGGGGGCTGGTGCTGCCCACCCGCCCCGATGGCTCCGATCCGGTGCTGCTCAGCCTCACCAGCGAACAGGGGCCGGTGCAGGTGTTCGGCCCCGACGGGGTGGCCCTGGCCCAGCTGGTGCCAGGCGGCGCCGCCCAGGAGGTCAAGGGCCTGCCGATCCGGGTGGCGAGCGTGCTGCCGGCCAGCGGCATCCTGCTCAAGCGCGATCCCGGCGTGCCGCTGGTCTACTCCGGCTTCGCCATCGCACTGGCTGGCGGGGCCCTGAGCCTGGTGGCCACCCGCCAGCTCTGGGCCATCGCCGACGCCCGGGCCGGACAGCTGCACGTTGGGGGACTGTGCAACCGGAACCTCACCGCCTTCGCCGGCGAACTGCCAGCCCTGCTGCAGGGGCTGGAGAGCGCTCCGGTGGAAGCGACCCGGGCCTGAAGCGTCAGCAGGGTTGGCGGGAGCCGTGGCTCACCCGCACCACGGTGTGCACGTTGCCGCGGGGGTTGAAATCGGCCTCCAGCTGCATCCACACCGGCGCGCAGGCCGCCACCAGATCATCGAGGATCCGGTTGGCCACCTCCTCATGGGAGATGGACCGGTCGCGGTAGCTGTTCACATAGAGCTTCAGGGACTTGAGCTCCAGCACCCGGGGACCGGGCTGGTAGAGGAGCCGCAGCACGGCGAAATCTGGGTAGCCAGAGAAGGGACAGGTGCAGGTGAATTCCGGCAGCTCGATCGACACCTCGTAGGCCCGGCCCTCGCGGGGATTGGTGAAGCAGATCAGCTGGGCCTCGGCAATGGCCCGCTCGCCGTAGAGGGGGGTGAGGGTCTGGTCGGCGACACCGGAAGCCATGGTCCGCGGGTGATGGAAAAGGAAATCCGACCGTACAGGAGGCGCCCGGGCGGGCGTCGGTCAGCGGCCCGGGGCTGACGTATCAACCGTTACGACGACCCCGGCAGGGCTCGGCGGTAATGGAACCGTCCCCACAACGGAGGGGACTCTGAGAGACTCCAACCGTCGCCTTCCTGACCGCAGCACGCCATGAAGAAAATCGAGGCCATCATCCGCCCCTTCAAGCTCGAGGATGTGAAGATCGCCCTGGTCAATGCCGGCATCGTCGGCATGACGGTCAGTGAGGTGCGGGGCTTCGGGCGCCAGAAGGGTCAGGTGGAGCGTTATCGCGGCTCCGAATTCACGGTGGAATTCCTGCAGAAACTGAAGCTGGAAATCGTCGTCGACGATGAACGGGTGGCCACGGTGGTGCAGGCGGTGCAGGATGCGGCCCGCACCGGAGAGATCGGTGACGGCAAGATCTTCATCAGCACGATCGATTCGGTGATCCGGATCCGCACCGGCGACCTCGACAGCGGCGCCATCTGAGCCACCGGCTGGGACCTTCAGGGTCCGGCCAGGGTGGCGGCCACTAGGGCGCTGATCCGGCCGGGCCAGTCGTCCGATGGCACGGCACCGTCGGCCCCAGGCGGCCGCAGCCAGAGCAGGTACTCGTGATTGCCCGCCGGACCGGTGAGGGGAGAGGCCAGCAGGCCGGCCGGGTGCCAGTCCTGGGCCAGGGCCGCCGCGAGCACACCGCCGATGGCATCGGCATGGGCGGCCGGATCCCGCACCACCCCGCCCTTGCCCACCCGATGGCGGCCCACCTCGAACTGGGGTTTGACCAGCAGCACCGCTTCGGCCGGATCCGCCAGCAGGGCCCGCAGGGCGGGCAACACCCGGGTGAGGGAGATGAACGACACATCGGCCACGGCCAGATCAGGCCGGGGATCCTGTGGGCCGTAGAGGGCCTCGGCGCTGAGGTGGCGCAGGTTGGTGCGCTCCTTGAGCACCACCCTTGGGTCGGTGCGCAGGCTCCAGGCGGTCTGGCCGTAGCCCACATCGATGCCGTAGACGCGGGCGGCGCCATGCTGCAGCAGGCAGTCGGTGAAGCCGCCGGTGGAGATGCCGCCATCGAGGCACACCCGGCCAGCCACCCGGATCGGCAGGCTCTCCAGGGCCGCCACCAGCTTCTCGCCGCCCCGGGAGACGAACCGGGGCGGCTGCTCCACCTCCAGGGACAGCTCTTCGGCCACCTCGGTGCCGGGCTTGTCGAGCACCTGGCCGCCGCCCCGCACCCGGCCGGCCCGGATCAGCTGCTGGGCCTGCTGGCGGCTGGCCACCAGGCCCAGGTCGACCAAGCGCCGGTCGAGGCGCTGCTTACGGGCCATCCTGCTCTCCGGCCGTGGGACCCGGCGTACCAGGGCATGCTGTCATCGAACCCGCACCGAAACGGAACAAAAACCGACGGCCCGTCGGTATCTGTCTGAACGGTCGCAGGATGGCGCCACTGCCGCCTGTTTCCCACCATGGCCGCCCCCGGATCCAACGTGGTGGAGCTGCTCCACCCCGGAAGCTTCGTGTGGCTTCACGACCACCCCGACGACCTGCCGCCCTTCCAGCTGATCCAGCGCCGCGGCAGCCGCTGCTGGGTGCGTCAGCAGGCCTGGGGTTGCATGGTGCATCTGGAGCTTCCCTACCGGCGCCTCACCGCCGCGGCCTGAGCCTGCCGGGGCCCCGGGAGGGGCGGCCGATAAGTTGGGAGATCCTTCGCCACCGCCCGGCCCTTGATCGAGCGTTACACCCTCCCGGAGATGGGCGATCTCTGGAGCGAGGAAGCCAAGTTCCGCAGCTGGCTGGAGGTGGAGATCGCCGCCTGCCAGGCCAATGCCGAGCTGGGCCGGGTGCCGGCCGAGGCGATGGCGACCATCCGCGGGAAGGCCGCCTTCGAGGTGCCCCGCATCCTGGAGATCGAGGCGGAGGTGCGCCACGACGTGATCGCCTTCCTCACCAACGTGAACGAACACGTGGGTGACGCCGGGCGGTACATCCACGTGGGCATGACCAGCTCCGACGTGCTCGACACGGGCCTGGCGCTGCAGCTGAAGGCCTCGGTGGCGGTGCTGCGCACGGAGCTCGATGGCCTGGCCGAGGCCCTGCGCCAGCTGGCCCGGGCCCACAAGGACACGGTGATGATCGGTCGCTCCCATGCCATCCACGGGGAGCCGATCACCTTCGGTTTCAAGGTGGCCGGCTGGCTGGCCGAAACCGAACGCAACCGGGAGCGGCTGGAGCGCCTGGCCCGGGTGGTGGCCGTGGGGCAGATCAGCGGTGCCATGGGCACCTACGCCAACACCGACCCCCAGGTGGAAGCCATCACCTGCCGGCTGCTGGGCCTTGTGCCCGACACCGCCAGCACCCAGGTGATCGGCCGCGACCGCCACGCCGAATACGTGCAGACCCTGGCCCTGGTGGGCACCTCCCTGGAGCGGTTCTCCACCGAGATCCGCAACTTGCAGCGCTCCGATGTGCTGGAGGTGGAGGAGAACTTCGCCAAGGGGCAGAAGGGCAGCTCGGCCATGCCCCACAAGCGCAACCCGATCCGCAGCGAACGCATCAGCGGCCTGGCCCGGGTGCTGCGCAGTTACACCGTGGCCGCCCTGGAGAACGTGGCCCTCTGGCACGAGCGCGACATCAGCCACAGCTCGGTGGAGCGGATGATGCTGCCCGACTGCTCGGTGACCCTGCACTTCATGCTGCGGGAAATGACCGCCGTGGTGCAGGGGCTGGGGGTGTACCCCGAGAACATGGCCCGCAACATGAACGTCTACGGCGGCGTGGTGTTCAGCCAGCGGGTGCTGCTGGCCCTGGTGGAGGCGGGGCTGAACCGGGAGGAGGCCTACCGGATCGTGCAGCGCCACGCCCACGCCGCCTGGAACAGCGAGGGCGGCGACTTCCGCGCCAACCTGGCGGCCGATCCGGCCGTCACCGGCCAGCTCAGCGCTGAACAGCTCGCCGCCTGCTTCGCCACCGACCTGCACCGGGCCCAGCTGGATGTGATCTGGGAGCGGCTGGGAATCTGATTGCGATCCGATTCCGCCAGACGGGAGCCGAACGGCGGAGGGTATCCCGCTGGCTTGGGATGGGCCATGGGAGACGCCAGGGGAGGTTGCTGGACGGCGTGCCGCAGCCGATCAGGGGCCGCACCGAACGCGCCCGGCGCCGTTGATCAGGGACACGGGGGCGTGGCGACCGGCGACCCGGTCTGTTCGTTTTCCTCAGCCGACGGCCGGTTCCGAAGGCATCCCTTGATCGAGGCTTGCATCCTCCCTCGGCGTCTCCTGGATGGGCGGAACGCATGCAAAAGGCCAGGACCCACCGGCAGGAAGATCGCGCTGGATGGGAACGATGAACAGGCGCGGTTCAGCTCTGGAAATTCCAGCGAATCAATCGCCAGACCCATGCCCTCGCGCCAGACTCATGCCCTCGGCGCAGACCCGGAACCCTTGATCCGCCGCCTCAACCTGCGGCTGAAGCCGAAGGCAGCAGAGACACCCAGCAGGGGCAACGGACCGGGAGCTGCCGCTGGGGCACCAGTGGGGCCACCATCGGGTGCACCGCCTGGATCATCATCAGGGGCTGGGGAAGGTGCCGTGCATCCGAGGGGATTCAGGCAACCGGCGGCCTCGTCAAACACCCCCGCCGTGCCGAAGTTCCAGGAACTGAAGCTGAACTTGCTGTTGGAGCCGAAGGTGCCCACCTCTTCCGGCAGCAGGGCTGTGTTGATAAAGATCTGGAAGGATGACCACGACGTTTCGCTGCCGGCCTGGATGCCAAACGACCTCATGGGCAACGTGCCAGCCCCTGTCGTTGACTGGTTGTTGCCGTTAGAAAGCAGAGAATCACCGCCTGAATAGTATGGAGTTAACGTCGAACTGCAAGGGAATGGGGTGGGACATGCCTCGTCTTGCACGAGAAAGGTCTGGTAAGGCTGCTTGGGAGGAGCGCCCTCGTTGCGGTTTTGTGTTCCGGAATTGAAATCAAAGGTAAAGGACCCAGGAGACTGGTAGATAGCGGCATCATTATTCGTTTTGCCAGAAGCGGCGTTTCCGAAAACACCGGTGCCAGCAGGATCAAACTTCAGAAAAAACAGACTTCCCTCAGTTGAGGGATAACCCCCTGCACCAGATCCCCAGCCGCTGACACCGAAGCCAAGAATGGTATCGCCAACATCCCATGTATCCGCATCGCCATTGTAAAGGAAGGCGTCGCCATAGGGAAAACGATTAGGCCCGAGATCAACGGTATCTGTGGATCCGAGCGTAAATGTTGTCGTGTAGAGATTAAAGCTGTTGGTTCCCCTGACGAAATAGGCGGGGTCCGAGGAATTGCCAAGTAAGGACCAACCATCGGCGGCGGGGTCACCTGTGAAGGTGAGGGCCATCGCTTGGTTCGAGGCTCCGCAGGTCGTGGCGACCAGCAGCCCGAGCAGTCCGAGGCGCACGGAGCCCGATGGCGCAGCAGGCCCGCGGGCCTGGCTGGGAGCGAAGGCTGTGGGCCTGGTCGCGCGGCCGTCGATGGCCCTTCTCGCCCCTGACCCGTCGCAGGCGGCTGTCGCTTTTCCCAGAAGTGACAGGGGTTTCATCGACAAGCGTTTCATCGCAGCGCTGTGACCTTAAGGATACCCACCGACAATACACCAACAATTAATAGATTTGACCGGCCGTAACGACCGACACCTTGGGGGTGGATGAATGGGCGATGGCTCACTGGTCGCCATGGACAGTTCCGAAGGGAACGGCCACCTCGCCGACAAACGAATCCACCAGCACCTGGCTGCCGCAGCGAATCTGCTGCGAGGTGTCCACAAAGGGGAAGCACAACCTCCGGCCGTCACGGCCCACAGGCGCAAGCGCGGCTGGAGACAGGTGGAAGGCTGTGGTGCCACCCGGAGCACCACCCCACCGCCGCCACCGGGCCCGCCGCTACGGGCGGATGCAGCCTGGTGCCCCCATCGTTGCCCGAAGGCGAATCCGCTTGGAGCAGCAGCACCGGAAGGCCCGCGGCACCTGCCGGAGCCCCTGGCGATCAGCCTCCCCCGCAGCCCATGCTTCGGTCGCCGGGGCCCCGCTCAGCGTCCCGGCGCCGGATCGGGTGCCGCCGGCCGCTCGGTGGCCGGATCCAGTTGGCCGTTGCCGCCTTTGAGCAGGTCCTCGATCTCGCAGACCGGGAAGCGGTTGATGCTCTTGAGGGCCAGGCGGGCGTTGCGGCGCAGCTGCTCACTGATCGCCTCGCAGTAGGGCACCTGGGCCAGCAGGTCCACGGTGCGGCGCAGAATCCGCACCACGTCGCCCTCATCCAGCGAGGTGTTGGCGATCACGTCGTTCCAGCTGGCGCCCCGGGCCCAGGCGTGGACGAGGCCGGTGAGCTCGGGCTCCCACCACACCGGCACCACCACCGAGGCCCGCTCCTGCTGGCGCTGCAGTTCCCGCCGCAGGCTGCGCAGGTCGTGCAGGGCCTCCTCGGAGGCCGGCGGCGGCGGGTAGCCGCACCAGAGGTCGGGCCGGTTCACCTCCGTGGAGATGGCCTCCAGCACCGCCGCCAGCTCAGCCGGATCCAGCCCATCCAGGTGGCCGCTCATCAGGGCCAGACCCAGCCAGAGCTCGTTGTCGCCCCGCAGGGCCGCCACGGTGCGGCCCACCTCGGTGGGCTCCAGACCCTCCTCGCCATCGAGGGCGCCGAAGAAGCGCAGGATGGCGATCAGGGACAGGAACGTGTCCCAGTGGCGGTTGGCCCGGTGATGCAGCAGCCGCTGGCGTTCGCCGATCTCCTCCTCCAGCTCCTCCATGCGGCGACGGTGCTTCTTGAGGTGCTTGCGGTCGCCCCAGCGGTGGGCCGGGTGGGCCTCCAGCTCCCCCTCCAGCTGGTGCACCAGCTGGCCCTGCTGCTGCACCTCGCCGGCCAGGTCGTAGCGGGGGGTGTGCATGTCGTGGCGGCGGGCCATCGACGCCACCGCCAGGGCCAGGCCGCCGCTGGCGTTGTCGCCGTGGCGCAGCTCCCCGGCGTGGTGGAGTTCGGGCGGCTCCACCTGGTTCACCTGCAGGCAGCTGAGCTCAGCGTGCAGGGTCACCACCGCATGGCAGGGCAGCAGGATCCAGACGTTCTCGTCGGTGAGGCAGAGCAGCAGCGGAAACTGGCCCGATCCCTGCACCTTGGCCACGATCACCGCCGGGGTGACCCGGCTGCGCAGGGCCGGCGCCTTGACGCTCACCAGGGTGCCCTCGCTGGCGAACTGCAGGGCCAGGGTGAGCTCGTGGGCCAGGGTCTCCTCGGCCTGCTGCTGCAGGATCCGCTGCAGGCGCCGCTCCTCCCGCAGCCGGCCGCGCAGCTTCTCGTAGTCCTCGAAGTCGTCCCACGGCACCTCGCCGCCGCTGCTCTCCAGGCTGGCCAGCTGGACCATCAGCTCGGCGATGCGGGCCTCGTCCTCGGCCAGATCCAGCCCCGCCAGGTAGCGGCCGAAGCTGCGCTCCACCAGCTCCCGGGCCTTGGCCAGGTCGTAGCGCTGCAGCAGGTTGAGCACCATGCCGTAGCTGGGGGTGAACTGGCTCACCAGCGGATCGGCCGGGCTGGTGGCCAGGGCGCCGGCCTCCCTGACCCCCTCGAAGCGGCTCTGCACCGTCACCACGTAGCCCTGGGTGTCGAGGCCGCGGCGGCCGGCCCGGCCCGCCATCTGCAGGAACTCACTGCCCATCAGGGGCCGGTGGCCGCGCTCGTCGCGCTTGGAGAGGGCCGAGATCACCGTGGTGCGGGCCGGCATGTTGATGCCGGCGGCCAGGGTTTCCGTGGCGAACACCACCTTGATCAGTCCCTGCTGGAACAGCTCCTCGATCAATTCCTTCCAGGCCGGCAGCACGCCGGCGTGGTGGGCGGCGATGCCCCGCAGCAGGGCATCGGCATGGCCGCCCTCCCGCACCGCCTCCGGTGTCACCGCCATGAAGGCGTCCAGGCGGGTGCGGATCCGCGCCTGCTCAGCGGCATCCACCAGGCACACCTTGCCCAGGTCGCGCACCGAGCGGTCGCAGTTGCGGCGACTGAAGATGAAGTAGATGGCCGGCAGCATCTCCCGCTCCGCCATCTGGGCCACCACGAAGCCGATCGGCGGTGCCTCCGGCTGGGGCGGCCGCGGTTCCTTCGGACCCTTGCGGCGGGTGGTTTTCGGAGGCCGCCAGACCTTGCAGTTCGGGTGCAGCCCCGTGCCCTCGTCGTTGAGCAGCGGGTGCAGGCCCTTGGCACTGCAGAAGCTGAAGGCCAGGGGGACGGGGCGGAAGTCGCTGTGGATCAGCCGGGTGGGGCCATGCACCCGCTCGATCCAGTCGGTGAGCTGGCCCGCATTGGCCACCGTGGCCGAGAGGGCCACCAGCTGCACCCGGGTGGGGCAGTGGATGATCGACTCCTCCCAGACCGTGCCCCGCTGGGTGTCGTTCATGTAGTGGCACTCGTCGAGCACCACCGCCTCCACGTCGGCCAGGGGGTCGTCGTCGAGGTGGTCGATCTCCGCGTAGAGCATGTTGCGGAAGATCTCGGTGGTCATCACAACCACCTGGGCCTCCCGGTTGAGGCTCAGATCGCCGGTGAGCAGGCCCACCCGTTCATGGCCGAACTGCTCGCGGAAATCGCGCAGTTTCTGGTTGGAGAGCGCCTTCAGCGGTGTGGTGTAAAAAACCTTCTGACCGTGGGCCAGGGCCCGGTGGATGGCGTACTCGCCCACCAGGGTCTTGCCGGAGCCGGTGGGGGCGCTCACCACCACCGAGTGGCCCTGGTTCAGGGAATCGATCGCCTCGAGCTGGAAACCGTCGAGCGGGAAGGGGAACAGCTCCTCCAGCGGCGGCACAGGGCTGGCACGCACCGTTTCGGAGCTCTCCGTGTCGGCTTCGGTGGCGCTGCCTGCGGTGCGGCGATCGGGCATCGGCCAATCCTATGGGCTGGCCGCACCCCGGCCCCCTAGGGTCGGCCCAGCAGCGTTCGGGCCCGCCCCGTGGATGCCGACGGCCTGATGCCCCCCTGGCAACGCCGGCTGCGCGACGGGCTCGCCGCCCTGCCCGCCAGCCGCCGCCGCGACCTGCGCAGCTTCCGCCCCGTCGCCGGCGGGGCCCTGGTGCCAGAAGCCGGCCCGGCTGGGGCACCCCTGCTGGATCTGGCCAGCAACGACTACCTGGGCCTCAGCCGCCACCCCGCCGTGCTGGCGGCGGCGGCGGCGGAGCTGGAGGCCAGCGGCCTGGGGGCCGGCGGCTCCCGGCTGGTCACCGGCAGCCGGCCGGTGCACCGGCAGCTGGAGCAGGCCCTGGCCGCCTGGCTGGGGCGGGAACGGGTGCTGCTGTTCCCCAGCGGCTTCCAGGCCAACCTCGCCGCCCTCAGCGCCCTGGCCGACCGCCATGCCCTGGTGATCGCCGACCGCTTGGTGCACCACTCCCTGCTGGCCGGGGTGCGGGCCAGCGGTGCGCAGTTGCAGCGCTTCAGCCACAACGACCTGGCCGAGCTGGAGCGGCGCCTGGCCCGGGCCCGAAACCGGCAACCCGATCAGACCAGGCTGGTGCTGAGCGAAAGCCTGTTCAGCATGGAGGGCACGAGCCCGCCGCTGGCGGCCATGGCCGAGCTCTGCCGGCGCCACGGGGCCCTGCTGCTGGTCGATGAGGCCCATGCCCTGGGGGTGCTGGGCCCCAGCGGCCGCGGCCTGGCCCATGGGCTGGAGGGGGTGCACCTGATCAGCGGCACCTTCGGCAAGGCCTTCGGCAGCGGCGGCGCCTTCCTGGCCGCCGATGCCCTCGTTGCCGAGTGGCTGCTGCAGGCCAGCGGCGCCTTCCGCTACACCACCGCCCTGGCGCCGCCCCTGGCGGCCGGGGCCCTGGCGGCCCTGGGGCTGATCGAGGCCCGGCCCGCCGTGGCCCCGGCCCTGCTGGCGCGGGCGGAGCGCTGGCGGCAGGGGCTGGCGGCGGCGGGCTGGCGGCGGCCCCTGGGCCACGGGCCGGTGCTGCCCCTGCTGGTGGGCGACGACGGGGCCGCCCTGGCCCTGCAGGCGCGGCTGGAAGCCGCCGGCCTGCTGGCGGTGGCGATCCGCCCGCCCACGGTGCCGCCCGGCAAGGCCCGGCTGCGGCTGGTGCTGCGGCAGGATCTGCCCCAAGGCACCCTCCCCCGCCTGATCGAGGCCCTCGGCCCGGCCCCCTCCTCACTCCACCCGTGATGGCCCCCAGCGCCCCATCCGCCGTCCAGGTGATCGGCATGCACGGCTGGGCCGGCGACGGCCTCAACTGGACCCCCTGGCGCCAGGCCACCGCCCCCCTGGGCTGGCAGTGGAGCTGCGGCGAGCAGGGCTACGGCTGCCACCCGCCGGCCAGGCCCGCCTGGAACGGGGCCGGCCGGCGGGTGCTGATCGGCCATTCCATGGGCCCCCACCTGCTGGAGGCCGAGCTGCTGGCCGGCGCCGAGGCCGTGGTGCTGCTGGCGGGTTTCGGCCGCTTCGTGCCGCCGGGGTCCGAGGGGCGCCGGGTGAAAGCCGCGCTGGCGGCCATGGCGGCCGAACTGGCCGACGGCCCCAGCGAGGCGGAGGCGGCCCTGCGGGCCCAGGCCCTGCTTCGGCGCTTCCTGGCCGTGGCGGCCAGCCCCGATCCGGCCGACCTGCTGCCCCCCGGCCCCGCCGACCAGCCCATCGGC
>NZ_JAFKRG010000012.1 GCF_019038415.1 Synechococcus sp. CCY 9618 | reverse complement strand
CGCCGGGGTGCCCTGCACCGCCCTGGAGCTGCCGGCCGCCGAGCCCCTGATCGCCGCGGCCGTCGCCGGCGGGTTGCGGCCCCTGCACCAGCGGCTGCTGCGCTTCAGCCGCCCGGACCAGGGAGGCCTGCAGGCCCTGCGCCCTCTGCAGCGGCTGGGGGCCGGCGCCAGCCGGTTCCCCCCTCTCACGGCGCCGCAGCTGCGGCGCCTGCTGGCCCACTGGCCCCGCCAGCAGGCCCTCACCTGGGAGGTGCTGCTGCTGGTGGCCCAGCGCCAGGTCTCCCCCGCCGCCACCCCATGAACGCCCCCTCCCCGCCGCGTCCCGGCCAGCTGGTGATCTGCGGCACCGACACCGACGTGGGCAAGACGGTGGTGAGCGCCCTGGTGGTGCAGGGCCTGGGGGCGACCTATTGGAAACCGGTGCAGAGCGGCCTGGAGGGGGGCGGCGATACAGGCCGGGTCCAGCAGCTGCTCGGGCTCCCGCCAGAGCGGGTGTGGCCGGAGGCCTACCGCCTCACGGCCCCCGTCTCGCCCCACTGGGCCGCCGAGCGGGAGGGGATCAGCATCGATCCGGCCCGCCTGGCCCTGCCGGCCATCGACGGCCCCCTGGTGGTGGAGACCGCCGGCGGCCTGCTGGTGCCCCTTCGCCGCGACTGGCTGCAGATCGAGCAGCTCGCCGTCTGGGGCCTGCCGGTGCTGCTGGTGGCCCGCAGCGGCCTGGGCACCCTCAACCACACCCTGCTCTCCCTGGAGGCCCTCGCCCGCCGGGGGATCCCGGTGCTGGGGCTGGTGCTCAACGGCGAGCCCCACCCCGACAATCCCCGCACCCTGGAGGCCCTGGGCGGGGTGCCGGTGCTGGCCCAGCTGCCGCCGCTGGAGCCCCTTGATCGCGACGGGCTCCAGCGCCAATGGCGGCGCAGCGGCCTGGCCCGTAGCCTGCAGCCATGAGCCGAAAGCATCTGCTGGTGACCGGAGCCGTGGCCGTGGTCTGCACGGGCATCCTGGTGCTGTTCACCGACATCGAGACCAGCTTCGTGCGCTGGGCCAACTGCGGGCCGCTCTCCACCGGAGCTGAGCGCCGCTCCGAGGTGTGCCGCTGAGGGCCGCCGGCGGGGAGCGTCCCGGCTGGCATCCCCACCTCTGGCACCCCTTCACCCAGGTGGCCACCGCCGATCCGCCCCTGCGGGTGGTGCGCGCCAGCGGCGCCCTGCTGGAGCTCGACGACGGCCGCCAGCTGATCGATGCGATCAGCAGCTGGTGGGTGACCCTGCACGGCCACGGGGAAGCCACGATCGCCGCGGCCATCGCCCACCAGGCCCGCACCCTCGAACAGGTGGGCTTCTCCGATTTCCGCCACCCCGCCGCCGAGCAGCTTTCCGAACGCCTCGCCGCCGCCAGTGGCCTGGAGCGGCTGTTCTTCTCCGACAACGGCTCGACGGCGGTGGAGGTGGCCCTCAAGATCGCCTGGCAGTGGTGGCGCAACCGGGGCGAACCGCGCCGGCAGCTGATCGCCTTCGAGGGGGCTTACCACGGCGACACCTTCGGGGCCATGGCGGTGGGGGAGCGCTCCCTGTTCTCGGCGCCGTTCGAGCCGCTGCTGTTCGCCGTGGCCCGGGCCCCCTGGCCCGCCACCTGGTGGGGCGACGACGGGGTGGAGGCGCGGGAGGCGGCGGCCCTGGAGCACCTGGAGCAACTGCTGGACACCCCCACCGCCGCGGTGATCCTGGAGCCGCTGCTGCAGGGGGCCGGTGGCATGGCCCTGGTGCGGGAGGGGTTCCTGCGCCGGGTGGAGGCCCTGGTGCGCGCCAGCGGCGCCCTGCTGATCGCCGATGAGGTGATGACCGGCTTCGGCCGCAGCGGCCACCTGTTCGCCTGCCAGCGGGCCGGCATCCGCCCGGATCTGATGGCCCTCTCCAAGGGGCTCACGGGCGGCTTCCTGCCCATGGGCGTCACCCTGGCGCGGGAGGCCATCTACGAGGGCTTCATCGGCACCGCCCCGGGGCTCACCCTGTTCCACGGCCACAGCTTCACCGCCAACCCCCTGGGCTGCGCCGCGGCTCTGGCCAGCCTGGAGCTGCTGGAGAGCCGGCCCCAGCGCCATCAGGGCTTCGAGGCGCGCCATCGGCCCCACCTGGAGGCCCTGGCCGCCCACCCCCGGGTGCGGCGGCCCCGGCTGCTGGGCAGCGTCGCCGCCTTCGAGCTGGCCACCGACGCGCCCGGCTACCTCAACCCCCTCGGCCTCCGCCTGCAGCGGCTGGCCCTGGAGCGGGGGGTGTTCCTGCGCCCCCTGGGCCAGGTGGTCTACCTGCTGCCGCCCCTCTGCCTTGACGACGACCAGCTGGCCCGTTGCTACGCCGTGATCGGCGAGGCTCTCGACAGGCTCTGAGGCCCGCCCTCAGGGCCCGGCCAGGATCGCCGCCTCCACGTCGGCGCGCGACAGGCCGTAGGGGAACTGGCGCGCCGTGGTGCGGCCCTCCTGGTGCCAGCTCACCCGCAGTTCCTCCACGTCCAGCTCGAGGCGGGCGCTCCACTGGGGCCGGTGCAGGTCCCACTGGGCCACGTTGGTGCGCGACTGGCTGGCGCCCAGCTCCCGCAGCCAGGCCTCCAGGGCAGGCAGGGGATGGTTGTAGAGGGGGGTGGGGGCGGGAGGCAGGGTCGCCATCGGAGGGGAGGGGGTGGCGGGAAAAGAAGCTTCAGCCGACCTCGGGGGCCGACGCCAGGGGAGCCGACTCCTGGGGCTCCGGTGTCGCCTTGGAGGGGAACGGAACCGGCGGTGCCGAGGCCTGCTCCAGCTCGGCCCACCAGCTGGGCCAGGCCATCATTTCGGCGCCCCGGGCCCAGGCCACGCCGATGCCCAGAACCAGGCTGAGCACCAGGGCCACGGCCAGCAGCAGCAGGGCAAACCACTCACCGCCGGAGAGGGCCCGGCGCACCGGCACGGGGCGGGACACCACCACAGGCTGGGGCAGCCGGACCGGCGCTGCGCCGACGGGCTGGCGCAGGGCGGCGTCGTAGATCCTCCTGGCCGCCGGATCACTGAGCACGGCGTAGGCCTGGCGGAGCTGGCGGAAGGCCACTTCCGCCTCCGCGGCCGGCAGGGTGGTGGTGTCGGGGTGGTAGCGCTTGCTGAGGCCTCGGAACGCCTGGCGCAGTTCCTGGTCGGTGGCGCCGAGCTTCAGCTGCAGCACCTGGTAGTGGTTGGGGGTGGGGGGCGTGGCTGAGGCGGACATGGTCCCTGAGGCGGCGCTGGCAGCCTGCCCGGCGTGAGGGATCCTAGGGAGAAGCACCGCTGCCTTCGCGGATGGCCGCCAGCCCCCAGCCCAGCGCCCCGATCGATGATCCCGGGGCCTCCCCCGGCGCGGGTCCCCAGGCCTGCCTCTGGCAGGAGCTGGGCTGGACCCCGGACAGTGGCCAGCTGGCGGCGCTGGTGGCGCTGCAGGAGCAGCTGCGCCAGTGGAACAGCCGGGTCAACCTCACCCGCCTGGTGGAGGGCGACGATTTCTGGATCGCCCAGGTGTTCGACAGCCTCTGGCCCTGGGTTCCCCTGCTGACGGCCCCGGGCGGGGTCCCGGAAGGCCTCGAGCTGATCGATGTGGGCACCGGCGGCGGCTTCCCCGGCCTGGCCCTGGCCATTGCCCTGCCCACGGCCCGCCTCACCCTGGTGGATTCGGTGGGCCGCAAACTGGAGGCAGTGGGGGCCATGGCCCGCAGCCTGGGACTGGAGGGGAGAATCAGCCTCCGCTGCGAACGGGTGGAGCGCACCGGCCGCCGCCGTGACTGCCGCGGGCACTTCGATCGGGCCATGGCCCGGGCCGTGGCCGGCGCCCCGGTGGTGGCCGAATACCTGGTGCCCCTGCTGAAGCCCGGCGGCCTGGGCCTGCTCTACCGGGGCCAGTGGGGGGCCGGCGACCAGAGGGAGCTGGAGGCGGCCGTGGCGGTGCTGCGGGCGACGGTGGAGCCGGCTCAGCGCCGCGACCTGCCGGCAGGGCGGGGGGTGCGCCACGGTCTGTGGCTGCGGCCGGCGGGCCCCTGTCCGGCTGCCTATCCGCGGGCCGTGGGGGTGCCACAGAGGCAACCGATCAGCTCCAGGCCGTCCTAGGCCACCTGCAGCCGCTTCACCGCTTCCCCGCCCAGCCGTTGGCGCAGGCTCCGCAGCAGGTCGGGGATGGCGGCGGCCCAGGGGCTGGCCCCCAGCACCGCCAGCAGCTCGGGCTCGCTCACCGACCCGTCGAGGGCATCGGCGTTCTCCCCCGGAAACCAGTGGCTGCCGTTGCCGAGCAGGCCATAGCGGGCCCGGCCGTAGCCCTCCAGATCCCAGGCCTCCAGAAGGTTATGCAACCAGAGCAGCACCGGCAGGTTGATGCCTCCCGGGGTCTCCTGCCAGGCCGGCAGGCCCCGGTCCCAGCTGGCCAGCCAGGCCTCCCCGAGCGCCTCGCGACGGGCCGCCTCCAGCCGCTCCAGGATCGGCGGCAGCAGGTACTCGGCCCGGGGCAGCAGGGCCACCGCCTCCAGATGCAGGGCCAGGTCCTGGGGACCTGCAGCGCCGACGCTGATCGTATGGATCCCCGGCGCCGAGAGGCAGAACAGATCGTTGAAGACGATCGGATGCAGGGGGGAGCACAGGTCCCTCAGGCGATCCGAAGGGGTGTGCAGGTGCCCCCCCTTGTCGGTGGGGCTGATCACGAACACCCCCATGTCGTGGGCGGTCGCCGCCGCGATGGCCGGCCGGTTGTCCTGGCGGATGAAATACCAGTGCAGGTTGATGAAATCGAACCGGTCACTGTTGATCGCCTCCAGGATCAGGGGCAGGGGGGCATGGGTGGAGAAGCCCACATGGCCGATGCGCCCATCCTCCTGCCAGCGGCGGGCCACCTCCAGGCAGCCGTCGGGACGCAGGGTCTGCTGCAGCAACTCGGCTGTGTTGAGGCCATGGATGGCGAGCAGATCGACCCGGCCCCCGGTTCCCCCCTGGCCGAGGCGTTCGAAGCTGGTCTCCAGTTCAGCCTCGAAGAAGGCCGGATCGGCGGCCGGCGGCACCTTGGTCTGGAGGACGCGCCTGGGATCACTCAGCTGGGGCAGCAGCCAGCCCAGCTGCCGTTCCGAGGTGCCGTAGTGGCGGGCGGTTTCGATGTGATGCAGGCCCGCCACCCTGGCGGCCTCCAGGGTGGCTTTGAGCCGCGCCTGGCTGTCCCCTTCCACCGCCTCGGCCGGCAGGTCGGTCCAGCTCTGCTGAAAGCGCATGCCCCCGAGGGACAGCACGGGCATGGCCAGCCCGGTGCGGCCGAAACGCCGGGTCGGGATGGTCACGGCGCCGGTGCTGCGGCCCGGGGCAGGGTGCGGCGGCGGCGCCCATGGGACGGCAGGCCCAGGGGCTGGATCTCCTGCTCGTCGAGCTGGGCCCGCAGGACCGGCAGCTGTTCATAGGCCACCCAGTGGATGCAGTCCACCGGGCAGGTGTCAATCGCCTCCTGGATCCGCTCGGTGCTGTCGCCGTCCTGGCGCAGGGCGCGGGAGCGACCCCAGTCGGGCTCCACGACAAACGTGTTGCCGGCCACGTGGGCGCAGTAACGACAGCCGATGCAGACGGCCTCATCCACCCAGACGGCCTGCTGGCGGAGGGCGCCTCCCAGCACCGGCTCCCGGCCGGAAGGGGGGGCCTCCGGCGCCAGGGGAGTCTGGAAGGCCAGGGCCGGATCGGGGCCGGCGGAACTCACGGGCTCAGCCGTCCCAGCGGGTCACCACCAGTTCGATGCTGCCGTCGAGGTGGCTGGTCTGCTCGCTCACCTGGAAGCCTTCCTCGGCGGTGCTGGCCAGGATGCTGCGCAGGGCGTAACGCTGGGTGAGCCGGGCAAGGAAACGCTCCACGGGGATGGGCTGTTTCCACAGCTCCAGATCGGTGACCAGCTCGTAACTGCCGCTCTCGGGGTTGAGACGGAAGCCGATATCGACCCCATCCTCCTGAACAATGGCCAGATCAGCGGTCACCGTCTGACCACGGTAGCCACGCACCTGGCAGGTGCCCTCCGCCGGAGGGTGACCCAGATCGCTGAGCGCCTCCACCAGGGCCTGGCGATCGCGCAGTTCGGTCTTGACGGTGCTGAAGTGCGACATGGGAAGGGGGAACGGTGGGGAGGGGGCGTCAGGCGCTGCGGTGCTGCGCGACGACCTGGGGGTCCTGGAGCTCAAGGGATGGGGCGAGGAAAGCCTCCGAGGTGCTGCTGCGTTGCTGCACGCTGCCTAGACGGGCCTCGATCCGCTCCGTGAGCCTGGAACAACCATCGCCCTGCATGCCCTCCACGAGCTCTTCCACCCGCCCGTCAGGGCGAATGCGGAAGCGGATGGTGCGTTGAGCCATCCCGGTGGACTGCAGAGGTGAGTTATGGATCTTAACCGCGATTTCCCATCGCTGTGCTGCGAGGCCTGCGGCCGGGGATCGCTCCGGCCGCAGGGTCTTTCAGCTGATCAGCCCCTCATCCACCAGGGTCTGGAGCCGTTCGAGCACCTCGGGCTGCTCCAGCTGCTCCAGGGCCAGGCGTGCCTCATCCCGGACGCCGGGATCGGCGTCCTGAAGCATGGTGTGCAGCAGGATCTCCACAACCTCCTGCTGACGCGGCGCCACCAGATCGCTGTAGAGCCTTCCCAGCGACCAGGCGCTGTTGCTGCGCACCGCAGGCTCGCTGTCGATGCGCAGGCTGAGCAGCAGCTGGGCGGCGGCGGGGTCAGCCTTGGCCATGCCGGTGGCCCCCGCATCGGCGAGGGAACTGGCCGCCCAGAGGCGCACGGCGGCGATGTCCACTTCAAGGGCCCGCATCAGGGGGTTGAGCACCGGGGCATCGGGGTAGTTGCCCAGGCTCCAGGCCACCGCCTTGCGCACATAGCCGTTGTCGTCGGCAGCCAGCAGGCCCAGCAGGGGCTCCACCGCCAGGGGGGAGGGGTTGCGTCCGAGGGCATACACGGCGCTCATGCGCACGATCGGACAGCCGGCCTCGAGCAGCGGCAGCAACAGGGGGATGGCCCGGGGATCGCGGTGCTCGCAGAAGATGCGCAGCCCCTGCAGCCGCTCCTCCCGCCCCCCCTTCAGCAGGGTGATGCCGAGGTCGCACTCGGCGGCCACGTCGGAGCTGGAGGGCGTGGCGCTGTCGATTTCATCGAGGGGATCGCCGAGCAGTTCCTGCGCCAGCTCCCGTGCCAGCACCTCGGGATCAAGGGCCAGTTCGTGGGTGGTTTCGGGAAAGGGCAGGCCGTCGTCCGGCATGGGGCCATCCAGGTGGAGGCATCGTAAAAGGATGGTCGGCAGGCGATCAGCCCACCGGTGCCGGGGCGGCCATGTCGCCCGGGAGCCAGATGCGGGCGCTCACAGCGAACAGGGCCAGACCGAACAGCAGCACGATGGCGATGGGCAGCAGGGTGGAGCGCAGGAACTGCATGAAGACGACAAGGGAAGATGCTGGCTGCATTGTGGTCGGAGCCGGGGGCCGGCAGGGCGGCCTGACCGTCCGCCCCTAGGGTTCGCCCACCCGCCAGCCGCCATGGCCCCCACTGCCACCAGCAGCGTCCGCCCCTGGCGCCGGATCCTGGCCGTGGCGGCCGAGGGGGTCGCCAGCGGCACCCCCTACATGGTGGGCACCAGGCTGCTGCAGGGCTGGCTCACCGCCAGCCAGATCCCCCTGAGCCTGATCGGCCTGCTGGGGCTGGCGGAGCTGCCCTACACCCTGAAGATGGTCTGGGCACCGGCCCTCGACCGCTGGCCCCTGCCCTGGCCCGACCGCCGCCGCGGCTGGCTGCTGGCCCTGCAGCTCACCCTGGTGGCGGTGATCGGCGCCATGGCCCTGCTGCGGCCCTCCAGTGATCCCGCCAGCCTCACGGCGATCGGGCTGATGGCGGTGCTGCTGGCGGTGGTCAGCGCCACCCAGGACATCGCCGTCGACGCCTACCGCACCGACCTGCTGCCCGACCGGGAGCGGGGTGCCGGCGCGGCTGCCACCAACCTGGGCTACCGGGCGGCGATGCTGGCCGTGGGGGCCGGCGGTTTCATCCTGGCCGGCCGCTACGACTGGCCCCTGGCCTTCCTGTTCTCGGCCGTGCTGATGCTGGTGGTGGTGCCCTTCACCCTCACCGCCCCGCCCCTGCCACCCCTGGAAGTTCCGGTGCGCAGCCTGCGTCAGGCGGTGCTCGGCCCGGCCCGGGAGTTCCTGCATCGCACCGGCGGCCCCCGGGCCGTGGCCCTGCTCACCCTGGTGCTGCTCTACCGCTGGCCCGATGGCCTGCTCAACCTGATGGCGGTGCCGTTCCTGATCCAGAAGGGCTTCAGCCCCGAGGTGGTGGGCTCGGTGCTGGCGGGCTGGGGCATCGGCGCCACGATCCTGGGCACGGTGCTGGGGGGGGTGCTGTTCGGCCGGCTGGGCATGAACCGCTCCCTGTGGATCTTCGCCCTGGTGGGTGCCAGCGGCAACCTGGCCTACTGGGGCCTGGCCCGCTTCGACGGCGGCATGCCGGCCCTGCTGATGGCCGTGGGGCTGGAGAACATCGGCGGGGGCATGGTGGGCGCCGCTTTCGTGGCGCTGCTGATGAGCCTCTGCAACCCCCGCTTCTCCGCCACCCAGTACGCCCTGCTCTCGGGCGTCTACGCCCTGAGCCGCTCCCTGCTGGCCGCTCCCGCCGGGCTGGTGGCCGAAGGTCTGGGCTGGCCCGGCTTCTTCCTGGCCACCACGGCAGCGGCCCTGCCGGCCTTCCTGCTGATGCTGCGCCTCACCCCCTGGAACGGCCTGGAGGCCCGCGGCGCCTACATGGCCGACCGCGACGGCGGCTCAGGAGACGCCGCGTAGCACTGTGCGGTATTCGGGGGACTGATCGACGGCGTTGTGGCCGTTGACGGCCAGCACCACCAGGGAGGCCACCCCGGGCCGGAACCGGGCCAGCAGGGCCTCGGTGCTGGCCCGGGGGATCACCTCATCCCGTTCGACGGCGATCAGCAGGGTGGGGGCGCCCACCTGGGGGGCGTCCTGCCAGGAGCGGTATTTGTCCTGGAGAAGCAGCCCGATCGGCACCAGGGGGAAGCGGCGCGAGGCCAGGGCCTCGATGCTGTCGAAGGGGGTGACCAGCACCAGCCGTCCCACGGGCCGCCGGGCGGCCAGGTGCACCGCCACGCCGCTGCCCAGGCTGCGGCCCATCACATCGATCCGCTGATGCTCCGGCCGCACCCGGTCATAGAGGGCCAGGGCATCGGCGAACAGGGCCGCCTCCGATGGCCGGCCGCCGCTGCCGCCGTAGCCCCGGTAATGGAGCAGGTAGAAGCTGTGCTCGCCGAAGGCGTCCTCCAGCAGCGGCAGCTGGAGCGCCACATCCTCGGCATTGCCACCGAAATAGATCAGGGCCTTCGGACCCGGCCGGCGGCGGACGGTCACCAGCACCTTCCCCCCCGTCAGGCCGTCCGTGAGCGGCAGGGCCAGCAGATCGCCCCCGGCCCCGGGGGTGCGGGGCTGGGGGAAATAGAGCAGGGAGCGCTGCAGCAGAAACAGGGCAGCGCAGAACAGCAGATAAAGGAGAGGGAGCAGCAGGATGCTGACGCTGAGCAAGGCCCCGGCCCGGTTGGCGAGGAACACGGCAAGGGCCTCGATGACGCCGATCAGGCCGCTGCGGCCATGAGCCGCCGGCGCAGCTGGCCGCAGGCCGCATCCTGGTCGAGGCCGCGGCTGGCCCGCACGCTCACGGCGATGTGGCGCCGCTCCAGCTGGGAGCGGAAGGCCTCCACCGCTTCGGGGGTGGGGCGCCGGAAGTCCTCCTCCGCGATCGGGTTGTAGGCGATCAGGTTGACGTGGCTCTGGAACCCCCGCAGCAGCCGGGCCAGAGCGTCGGCGTGGCGGGGATGGTCGTTGAGGCCGCCCAGCAGGATGTACTCGAAGCTGACCCTCCGGCCGGTGAGGGCCACGTAGTGGCGGCAATCGTCCAGCAGGGCCTCCAGGGGGTAAGCGTGGGCGGTGGGGATCAGCTCCTCGCGCAGCCGCTGGTCGGGGGCATGCAGGCTCACGGCCAGGGTGAACTGGGCCCGGCCCAGCCGCTCCACGGCCCGCTCCGCCAGGGTCGGCAGGGTGCGAGGCACCCCCACCGTGCTGACGGTGATCTGGCGCTGGGCCATGCCCAGGTCGTTGCAGAGGCAGGCGATCGCCTCCAGCACCGCTTCGGTGTTCAGCAGGGGTTCGCCCATACCCATGAACACCACGTGGGTGGGGCGCCGGTCCATGGCCTCTCGGATGCTGAGCACCTGATCGACGATCTCGTGCACCGCCAGGGAGCGCTGCAGCCCCCCCTTGCCGGTGGCGCAGAAACGGCATCCCATCGGGCAGCCCACCTGGCTGCTGACACAGACCGTGAGCCGATCACCACTGGGGATGCCGACGGTCTCGATGCCGAGGCCATCGGCGGTGGCGAGCAGAAGCTTGGTGGTGCCGTCGCAGGCGTCGCTGCGGTGCTGGAGGGCCAGCCGGCCGATGCTGGTGCCGGCGGCGGCCAGCTGCTCGCGCCAGGCCTTCGGCAGCACGGTGATCGCCTCCAGGGAGCGGGCCCCCTTGGCGTAGATCCAGTCGTGCAGCTGCCGGCCCCGGAAAGCCGGCTGGCCCTGATCGACGGCCCAGCCCTCCAGAGCCGCGCGGCCCATGCCCAGCAGGGGGGCAGGGGCGGTCATCAGGGCCAGATCAGCAGGCCGTGGCCCAGCTTCCACTCCACCGCCACAAGGGCAATGAAGCCGAGCATGGCCAGGCGCCCGTTGAGGCGCTCGGTGTGGCCGTGGAAGCCGAAGCGGGGCAGGCGCCGCACCGGCACCGGCGTGGGCCGGGCGGCAACCGCGGGGGTGGCGACGGAATCAGTCATCGCTGAGCAATCCCTCCTCCTGCAGACCCTCGAGGGCCGCAGGGTCGGCGATCAGCTCCTCCTCGAGGCCCTCTTCGGTGCTGGGACGGGCGAAGGCGGCAAAGCCGCTGGCGGCCGCCTCGATGCCGTGGCGGCTGCGGGTGGCCTCCAGGTCCTCCTCGGAAGGGTCGTCCAGCACGGCGGCGGTGACCGCCGGGGCGGGCATCTCCACGGTGTAGTCCGGACGCAGGTTCTGGTTGCGGCGGTAGCCGGCGGCCTCCTCCTCGAGGATGTCGGGGTGGGGTCCGGCCTCGGCCCGCAGCTCCTCTTCGAAGCCCCCGAAGCCGGTGCCGGCGGGGATCAGGCGGCCGATGATCACGTTCTCCTTGAGGCCCCGCAGCCAGTCGCTCTTGCCCTCGATGGCCGCTTCGGTCAGCACCCGGGTGGTCTCCTGGAAGGAGGCCGCCGAGATGAAGGAGTCGGTGTTGAGGGAGGCCTTGGTGATGCCCAGCAGCACGGGGGTGAACTCGGCGGGGGCACCACCGGTGATGGCCATGGCGGAATTCACCTGCTCCACCTGGCGCAGCTCGATCAGCTCACCGGGCAGCAGGGTGGTGTCACCGGCGTCCTCGATGCGGACCTTGCTGGTCATCTGGCGCACGATCACCTCGATGTGCTTGTCGCTGATCGAGACCCCCTGCGACTTGTAGACGTTCTGCACTTCGGTGACCATGCGGAACTGCAGCTTGGAGATCGCTTCCTGGGCGGCCTCCATGGTGGGCTTGCGGCTGCGCAGGTCCTCGAAGAAGCAGTCGAGCAGCTCATGGGGGTTGATCGGCCCGTCGGTCAGCATCTCGCCGGCACTCACCTGCTGGCCATCGTTGACCATCACGTTGCGGCCCAGCAGGATCGGGTACTCCGTGATCACGTCGTCGGTCTCGATGACCGAGACGGTGATCGAATCGTCGTCGTCGCCCTGCTTGATCTGCACGGTGCCGCTCTTGCGGCAGAGCACGGCCGATTCCCGCGGGCGGCGGGCCTCGAGCAGCTCCTCGATACGGGGCAGACCCTGGACGATATCCCCCGTCTTCTGGCGTTCGAACACCAGCAGGGCAAGGGCATCACCCCGCTGCACCAGTTCGCCGTCGCGGACATGCAGCACCGAATCGGGCGACACCATGTAGGGCCGGCCCAGACGGATGGTGAGGGTCTTGCCGTCGATCACCTCCACCTGGCCACAGCAGGGGGAGAGCACGCCTTCGGCGAGCACGTCGTTGTCGACGATGCGATCGCCCACCGCCACCGTCGGGGTGGCGGTGCCCAGGTCGAGGCCGCGGGTGTCGTCGGCCCGCTCCACGATCAGGCGCCGGATCGGTTCGCTGGCCGTGGGCTCGGGCAGCTGCACCACCCCGTCCCCGTTCTCCTTGCAGAGGATCTGGGTGGTGGCCACCACATCGCCGCGTTTGACGGCGATGCCGTCTTCCACCTGCAGCTCCGTGTGGGTGGAGCCGTGACTGGCGTCGGAGAGGGTGTCGCGGCGCACCAGGAGTGTTTCCAGGATCACCAGCTGCAGGCGCTCGATGGTCTTGGCCCGCTTGTCGGCGATCGCCTCCACGTCCACCGTCATCTGGGGGGTGGTGTCGAAGGTTTCCAGGATCAGCTGGGTGCGCAGCAGCTCGACCCCTTCCACCGACTTGATCAGCTCGCCGTCCTTGAAGGTGAGGCGCTGGGTGGCCTTCAGGCCCAGGGAGGGGCCGCCCGTCTGCTTGACGGTGGCCAGTTCGGGCAGATGGGCCTCATCGGGGATGGCGTATTCCTCCACCGGCCGCAGCAGCAGGGCACCGCCCTCGGGGGTGTCGACCTTCTCGACGAACTTCATCACCTCGGCCTTGAGGCCGGGGGCGATCTCCTCGCCCGGATTGACCATCTTGCCGTCGTCGCCGTAACGGCTGAGCACCTTGGCGTCGGAGACGAGGTGCAGCTCACCGGAACGAACGATGATCTCCCTGAGGATGTCGTTCTTCTGGGTGACGGTGACGATACCGGCGGTCTGGCTGAAGATGTCCTTCACCACCTCGGTGCCGGCCTCGATCCACTGGCCGTCCTCGATCATCAGCAGGGAGATGTCCTTGTTGATCTCGTGGGTTTCCTGGGGGATCCAGAGCAGGGTGCCGCCCTTGCTCACCTCGAAGCCGTGCTTGGCGGAACGGGCCTTCTTGATCGAGAGGCCGGGGGCGAACTTCACCATGCCGCCGGTCTGGGTGCGGAAACGGTCGTCGGTGAGCTCGGCGATCACCTCGCCGGCGCCGATCTTGGTGCCGGGCTGGGTCTTGACCAGATAGCGGCTGTTGTCCTTGCCCTCCAGGTGCCAGCTCTCGCCGGTGTGGCTGGATTCGCCCACCAGCTTGCAGTCCTTGAGGGTGAGGCTGGCGGTGACGATCTGCACCTCCCTGGAATCGCCGGTGGACTCCCGCAGCCGCACGACACCGCCGTACTCGCTCTGCAGCCGGCTCTCGGCCAGCACGTCGCCGGTGGTCACCGGTTTGCCGGTCTCGACCACCGGCAGGGCATTGGGGGGCAGGTTGTAGACGTCGCCGCTGAACACCCACAGCCGACCGAGACGCTGGGCCTTGTGGGTGATGTTGCCCTGACGGTCCGTGACCTCCCTGGGCTGGATCACATCCTCGAAGCGCACCTGGCCTGGCAGGTCGCAGATGACGTCCTTGGTGGCCTTCTCCACGCTCTTCTTCACCGCCGAGCCCGAGGAGATCTGGGCCAGGATGATGTCGTGGGCGACCGGGTCGCCATCGGCGACGAACAGGATCGAGCCGTTGGTGATGTCGATCTTCTGAATCTTGCCCTTGCCCGAAGGCTTGAGGGTGAGGGTGAAGTCGGTTTCGGCCAGCTTGGCCTCCACCCCGTGGGGGGTGCGGTGGTCACGCACCCGGGCCTTGGGCCCGAATTCCACCACCCCATCCACCAGCGAGCGCACCACGCCGGTTTCGGCGGTGGACACACCACCGGTGTGGAAGGTGCGCATGGTGAGCTGGGTGCCCGGTTCACCGATCGACTGGGCGGCGATGATGCCCACCGCTTCGCCCAGATCCACCAGCTGGTTGTGGGCCAGGGCCCAGCCGTAGCACTTGCGGCACACCGAACGGGAGGCCTCGCAGGTGAGCGGTGAGCGCACCATCACCGTGGCGACCTCCGCTGTCTCGATGGCGGCCGACAGGGCCGGATCGATCTCCTGGTCCCGGTCGACAATGACGGCGCCCTCGCCGTCAAGGACGGGCTGGGCCGCCAGGCGACCGATCAGCTTGGAGCCGAAGCGTCCCCGCTCATCGGCGTTGATGGGAATGAAGCGCAGGGTGCCGCAGTCCTCCTCCCGCACGATCACGTCCTGGGCCACGTCCACCAGACGGCGGGTGAGGTAGCCGGAGTCGGCGGTGCGCAGGGCCGTGTCCACCAGGCCCTTGCGGGCGCCGTAGGAGGAGATCACGTACTCGGTGACCGTGAGACCCTCACGGAAGTTGGTGCGGATCGGCAGGTCGATGATCTCCCCCTGGGGGTTGGCCATCAGGCCGCGCATGCCCACCAGCTGGCGCACCTGGGACATGTTCCCCCGGGCGCCGGAGTTGGCCATCATCCACACCGAGTTGAGTGGATCGTTGTCGTTGAAGTTGCGGCGCACGGCCGCCACCAGCCGCTCGTTGGTCTCCGTCCAGGTGTCGATCACCTTGGTGTGGCGCTCCACCTCGGTGATCTCCCCGAGCCGGTAGCGCTCCTCGGTGGCCGTGATCTGCTCCTCGGCCTCCTCCAGCAGCACCGCCTTGTCGCCGGGGATGCGCAGGTCGTCGACCGAAATCGAGACCGCGGCCTGGGTGGCGTAATGGAAACCGAGATCCTTCAGCTCATCGGCCATCGCCGCGGTGGCCGCGGTGCCGTGGTGCTTGTAGGCCCACGACACGAGGTTGCGCAGTGCCTTCTTGTCGATGATCCGGTTGCGGAACGGAGGCGCCTGCTTGCTGAGGGCCGCCGCGGCGGCGGCGGCGGCGGCATTGGCAGCGGCCAGTTCGGCGGCGGCCTTGGCGCTCTTCTTGCTGATCTTCTTGGCGGGGGTGGCGGTCATGGCGGCGCGCAGTGAAAAAGGCTGGAGGAACGTCGGGACACACGGGGCCGGATCGGGGTCCGGCCGGCGGAAATCAGGTGGCAGCCACGGCGTCGATGATGGTGTGGTTGATCACGACCCGCCCCACGGTGGTCAGCAGGTAACGGCTGATCAGGGCACCGTCCTCATCGAAGCGGTCGCGGCGGAATTTCCACTGCTCGATGCGGGTGCCGTCGGAGAGGGTGTCGGTGGAGACGGGTTCGTTGTCCTCGTCGTCGCTTTCCACCTCGCCGCTGAAGCGCACCCAGACCCAGTCGTGAAGGGTGAGGTGCTTCTCCTCGAAGGCGGCGATCACGTCCTCGAGATCGGCGAAGGTGCGGGAGCGGTCGCCGAAGGCGGGCTGGGCCTTCTCCCGGTCGACGGCCGTGAGGTAGTAGGCGCCGAGCACCATGTCCTGGGACGGCGTGATGATCGGCTCGCCGGTGGCGGGGGAGAGCACGTTGTTGCTGGCCAGCATCAGCATGCGGGCCTCGGTCTGGGCCTCGATCGCCAGGGGCACGTGCACGGCCATCTGGTCACCGTCGAAGTCGGCGTTGAAGGCCGGGCAGACCAGGGGGTGCAGCTGGATGGCGCGGCCATCGACCAGCTTGGGCTCGAAGGCCTGGATGCCGAGGCGGTGCAGGGTGGGCGCCCGGTTGAGGAGGATCGGGTGCCCTTCGATCACCTCCTGGAGCACCTGCATCACCTCGTCGTCGGCACGCTGGATCAGCTTCTTGGCCGCCTTGATGTTGTTGACGATGTTCTGGCGGATCAGGCGATGGATCACGAACGGCTGGAACAGCTCGATCGCCATCTCCTTGGGCAGCCCGCACTGGTGCATCTTGAGCTTGGGGCCCACCACGATCACCGAACGGCCGGAGTAGTCGACCCGCTTGCCGAGCAGGTTCTGGCGGAAGCGGCCCTGCTTGCCCTCGATGATGTCGCTGAGCGACTTGAGGGCCCGGTTGTTGGCCCCCACCACCGTGCGGCCGCGGCGACCGTTGTCGATCAGGGCATCGACCGCCTCCTGCAGCATCCGCTTCTCGTTGCGGACGATGATCTCGGGGGCAAGGATCTCCTGCAGCCGCGCCAGCCGGTTGTTGCGGTTGATCACCCGCCGGTAGAGGTCGTTGAGATCGCTGGTGGCGAAACGGCCGCCATCGAGCTGCACCATGGGGCGCAGATCGGGGGGGATCACCGGGATCACATCCAGCACCATCCAGTCAGGCTTGGCGTTGGTGGCGATGAAGTTGTCGATCACCCGCAGGCGCTTGATCAGCTTGGCCCGCTTCTGGCCCTTGGAGTTGTTGATGTCCTCCCGCAGCTGTTCTGCCTCCTTCTCAAGGTCGAGGTCCTCGAGCAGTTGCTTGAGGGCCTCGGCGCCGATACCCACGATGGGCTCGTTTTCGATCTCGGAATCCTCAGCGAAGATCTGATCCTCGATCTCCAGCCACTCGTCCTCGGTGAGCAGCTGCTTGTAGGTGAGGTCCTTGTGGTCGCCCTTGTCGAGCACCACATAGCAGTTGAAGTAGACGATCTGCTCCACGTCCCGCAGGGGCATGTCGAGCAGGATCGCCACGTAGCTGGGAATCCCCTTCAGGTACCAGACGTGGGACACCGGGGCGGCCAGCTTGATGAAGCCCATGCGGTGGCGCCGCACCCGGCTTTCGGTGACTTCCACGCCACAGCGCTCGCAGACGATGCCGCGGTGCCGCACCCGCTTGTACTTGCCGCAGTGGCATTCCCAGTCCTTGGAGGGGCCGAAGATCTTCTCGCAGAAGAGCCCGTCCATCTCAGGCTTGAGGGTGCGGTAGTTGATCGTTTCCGGCTTGGTGACCTCACCCACCACCTGGCCGTTGGGCAGCGTGCGCTGCCCCCACTGCATGATCCGCTCGGGGGAAGCGAGCGTGATCTTCACGTAATCGAAGTGGTTTTCGGTGCGAAGGTTGCTGTTGGACATGGCGGGGACGCAGGAAGATCGAGAGAAGCGGAGAGTTCAGAACCGGTGAATCAAGCGATCAGTCGTCGTCGTAATCCGCGACACCGAGGGATTCGTAGGTGGGCCGGCTGGGGGTGCTGCGGCGGGGGTTGACGTCCTGCATCAGGTCGACTTCCTCGCCGGCGTCGGTGTAGACGGCGATGTCCAGGCCCAGGGACTGGAGCTCGCGCATCAGCACCTTGAACGACTCGGGTGTGCCCGGCCGTGGAATCGGCTTGCCCTTGACGATGGCGTTGAGCGCCTCGTTGCGGCCCTGCATGTCGTCGGACTTGACGGTGAGCAGTTCCTGCAGGGTGTAGGCGGCGCCGTAGGCCTCCAGGGCCCAGACCTCCATCTCGCCGAGGCGCTGGCCGCCCTGCTGGGCCTTGCCGCCCAGGGGCTGCTGGGTCACCAGGGAGTAGGGACCGGTGGAGCGGGCGTGGATCTTGTCGTCCACCAGGTGCACCAGCTTGAGGATATGGGCGTAGCCCACCGTGACCGGCTGATCGAACGGTTCGCCGGTGCGGCCATCGATCAGCTGGATCTTGCCGGGGTTGGTAGGGTCGTAGACCCAGTCCTTGCCGGGCAGCTTGGCGGCTTCCTCCAGATAGGCCTGCACGGTCTGCTTCGATTTCTCGGGGCCGTACATCTCATCGAAGGGCACCACCTTGACGCGGCAGTCGAGGTGGGAGGAGGCCCAGCCCATCAGGCACTCGAACACCTGGCCCACATTCATGCGGCTCGGCACCCCCAGGGGGTTGAGCACGATGTCGATGGGGGTGCCGTCGGGCAGGTAGGGCATGTCCTCCCGGGGAAGGATGCGGCTGATGATGCCCTTGTTGCCGTGGCGGCCGGCCATCTTGTCGCCCACCTGGATCTTGCGGCGCTGGGCCACGTAGACCCGCACCACCATGTTCGCCCCCGGCGGCAGCTCGTCGCCCTGCTCGCGGGTGTAGATGCGCACATCCACCACCCGGCCCCGCTCGGTGCTGGGCACCCGCAGGGAGTTGTCGCGCACGTCGCGGGCCTTCTCACCGAAGATGGCGCGCAGCAGCTTCTCCTCGGGAGGCTGGTCGGATTCGCCCTTGGGGGTCACCTTGCCCACCAGGATGTCGCCCGATTCGACGTAGGCGCCGATGCGGATGATGCCCATCTCGTCGAGGTGGCCCAGGCTTTCCTCGGCGACGTTGGGGATCTCCCTGGTGATCTCCTCGGGGCCGAGCTTGGTCTGGCGGGCCTCGATCTCGTACTTCTCGATGTGCACCGAGGTGTAGAGGTCGTCCTGCACCAGCCGATCACTGACGAGGATGGCATCCTCGTAGTTGTAGCCCTCCCATGGCATGTAGGCGATCAGAACGTTCTGGCCCAGGGCGATCTCACCGCCCTCGCAGGCCGAACCGTTGGCCAGCACCTGACCGGCGATCACCTCATCCCCCTGGCGCACGATCGGGCGCTGGTTGAGGCAGGTGTCCTGGTTGGAGCGCTGGTACTTCTGCAGGAAGTGGGTGTGATCGCGGCCCTGGTCGTCACGGATCACGATGGCGGTGGCATCCACGAAGGAGACCGTGCCGTTCACCTTCGTGATCGGCACCATGCCGGAGTCGCGGGCGACCTGGGTTTCCAGGCCCGTGCCCACCAGGGGCCGCTCCGGCCGCAGCAGGGGCACGGCCTGACGCTGCATGTTGGAACCCATCAGGGCCCGGTTGGCGTCATCGTGCTCGAGGAAGGGGATCAGGGAGGTGGCCACAGAGATCACCTGCACCGGTGACAGCTGGACGTAGTCCACCTGCTCGGGGGGCACCTTCTCGAAGTCCTGGCGGTAGCGGACCGGCACCAGGTCGAGGGTGATCCGGCCGTCGGCGTCGGTGGGAACGTCACCGGGGGCCACCCGGCATTCGTCCTCCAGATCGGCCGAGAGATAGAGGGGGTCGCCCTGCTTGATCACGATGCCGTCCTCCACCCGCCAGAAGGGGGTTTCGATGAAGCCGTACTCGTTGACGCGGGCATGGGTGGCCAGCGAACCGATCAGGCCGGCGTTGGGGCCTTCCGGGGTCTCGATCGGACAGATCCGGCCGTAGTGGGAGGGGTGAATGTCGCGCACGGCGAAGCCGGCCCGCTCCCGGGTGAGGCCCCCGGGGCCGAGGGCGCTGATGCGGCGCTTGTGGGTCAGCTCGGCCAGGGGGTTGGTCTGATCCATGAACTGGCTCAGCTGGCTGGAGCCGAAGAACTCCTTCACCGCTGCCACCAGGGGTTTGGGGTTCACCAGCTGGGCGGGGGTGAGCGATTCGGTCTCGCCCACGGTCATGCGTTCCTTGATGATCCGCTCGAGGCGGTTCAGTCCCACCCGCACCTGGTTCTGCAGCAGCTCGCCAACGGAGCGCACCCGGCGGTTGCCCAGGTGGTCGATGTCGTCGAGGCTGGCGCCGCCCACGTCGAGTTCCAGGTTGATCAGGTAGTCGATCGTGGAGAGCACGTCCTCGGCGGTGAGGGTGCGCACCGCATCGGGAATGGTGAGCCGCAGCTTCTTGTTGATCTTGTAGCGGCCCACCCGGCCGAGGTCGTAGCGCTTGGGATCGAAGAATCGGCTGTGCAGCAGTTGCTGACCGCCACTCACCGAGGGGGGTTCGCCGGGCCGCAGTTTCTTGTAGAGCTCCAGCAGGGCCTGGTCCTCGGAGCTGATGCCCTCGTCGTTGGAGGCCTCGATCGATTTCTGGTAGTACTCCGGGTGCCGCAGCTTGTCGAGCACGTCGTTGTCGGAGAGGCCGATGGCCCGCATCAGCACGTGGGCGTTGATCTTGCGGGTCTTGTCGACACGGACGTGCAGCAGATCGTTCTTGTCAGTCTCGAACTTCAGCCAGGCGCCCCGGTTGGGGATCAGGCTGGCGTTGAAGGTCTTACGGCCGTTCTTGTCCTGTTCGTCCTTGAAGTAGACACCGGGGCTGCGGACGATCTGGTTGACGATCACCCGCTCGGCACCGTTGATGATGAAGGTGCCGCGCTCGGTCATCAGGGGAAGCTCCCCGATGAACACCTCCTGCTCCTTGATCTCACCGGTCTCCTTGTTGACCAGGCGACAGGTGACATACATCTGGGAGGCGAAGGTGGCGTCGCGACGCTTGGCCTCCTCCACGTCGTGGCGCGGGCGTTTCAGGCGATACTGATCGCCGATGAAATGCAGCTCGAGCTTGCCGGTGTAGTCAGTGATCGGAGAGAAGCTGTCCAGCTCCTCGATCAGGCCCTTCTCCAGGAACCATTTGAAGCTCGCCCTCTGTACCTCCACGAGATCGGGAAGGTAAGTGACGGTCTTGGCGACCTGGATCGCGCTGCTCATGCGGTGGACCTGCAGGAACGGTGGTGGTGGGGCGGGCCTGGACGGGGAAGGGGGCTCCGGCGGCGGTGTTCCGCTGCCGGGTGGGGCCATGCGAACAGGCGCTTCAGCCGAAGCGGTGGTCCCGGGGTACGGAACCACCGCTCAGGTGGAGGCGCCTAGATGGCTCGCTGTTGGATTGCCGACTCGGGAATTGCCGACTCAATGGATGCCGTCGTGGACAAAAAGAGCGCTTCCGCTTCCAGGCCAATAAGACATCATACAACCTCGAGGGGCAGACTGAACAGACGTGCCGCGTTGGCGGTCGTCGCGGAAGCAACCTGTCCCAGGGTTTCCCCCCGCAGGTCGGCCACCCGGGCCGCCACCGCCGCCACGTAGGCGGGCTCGTTGCGTTTGCCGCGGCGGGGCACCGGCGCCAGGAACGGGCAGTCGGTCTCCACCAGGTAGCGGTCGGCCGGCACCTGGCGAGCGCAGGCGTGGGTGGGCTCCGCCTTGGCGAAGGTGACCGTGCCGCTGAAGCTGATGTAGAGGCCCAGCGCGAGAAAACTCTCCATCTCCTCGGGGGTGCCCCCCCAGCAGTGCATCACGCCCCGGGGACAGCGGCCATCCCGCTGACGCTGGCGCAGTTCGGCCAGCATCGGTTCGGCCGCGTCCCTGCAGTGGATGATCACCGGCAGATCCAGCGCCGTCGCCAGGTCCAGCTGGGGCCGCAGCACCGCCAGCTGCTCGTCGAGGTTGGTGGCGCGGAACAGATCAAGACCGAGTTCGCCGATGGCCACCACCCGCCCGTCGGCCCGGGCGGCGGCCTCCAGCACATGGGCGGTGTCGGCTTGCCAGTGCTCCGTGTCGAGGGGGTGGACGCCGACGGCATAGCGCAGTTCGGGAAACCGGTCGGCAAGGGCGCGGATCGCCGGGATCTCCGCCGGTTCGACGCAGGCATGCACCAGAGCCTTCACCCCCGCTTCCCGCCAGCGGAGGGACACCTCATCGAGATCCGCATCGAAGTTGCGGAACACGATGTGGCAGTGGCTGTCCACCAGGGATGGCGCAGCCTCGAGGGTGGGGGTGGCGCTCATGCGGTGGAGGGCTGCGCTCAGGCGCCGGGAGCGGGCTCGAGAACCTGCTTCACCGCCACGCTCAGCCGCGACTTCTGGTTCGCGCCGGTGTTCCTGTGCACCACACCCACCTTGACGGCCTTGTCGATCTTGCTGAAGGCGGCGTTCATGGACGCCTCGACGGCGGCCCTGGCCTCATCGCCGGGCTGCTGGCCGTAGGCGCTGCAGGCCGTCAAACAGCGCTTCATCAGCGTGCGCAGTGACGATTTGTAGGTGCGGTTGCGCAGGCGATTGCGTTCGGCGATCTCGATGCGTTTCTTCGAAGACTTGTTATTGGCCACAGGCGTAGGGGCGCTGACTCGGCAAACGGGGATCCTACCCCCCAGGCCCTGGCCGGTCCCAGGCCCTAGTTTCGGAACAGTCCTCCGCCCCCGGCGCCGTCCCGTGGTCGCTTCCACCCCCGCCAGCAGCAGCACCGCCGGCAGCCCCATTCCTGCCAGCGAACGGCCGCGCCTGCGGATCGCCTGCCTCCGGGATCGGGATGAGGCAGGGAAACGGCTCGAAGCGATCGCCGCCCGCACCGAGGGCGCCCAGATGCATCAGGAGGAACAGCGGGTGGCCGCGATCCTGGAGCAGGTGCGCCACGGCGGCGATGCCGCCCTGATGGAGCTGAGCGAACGCTTTGATGGCCTGCGACCTGATCCTTTGCGGGTGCCCCCAGGACGGCTGGCCCAGGCCTGGCAGGACTGCCCCGACCCCCTGCGCCGGGCCCTCGACCTGGCTCACGACCGGATCCTCGATTTCCACCGCCGCCAGCGGCCGGCGGATCTGGCGGTGAGAGGCCCCCATGGCGAGCGGCTCGGACGCCGCTGGCGCCCCGTGCAGCTGGCGGGTATCTACGTGCCCGGCGGCCGGGCCTCCTACCCCAGCACGGTGCTGATGAATGCCATACCCGCCCGGGTGGCCGGTGTCGAACGGCTGGTGATGGTGACCCCGCCCGGGCCCGGCGGCGAGCCGAACGCCACGGTGCTGGCGGCCGCCCACCGGGCCGGCGTGGAGGAGGTGTACCGGGTGGGCGGTGCCCAGGCGATCGGGGCCCTGGCCTACGGCACAGCCACCATCCCGGCTGTCGACGTGATCACCGGTCCGGGCAACCTCTATGTGACCCTGGCCAAGAAGGCCGTCTACGGCAGTGTGGGCATCGATTCCCTGGCGGGCCCCAGCGAGGTGCTGGTGATCGCCGACCACACCGCCCGGCCGGCCCAAGTGGCCGCCGACCTGATGGCCCAGGCGGAGCACGACCCCCTGGCCGCCGCGATCCTGATCACCACCAGTGAGGCCCTGGCCGTCGCCCTGCCGGCCGCCATCGAGGCCCAGCTGGAACACCACCCCCGCGCCGCCATCACCCTGCAGGCCCTCAACACCTGGGGCCTGATCGTGGTCTGCTCCGATCTGGAGGAAGCCGCGGCCCTCAGCGACCGCTTCGCCCCCGAGCACCTGGAGCTGCTGGTGGAGCAGCCCGAGCCCCTGGCCGAGCGGATCCGCCATGCCGGGGCCATCTTCCTGGGCCCATGGTCGCCGGAGGCGGTGGGCGACTATCTGGCCGGCCCCAACCACACCCTGCCCACCTCCGGCACGGCCCGCTTCGCCGGCGCCCTGTGCGTGGAAACGTTCCTGCGTCACACCAGCCTGATCCAGTTCAACCGGAAAGCCCTCGAGGCCACCGGGCCGGCGGTGGTGACCCTGGCCGAGAGCGAAGGACTGCACAGCCACGCTGAATCGGTGCGCCAGCGGCTCACCGGCGCCGACTGAGCGGGCGGGATCAGCGGCGGGTCAGATTCCGCACCCGGGGCTCTCCCGCCTCGATCTCCCCGACAAGCACCTGATCGGCCAGGTTCACGAACAGGCCGTTCTCCAGCACCCCGGGGATGTTGTTGATCGTCGCCTCCAGGGTGGCGGGATCGCCGATGCCCCCCTCGAAGGCCGCATCCAGCACCAGGTTGCCCTGGTCGGTCACGACAGGCCCGGCCTTGCGCACCGCCATGCGCAGCTCCACCCGACTGCCCAGGGCGGTGAGTTCATCGCTCACCTGGCGCCAGGCACCGGGCAGCACCTCCACCGGCAGCAGAAAATCCAGGTTGAGACGCTCCACCAGCTTGGTGGCGTCCACCACCACCACAAAACGGTCGGCCCGGCAGGCCACCAGCTTCTCCTGCACATGGCAGGCGCCTCCCCCCTTGATCAGCTGGAAGGAGGGATCCACCTCGTCGGCGCCGTCGATGGCCAGATCGATGCGTTTGACCGCATTCAGGGCCATCAGGGGGATGCCCAGCTCGGCGGCCAGCACCTCCCCCTGGAAGGAGGTGGTGACCCCGACGATGTCGGTGAACTCCCCCTGGCGCAGCTTCTGACCCAGGGCCCGGATCATCAGGGCCGCGGTCGAACCGGAGCCCAGCCCCACCACCATCCCGTCACGCATCTGCTCCACCGCCGCCGTGGCCACGGCCTCCTTCATCCGGTCCTGGAGGTCGGACATCGGTGTGCCTGCCTGGGATGGAGCCGACCGTAGCAAGGGAGTCTTCCCTAGCCGGCCTTGGGAAGAGCCGCCGGGCGGATCGACAGCTGGAGCTCCCGCTGGCCCCGCACCACCCGCAGCGGCAGGGGCTGACCCACCTGGGCCTGCTCCACCTGCTGCAGCAGGGCCGAAGGGGTGTTGACGGGCTGGTCGGCGATGGCCACCACCAGATCGCCGCGGTGCAGGCCGGCGGCCTCCGCCGGGCTCTCGGGCAGGACCCGCTGCACCAGGGCCCCGTCCCTCTCGGGGAGCTGCAGCAGGGCATCGGGATCGCGGTTGTTGTCGCGGGCCACCCGGGCTGTGAGCGGCACCAGCTGCAGGCCCAGGTAGGGATGGACCACCGTGCCGCCCTCGCCCAGCTGTCCGGCCACCCGCTTGGCCAGGTTGATCGGGATGGCGAAGCCAAGCCCGGCCCCGGGGCCGGAGCGCACCAGGGTGTTGATGCCGATCACTTCACCGGCGGCATTGATCAGGGGCCCCCCTGAATTGCCGGGGTTGATGGCCGCATCGGTCTGGATCAGGTCAAGGCGCTTGTCGGAGAAGCCGAGGCTGTTGATGTCGCGGTGGAGGCTGCTGACAATGCCCAGGGTGACGGTGCGCTCCAGGCCGTAGGGACTGCCCAGGGCGATGGCCCAGTCGCCCACCTCGAGGGCCTCCGAATCCCCCAGGGGAGCGGCGCGCAGGTCGCCCTTGCCGGGAATGCGCACCACCGCCAGGTCGGTGACTGGATCGGTGCCGACCACCGACCCGTCCAGCTGGCGGCCGTCGGCCATGGTCACGGTCACCGTGTCCACCTTGTCGACCACGTGGGCATTGGTGAGGACCAGGCCCTGGCGGCCGTCGATCACCACCCCCGAACCCTGGCCCCTTTCCCGCATGCTGCTGGAGGGGTCGCCGAACAGATCCCGCAGCAGAGGATCCATCAGGGTCGGATCGAAGGACTGCCGCGCCACCTGGCGCTCGGTGTCGATCCGCACCACCGCCGGCCCCACCCGCCGGGCCGCATCGGCCACGAAGCTGTGGGGGGTGAGGCTGGGGGGATCGGCGCCCTCAAGGGCCGAGGCGGGCAGGGGCCCCCAGGCGATCACAAGCACCAGGAGCAGAGCCAGCAGTTCCCGCAGACGCCGGGTCAGGGAAGAAAGGGAGAGGAACCGTTGCATGGCAGGAGGCTAGGGCCGTCGACGGGGCCCCAGCGCAGCAACCGCTGCCGAAGCATGCCGTCGCGCCCGAGGTCGAGCCAGCGGCCGCCCGGGTCATCCGCCCGCCCCAGGGGACAGGGCTGCACCGGTCCGAAACCGCACAGGGTGGAGGGACACCCCAGCAGGGACACCTCAGGGCGGCCCGGCAGGGTCCCCTGCCAGTGCTGGTGGACGTGGCCGAAGACCAGACCCCGCAGGCCGGCCACCGGCCGCAGCAGATCCAGGAGCGCCTCCCCGTCGCGCAGGCCGATGGCATCCATGCCGGCGTCACCGATCGCCACCGGGGGATGGTGCACCGCCACCAGCAGGGCGGTGTCTGCGCCTGTGGGCCCAGCGGCCAGCTGGCGCCCGAGCCAGGCCAGCTGGGCAGGGCCCAGTTCGCCGGCGACGTCACCGCTGCGATGGCTGTCGAGCAGCAGCAGCCGCCAGGGAGCGGCGTCGATCACGGCCGGGGCGGTCACCGCTCGACGTCCCAGGGCGGCCCGCAGCAGGGCCGGATGGTCGTGGTTACCCGCCAGCAGGGCCACCGGCAGACATCGGCCCTCAAGGGCTTCCTCCAGCAGGTCCCCCAGCCGGACATACCCTCCCCAGGTCTCGTCCTGGCAGAGATCACCGCTGATCAGCAGCATCTCGGGCGCCTCCCCGGCGGCCTGCAGCTGGTCCAGGCCCTGCCCCAGCCCATGGCGGAGCAGGGGCAGGGCCGGCCGGCCGCGACACCGCCCGGCCGGATCGGAGAGCAGATGGGGGTCACTCAGTTGAAGAATTCGCATGGGAGCGGGTCTCCGGCCGGCCCGGCCCCGACCGGAGGCGCGGAATCGGCTTAACTTTGCCCCCAGTCCTCCCCGAGGCCATGGCGACCATCCCTCCCGGCAGCCGGAAGCGCTGCACCCTCTGCCAGGTGGAGATCCAGGGGGGCCCCGGAGGCAACGATCTGGTTCATTTCAGCCAGGGAGCCCCCGGCAGCCGCGCCAAGCTCTGGGCCCGGGTCTGTCAGTACCTGCGCACGCCCGAGCAGTGCGGCCAGTGCCTCAACCAGGACCTCAGCCTGCGGGGCGAGGTCACCGAAAACGACTACTACGCAGAGGCGCCGGTGCTCGAGATTCCCATGCCCCCTGAGGCCAATCCTCTAGGGTGAAGCCGTGCCCGCCGGGCATCACCCTTTCATCCCCAGCACCGTTCCCCTGACCGGCGAACGTTCCTGAGGCGGGGGCAGTGGATCACTGCAGCGCACGGCGGACCATCCCGCCAGCGGGAGTTCCCTCCCCACGCCGCACCTCCTTGCCCCATCCCCTGACCGACAACCTGGAGCAACTGGCACGACCAGTCGCCCGGGCCGCGCATCTCGAGGTGCGCTCGGTGGAGGTGCTGGCCCACCGCATTCCCCTCACGGTCGTCGTGCGGGTGCAGCGGGCCGACGGCACGGACGTCCATCTCGATGAGTGCGCCGCCGTGAGCGGTCCGCTTGCCGAGGCCCTCGAAGCCTCCGGACTGCTGACCATGGCCTACGTGCTCGAGGTGAGCAGCCCCGGCATCGGTGAGGATCTCCTCTCCGATCGGGAGTTCACCAGTTTCCGCGGCTTTCCCGTCGAGGTGCTGCTGCGGCGGGCCGACGGCGCGGAAACGAGCCACCGGGGCCACCTGCTCAGCCGGGACGAGCAGGTCGTCCAGCTCAACGCCAGGGGCCGCATCCTGCGCCTCCCCCGTGGGGAGGTGCTGCGGGTGCGGCTGACGGAAGCACCGTCCGATTCCTGATCCTCCCCGGAACCTCCTTCCCTTCCTCTCCTTTCCCCCTGCCTCCGAGTCCATGGCCCTGGTTCTGCTCCCCGGTCTCAACAACCTGATCGAGGACATCAGCGAAGAGAAGAAGCTGGCCCCCCAGGTGGTGGAGGCCGCCCTGCGGGAAGCACTGCTGAAGGGCTACGAGCGCTACCGCCGCACCCTCTACCTGGGCATCAGCGAGGACCCCTTCGAAGAGGACTACTTCAGCAATTTCGACGTGGCCCTCGATCTCGATGAGGAGGGCTACAGGGTGCTGGCCAGCAAGATCATCGTCGAGGAGGTGGAGAGCGACGACCACCAGATCGCTGTGGAAGAGGTTCGCCAGGTGGCCGAGGACGCCCAGATCGGCGACACGGTGGTGCTGGACGTGACACCGGAGAAGGATGACTTCGGCCGTATGGCCGCCGCCACCACCAAGCAGGTGCTGGCCCAGAAGCTGCGCGACCAGCAGCGCCGGATGATCCAGGAGGAGTTCGCCGATCTGGAGGATCCCGTGCTCACCGCCCGGGTGATCCGCTTCGAGCGCCAGTCGATCATCATGGCCGTCAGTTCAGGCCTGGGCCGGCCGGAGGTGGAGGCGGAGCTTCCCCGCCGCGACCAGCTGCCCAACGACAACTACAGGGCCAACGCCACCTTCAAGGTCTTTCTCAAGGAGGTGAGCGAGGTGCCCCGGCGCGGCCCCCAGCTGTTCGTCTCCCGGGCCAATGCGGGACTGGTGGTGTACCTGTTCGAGAACGAGGTGCCCGAGATCCAGGAGGGTTCGGTGCGCATCGTCGCGGTGGCCCGGGAGGCCAACCCACCCTCCCGTGCCGTCGGCCCGCGCACCAAGGTCGCCGTCGACAGCGTCGAGCGGGAAGTGGATCCGGTGGGCGCCTGCATCGGTGCCCGCGGCTCCCGCATCCAGCAGGTGGTGAACGAGCTGCGCGGCGAGAAGATCGACGTGATCCGCTGGTCGCCGGACCCGGCCCAGTACCTGGCCAACTCCCTCAGTCCCGCCCGGGTCGATACGGTGCGACTGGTGGATCCCGAAGGCCACCATGCCCATGTGCTCGTGCCTCCCGACCAGCTCAGCCTGGCCATCGGTCGGGAAGGCCAGAACGTGCGCCTGGCAGCCCGTCTGACCGGCTGGAAGATCGACATCAAGAATTCCCAGGAGTACGACCAGCTGGCCGAGGATCAGACCGTGGCGGCCCTGATCGCCCAGCGCCAGGAGGAGGAGGCCCTCCAGGCTGAAGCCGAGGCCCGTCTCGAGGCCGAACAGGCCACCCGCGCCGAGGAGGATGCCCGGCTGCGGGAGCTCTATCCCGTCCCCGAGGACGAGGAGGAGTCCTACATCGGCGAAGATCCGCAGGGCGTCACCGAAGCCGTCCTGGAAGGGGAGGAGGTCCGGTGACGTCCCCGGCGCAGCGGCCCGTGCTTCGCCGCTGCGTGTCCTGTCGTCGCCTGCGCGACCGCAGCCTGCTCTGGCGGGTGGTGCGCCTGGCCGACGGGACCGTCAGCCTCGATGACGGCATGGGGCGCTCCGCCTATCTCTGCCCCGAGGCCGACTGCCTGGAGGAGGCCCGGCGCCGCAGACGCCTGCAGCGGGGACTGCGTTGCGCAGTGAGCGAGGCCATCCTCACCAGCCTTCAGGCACGTCTCGAGCGCTCGGGCCCGCAACCTCTGAGGCAAGATGATCCATGGTCGCCACGTGCGAGCGGCCCCGGGGTCCTTTCGGCCCCACCGTACGGAGACCTTCCTGAATGACCAGCAGCGGCAAAGTGAGAATCTACGAGCTGTCCAAGGACCTGGGCCTGGACAACAAGGACGTGCTCGATGCCGCCGAGAAGCTCTCCATTGCAGCCAAGAGCCACAGCAGCTCGATCAGCGATGACGAGGCCTCCCGCATCCGGACGCTGATCGGTGTGAACGTCGGCGGCCAGGCCCCGAGACGTCCCGAGCCTCCGGCCCCCACCCCCCCCGCCAAGGCGATCCTGGCGGTCAAGAAGGCCGCTCCCGAGCCGGTGGCCGCACCGCGGTCCTCCTCCCCGGCGGCCGCAGCGCCGAGTGCCCCCCCGCCGGCCGGCCGGCCGGTGGCGGCCCGACCCGCGGCCCAGCCGCCAGCACCCTCCCGGCCCGAGGCTGCGGCGGCGCGCCCCAGGCCCGGAGCGGCAGCAGCTCCGGCGCCGGCGCGACCCCGCCCCGTGGAGCCCGGCAAACCCGCCGGTCGTCCCCAGACGATCGTGGGCAAACCCGCCAGCGCTGGTTCTGCTCCCCCGACGCGACCGGTCGTGGCCGCCCCCGCGCGCCCGGCACCGGTGGCGCCTCCGGCCAAACCGATGGCCGCGCCCAAGCCGCCGGGCCCGGTGCCGGTGAACCGCGCCTCCCAGCCCCCCGTCCGGGCCGGCTCTCCCCAGCGCCCCGCGACCCCCAGCCCCAGCCGTCCCGGCCAGCCCACCCGACCCCCGGCCAGCCGGCCCCAGCTGGTGGGCCGTCC
>NZ_JAFKRG010000011.1 GCF_019038415.1 Synechococcus sp. CCY 9618 | reverse complement strand
TCGTGAGCCAGGAGATCCGCGCGGCGGAGGATCCTGAATTCGAGACGTTCTACACCAAGAACATCCTGCTCAATGAAGGTCTGCGCGCCTGGATGGCTCCCGCTGACCAGCCGCACGAAAACTTCGTCTTCCCTGAAGAGGTTCTGCCCCGTGGAAACGCCCTTTAATTCCGGTCTCATCTCGGTCGGGGGCAAGGACCTCGACTCCACCGGCTATGCCTGGTGGGCGGGTAATGCCCGACTGATCAATCTCTCCGGTCGTCTGCTGGGTGCCCACGTGGCCCACGCAGGTCTGATGGTCTTCTGGGCCGGAGCCATGATGCTGTTCGAGGTGAGTCACTTCACCTTCGACAAGCCCATGTACGAGCAGGGCCTGATCCTGTTCCCCCACGTGGCCACCCTCGGCTACGGCGTGGGCCCCGGCGGAGAGGTCACCAACCTCTATCCATTCTTCGTGGTGGGTGTGCTGCACCTGATCAGCTCCGCCGTGCTCGGCCTCGGCGGGCTGTACCACGCCCTGCGTGGTCCGGAGATCCTGGAGAACTATTCATCCTTCTTCTCCCAGGACTGGCGGGACAAGAACCAGATGACCAACATCATCGGCTACCACCTCATCCTTCTCGGTGTGGGTGCCCTGCTGCTGGTGTTCAAGGCGATGTTCTTCGGCGGCGTCTACGACACCTGGGCTCCCGGTGGCGGTGACGTGCGCCTGATCACCAACCCCACCCTCAGCCCGGGCGTGATCTTCGGCTATCTCACCCGCGCCCCCTTCGGCGGCGAGGGCTGGATCATCGGGGTCGACTCGATGGAGGACATCATCGGTGGCCACATCTGGATCGGTCTGATCTGCATCTTCGGTGGCATCTGGCACGTGATCACCAAGCCCTTCGGCTGGGTGCGCCGCGCCTTCATCTGGAACGGTGAGGCCTACCTGAGCTACAGCCTCGGCGCCCTGAGCTTCATGAGCTTCATCGCCTCCTCCTACATCTGGTTCAACAACACCGCCTATCCCTCGGAGTTCTACGGCCCCACCAACGCCGAAGCCTCCCAGGCCCAGAGCTTCACCTTCCTGGTGCGCGACCAGCGCATGGGCGCCAACATCGGTTCCGCCATGGGCCCCACCGGCCTGGGCAAATACCTGATGCGCTCCCCCACCGGCGAGATCATCTTCGGTGGTGAAACCATGCGCTTCTGGGACTTCCGCGGTCCCTGGCTGGAGCCCCTGCGGGGCCCCAACGGTCTGAGCCTCGACAAGCTCCAGAACGACATCCAGCCCTGGCAGGTCCGTCGGGCGGCCGAGTACATGACCCACGCCCCCAACGCCTCCCTCAACTCCGTGGGCGGCATCATCACCGAACCCAACTCGGTGAACTTCGTCAACATCCGCCAGTGGCTGGCCTCGACCCAGTTCGTGCTGGCCTTCTTCTTCCTGGTTGGCCACCTGTGGCATGCCGGTCGCGCCCGCGCCGCCGCCGCCGGTTTTGAGAAGGGGATCGACCGTCAGGCCGAGCCCACCCTGGCCATGCCGGATCTCGACTGATCGCGCCGTTGGAACTGAGCTTCGGCTCCTTTCCGATCGCCAGTTTTCGTCAGCCTCCGCCCCCCCCCGGCGGAGGCTTTTTGCTGGCACGGCTCAGCCGGTGCACCGGCTGGATCGGTTGATCTGAGACTGAACGGCACAGACCAGGGTCGCGACAGCGACCACATCGAACGGCGCCTGATCGCCGGGAGCCACTGCATCGGGCAGCGCATGGAGGGCCTCCTCGCAGGTGGCAAGGGCCGCCCGCACGGAATCCTCCTGCTGGAGGCAGTCATGGGCGCACCAGCGGGACAGACGGTCGATGACGCTGCCGGACTCGACCGGAAAGGGGCCCGCTGTGGCCTGACCTTGAGAAGGAAGGGGCATGACGATCCAGCGCTGGGCCCGCAACTCGGGCTGTCTCAGGATCAGACTAGCTGAGACGCATCCAGCCAGCGGCGCAGCAGCGGCAGGCTCAGGCCGATCACATTGCTGAAGCACCCCTCGATCCGCTCCACCAGCAGACCACCTCGCCCTTCGAGGGCGAAGCCACCGGCGCAGGCGAGGGGCTCACCGCTGGCCACGTAGGCCTCAATCTCCGACGCACTGAGCGCAGCGAAGTGAACCCGGGTGCTGACCACCGCCAGCCGGGGATCGGCTCCGGCTTCGAACGCCGCCTGCGACACCAGGCAGTGGCCCGTGAGCAGATCACCCCATCCACCGGCCATGCGCCGCCAGCGATCCGCCGCCTCGGCGGCATCGCGAGGTTTGCCGCAGACCTCCTGTCCAACCACCAGCACCGAATCGCAACCCAGCACCCCGGAGGCCAGCTGGAGTCCTTCGGCCCCCAGGGCCTCAGCCACCACCGTCGCCTTCTGGAGGGCCAGGCGTTGCACGAGCCGTCGCGGATCGGTCTCCTTCACGGCGGCCTCATCGACCCCACTCACCCGCACCCGGTGGGCCAGGCCGGCCTGCTCGAGCAGCCGCCGACGGGCCGGGGACGCGGAGGCCAGGATCAGCACGGCAACAGGGCGGCGGCCTCACCAGCCTGGCCTCCGATTGGCGAGAATGGATCGATGGCGATGGCAGGCACCGATCAGCGCTCCCTGGCCCGGGCCGCCCGCTCCCTCCGCTGCCTGCCCTTCCGGCGCGGCTTCTACGAGGGCGTGGGAAGCCAGGCCCTCAGCAGTCAGGAACTCGCCCACCGCAGCGACTGGACCCGTCTCAGCTTCCGGCCGCTGAGCGCCGAGCGGGCCGAGGGTCATTTCCTCTGGCTGATCCGGCTCGGGGTGCTGCGGCGGGAGGTCGACGGCCAGGGGCTGACCGAGCGGGTGCGGCTGACGCCGATGGGCCGGCAGGTGCTGGAGGGCTGGCCCGCCGAGATTCCCCGGGCCGGCCGGCGGGAGCGGATCCTGGAGGGTCTGCGACGGCACAGGCCCCGCTGTTGACCCCTTCCCACCCGGCATCGCCCAGGCCGCTGATGGTGCTGGGCACCAGCAGCGGTGCCGGCAAGTCGCTGATGACGGCGGCCCTGTGCCGGGTGCTGCGCCGCCGGGGCGAGGAGCCCCTGCCCTTCAAGGGCCAGAACATGAGCCTGAACGCCTGGGTCGACCGGGACGGCGGCGAGATGGCCTATTCCCAGGCCCTGCAGGCCTGGGCCGCGGGCCTGGAGCCGGAGGTGGCGATGAATCCTGTGCTGCTCAAACCCCGGGGCGACAGCACCAGCGAGGTGATCCACCTGGGCCGCTCGGTGGGCACGGCCCGGGCCGAGCACTACTACCGCGACTGGTTCCGGCCCGGCTGGGCGGCGATCCGGTCGGGTCTGGAGGCGCTGCGGGCGGCGCACCCCGGCGGTCGGCTGGTGCTGGAGGGGGCGGGCAGCCCGGTGGAGGTGAACCTGCAGCCCCGTGACCTCACCAACCTGCGGCTGGCCCAGTACCTGCGGGCCCGCTGTCTGCTGGTGGCGGACATCGAGCGTGGGGGGGTCTTTGCCCAGATCGTCGGCACCCTCGCTCTGCTGCGGCCGGTGGAGCGGCCCCTGATCGGCGGGCTGCTGATCAACCGCTTTCGCGGCCGCCGCTCCCTGTTCGACGAAGGACGCCGCTGGTTGGAGCAGGAGACGGGCTTGCCCGTGCTGGGGGTGATGCCCTGGCTCGATGAGCTGTTTCCCCCCGAGGACTCCCTGGATCTGCTGGAGAGGGGGGGGCGCAAACGGAACAGCGAGCTCAGCATCACCGTGCTGCGCCTGCCCTCCCTGAGCAATTTCTCCGACCTCGACCCCCTGGAGGCCGAGGCCAGCGTGCAGCTTCAGTGGCGGCGGCCAGGGGAGTCGCTGGGACAGCCCGATGCCGTGATCCTGCCTGGCAGCAAGCAGACCCTGCAGGACCTGGCGCTCCTGCAGGCCAGCGGCATGGCGGAGGAGCTGCGGGCCTACGTGGCCGCCGGCGGCCTGCTGTTCGCGCTCTGCGGCGGCCTGCAGATGCTGGGCCGGGAGCTGCTGGACCCCGACGGACTGGAGGGGGGGCAGGCGGAGGCCAGGGGCCTGGGCCTGCTGCCCCTGCGCACCGTCTTCCAGGGCGCCAAGGCACTGCGGCAACGGCGCAGCACGGCCCTTTGGCCCCCAGGGGCGGACCCGCCGTTGGAAGTGGAAGGATTCGAGCTCCACCACGGCCGCAGCGAACGGCTGAACGGAGGAGACTGTGCCCCCCTGACGGCCGACGAGGGCCTGGGGTGGTGGGCAGCTTCTGGACTCCGGGGAGGCCTGGTGGCCGGAACCTATCTTCACGGGATCTTCGAGAACGGTCCCTGGCGGCGGCGCTGGCTCAACCAGCTGCGACGCCGCCGCGGCCTGCCGCCCCTGCAGGAGCACCAGCCCCACCACGGCCGTCAGCGGGACGCCCTGCTGGATCGGCTGGCCGATGCCTTCGAAGCCCACATCGATCTGGCGCCCCTGCTGAGCGGGGATCCCCCTGGAACGGCACCCAGCCCTTAGATTCCGGCCAGCATCAGGAATCAGCTCATCGGACGGCCCCGACCCGCCATCACCATCGCGTGGCCGGACGGGTCGACCACCTCGGCCATTCCTGGGCAGGACTGGCTGGAGGCCGCCCGGCAGGCGGCGGTGTCCATTCCCACCGGCTGCCTGGGGGGCAGCTGTGGCGCCTGTGAGATCGAGGTCAACGGGCGCATGGTGCGGGCCTGCGTGGCGACGGTGCCGGCCTGCCCGGGCGGCCGGCTCACGGTGACCCTGGCCTGTGATCCCCACTGGTAGTTCGCGTGCCACTCCCCCCGCAGTGCCACATCCTGTCGATCGATTTCCAGGATCTCGATGTGATCTGGAATGTGACGCTCTTCTATGAGGCCACCGGTTTCACCGTCAGCCGCCGTCGCCCCCCCTGCGGCAGGCCGCTCGACCTGCTGGTGATCCTGCGGGGAGATCCCGGAGAGACCCATCGCGAGCACCGGGGCGACGTCCACATCTACGACTACGTCAAGGAACTCCAGGTGGACTGGCGGCGATGCTTTCCCCACGCCCGCCGGATCCGGCTGATCTCTCTGTTCAGACCGGCATCCCTGGCACCGGGGGTCCACTGGGTGGAGGGCTATCTGCCCGTGATTCCGGCGTTCTGGCAACGATCGCCCTTCCGCAAGCGGCTGACCAGGCCCCTGCACATCGCCAACTTCAAGCCCATCGGCGATGACCCCTTCCAACGGGATCTGGCCGAGCTCGCCCGCAGGGACCTGATCCAGGTCCACGGCCGCCACTGGGAGCGGCTGGGCCTGCACACCCAGGGTCTCAGTTACCTGGAGGCGAACCGGCTGCTGGCTCGCAGCTGGTGCTGCTACGGACTCATGTACCCCTATCAGCGGGGCACCACCCTCTCCGGCCGCATGTGGCAGGCGCCCCTGCATGGATGCCTGGTGATCAGCGAGCGGGGGACCAATCCCCTCGGGCTTCCCGGTGTCCGGGAGGTGGAGACCTTCGGGCCGGACACGCTGCTCAGCGTCCGCTCCATCCGGGAATGCGCCCAGATCCGCAACGCCGCCACCAGCCACTGGCGCCAGGCCACCGAACGGCTGGCCCAGCAACTGGAACTGCCGCCCTGCGGTGACCCCTCGGCCGCCCGGCTGGCCGCCTGCCGGCGAGCGATGCTGGCCCAGCATCTTCAGGTGGTCTGGAACCGCCGGCTGCAGCGTGCCGCCCGGTGGCTGGCACCTCCGCCCATCAGCTGCTGGCTGCGCCGCCGCCAGCGGACCCTGCAGGGGGTCGGACGGATCCTGCATGGCACGGCCCGGCGGACGAGATAGAAAAGCCCCAGACCAGCAGCCGCGTTCCCTCAGCGCACGTCCCATCCCCCTGTGCATCTGGGGGAACAACCATGGTGACTTCGTTGTCAGCAGACCCGAGCTACGATGCCGAAACGCATGACATCTGGGAACAGATCAAGATGGCCTTACCCACGGTTTTGAAGCGCGCTGTTCCCTCCACCGTGCAAACCGCCGTCAGGAATTTTCTCTGGCCCGACTATTCCCCTGAACCGCCCGGTCAGAAAGTGATCGAATTCTGGGTGGATGTGGTGAGCGGCTGCAATCTTCGCTGCACGGCCTGCCCTGTCGGCATGCCGGAATACACCAACAGCATCGGCCAGAAGCTGACGGAGATGCCGATCGAATTGTTCGAGAAGATCTGTCTGAAAGCGAAGGAAGACACGAATGGAAACTGCCGCTTCGGCCTGTACAACTGGACGGAACCCACCCTTCATTCCCGGCTGCATGAGCTGATCGCCTGCGCCGAAAGCCATGGCGTCCCCTGCGGAATTTCGTCCAACCTCAATTACGACTACGACTGGTCGCTGCTGAAGCCTCTGCGTCTCTGGAATTTCACGATCACCGTTTCAGGCTTCACCCAGCGCACTTACCAGATCAACCATAAGGGTGGTCGCATCGAGCCCGTTCTGGCAAACATGATCCGTATCTCCGAGACCCTGGGCGACTGGGAGTGCTTCAAGAATATCGACGTTCGCTACCTGGTCCACAAACAGAACCAGCATGAAGTCGGTCTGTTCAAGCATTTCTGCGAGAAGCTGGGAATGAAGTTCACCCCCTATCACGCCTACTACATGCCCATCGACAAGATGTTCGATGGACTGGAAGCGATCCCTCCGGAGCTGGAATACATCTACTACAGCCCCCAGCTGGTCCAGCAGGCCATCGGCGAGCACCGTTCCCAGAACTGCTTCATGCGGGAATCCCAGGTCTGCCTCGACCATGAGGGCAATTTCTCCGTCTGCTGCGTCCAGTCTCCAACGGCACCCTCGATCGCCAACTACCTGGACACCCCTTTCCAGGCGATGCAGGCCAAGCGCTACGGCAGTGATCTCTGCAAACAATGCACCAACAGCGGCATCAACATCTTCGCCACCTATGGCATGCAGGAGCCGCAGGAAATCCAGCAAAAGATCGAAGACCTTCTGCCCGTTGACCTGAAGAGCTTCGACTGAGGGGTCATCATTTTTCCAGGATTTCTGCCTGTGCCAGCCATTCACTCCAAGCGTCCTCGCCGTGCGCCTGACTTCCCATGACGGATGACGGTTCAGCTGGCGGCCTCAGGATGGCCGCCATACCCAGCACCGCCAGCCGGCAGGAGGTCCTTGGCTACGACTACCTGATCGTGGGCTGCGGGCTGTTCGGAGCCACCTTTGCCCGCCTGGCCACCGATGCAGGCAAGCGCTGCCTCATCCTCGACCGCAGGCCGCACATCGGCGGGAATTGCTATACCGAGAATCTTGCTGGGATCAACGTCCATCGCTACGGCGCCCATATCTTTCACACCAGCAACAAAGCCGTCTGGAGCTTTGTTCATCGGTTTGCAGAGTTCAATAACTACGTCAACTCGCCCAAGGCCATCTCCGGGGACAGGCTTTATTCCCTTCCCTTCAACATGAACACGTTCTATGAGCTCTGGCGAACACGCACCCCGTCAGAAGCTCGTCAGAAGATTGAATCCCAGCGTTTTCTCGGTGAACCAGCCAATCTGGAGGAACAGGCCCTTTCCCTGGTGGGACAAGACATTTACGACACCCTGATCCGTGACTACACCCGAAAACAATGGGGCAAGAATCCTCGGGAGTTACCAGCCTTCATCATCAAGCGCCTGCCATTGCGCTTCACCTACAACAACAACTACTTCACGGATCGCTATCAGGGTATTCCCATCGGAGGCTATACAGCCCTGTTCGAAGCGATGCTTGAAGGCATCGAAGTACGGTTGAATGTCGATTTTTTCGACAACCGGTCCCAGCTCTCTGGCCTGGCCGGGAAGGTGGTCTACACCGGCTGCATCGATCAGTATTTCGACTACAGCTTCGGCCGTCTGGAGTATCGCTCTCTCGATTTCCACAACGAGGTGCTGGACATCGAGAATTTCCAGGGGAATGCGGTGATCAACTACTGCGATACCAGTGAACCCTTCACGCGCATCATCGAGCACAAGCACTTCGAAGGTTCATCCTCCGATGTCACAGTGATCACCAGGGAGTACCCGAAAGCCTGCACCGGTGAGGCCATTCCCTACTACCCGGTCAACGACCTGCGCAATCAAGCCATCTATCGCCAGTACCAGGCGCGAGCCCAGGCAACGGAGAACGTGATTTTCGGCGGACGTCTCTCCGAATACAAGTACATGGACATGCATGTGGTGATCGAATCGGCGATGAACCGGATCCGCAGCGAACTGCGTCAGGCGTCGGCCTGAATCAGGCCACCCCCGAGCACCGCCTCGCCCGCATAGAACACGGCCGCCTGTCCGGGAGCCACGGAGAACTGGGGTTCGGCGAAATCCAGACGCGCCCGGTGGGGACGCTCCGCGGCACGATCGGCCTCCGTTGCCGGCAGGGGTGTCAGCAGGGCCCGCTCCGGTGTGCTGCGGTAGCGCACCTGAACCTCCACGTCGATCGCCTCCCCAGGGGGGGCCATGGACACCCAGTTGATCGCCCCCACCTCACAGGCCCGCCGCGTGGCCTCCCGCCTGGGCGCCACCACCACCCGGTTCATGGCCCCATCGAGCCGCACCACGTGCAGCGGCTCGTTCCAGGCCACCCCCAGTCCCTTGCGCTGGCCGATGGTGAAATGTTCGAGGCCGTCGTGGTCGCCCAGCACGGTGCCGTCGACCAGCACGATCTCCCCCTGGCGCGGTGGCAGGTAGGCATCCAGGAACTGCCGCATCGAGCCGTGGTGCTCGGCCAGGCAGAGGTCCTGACTTTCCGGCTTCTCGGCGGTGCGCAGGCCGAGGCGGGCCGCCTCGGCGCGGGTGGCCTCCTTGGTGAGTTCCCCCAGCGGGAAGACCAGCCGGCCCAGTACGGCCTGGGGCAGGTCGTAGAGGAAATAGCTCTGATCCTTGTGGCCATCCAGCCCGCGCAGCAGCTGATGGCGCCCTGCCCCGTCTCCGGGCAGCGGCAGGGACTGGGCGGCGTCGGCCGGCCGCACCCGGGCGTAGTGGCCGGTGGCGATGCGGCCGATGCCCCGCTCCGCCTCGGCCCAGTCGAGCATCGGAGCGAACTTCACGGCCCGGTTGCAACGGGAACAGGGCAGCGGCGTGATGCCGTCGCGGTAGCCCTCCACGAGGAAATCGACGATCTGCTCCTGGAAACGGGCCCGGGAATCGACCACATGGTGGGGCACCCCCAGCTGCTCGCAGATGCCGGCCGCATCCACCAGACCCTCGGCGCAGCAGGAGCCCTTGCCGCTCATCAGCCACAGGGTGAGGCCCTCCACCTGCCAGCCGGCGGCCACCAGCAAAGCCGCGGTGAGCGAACTGTCCACACCGCCGGACAGCCCCACCGCCACCCGTCGCTCCCCGGGCCAGTCGCGCAGCCGCTGCACCACCGCCGCGACCGGGGGGGCGACGGGGCTGGCGGGGCCGGCCTGGAGGTGAGTGGCTGGAGCGGGAGCGACCAAGGGAACGGGTGGGACGAGCCGTTGCGGACCTCCATCATGGGAGAACGCTGCTCCGGCCCGCTCCGGGTCTTCGGCCGATGCCCACCCCCAGGCCACCGAAGCCCGTCTGCTGGCCGCCGCTGGATGCCGATCACCTGCTGGTGAACAGCGCCACCATGGCCGCCATCGAGCAGGAGCTGTTCAGCAGCGGCCTGCCGGTGGAGGCCCTGATGGAGAAAGCCGGCCTGGCCGTGAGCCGGCGGCTGCTGACCCGAGCGGGGTCTGCGACCAGCTCTGGGTTGCTGGTGCTGGTGGGGCCGGGACACAACGGCGGCGACGGCCTGGTGGTGGCCCGGGAATGGCATCTGGCCGGACGTCCGGTACGGCTCTGGTGCCCGTTCGAGCGCCGTCGCCCCCTCACCGACGCCCATCTGCGCCATGCCCGCTGGCTGGGCATTCCCCTGCTGGACACGGCCCCCGACCCCGCCGATCCGGCCCTCTGGGTCGACGCCCTCTTCGGCCTCGCTCAGACGCGCCCCGCCGGCGACGCGATCGAGACCCTGCTGGGCGAGCGCCAGCGGCAACGGCCCGGAGCCCTGGTGGCCATCGACGTCCCCACCGGCCTCGGCTCCGATGACGGGGAGCAGCTCGGCACGGTGGCCGCCACCGCCGCCACCACCTACACCATCGGCCTGATCAAGCGCGGCCTTGTGCAGGACAGCGCCCTGCGCTGGGTCGGCCGGCTGGAGCGGATCGACCTCGGCCTGGGCCCCTGCCTGCAGCGCCAGTCCCCCGCCGATCCGCTGCTGGGCCTGTTGGCGGCCGACCAGACCGGAGCCCCCTGGCCCGCCCTGGATCCGGCCGCAGGGAAGTACGCCCGCGGGCGCCTGCTGGTCCTGGCCGGCAGCGCCCGTTTCCGGGGCGCTGCCCATCTGGCCCTGGCCGGGGCCTCGGCCTCCGGCTGCGGCAGCCTGCGAATGGCGCCGGCCCAGGAGCTCGCCGCCGACCTCTGGCAGGTCCATCCCCATGTGGTGCTGGAGCCGGGGCTGGGGGCGACTCCGGCGGGTGGGCTGGCCCTGGCCGGCCTGCCCGAAGGCTGGCTGGAGCGGCTGGATGCGGTGCTGGTGGGACCGGGACTGGGGGGGCTCGGCAGCGGCGATCCACCCACCCAGGCGGCGATCGCAGCAGCGGAAGCCCGGCGATGGGGGGAACTGGTCGATTTCGAGGGGCTGCTGGTGCTCGATGCCGATGGGCTCAACCGGCTGGCGGCGATGGGGGCCGACTGGCTCCAGCGGCGCCGGGGACCCACCTGGATCACCCCCCACGCGGAGGAGTTCCGGCGGCTGTTTCCCGATCTGGCGGCCCTGCCCCGGCCGGAGGCCGCCGCAGCCGCCGCCCGTCGCAGCGGTGCCGGCGTGCTGCTGAAGGGGGCGCGGACCGTGGTGGCCTCACCCGACGGACGCCGCTGGCAACTGCTGACGGCCTGCCCGCAGGCGGCCAGGGCCGGGCTGGGGGACGTGCTGGCCGGCTATGCGGCGGGCCGCGGAGCCATGGCCCAGGCCGCCGTGGGCCCGGAGGGGGGAGCCGCCGGTGATGCGTCCTGGCTGGCCGCCGCCGCCCTCGACCATGCCCTCGCCGGCCTCAGCTGCCGGGAGCGGAGGGGAGCCGGTGGCGTCAGCCCGCTGGCGATCGCCGAGGCCCTGGCCCTCGGGGCGGGCGACTGAGATGGGGCAGGGAAGGCACCGGAGTCGGGAGCCGGAAACCGGGAACAAGGCTGCGGGATTCAGGAGCCGACCGACGGTCACTTTGACAACCGGAAGAAGGATCCAATCCGACAATCAAAACGTAAATTTAGCCCTTTACTCATCGAAAGGAAGTCCTTTACCAAAGAAACCAATCATGTGTGGTTTCGCTAGCAAATCCTTAAAAGTTGTGCCAGGCACTTTCTGCACTTGCCAGTGGGTGGATAATCCGTTAGCTCATGCACTCGCGCCACTTTGCGCGCCCCGATGCCCCTCCTATGACTGTTTCTGCCGTCGCGTCGAGGGAGGGCTCCAGCCGAAGGGGGAGCGATTCCATCACCTGGTATCTGACTTCGATCGGTCGTGAGCCTCTGCTGACCCCTGCCGAAGAGATCGAGCTGGGCAACCAGGTTCAGGCGATGATGCACCTGGTGGAAGCGCCGAAAGACGATCACTCGGTGCACGAGAAGAAGATCATCAAAGTCGGGCGGCGTTCCAAGGAACGCATGATGCGCGCAAACCTCCGGCTGGTGGTGAGCGTGGCGAAGAAATATCAGGGCAAGGGTCTGGAGTTGCTCGATCTGATCCAGGAAGGTTCCCTGGGCCTTGAGCGTGCCGTCGAGAAGTTTGATCCCACCCGGGGTTACAAGTTCTCCACCTATGCCTTCTGGTGGATCCGCCAGAGCATGACCCGGGCCATCGCCTGTCAGTCCCGGGCCATCCGACTGCCGGTCCATCTCAGCGAACGACTCACCACGATCCGCAAGGTGAGCCTCGAGCTGGCCCACAAGCTCGGTGCCATGCCCAGCCGTCAGGAGATCTCCGAGGCCCTGTCCATGCCCGTCGAAGAGCTCGACTCCCTGCTGCGCCAGGCCCTCACCATCTCCAGCCTGGACGCCCCCATCCACGCGGAGGACGGTCGCAGCTTCCTGGGCGATCTGATCGCCGATGTCTCGGCCGAGGAGCCCCTCGACCGGGTGGAGCGGGGCATGCACCAGGAACAGCTGGTCCACCTGCTGGGCCATCTCTCCGCCCAGGAACGGGAGGTGCTGGGTCTGCGTTTCGGATTGGATGGCGTGGAGCGCCACACCCTCGCCGAGATCGGCCGTCAGCTGGATGTCTCCCGGGAAAGGGTGCGCCAGATCGAGCTCAAGGCCCTGCGCAAACTGCGCAGCCTGTCGAGCCGCTCCGCCCCCCTCACCTGAGCCGGGGCCCTTTCAACCCTCTCGCCATCCATCCAGCAGCCGCTTGATCCTGCCTTTGGCCTTCAGGGTGGCGATCTTGAGGCGGCTTTCTCCCTTCAGGCCCCGGTCCCGGCGGATCTGGATCGGCGAATCCCGCACCATCTCCCAGTCCGGCATCCAGCAGTCATTCACCTGGGGGAACCAGAACTCGAACACGGAGATCGTCGAGATGGGCAGCAGCTTGCCGAGAATCGAGTAGATCGACTGGTCATGGCGATGTTCCCGGAAACCCTCGAGATTGGGGGAACGGGACGGACGGTCATCGATCAATGAAAAATCTTCGGAGAACACCCGGATCCAGTGGCGGATGAAGTCCATGGAGGCGGGGCATTTCCTCAGGAAGAAAGTGGTGGCCCCCAGCTGCTGGGTGCCGGTGATCTCCGGCCTGTCGCGGACGCTGAGCTGGTCGAGCAGGTCGCCCTTCGTCCAGTGGGCTTCCCCCTGGTCAGGGAACTGACGGCCGCGATACAGCAGGGATCCGTTGGGAGGCAGGCAGGCGAAACCCTGGATGCCCGAAGGCGCCTCCTCGGCCATGGTGAAGAACTCCCGCAGCCGCTGCCTCCCGACCGGGTTGAGATGGCATCCCGAATCGATCCAGTGCAGCAGGTCACCGTCGTTGAGCCGCTCCAGGGTCTGAAGCACGATCTGGGGTTTCCACGCGTAGTAGCCGAAGCCTCGGTGCTCGGGGGTGAGATAGGCCTGGAAACGCTGACGGAAGGCGAGGTCGAGATCCTTCTGTGATGCTCCGACGATCTCCGTGTAGACCTCCATCTCCTTCGCCTGGCGACACAGCCGGCGGCGCGCCGCCTTCATGCGCTGGTCGGTGAACGTGACGAGAACACGCTGGGCCATCAGGCTTGCTGCTCGGGCATCAGGCTTGCTGCGGGGGCATCGAAGGGTGTGTTCTCGACATCAGTGTGGTCTCGACATCAGAAGGTCCGGCGTGGATCGGGTCCCTCCCACCATGGGCAGCCCTCTTGAGCCGGAACCGCGAACGGGGTTCGGCAGGTTCAGTCGTCCGCCCAGATGTAGCGGGTGAGCTCACTGCCATCGGGCTCGGGAGCCGCCAGGGCGAATTCCACGCAATCGGCCACTTCCGCATCGATCTCCTTCTCGATTCCCCTGAGCTCCTCAGCACTGGCCAGGCCCATCTCGACCAGGCGAGCCGCCAGTTGCTTGATGGGATCCCGCTTGGCCCAGAACTCCTTCTCGGCCGCCTCCCGCAGCTCATCGGGATCTGCCAGGGAATGGCCCCGGAAGCGATAGGTGAGGCACTCCAGCAGGGTCGGCCCTTCGCCGGCCCGGGCCCGCACAAGGGCGCGCTGGGCGGCGGCCCGCACGGCCAGCACATCCATCCCGTCGACTTCCTCCCCGACCATGCCGAAGCCGGCCGCCTTGCGCCAGATCTCCGGCTCGCTGGTGGCCCGGTTGTGATCCATACCGATGGCCCAGCGGTTGTTCTCGACCACGAAGAGGATCGGCAGCTTCCAGAGGGTCGCCATGTTCAGGCATTCGTAGAACTGGCCGATGTTGCAGGTTCCGTCACCGAAGAAGGCGGCGGTGACCGCGTCACTGTCGGCCTGCCCGAGGGCATCGCGCTTGTAGCGGCTGGTGAAGGCCGCGCCCAGGGCCACCGGGATGCCCTCGCCGATGAAGGCATACCCCCCCAGCAGATGGTGTTCCCGGGAGAAGAGGTGCATGGAGCCGCCGCGACCCTTGCTGCAACCGGTGGCTTTCCCGAAGAGCTCGCTCATCACCTCCCGGGCCGGCACTCCGCAGCTCAGGGCATGGACGTGGTCGCGGTAGGTGCTGCAGAACCAGTCGTGCTGCAGACGCATCGCCCGGATCACTCCGGTGGAGACGGCTTCCTGACCGTTGTAGAGGTGCACGAAGCCGAACATCTTGCCGCGGTAGTACATCTCGGCGCACTTGTCCTCAAAGCGGCGCCCCAGGGTCATGTCGCGGTAGAGCATCAGTCCCTCCTCCCGGCTGACACCGGCCCTCTCGGCCGGGTACAGACCCTCGAGCCTCACCGCGTGACTGCCCGCTTCCGTGGCGGGGGCGGCTGCCCGCGGCGCGGTCAGTTCCTGGGTCATGGCAGGAAAACGATGCGATTCTTGGCCCCGACTGTACGGGGTCCGTCCCCTGGAGACAGTCAAAACCACTGCCTCTGACTACAGTCACGCCCCAGAGACAGCGACGGATTGGACCTGCCGATCGATCATTTCCGGCTGCTGGGCGTCTCTCCGTCCACCGATGCCCAGGGGGTGCTGCGCACGCTCCAGCTGCGGCTCGACCGGCTGCCCCATGGGGGCTTCACCGCGGAAACCCTGCAGGCCAGAGCCGAGCTGCTGCGGGCCAGCGCCGATGTCCTCAGCGATGCCGATCGGCGCGCCGCCTACGAGGCGGAGCTCACCAGCCTCACCGACGCCGGGACCAGCCTGGTGCCGGCCCTGGACATCACCAGCAGCCGGCAGTTGGGCGGGCTGCTTCTGCTGCTGGAGGGTGGACAGCCGTTCGAGGCCTTCGAGCTGGCCTGCCGTTGCCTGCAGCAACCCCAGTCCCCCACCCTGGGCAGTGGCCGGGAAGCCGATCTCACCCTGCTGGCGGGCCTGGCCTGCCTGGCCGCCGCCAGGGAACTGGAGGAGCAGCGACGCTTTGAGGCGGCCGCCCGCACCCTGCAGCAGGGGTTGCAACTGCTGCAGCGGCTCGGCAAGCGCCCCGACCTGCGGGAAACCATGCATGGCCAGCTGGAGCGCCTCACCCCCTACCGGGTCCTCGACCTGCTCAGCCGCGATCTGGTGGCCAGCAGCGAACGGCGGGAGGGACTGGCGCTGCTGGAGCAACTGGTGCAACGGCGCGGGGGCCTGGAAGGCGACGACGATCCCCACTTCCCCAGCGAGGACTTCCAGTCCTTCTTCCACCAGATCAGGTGCTTCCTCACCGTTCAGGAACAGGTTGACCTGTTCAGCCGCTGGGCAGATGAAGGCTCCGACGCCGCTGACTTCCTCGCCACCATCGCCCTGACCGCCTCCGGTTTCGCCCAGCGCAAACCCGAGCGGATCGCCGAGGCCCGGGACCGGCTGCTGAGAAGCGGGCGGGAGGGCATCGACCCTCTCCTGGCCAATCTCCACCTGCTGCTGGGGGAAGCGGACACGGCCCGGTCCTGCTTCGATCGGGGCGCCAGCCAGGAGCTGCGCGAGTGGGTGACCGCCAAGAGCGCCGACCCCCTCGGCCAGCTCTGTGCCTACTGCAGCGACTGGCTGGTGCGGGACGTGCTGCCGGGCTACCGGGACCTGGAGGCCGAGCCCGATCTGGTGGCCTACTTCAGCGACCGCGATGTGGTGACCTACGTGGAGCGGGAGGACCTGCGACGCGGCCGGGCCTATCTCTCCGCCTCCCCTGCCCTGGAGGGCCTGGCCACCCCTTCCCTGACCGCTTTCGATGATTTCACCTTCCCTGGTCCCCTGACGCCCTCCTCCCTCGACGCGGGCGGCAGGGGAAGCATTGTGCCCGGCACGGATCCCGCAGCTCAGGCGGACAGCGAGGAAGAGGACGACGAGGAGATCGTCCCGGGCTGGTCATGGCCCCACCGGAACTGGCTGGTGGCAGGTGGCGTCGCCCTGGCGCTGCTGCTGGCCGCCGCCTGGCTGGTGCGACCAAAACAGCCGGCACCGACGCCGGCGACAGCTCCCCCCCCTCCAACGGCGACCCAGGGCCCATCCGGCACCCCCCCCAGCCCTCCGCCGCCGGTGGATGACGGTCTGGCCATCGCTCCACTCACCGTCGCCAATCCCGATGGGGCCCAGATCCGCGCGCTGCTGGCCAACTGGCTCGCCGTGAAGACCGCCGTGCTGGCGGGGAAACCCCTCCCCGGGGACCTGAACCGCATCGCCAGGGAGGGGCCGATGGCCCTGCTCGCCAGAGAGCGGCGCAGCGATGCCGCCCTGGGCCAGACCCAGCTCCTGGAGGTGCGGATCACTGACCTCAGCTTTGCCGAGAGGTCCCCGCGCCGCATCGTGGCGGAGGTCCGCCTGCGCTACAGCGACCGGCGGCTCGATGCCGCCGGCAAGGTGGTGGAGCGCACCGCGCCGATGGAGCTGCGCAATGGTTATGTATTCGGGCGCGACGGCGACAGCTGGCGCCTGGCGGCCACCCGATCCCTCAACTGATGTTCGACGAACTCTCCCAGCGCTTCGAAGACGCCGTCAAGGGCCTGCGCGGCCAGGCGGCCATCTCGGAAACGAATGTCGAGGGGGCCCTCAAGGAGGTGAGGCGGGCCCTGCTGGAGGCCGATGTGAGCCTGCCGGTGGTGAAGGAGTTCGTCGAGGAGGTGCGCCGCAAGGCCGTCGGCGCCGAGGTGGTGCGTGGGGTGAGCCCTGATCAGAAGTTCATCCAGCTGGTGCACGAGCAGCTGGTGGACACCATGGGCGGCGCCAATGCCCCCCTGGCCCGGGCTGCGAACGGTCCCACCGTGATCCTGATGGCCGGTCTGCAGGGGGCCGGCAAGACCACCGCCACCGCGAAGCTGGGCCTCCACCTCAAGGAGCAGGGGCGGCGCCCCCTGCTGGTGGCCGCTGACGTCTACCGGCCGGCGGCCATCGACCAGCTGCAGACCCTGGGCCGCCAGATCGGCGTCGAGGTGTTCAGCCTCGGCAGCGGGGAAACGCCGGAGGCGATCGCTGCGGCGGGCGTGGCCCGGGGCCGGGAGGGGGGCTTCGACACCGTGCTGGTGGACACCGCCGGCCGGCTCCAGATCGACGCTTCGATGATGGAGGAGATGGTGCGGATCCGGGAGGCGGCGACCCCCGACGAGGTGCTGCTGGTGGTGGATTCGATGATCGGCCAGGAGGCGGCCGACCTCACCCGGGCCTTCCATGAGCAGGTGGGCATCACCGGTGCCGTGCTCACCAAGCTGGATGGCGATTCCCGCGGCGGCGCTGCACTGTCGATCCGCAAGGTGAGCGGCGCGCCGATCAAGTTCATCGGCACCGGCGAGAAGGTGGAGGCCCTGCAGCCTTTCCATCCTGAGCGGATGGCCAGCCGCATCCTGGGCATGGGCGACGTGCTCACCCTGGTGGAGAAGGCCACCAGGGAGGTGGAGCTGGCCGATGTGGAGAAGATGCAGCGCAAGCTGCAGGAAGCCAGCTTCGATTTCTCCGATTTCGTGCAGCAGATGCGCCTGATCAAGCGCATGGGCTCCCTGGGCGGGCTGATGAAGCTGATCCCGGGGATGAACAAGATCGACGACGGCATGCTCCGCCAGGGGGAGAGCCAGCTCAAACGCATCGAGGCCATGATCGGCTCGATGACCGAGGCCGAGCGGCGCCAGCCCGAGCTGCTGGCCGCCCAGCCCTCCCGGCGCCGGCGCATCGCCGCCGGCAGCGGCCACAGCCCGGCGGACGTGGACAAGGTGCTGGCCGATTTCCAGAAGATGCGCGGCTTCATGCAGCAGATGAGCCGGGGCGGCATGCCGGGCATGCCCGGGATGCCGGGGATGGGAGGCGGCGGCTTCCCCGGCATGCCGGGGATGGGCGGTGGTCTTCCCGGCATGGGCGGCGGCATGCCGGCGATGGGCGGCCCCGGCGGCCGGGGCAGCGGCCAGCCCCGCAAGCCCCCCAAGCCGGTCAAGAAGCGCAAGGGCTTCGGCCAGCTCTGAGGGGTCCGTGGGGATCCTGCCCCGGGCATCCGGCCCCTTCCCTGTAGGATTGGGGGCTGCATTTCGAAGACCTTTTCCCAGATGATCAAGCTCCGGCTGAAGCGGTTCGGCAAGAAACGGGAAGCGAGTTTCCGTCTGGTGGCCACCAACAGCACCTCCCGCCGCGACGGCCGTCCGCTTGAGGAGCTGGGCTTCTACAACCCACGCACCAAGGAAACCCGGCTCGACACCGAGGCCATCCGGGTGCGCCTCGGCCAGGGGGCCCAGCCCACCGACACGGTGCGCACCCTGCTGGAGAAAGGCGGCCTGATCGAGAAGACCACCCGGCCGGCAGAAACCGTCGGCAAGCTCAAGCAGGCCGCAGCCCGTGACGCTGCCGCCGCTGCCGCTGTCAAGGAAGCGGCGGCGGCCAGCAAGGCCGAAGCTGAAGCCGCGGCTGCCGCTGCAGCAGAGGCCGCCAGCTCAGAAGCTGCCGCCGAACCTGCCGCCGCCGAGGCCTGAGCGAGCTCGCCTCCACGTTCGCCCTGCCGGATCCCTCCGCCGCCCTTGCCCTGGCCGGCGACGGTGGTGCAGCCCTGCGGAGGCTTGAAGCCCTGACGGGCACCAGGATCGTGCTGCGCGGGCTGGATCTGCAGATCAGTGGTCGCGACGCCCAGGTGGAACGCGTTCACGCCCTTGTCCAGCTGCTCGCACCCCTGTGGGAACGGGGCGAGGCGATCGGACAGGTGGACATCCAGTCGGCCCTGACGGCCCTGGACACGGGTCGCGGTGACGAGCACGGCCGCATGGGCCGTCAGGTGCTCGCCACCAGCGTCAGCGGCCGGCCCCTGCGGCCCCGGACCCTGCGCCAGAAGACCTACGTGGAGGCGATCGAGCGCCACGACCTGACCCTGGCGATCGGGCCTGCTGGCACGGGCAAGACCTTCCTGGCCACCATTCAGGCGGTGCGCATGCTCCAGGAGCGCAGGGTGGAGCGCCTGGTGCTCACCCGGCCGGCGGTGGAAGCCGGAGAGCGGCTGGGCTTCCTGCCCGGCGACCTGCAGCAGAAGGTGGATCCCTACCTGCGACCCCTCTACGACGCCCTGCATGGCCTGCTGGGCAACGAACGCACGACCCAGCTGCTGGAAAAGGGCGTGATCGAGGTGGCGCCTCTGGCCTTCATGCGCGGCCGCACTCTGGCCGACGCCTTCGTGATCCTCGATGAGGCCCAGAACACCACCTGCGCCCAGATGCGCATGGTGCTCACCCGGCTGGGGGAGAACTCCCGCATGGTGGTGACCGGGGACACCACCCAGATCGATCTGCCTCCGGGCCAGCTGAGCGGCCTGGTGGAGGCCGCCCAGGTGCTGCAGGGGGTGGAGGGGGTGGCCATCTGCCACTTCTCTGACGCCGACGTGGTGCGCCATCCCATGGTCCAGCGGCTGGTGCAGGCCTATGCCCGCCGCGATGCGGCCCTTCATCAGGGGCGCTGACCAGGGCAGCGTTCAGCCGATAGGGAGATCCGCACAGGCGTTTCGGCCAGCCACTGGCCCCCGCTGGCAGGATGGATGGAGTTCGATACCACCTGAGCCATGCCGGCCAGCAGCAATTTCCAGGAAGCGATCCGCGAGGCCCAGTCCGGCGCTCTCGTCGGGCCCAACGTGGTCAACCGCGCCCTTCCCTATGTCGGCGGTGGCATGGTGCTCACAGCCGCCGGAGTACTGGGCGGCATGTCGCTGATGGTCAGCGCACCTGCCCTGTTCATGCCCCTGTTCTGGGTGGCCCTGATCGGCAACTTCATCCTCTTCTTCGTGGCCCAGAACGCCGCCGTGAAAGGGAACACGGGCACTGCCCTGCCGATCCTGACCGCCTACAGCCTGATCACCGGCTTCACCCTCAGCGGCATCGTCAGCTACGCGATCGCGGCCGCCGGAGTCGGCGCCATCGGCACGGCCGCCCTGGCCACGGGCATCACCTTCGTGGTCGCTTCCTTCTTCGGAAGCCGCATGAGTGACAGCGTCGGCCAGTCGCTCACTGCCGTGGTGGGCCTGGGGATCATCGGCCTGGTGATCGCCATGGTGGTGCAGCTGGTGGGGAGCTTCTTCGCCCCCGGCATGTTCACCACCGGTGGCTTCGAGCTGATGATCGCCGGCTTCGGCACCGTGATCTTCGTGGGGGCTGCCTTCGTCGACTTCTACACCATGCCCCGCACCTATCGGGACGACCAGTACCTGGCTGGTGCCCTGGGCATGTATCTCACCTACATCAACCTGTTCATCTTCATCCTGCGCCTGATCATCGCTCTTCAGGGAGGCGGTCGCCGCGACTGAGCCTGTCGCTGCACCAACAGGGCCTCTGCCTCAACAGGCTTTCCATTCCTCCTTCTTTCCCGGCGTCCCTGAGGTCGCCGGGATTTTTGTCGCCGGCCTGAGCTCCCGCTAGTCTCCTGTGGTCCCCCCAGACGAGGGCATGCATCGGCAAGCTGGGGAACAGCCCGCAGGGAAAGGGAATCGGCGCAGGCCTTCCATTCCGACCCCAGGAGACCTCGCGATGCATCCGTCGCCCTTGCGGCTCCAACGGCAGCGGCCATGGCCGCTCGCCCCTTCGATCCCTGTGCAAACCCCATGACCAAGACGGCGCTGATCACCGGCATCACCGGCCAGGATGGCTCCTATCTCGCGGAACTGCTGCTGGAGAAAGGCTATGTGGTGCACGGCATCAAGCGACGGGCCAGCAGCTTCAACACCGACCGGATCGATCACCTCTACCAGGATCCCCATGAGAAGGATCCTCAGCTCGTTCTCCATTACGGCGATCTGACCGACTCCACGAACCTGATCCGGATCGTGCAGCAGATCCAGCCCGACGAGATCTACAACCTCGGGGCCCAGAGCCATGTGGCGGTGAGTTTCGAGAGTCCTGAATACACCGCCAATTCCGACGCTCTCGGTACCCTGCGGATTCTGGAGGCTGTGCGCATCCTCGGGCTGACGGGCAAGACCCGCATCTACCAGGCCAGCACCAGCGAACTGTATGGCCTGGTGCAGGAAATCCCGCAGAAGGAAACCACTCCTTTTTATCCCCGCAGTCCCTACGGCGTCGCCAAGCTCTACGCCTACTGGATCACGGTCAACTACAGGGAGTCCTACGGGATGTACGCCTGCAACGGAATTCTCTTCAATCACGAGAGTCCCCGGCGTGGCGAAACCTTCGTGACCCGCAAGATCACCCGGGGGCTGGCGCGAATCGATGCCGGTCTGGATCAGAGCCTGTTCATGGGCAATCTCGATTCCCTGCGCGACTGGGGTCACGCCAGGGATTATGTGGAGATGCAGTGGCGGATGCTGCAGCAGGAGAAGCCGGAGGATTTCGTGATCGCCACCGGCCGGCAGGAGTCGGTGCGGCGCTTCATTGAACTCACGGCCGAGCAACTGGGCTGGGGCGGCATCGTCTGGAGCGGCACCGGGATCGAGGAAACGGGCGCGCGCCGCGACACCGGCGCCACCGTGGTGCGCATCGATCGGCGTTACTTCCGGCCGGCGGAAGTGGAAACCCTGCTCGGCGACCCGACCCGCGCCCGGGAACGGCTGGGGTGGACCCCCACCACCACCCTCGAGGAGCTGGTGGCGGAGATGGTCAGCGCCGATAAGCAGGAGGCCGCCAAGGAGGCGATGCTGCGCCGGGAGGGATTTGCCGTGGTGGGCTCCATGGAGAATCCTCCCCAGGTGGGTCTGACGACCGTGCCGTGACCATCCCCCTCAACCGCTCCAGGCTGAGCTGGGTCCTGAATCCTTCCCCATGCTGATCTCGCCCTCCGATCGCATCTTCATCGCGGGCCACCGCGGCATGGCCGGATCGGCCATCGTCCGCCGGCTGCAGGCCACAGGGCACGACCAGCTGCTCACCGCCGGCCGCTCGGAACTGGACCTGCTCGACGGCAACGCCGTGGCGGCCTGGTTTGCCGATCAGCGGCCGGATGTGGTGGTGCTCGCCGCCGCCAGGGTGGGGGGAATCCTGGCCAACGCCACCTACCCGGCGGATTTCCTGCTCGATAACCTCAAGATTCAGCAGCATGTGATCGAGAGTGCCTGGCGCCAGGGCAGCCGCCGCCTGCTGTTCCTCGGCAGCAGCTGCATCTATCCGAAGCTCGCCGAGCAGCCGATCCGGGAGGAGGCCCTGCTCGGCGGGCCCCTCGAGCCCACCAACGAGTGGTACGCGATCGCCAAGATCACGGGCATCCAGCTCTGTCGGGCTCTACGCCGACAGCATGGCTTTGATGCCATCAGCCTGATGCCCACCAACCTCTACGGCCCCGGGGACAATTACCACCCCACCAACAGCCATGTGCTGCCTGGTCAGATCCGCCGCTTCCAGGAAGCCCGCGAAGCAGCTGCTCCCGAAGTGATCTGCTGGGGAAGCGGGCGCCCGCGGCGGGAGTTCCTCCACGTCGACGATCTGGCGGACGCCGCCCTGTTCTGTCTGCGCCACTGGCAACCGGGCCCCGAGGATCTGCAGCACATCAATGTGGGAACGGGAACCGACGTGAGCATCCAGGAGCTGGCCACGATGGTGGCCGACGCCGTGGGCTACCGGGGAAGGATCGGCTGGGACAGCACCAAACCGGACGGCACCCCTCGCAAGCTGCTGGATGTGAGTCGTCTGGCCGCCCTGGGCTGGCGGGCCACCATTCCCCTGCAGGACGGGCTCCGGCGCACCGTGGCGGAGTACGTTGCCGACCGCGCGAGTGGTGCCGAGGTGAGGCTGTGAGGATTCTGGTCACCGGCGGGGCGGGCTACATCGGCAGCCACGCGGTACGGGCCCTGACCAGGGCCGGCCATCAGCCGGTGGTGCTCGACAACCTGGTCTACGGCCATGCGGACATCGTCGAGCAGACCCTCAAAGCGCCTCTGGTGCTCGGCCAGGTGGGCGACCGGGAAGTGCTGGAGCCCCTGCTGCGGGGCCGTCATCCGGCCCTCGAGGGCACACCCCTGGAGGGCAAGCCCATCGAGGCGGTGATGCACTTCGCCGCCTACGCCTACGTGGGTGAATCGGTGAACGATCCCGCCAAGTACTACCGCAACAACCTGGGGGACACCCTCACCCTCCTCGAGGCCCTGGTGGCCAGCGAGCGCCCCCTGCCGATCGTCTTCTCCTCCACCTGCGCCACCTACGGCATCCCTCAGCAGGTTCCGATCACCGAGGACCATCCCCAGGCCCCGATCAATCCCTACGGCCGCAGCAAATGGATGGTGGAGCAGCTGCTCACCGACTTCGCGGCCGCCTACGGCCTGCCGAGCGTGATCTTCCGCTACTTCAATGCCGCCGGAGCCGACCCCGACGGGGACCTGGGCGAGGATCACGACCCGGAGACCCACCTGATCCCCAGGGTGCTCGACACAATGAGCGGCCGGGAGCAGTACCTGCAGATCTTCGGCGACGACTATCCCACCCCCGATGGCACCTGCATCCGCGACTACATCCATGTGGCCGACCTGGCCGATGCCCATGTGCTCGGCCTGGAACGGCTGCTCATGCTCCGGGAACGGGAGGAGAGCGTGCGCCGGCCGCTGATCTACAACCTGGGCAACGGCACGGGCTATTCCGTCCGGCAGGTGATCGAGACCGCCAAGGCCGTCACCGGCCGGGGCCTGCTGGCCCACGTGGCCCGGCGACGGGAAGGCGACCCCCCCCAGCTGGTGGCCGGAGCTGAGCGGGCCCACCGGGAACTGGGCTGGCGGCCCCGCTTCCCCGAGCTGGAAACGATCATCGAGCACGCCTGGGCCTGGCACCAGAAACGGCATCAGGCCTGAAGGCATCCTGCGCCGGCCAGGGCCGGGCCAGAGGTTCGCCGATGAACACCCCCTGGCCGGGCATGGCCACGCTGCGCCAGTAGCTCTCGATCAGGGTGTCCCCGCGCAGGTAGTAGCTGAGCAGCAGGCCGGGATCGGAGAACTTCTCAGGGAAGTTGCACGGTTCCACCACGGTGCCGTAACTGCCAGTGGCCCCGGCCTCGAGCCAGCGGAGTGCACTCATCTGGGTGCTGTCGACCAGTCGCCCCCCAAAGGAGGTGAGGTGATCAGCGACGGCTCCCGGCCGGTAGCGGTTGGTGCGGATCCCCGGGGGGAAGGCCAGCCCGGTGAAGTAGGCCATGACGTCATCGGCGCCCACCAGGGCATCGGACCGGAGCAGCCTGACCCGGAAGCGGGAGCCCACGGTCGCCGCCACGCGGCCGTATCCGCTGGCCCGGGTGTTGCGGGCAGCGTCGCTGCTGCTCAGCAGATAGGCGGTTCCCGGGGGCGCTGTGCCGTCCGAGGCCATGCCCCGCTGGATCAGGCTCCTGGCCTTGTCTGGACTGGTGGCCGCCAGCAGCATGCTGGGCCGGAGCCGCAGCTGGTCCCAGGGACGGTTCACGTCGCCGCGGGCGAACAGGGGACTGAGGGCAGTGGTCCGGCAACCGGTCGCGCAGAAACGGTCATCCAGACCGAATGTGAAGGCGCTGGTGACCGACTGGCAGCCGACGCGGTAGGGCGCCGCCCAGGCCAGGGCATAGACCTGAACGTGGGCGGGAGTGAGCCGATCGACCATGCGTTTGACGGATCGAAAGACCTGCGGGCTCAGGTCCGACACACCGGGGGGGAACCGCACCCGGATCACCTGGGCCGCGGGGATGAGACGGGCCGCCTGGTAGGTCCGCCCGATGGTCTCGCTCAGGGGATCGGCGGCATTGATGACGATGGCCAGGTGGCGATGGTCCAGGGGGCCTACCGAGGGGGGGCCGGCAACGGCGTCATGGGGGCCGGAGCGGAAGGCGGCGCTGCCCGGCAGCAGAACCAGCAACAGGGTCGCCAGGGGACCGAGGAGCCGCCGGGCGCGATGCAGAGCCAAGGCTGCTGGCCGCTCACCAACCATGGGAGACCAGCGGGGCAGGATTCAGGCTTTGGCGACAGGACGACCACCGATGCCGGATCCGTCGTAAAAGTGAAGCGATGCCAGGGACCGTCTGAGGCACACCTTCGTCCTGCCTTCCATCGTTGACAATCGTATGTCCAGCCAACCTTCCTGTGGCCCTGCGACCAGGGTTTAAAGTTGAATTCTGATGATGCGCCGTCCGTTGATGTGTCAACCTCCGGTGATCAAATCCTCTGATCATTGGAACGCTTTCCGACGATCTCACGTTTTTTCAACTCACATCCCGCCTCGCCATTGATGCCATCTCTCCATCGCATCAGCCGACGCTTCTCCCTTCCCCTGCTGGCTCCCCTCACCGATCAGAAACCCGCCGCACGTCTGATCAGGCACTCGGTCAAGAAATACTGGAAGCTCCTCTCCCTCAACTTCGGCACCAGCCTGGTGGCCAGCCTGAGCGAAGGCGCCACCCTGGGGGTGATTTTTCTCGCCGTGAGTCTCATGAGCGCTCCCGAGAACGGTGACTGGAGCAACCTCGCCATTCTCGGATCTCTCCGCCACTTCCCCTCACTCCAGTCCTGGTTCGACACGGCACTGAGCACCCAGGCCGGCCGCAACGGGATCTTCATCCTTCTGCTCGCCAGCGCCGTGGGGCTTCAGGCGCTGATGGCGGCCACCGGCTACGTGAACAGCATCAGCACCGCCACCATGGGTGCCCGCCTTGGTTCAGAGATCACGGCCAAGCTGAATGACCGGGTCCTGTCGCTGAGTTTCCCCTGCGCCAGTCGCTACCGCATCGGTGACCTTCTCAATTACGTGGGCTCAGGGGGCAGCACCGTCGGCCAGGAGATCGCGCTGGCCAACGCGATGGTGATGAACGGTCTGCAGCTGCTCATCTATCTGGTCATCCTGGTGGCCATTTCACCCTGGCTGCTGCTGGTCGCCTTCGGCATGGCCGCCGTGATGCAGACCGTTCAGAAGGTTCTGCTGCCGCGCATCCGCACGAATGCCCAGCATCAGCAACGCATCAACGTGGAGCTCTCCAGTCAGCAGACCGAACAGATCCAGGGTCTTCGCCTGCTGCACAGCACCGGCCAGCTGCAGAGGTCCAAACAACGGCTGCTGGGCCTGCTGACGGAAAATCAATACCTCTCGATCCGGCAGAGCAAGCTCACCAACATCGTGCAGCCTATTTCCAACATGCTGCCGATCATCTCGATCGCCCTGATCGCTGCCCTCAGTCTGGTGGTCTTCAAGGACCGCAGCAGCGGCATTCTGCCAAGCCTGGTCACCTTCATCATCGCCCTGCAGAGATTGAATCAGAGGGTCGGCACCCTCACCAGCCTGGCGGCCGGCTACGCCTCCAATGCCGCCCAGGTGGATCGCCTCAACGAGATTCTGCGCAATGACGACAAGCAGTTCGTACGCACGGGAGGCACCCCGTTCACGAGCCTGCGGGACGCCATCCAGCTCGAAGATGTCACCCTTCGCTACGCCCCCGACCTGCCCGCAGCCCTCTCCGGAATTCACCTGCGCATCGCCCGGGGCCAGACTGTCGCCCTTGTGGGCTCCAGCGGCGCAGGGAAAAGCTCGATCGCCGATCTGCTGGTGGGTCTCTACGACCCCAGCGAGGGTTGCATCCTCGTCGACGACCTCGATCTTCGCTGCATCGATCTGGCCAGCTGGCAGCAGCGTCTCGGTGTCGTCAGCCAGGACACCTTCCTGTTCAATGCCAGCATCGCCAGCAACATCGCCTTCGGTGTGCAGGACGCCACGAAGGATCAGATCATGGCGGCCGCCACCAAGGCCCAGGCGGCAGGCTTCATCTCAGACCTGCCCGAAGGCTTCGACACCATGATCGGCGAACGGGGCTATCGCCTCAGCGGCGGCCAGCGCCAGCGGATCTCCCTGGCCCGAGCCATTCTTCGCAATCCCGAACTGCTGATTCTCGACGAAGCCACCAGCGCCCTCGACAGTCAGAGCGAGCGACTGGTGCAACAGGCCATCGAGCAGTTCGAGCGTCAGCACACCGTGCTGGTCATCGCCCATCGTCTCAGCACCATCGTCAACGCCGACCTGATCTGTGTGATGTCGGAGGGCAGGATCGTGGAGCGCGGCCGGCACCATGAACTGCTGGCCCACGACGGGCTCTATGCCCGGTTGTGGAACGACCAGTCCAAACATCCCCAGCAGCCCACTGTGGCGATGTCCCAGGGCTGATGACAACCCACCTTCCTGTCGGGGCACGGAGGATTGATCGCCAGGAGCGAAGGGGCCACCATCCCGGTCCCGGGTTCCATGAACCAACGGATCCTTCCGCATGATCATCGCCTGCACCATCGACAACAACTACATCCGGCACTGTGCCGTGATGCTGAAGTCTCTTCGCCTTGCCAACCCCGAAGAAGCCATCAGCGTCTACATCATGCATGGGGTGATCGATGCTGCTGAAAGGGCTCGCCTGGCTGCCTATCTCGGAGATTTTCTTCCCTCGGTGTCCTTCATCCAACTCGATGAGGAGATGCTCGCGGGATTTCCCGTCTTCGGCCATATCACCCTGGCCACCTATTTCCGGCTGCTGCTGCCTGCCGCACTCCCTCATGCGGTGGAGAAGGTGATCTATCTGGATTCCGATCTGATCGTCGTCGATTCGCTCACTCCGCTGTGGGAGTCGTCACTGGGAGAGAACAGCATCGCTGCGGTCGAAGAGCACAATCAGGAATTCGATCGTCAGAGGCTTGCCCTCGCCGAGGGGTCCCTGGTGTTCAATGCCGGAGCCATGCTCATCAATCTGGCTCGCTGGCGACAGGACAACATTCTGGGCACCGGCCTGGCCTTCGCCCAGGCCCATCCCGAGCGCATCAAGCACTGGGATCAGGATGTGCTCAATTCCCTGCTGGAGGCCCACTGGAGCCCCCTGGACTGGCGCTGGAACGCCCTGCCCCACCTGTGGCTGCATCCGGACTACGCCGATCCCGCCACGTCCCTGGGTCGTCAGGCCGAAGCGGCCAGGGCCCGTCCGGCCGTGATCCATTTCGCCGGATCCGGTGTCGCCAAACCCTGGAACCATCGCTGCAGCCACCCCTGGCGCCAGCGCTACCTCGAGATCCGCCAGCAGACTCCCTGGGCGGGGATGCCCCTGGAGGACGCGCCCGACAGCTCCCTGGGCGAAAGCCTCCGCAAGCTGCGGTTCCGGATCAAGCGCGCCGGAAAGACGATGCTCACCAGCCTGAAATCCTGAATCGCCATGACCATCCAGCTCGGCGATCACCGGCTCACCTGCATCGGCTACTGCGACAGCAGCGAAGCCGACCTGCTCGGTCGTTTTCTGCGGCAGGGGAGCCGGGCCCTCGCCGGCACGGAAGGCGAATACACCCTGGTGATCGAGAGTGGCGGGGGCGACGTGACCGTGATCACATCCCCGGTCGGGGCCACTCACTACTTCTACACCCAGCAGCAGGGTCGCCTCTTCCATGGTGACCGGGTGGCGGACATCCTGCGCCGCAGTGGCCTGGCCTGGCAGTGGAACTGGCAGGCCCTCGGTGATCTCTGCCAGCTCGAGAACCTGACCGACAACCAGACCCTCCACCCGGAGATCCATCGGGTGCCGCCGGGCAGCATTCTCCATGGCAGCGACGGGCGGCTCAGCCTCAGCTCGGTGGCAACGATCGACCGGATTCAGCCCGGCCCTGCCGATCCGGACGCTGCCGTGGATGCTCTCAACAATGCAATGGCGGGACTGGCCGGTGAGACCCCTTACCTCTCCCTCTCGGGTGGATTTGACTCCCGCGTGATCCTGGCCTCCATGCTGCACCTGGGCCTGCGGCCCCATCTCATCACCACAGGACGGGAGGAGGCCACCGACGTGCAGGTGGCCCGCCGCATGGCCCAGCGCTTCGGGCTCCCCCACCAGCTGATCAGCCTGGATCTGGAGGAATTCTTCGCCCACGCCCCCACCATTTCCAGCCTCACCAACGGCACCAAGCCCGCCTGTCACTGGCACACCTATCTCTATCCGCTGAAGGCCGCCATCCCCTCGGATGCCACCTTCTTCGTCGGAACGCTGGGTGAATTCGCCCGTTCCTACTACTTCGACCGGGGCTGGCTGGGCCGGCTGGCGTCCCTGGCCCCCGAAGCCGCCCTGGGCCGGTTCTGGCGGATGAAACTGGCCCGCCACCCGACGTTCCTCGCCGAGGAACTGGGCCACCTGGCTCCCCAGCTGGCCGCCGAGCTGGCCGGGGAGGGCAGCGAACGGCGCGCCGACCGCCTCAGCGGGTTCTGCCACGGAGAGTTTCTGGACGGACTCACCCGCTATTACTTCGAGCAGCGGGTGCCCAACTTCTATGCCAACGGCATCGCCATGTACCGGGCCTCCAGCGCCTGGCGCTCCCCCTTCCACGACCGTCGCTGGATCGAGACGATCTGGAATCTGCCCGATGGCTGGAAGCTGGGCTCCAACTGGCACCGCCACGCCATCGCCCGCAACTGCCCGGAGCTGCTGGCCTTCCCGGAAGAGAACGGCTTCGATCGGCACCGCATGCTGACCAAGGCGCCGCCGCTCTACTGGACGCCCCCCCTGCGGCGGGCCCGTTACGTGAGCTACGACCTCAGCGCCGACTGGTATCGGGATCCCCGCATGCTCGCCTTTCTCAGGCAGCACACAGAGGTGATCGGGGATCTGGTGGACCCGGCCCTGGTGGGCCGGATTCTCGAAGCCCATGCGGCCGGCGGCGACCGCACCAGGAGCCTGGCCTTCCTGCTGACCCTGATCTTCTGGAAGCAGGTGATCACCCCATGAGGGTGCTGTTCGTCTCCCACATGGCCACCCGCAGCGGCGCTCCCCTGCTGCTGCTCTGGTTGCTGCGCTGGCTGATGGAGCACGACGCCGGCATTCAACCCTCCGTGGCGCTGATGGGTGATGGTCCGCTGCGGGAGGAGTTCGAAGCCCTGGCACCCACCACGGCCTGGAGCCGGCCCCTGTTCCAGCCCCTGGGCGAGCGCATCCGAGGCCGACTGGGCAGAGGAGCGGCCGCCAGCCCCGCCGACCTGCTGGCGGCAGCGGTGAAACGCCACAGACCCGAGCTCCTCTACCTCAACACCCTCGTGCTGGGCCGCCATCTCCGCGGCCTGAGCGCGGACCCGAAGCGACCGGCCTGCCTCACCCACGTGCACGAGCTGGACACCACCCTGGCCACCATGAGCACCCCGGACGACGTGGCGCGTCAGCTCGCCCTCTCAAGCGAAGTGGTGGCCTGCGCCGCAGGGGTGCGTCAATCCCTCCATGCCCACCACGGGCTGCCGCTCGAGCGCTGCGCCGTGGTTCCGGGGTTCATTCCCTTCGCCCCCCCCGCAGCGGCGGCAACGGGTGTCCCGGTGGCGCCGATGCCCGAGCATCCATTGCTGGCTCCGCTGGAGCAGGCCCTGGCGGCAGGCACCTTCGTGTTCGGCTTCGCGGGGCAGGCGATCCCTCGCAAGGGGTTCGACCTTTTTCCGCTGCTGGTGAGGGAATGCGTGCGGGTCTTCGCCGGCCAGCCCTTTCTCGCCGTCTGGCTCGGCGCCTCCCCGACCCAGGAGGAGGTGATCGTGACCCGGCGCGACCTGCGCCTGCTGGGTCTGGAGCGGCACGTGCTGCTGCTGCCGCCGATGCCCTCGGGCATGGCCATCATCGGGCGGTATGCCGTCCACGGCCTTCTCTCCCGGGAGGACCCCTATCCGGTGGTGGCCCTGGAGGCGGCGGCCGCGGCCGTACCCACTGTCTGCTTCCGTGACGGGGGCGGCATCGTCGACTTCGTGGCCGACAGCTGTGGCGTTGCGGTGGATTATCTGGATCTGGGGGCCTTCGCCGCGGCGCTCCACAGGCTCAGCACCGACCCGGACACCCGCCGGCAACTTGGGGAGCGCAGCCGGGCCAGGGTGCTGCGCGAATCCTGCATCGATGACGTGGCGCCCCGGCTGCTGGCGTGCATGCAACGGGCCGTCGCGGCCGGAGCCCACCATGGTTGAGCTGCCGCTGCCCAGCTCCCGGCCCCTCTACGGCTGGTCCAAGAGCCCGGACCCCGCCGTGCCCTTGAGCTTCCGCACCGATCCGGCCCGGCCGCTCTTCTCGATCGTGATCCCCACCCTCAACCAGGGGCCCTACATCGAGGACACCCTGCTCTCGATCCTCTGGCAGGGCTACGACAACGTCGAAATCATTGTGGTCGATGGCGGCAGCACCGACGAGACACCGGCGGTGCTGGAGCGCTACCGGCCCTGGATCCGGGTGCTGATCTCAGAACCGGACCGGGGCCAGTCCGACGCCATCAACAAGGGCTTCCGCCGGGCCAGCGGATCGATCCTGGCCTGGCTCAACTCCGACGACTTCTACCTGCCGGGGGCCTTCCGCACCGTGCTCGAGTGCTTCACGGCCCATCCCGCGGGCCGCTGGGTGATCGGCAGCGGCGACATCATCAGCTCCGACCAGCACTTCCTGCGCCATGTGCCCGCCAGGGAGGGTTCCAGGGACACCCTGCAGGCCATCGAGAACGACTGCTTCCTGCTGCAGCAGAGCTGCTTCTGGAGTGCCTCCCTCTGGCAGGAGGCCGGCGGGGTCGACGAGAGCCTCAGCCTGCTGATGGACTACGACCTGTGGTGGCGCTTCTCGCAACGCTGCAGCGGCATCGCCACCCAGGAGAAACTGGGGGCCATGCGCTACTACGCCACCGTCAAGACCCGGCGCCAGGGGGAACGCTTTCCCGCCGAGCTGGCCACCATCTACGCCCGATACGGCGCCAGCGAGCAGCTGGATGGACTGGTTCGCAGGCTGCTGGACGAGAAGTCCGCCCTCGGGGAGCGGCTCCAAGGCCTCGAAGGGCAGTTGCCTGTACGGCTGCTGCGTCGGTTGCGACTGCTGCCCAGGCCATGAGCACACCCGAACTCTTCGTCGGCGTCACCAGCTGGAACAGCGAACTGTTCCTGCCCCACTGCCTGGAGGCCCTGCAGGCCACCACCAGGGGCACCCCTACCCGGCTCTGCGTGCTGGACAACGGCTCCACCGACCGCTCTGTGGCCATCGCCCGGGATCGGGGCGCCGAGGTGGTCGTGCGCCGCTGCAGCCAGCCCGACGCTCTCAACACCCTGCTGCGCCGGTCCCGCTCTCCCTTCACCCTGCTGATCCACGCGGATGTGATCCTGCTGGACCCGCACTGGTTCCCCCTGTGCCGCTCGCGGCTCACCGATGGGGTGGCGCTGGTGTCCCCCCAGGACATCGGCTGCGGCCCCCTCACCCGGCCCTTCGGAGCCGGCATGCCGGAGAGTTCCTTCCTGCTGATGCACACCGAACGCTTCCGCCGCTGCCTGCGGCTCCACTGGCGGCGCAGGGGCCGCTGGCCGCGGCCCCACTACGCGATCGACTTCCATGGCCCCCACATCACCCACCACCTGCCGGACGAGCTGAGGCGTCAGCGGCTCAGCTGGGTGCCGATGGAGGTCTACGTGTCCAACCGGGCCAGCGCGCCGCTGTTCACACCGAGCTCCCCCCCCACGGTGTGGAGCGACGAGCTGTCCTACCTGCGCTACGGGCTGGGCAACTTCTACGGCCTTGACGGCACCATCACCCATTACCACAACTGGTACGACCGGATCACCGCCCGGGAGAAGACCGAAACCGCGTCGACCCCGGGCCGAAAGGACTTCCCGGTGGACTTCATCCGCTCCTACACCCACCGCCTGCTGGAGGACTACAGCGCCGGCCGGCTGGACCTGCCCACCGATCTCAGCACCACCCGCACCCCCAGGGCGCTCTGACCGCCGCCTCTCCGCCATGACCGGTTCCCCACCATCACGGCCGATCGCGGCCCACTTCCTGCTGGTGCCTGAGCTGCTCCACTCGCCCCCCAACGAGGCGATCATCTCCGCCCTGCTGGAGACCGGCCACGACGTGCACGTGTTCGCCCCCGGGCCCTGCGGCAGCACGGAGCCCTACGGCGAGCGGGTCACCACCCACCCGGTGGCCTATTCCATGCGCTGGCTGCTGACCCAGGCCTGGCGCCCCCGCTGGCGGCGCTACGCCTGCTTCTCGGGCACGACCGAGGATCCGATCGCCCTGGTGGGCGTGCTGGCCCGGCTGCACCGCCGCCCCTCCTTCGTGCTGGGGGATGAGATCCGCGCCGGCAGCTACCGGGGCCCACGCTCGGAGCGCTGGAAGGGTCTGTGCCTGGGCGCCTATCGCCGGGCCCGCTTCACCATCGTCAACGACACGCACCGGGTGCCCCTGGTGCGCGACTACGCCGGGCTGCCGGCGTCCCAGCCCGTGCTGGTCTACCCCGGCTGCTTCCGCCAGCCCCCGCCGCGGGATCCCGAGCTACGCCGCGAGCTGCGCCGGAGCTGGGGGATCGGGCCGGACGCCCTCACTCTGGCCATCTCGGGGGGATTCAATCTCACCGCCGGAGCCCACTGGCTGCTCGATGCCCTGCATGAGGATCCCTCTCTATGTGCGGTGATCCAGCCCCTGGGGGTCGATCCCCTGGCCCTTTACCTGCTGCGCCGCCTGAGCCTGGGCGGCCGGCTCCACATCGAGACGGGCCGGCTGTCCTGGCAGGAGGCCTGGCGATCGGCCGTCGGTTACGACATCGGCCTGGCGGTGTACACCAATCCGGCTCCCCAGTTCCAGAGCATGGGCATCAGCTCCAACCGACTCTGCATGTACCTGGCCATGGGCGTACCGGTGATCTGCAGCCGCCAGAGGAGTTTCCAGTTCGTCGAGGACTTCGGCTGCGGCGTGATGGTCGACGACGGCGCCGGTTTCCTGGCGGCGGCCCATCACCTGGGGACCGACCTGGAGGCCCGGCGGCAGGACTGTGACCGCTGCTTCCACGACCACATCCGCCCCCGGGAGCGCTACCGCGCCCTGGTGGAGGCGATCGACGCCCTGGCTCAGCACTGAGGCGAACCCGACACCGAAGCCATGGACCGCGCCTCTCTCAATCTGCGCCTCTACCTCGCCGCCCGGGGGGTGCTGCACGGCAGCCGCCGGCGCATCCCGAGGGTCCTGCTGCCCCCGAAACAGCCCCTCGGCCATCGTTTCTCGATCGCCATCACCACCTTCGAAGCCCGCTACGAGAGCTACTTCCGCCCCCTGTACCGTTCGTTGCGGCGCACCTTCCCGGAGGTGCCGATCCTGGTGGCCGTCAACGGTCACGGCGATCCCGCCAGCCACAGTCGCTACCTGGATCGCCTCTGCCGGGAGCTGGCCAGCGGCGAGCCGCCCCATTGCCGCTTCCTGCTTCACGATCGGGTGGTGGGCCTCTGCCAGCTCTGGAACGAACTGCTCCAGATCAGCCCCACGGCCACCACCCTGGTGCTCAACGACGACCTGCGCATCGACCCCTGGCTGCGGCGCTGGGCCGAGGCCATGCAATGGGAGGGGGTGGAGCTCACCCTGCTCAACAACACCTGGTCCCATTTCGCCATCGGCCGGCAGTGCTGGGAGACGGTGGGCGCCTTCGACCAGAGCTTCAGCGGCATCGGCTTCGAGGACATGGACTACACCGCCCGCGCCAGCCTCGCCGGGGTCACGATCCAGGGTGTGTCCTGCCCCTACCTGCACCATGCGAACGACCAGCCTGCCAGCACCTCCTTCGACGGCCAGTCGGAGCGGGTCTGGGGGAAGTACACCTCCGCCAACCAGGAGAGCTTCTTCAGCAAGTGGCAGCCCTGCCCGGCGCCGGAGGGCATCTACATCCGCCAGCTTGGCGGCCACGTGAGGGCCATGGCTCCCCTGCCCCATCTGCCCGTGCCGGCGCCGCAGGTGTCCGGAGCAGGGATCCTCTACCCGGACCGGACACCATGAAGCTGCTGGTTCTCGCTCCTTCGGCCTACCTGCTGGGCGGCGTCCAGGACTGGCTGGCGAATCTGGTGCCGGGCCTGCGGACCGGGGGCCTGGAGGTGACGGTGGCGGTGCCCGAGGGGGATCATCACCGCCACGGCCCCTATGCCCGCGCCTATCCGGCCCTGGCGGCACGGGCGATCCGCAACCCCAGCGGCAGCGCCGAAGGTCGGATCCGGGCCATCGCCGCCCTGCTGGAGGAGCTTGACCCGGAGCTCGTGCTCGGGGTCAATCTGGTGGACCTCTACCCGGCGGCGCGGAGGGCCCGCCGCCAGGGCCGCTTCCGGGGAAGGGTCGTGATGACGCTGCACGCGCTTCAGGCCGACTATTTCGATGACCTGCGGCACCACGGCGCCGGCATCGATGCGGTGATCGCCACCAACCGGCTGGCCTGCCGGCTGGCGAGCGAGAGGGGCGGGATCGAGCCGGCACGGGTGCTGTACGCCCCCTACGGCGTGCCGGTGCGGCCCTGGCAGGCCCCGGCCGGTGATCCCGCCTCCAGCCTGCGGTTGGCCTGGGTGGGCCGGCTGGAGCAGGCCCAGAAACGGGTGCATGATCTGCCGCCGCTGCTGACGGCGCTCCGGGCGCGCGGCATCGACCTGCAGCTCAGCATCGCCGGCGACGGCGAGGAGCGGCCCGCCCTGGAGGCGGCCCTAAGGCCGTGGATCGAGCAGGGCAGCGTGCGGATGCTGGGCCACGTCGACCAGGAGCGACTGGCGGATCGGATCTACGGCCATCACCATGCCCTGGTGATCACCTCCGCCTGGGAGACGGGCCCGATCGTGGCCTGGCAGGCCATGGCCAGCGGCATGGCGGTGGTCAGCAGCCGCTATGTGGGGTCGGGACTGGAGGGAGCCCTTCACCATGACGACACGGCCCTGCTGTTCCCCTGCGGGGATGTCACAGCCGCCGCCGAGCTGCTGGGGCGGCTGCGGCGGCCGGCCCTGCTGGAGCGGCTCTCCCGTGCCGGCCATGCCCTGGTGGCGGAGCGCTACAGCGAGGCGGCCTCCCTGGCGGCCTGGCAGCGGGCGCTCCACGCCGTGACGGCGCTGCCCCCCCGGCCCCACCGGAACCGGCAGCGGCCCCTGCCGGCCTGCTGGATCGCTGGCTCGGCAGCGGCCGGGGCGAAGATCTGCGGCGCCTGCTGGGACGACGCTTCCGCCATGGCAGCGCCGGCAGCGAATGGCCCCACAGCCTCAGCGCCGGCGCGGATGATGGGGATCTGCTGGACGCGGCCGCCCGCCTGGACCATCCCCGCGATCACCCAACCGAGCCCCATGGCTGAAGCAGCGGGACCGTCCAGGAAGGAGCGACTGGGGGTGTGGCTGAAGGAGCGCCTCCGCTACGAGCACCTGCTGCGCGCCGGCGCGCCGGCCCATCTGCGGATCGCCAACCGGAATGAGCGGCTGGAGACCGCCCCTGATGGCCGCGGGCAGGCCTGTCTGTGGCGCTACACCTCCCGGCTGCATGCCCCCGGGGTCGCGCCCCGGTTGGGGAGACGCCTGCTGGAGCGCTGCCTGGAGGAGGCGCCGATCCGGCGACGGCGCACGCCCCTGTGGGAGGAGGGACCGCCGGACCTGAGCGTGCTGATCGGTCACCGGGGCAGCGAACGGCTGCCCCTGCTGCTGGCCACCCTGGAATCCCTCGCCGCCCAGGAGGACGTGCGCCTGGAATGTCTGGTGATCGAGCAGGACAGCGAGCCCCGCATCGCCAGCCGACTGCCCCCCTGGGTGCGCCACGTGCATGGCCCCCTGGCCGACCCTGAGGCCCCCTACAACCGCTCCCACAGCTTCAATCTCGGAGCCAGGGAAGCCCGGGCGCCCGTGCTGCTGCTGCACGACAACGACATGCTCGTGCCGGCCGGCTACAGCCGCCGGCTCCTCGATCGGATCGGCCGCGGCTATGCGGTGGTGAACCCGAAGCGCTTCGTCTTCTATCTGGATGAAGCCCACAGCGAGCGGGTCCTGGCCGGTTCCCAGGACTACGGGGCCCGGCCGGCGGAGGCGATCGTCCAGAACCTGGAGGCCGGCGGATCGATGGCGATCACCGCCGCCGCCTACGCCGCCATCGGCGGCATGGACGAGGGTTTCGTGGGCTGGGGAGGCGAGGACAACGAGTTCTGGGACCGCTGCCTCACCCGGCCCGCCTGGATCTGGGGGTATGAACCGATCGTGCACCTCTGGCACCGGGGCCAGCCCCTCAAGCACCGCCGCGACAACCCCAACCTGGAGCGGGCCCGGGCCGTGATGCAGCGGCCCGCCCTGGAGCGCATCGCCGCCCTGCGCCCGGCGCCCGTGGCCGGCCTGGTGAGCACGATCATCCCGGTGCACAACCGCTCCGCCCTGCTGCGAGAGGCGGTGGACAGTGTGCTGGCTCAGGATCACCGGCCGATCGAGATCGTGATCGTCGACGACGGCTCCAGCGACGACACCGGAGCGGTGGCCGACGGGCTGGCCGCCAGCCATCCCGGGACGATCCGGGTGCTGCACCAGCCCAACGGCGGCCCCGGCGCCGCCCGCCAGGCCGGACTGGAGCACTGCCGCGGTGAATTCATCCAGTTCCTCGACAGCGACGACCTGCTGCTGAGCGGTAAGTTCCGCGCCCAGGTGGGGGCCCTGCTCCGTGACCCCGAGGCCCGGATCGCCTACGGCCCCAGCCTGGAGGAGGACCATTCGCGGCGGCCCGTGCAGCGCCGGGGTCCGATGCGCGCCACCGGCACCCGGCTGGAGCGGCTGTTCCCCAGGCTGCTGCTGGAGCGCTGGTGGACCACCAGCTCTCCGCTCTACCGCCGCGACCTGCTGGACCGCATCGGCCCCTGGCAGCCCTGGGTCAACGAGGAGGACTGGGAATACGACGGCAGGGCCGGCGCCACCGGGGCTCCCCTGGTGTGGGTGCCGGGGGAGGTCTCCGTGCGCCGCATCCACATGGACGAGGACCATCTCAGTGATCGGGGCCACCTGGACCCCCGCAAGCTGGCCGACCGGGCCCGGGCGCAGGCCTCCCTGCTGGACAGCGCCCTGGCCGCCGGCGTCGACCGCCACGGTCCGGAAATGGCCCGCTTCGCCCGCTCCGCCTTCCTGCTCAGCCGCCAGTGCGGTGCGGCCGGAGCGGAGCAGGCCTCCCGGCAGCTGTTCCGGCTGGCCCGGCGCACGGGCTCGGGCCAACTGCCGCGGCGACTGGAATTTCTCCTCTATGGCCTGCTGGCCGTCAGCCTCGGCTGGGGCCGGGCCGCCCGGCTGACCATGGCGTTCCGGACACGGCTGCGGCCGGAACGCCGCCCCAGGGGGGAACATGGCCTGAAGTGACCCTGGAGCCTGTGGAGCACGAACCCGGCCCGGCCCCGACGGTGTCGGTGGTGATGGGGGTGCGCAACGGCGCGGACAGCCTGGCGGCCACCCTCGATTCCCTCATGGGTCAGGAGGGGGTGGCCCTGGAGATCGTGGTGGTCAATGACGGGTCGACCGACGGGACGAGCGCGATCCTGGCGGCGCGCGCCGCCGCCGACCCGCGGCTGCGGGTGCTCGAGCGTCAGGGCCGGGGGCTCACACGCGCCCTGATCGAAGGCTGCCAGGCGGCCCGGGGCCAGTTCATCGCCCGCCAGGATGCGGGCGACGTCTCCCTGCCGGACCGGCTGCAGCGCCAGCTCCGCTGCCTGGAGGAGCACCCCGAGGCCAGCCTCTGCTCCAGCCACGTGCGCCTGGTGGTGCCCGAAGGCGCCACCGTGCGGGTCAACGCGCCGGAGGCCGCGGCCCTGGCCGATGGCCTCACCGGCCCCGGCTGCCACGGTTCGGTGATGCTGCGACGCAGCACCTACGAGCAAGCCGGCGGCTACCGGCCGATGTTCTACTTCGCCCAGGACATCGACCTCTGGAGTCGCATGGTGGAGCACGGTGCCCATCTGGTGGTTCCCGAGGTGCTCTACGAGGCCACCCTGTCCCCCGGTTCGATCAGCGGCTCCCACCGCCCGGAGCAGGAGGCCTTCTATGGCCTGATCGTGGCGGCCACCCGGGCCCGGCGAGAGAGCCGGGACGAAGCCCCCTGGCTGAAGCAGGCCGAAGCCCTTGCGGAACGCTGCCGAGGCGGTCGCTCCGGCCGCGCCGCCCCCCGCCGTCAGGCCGATGGGGCCTACTTCATCGGCGCCTGTCTGGCGAACGCCCATCCCGAGGTGGCGCGCCTCTACCTGCGGCGGACCCTTGCACTCAACCCCCTGCACCTCAAGGCCCGGCTGAAGCTGGCGACCCTGCCATGACCCTCAGCGTCGCCATTCCCACCTACGGCCGCGATCAGGTGCTGGTCGACAGCGTCACCGCCCTGCTGGGCCTCGACCCGCCGCCCTTCGAATTGCTGGTGGTCGACCAGACCCCCCACCATGATCCGGACTGTGAAGCGCAGCTGGCGGCCTGGCAGGAGGAGGGCCGGATCCGCTGGCTGCGGCTGCCGGTCCCTTCGATCACCGGGGCCATGAACCGGGCCCTGCTCGAAGCCCAGGGCGACCGGGTGCTGTTCCTTGACGACGACATCCTCCCCGACCCTCAACTGCTCACAGCCCACCGGAGGGCGGGCGCGGAGGACGACCGGGCCATGCTCGCGGGCCGGGTGCTCCAGCCATGGCACAACGGCCGCAGCGATCCGGAGGACGGTCCTTTCCTGTTCAACAGCCTCAGATCCCAGCCCGTGGAGGCCTTCATGGGGGGCAACGTGGCCATCCCCCGAAAGCAGGCCCTGGCGCTGGGAGGCTTCGACCAGAACTTCGTCAAGGTGGCCTACCGGTTCGAGGCCGAATTCGCCCACCGCTGGCGCCAGGCCGGCCATCCGATCCAGTACGTCCCCGAGGCCCTGATCCACCATCTCAGGGCCGAGCGGGGCGGCACCCGCAGCTACGGCAAGCACCTCACCACGGTGAAACCCGACCACGCCGTGGGGCGCTACTACTTCCAGCTGCGCACCCGGCCCCTGCCTGTGGCCTTGGCGGAGTGCCTCCGTGGCTGGCTGGCGTCAGTGCGCAGCCGCCACCATCTGCGCCACCCCTGGTGGATTCCCCCCACCCTGCTGGCCGAAAGCCTCGGCCTGCTCTGGGCTCTGCGCCTTCAGGCAAGAGGACCGGCCCTGCTGCCCACCCGACAACCTCGGCTGCTGATCGCGGGGAGCCATCCGATCCAGTACCAGACACCACTGTTCCAGGCCCTCGCCGCCGCCTCCGGGGTGAGCAGCGAGGTGCTCTACCTCACCCTGCCGGACGCGGAGACCCAGGGGCTGGGATTCGGCGTCACCTTCCGCTGGGACGTGCCGCTGCTGGATGGCTACCAGTGGCACGAAGCCGCCAGCGGGCGAGGCCAAGGCATCAACGCCGGCTATCGGGGTGTGCGGCTGGCGCGACCCCTGGCAGAGCTTGGTTTCGGGCCCGGCCGGCAGCGGCCCGATGCCCTGCTGCTGACCGGCTGGCACTTCCTCGGCATGGTGCAGCTCTTCCTCGCGGCGCGCCTCCAGGGCCTGCCGGTGCTGCTGCGGATGGATTCCAATGCCTTCCGTCCCAGACCCTGGCCCCTGTCCCTTGCCTACTGGTTCCTGTTCCGGGGGGTCTCGGTGGGCCTTCCCGTGGGTTCAGCCAATGGCCGCTGGTACCGCCAGTACGGCGTGCCTCAGGAACGCCTGGTGCTCTCGCCCCATTTCGTGGACAACGCCTATTTCGGCGATCACTCCGACTCCCTGCGCCGGCGGCGCCACGAGCTGCGCACCCGCTGGGGGATCACACCGGAGGCCTTCTGCTTTCTTTTCGCCGGCAAGCTCCAGCCCAAGAAGCGGCCGCTCGATCTACTCGAGGCTTTGCGAATGCTCCTGGCCCAACAACGGACCCCGGCGGTGCATCTGCTGCTGGTGGGCACCGGGCCGCTAGAGGAGGACTGCAGGGCCATGGCGAAGCGGCACGGCCTGCCGGTGAGTTTCGCCGGTTTCCTCAACCAGTCCGAGATGCCCTCGGCCTACGCGGCGTCCGACACCCTCGTGCTCCCCTCGGACCACGGTGAGACCTGGGGTCTGGTGGTGAATGAGGCCATGGCCTGCGGGCTGCCGGCGATCGTCAGCGACCTGGTGGGCTGCGCCGAGGATCTGGTGCTGAACAATTGCACAGGTCTGGTGACCCCATTCGGCCAGCCAGCGGCACTGGCCGCGGCCATGGGGCGGATGGCAGCCGATCCCATCGCCGCCGCCCGGATGGGGGCCGCCGCCCGGGCGCGGGTCAACGAGCACTTCGGGGTACAGAACGCCGCCGCCGGCATCCTGGCGGGGCTGGCCCTGCTGAGGCCCCGCTGACATGCGCCGCGCCCTGATCCTTTCCCTGCAACCCCCCGGCAGCGGCGGTGTCCAGGCCCGCCGCTACGGCAAGCTGCTGCCCCACCTGGGGGCAGCGGACTGGGAATTCCACGTCGTGGGCCCCGATCCCATGCTGGACGCCCTGATCCCGGAGCCTTCGCCGGAGCATGGCCGCTACTGCCACTACAGCCGGCAGGTTTCCCTCTCCCGCGTCTGCGCGATCCGGAAGAACCGCCACCGGCGGGGCTCTCCGCCGCACCTCTGGTACAGCCTTCGCCAGCTGGTGCACCGGTGGCTGGAGCGGCGGCTGCACCACGATGGTGAGGCCCGTGTGCTGGAGGGGATCGAAGCGAAGGCCCTGGCCACGGAGGCGACGATCCCTTTCGATGTGGTGGCGGGGATCTGTCCGGACTTCAGGGTGCTGGAGACGGCACGACGGCTGGCCGGGCGGCTCGACAAACCCTGGATCGCCATCTACGACGATCCCTTCGGCCACCGGGAGAAAGGGGCCTTCCACCCCGCCGATCCCGAGCGGCAACGGGCCCTGCTGGAGTCCGCCGCAGGGGTGGTCTTCGCCTCACCGCTCACCCTGCGGCGCTACCGGGAGCAGGGACTGCTCGGGAGCACTCCCGCCACCTTCCTGCCGGACTGCTTCGACCCCGCCTTCAGCCCCCCGGCGGCGCGGGCTGAAGGCGGGACCCTGACCCTGTTCCACCCCGGCAACCTGGGACCCTGGCGTCCGCTCGGTCCACTGCTGGATGCGGTGCAGCGCTGGCAGCGGGAGGGTCGGGGTCCGCTGCGGATCGATCTCTACGGCTACGTCTACCCCGAAGCCCGAAACCGGATCGAGGCCGACCCCAGCCTGCGGCGCTGCGTGGGCATCCACCCGGCCGTCAGCAACGCTGACTCCCATGCCCTGGCCGAACGCGCCGACGCCCTGCTCGTTCTGATTGGTCCGCGCCACACCGACAACCTGCCGTCGAAGTTCTTCGAGTACCTCCCCCACGCCACACCGGTGCTAGCGGCCGGGCCGGCAGGCAACCCCCTGGAGAAGCTCCTGGCCACCTTGCAGAAGGGGATCTACTGCGACATCGAGGACAGCGAGGCGATCTTCGCCGCCATTGAGGCCCTGCAGCTCGATGGGGGCCAGCACCGGCTGCGCCATGGCGACAACCGGGAGGCCATCGCCGCCTATGCCGCGCCCACCGTGGCCAGGGCCTGGGGGTCGGCCTTCGATCGGTTCCTGGCCCGGAGGGAGGGGCAGGAGCCCGTTCCACCTTCCCGGACATGAAGGTCCTGCACGTGGTTCCCTCGATCAGCCCCCTGCGGGGCGGCCCCAGCCGCGCCGTGATCGACATGGTCAGCGCCCTGCGGGATCAGGGGGTGGACGCGGCGATCCTCACCACCAATGACCACGGCCCGGGCCTGCACCCTGATCTGATCACGGGGCGCTGGCAGCGCCATCAGGGGGTGCCGGTGCTGGCCTTCCCCCGCTGGAGCCCCCCCATCGCCCCCCTGCGGGAGTTCGCCTTCAGCCCCGGCCTGAGTCTCTGGCTCGCCCGGCACCTGCGCCGCTACCAGCTGCTCCACATTCATGCCCTCTTCTCCTACCCCTCCACCAGCGCCATGGCCCAGGCCCGCTGGGCCGGGGTCCCCTACCTGCTGCGCAGCATCGGCCAGCTCAGCCCCTGGAGCCTGTCCCAGAGTCGGGGCCGCAAACGCTGGCTGCTGCGGCTGATCGAACGGCGCAACCTGGAGGGGGCGGCCGCCGTCCACTTCACCACCCCCGCCGAGCGCGACGAGGCCGCCGCCCTGGGGCTGCGCAGCCCCAGCCTGGTGCTGCCGCTGGGGGTGCGCAGCCCGCAGCCTCCTGGTCAGCGGCCTGCCGAAGAGGGCGGGGGCGGGGGCGGGCCGGTGCGATTCCTGTTCCTGTCGCGGCTGCACCCGAAAAAGCAGCTCGAGAACCTGCTCGACGCCCTCGCCCTGCTGCAACGGCGGCACCCCGAGGCGTCGTGGGAACTGGCGATCGCCGGCGATGGGGAGAGCCCCTACGTGGCAGCCCTGCAGCAGCGCACCCGGACCAACGGCATCGAGGGGCGCTGCCGCTGGCTGGGCTTCGTCCAGGGACCGGCGAAATGGCAGGCCCTGGAGCAGGCCGACTGGTATGTGCTGCCCTCCGCGGCCGAGAACTTCGGCATCGCCGCAGTGGAGGCGCTGGCCGCGGGCACCCCCGTGATCCTCTCCCCCGAGGTGGCCGTTGCCGCCGACGTCGCCCGCTCCGGAGCGGGGCTCGTCAGCGCCAGCAACCCCGAAACCCTCGCCGGTACGCTCGCCGCCGCCCTGGGGGGACCGTCCCTGTCAATGCGGGCAGCCGCCCTTAACCTGGCAGCAACGGATTTTTCCTGGAGCACAATCGCCCTTCAGTTGCGTGACGCCTACCGCCAGGTGCTGACCTCCTCCGCCGGCCGATGACCACCCTGCTGCTGATCGTGCTCTTCGGCGTCCTGGCCGCCGTGCTGCTGGACGGCGACTGGGGCACCGGCCTGATGGTCACCCTGGTGATCGGCTTCCTGCAGGATCCCCTGCGCAAGATCACCCCGGGGCAGCCCGGCTACTTTGTGGGTCTGGTGCTGATCGGTTTCGCCCTCTGCGGTGTGGTGCTCTACGAGCGAACCGGACGCTTCAACCTGAGGGCCATGTTCTGGACCGTGCCGCGCTTCGACGAGTGGGTCACGATCTACTTCGCCCTGATCGCCCTGCAGGCCATCAACGGCTTCGCCCGCTTCTCCGACATCCGCCTGACCATCATCGGCGCCGCGTTCTACCTGGCGCCGGCTTTCGGCATGTGGATCGGCTTCCAGGTGGGCTGCAATCTGCCGTTGCTGAAACGCCTTCTGGCGCTCTACCTGATCGGGTCGGCGGTGACAGGCATCAGCGTGTTCCTCAGTTTCCAGGGGGTCGATCACCCCACCCTGAAGGAAGTGGGCCAGGGCCTGGTGATCACCTTCCGGTACGGGTTCGAGGCCCAGGGTGCTTCAGGGTTCTGGCGCACCAGTGAAATCGCCTCCTGGCAACTCTCCGCCGCGGCCTGCATCGCCGCCACGATGGGCATCGCCAGCCAGAAGCCGTCGAGCCAGATCGGCCTGCTGCTGCTGGCGGTCAGCTTCGCCTTCCTGACGATCCTCACCGGTCGCCGCAAGGCCCAGGTGCTGATCCTGGCCTTCGTCGCCATCTACCTGCTGCTGTTCAGCCGCCGGGCCAGCCCCGCCTCGAAGGAACGGGTGATCACAAGCGTGCTGGGCGTGGCCGGGATCGCCTACCCCCTCTATGCCTTCGTACTGGCGGGGAATCTGGGCGAAAACTTCCAGGAATTCGCCAACCGCTCCCTCACCTCCCAGGGGGATCTGGCTGAACGGGTCGAGACCCAGGGCATCGGTGCCACCCTGCGGGCAATCCAGGTGTCCGACGGCATCGGCATGGGTGTGGGCGCCGGGGCCAGCACCGGGGGAAACGTCCAGAACGCCGCCCGGGATGCCATCCAGAGCGTCGGCTTCGTGTCCGAGGGGGGCGGCGGCCGCCTGATCCTGGAACTGGGGGTGCCTGGGATGGCCATCCTGGCCGTGATCCTGCTGCTGCTTGGCCTGGTCCTGCTGCGCAACTTCCGCCTGCTCAAGCACTTTCCCCAGCCCACCTCCGCCCTTCTGATGGGACTGGTCTCGTTCACGCTGGCCAATGTGCCCGCCTTCTACTCGGCGGCCCAGCTCTACGGTGACCCCTTCGTGCTGATTGTGATGAGCCTCTGCATGGGCTCCTTCCTGGCCATTCCCACCCTCCTGGCCCAGCAGCAGGAGCAGTGGGCCCAGTGGCAGCAGCAGCAACGCCTGGCCCTGGTGGGTCAAGGCTCCCGCCCGATGGCATGAGCACGACCAACGAGCCCGGGCGGACGACCGGCTCAGGTCCCCTGCTGACGGCTCTGATCCTCACCCATAACGAAGAGGCCAACATCGGCCGCACGCTCGATCATCTGCGCTGGGTGGAATCGATTCTGGTGATCGACAGCGGCAGCAGTGATGGCACCCTGGCCATCCTCTCCGGCCATCCGACGGTGCGGGTGCTGCAGCGCCCCTTCGACAGCTTCGCCGATCAGTGCAACTTCGGCCTGGACCAGATCGCCACACCGTGGGTGCTGAGCCTCGATGCCGACTACCGCATTCCCCCGACCCTCGCCGCCGAGATCCGCACGGTGCTGGCCGGGCCCGACAGCGCGGCGGTGGCGGGTTTCGCCATCCCCTTCCGGTACTGCGTCGCCGGCCGGCCCCTGCGCAGCGGTCTGATGCCCCCCCGGGTGAGCCTCTATCGCCACGGCATGGGCCGCTATCGCAACGACGGTCATGGGCACCGGATCGTTCTGTCCGGTCCGGTTCAACGCCTGCGCCAGCCGATCTTCCACGACGACCGCAAGCCCCTGCAACGCTGGCTGGCCTCCCAGGGGCGGTACCAGGCGATCGAAGCGGCCAAGCTGCGCTCCACCCCCTCCGACCGGCTGTCCCTGGCAGACCGGCTGCGCAAGCACACGCCCCTGGCTCCGTTCGCCGCCCTCCTGTTCTGTCTGTTCTGGAAAGGAGGCCTGCTGGATGGCTGGCGCGGCTGGGCCTATGCCCAGCAGCGGATGTATGCGGAGCTGCTGCTCAATCTGATGCTGATCGAGAGCCGGAACACCTCCACGCCCCCGTGAGGGTGCGAGGAGCGGGTGGCCTGCCGGAAGCCCCTTTCTCTTCTCTGTTCCGGACACGATTTCTCCGGATCGGGAGGTTCGATTAAGGTCCGGCCGATAAGGTCTACCCACACCTCTCAGGGCCGGCGAACGCCGATGACCGTCACCAGGTCGGCATTCCCCTGTCCCGTCGATTTCTCCGCCTCGCTCTCCTCGATGCCTTCGATCCTGATCACCGGCGGCGCCGGTTTCATCGGCGTCAACGCCGCCCAGCACTTCGCCTCTCTGGGCTGGGACGTGCAGATTCTTGACAACCTCTCCAGACGCGGCACCGAGGACAATCTCCGCTGGCTGCTGGACCAGCATCCCGGCATCACGTTCCATCGGGTGGACATTCGCCAGGCCGACGCCCTGGCCGAGGTGGTGGCTTCGGTAAGGCCCTCGATGCTGCTGCACCTGGCGGCCCAGGTGGCAGTCACCACCTCCTACACCAACCCCAGGGAGGATTTCGAGATCAACGCCGCCGGCAGCTTCAATGTGATGGAGGCCGTGCGACTCCAGTCCCCGGAAAGTTTCGTGCTCTATGCCTCCACCAACAAGGTGTACGGCGGCATGGAAACGGTGCCGGTGGAGCTGACCCCCCACGGCTACCGCTTCCGGGATCTCACCGCCGGGGTGCCGGAGAGTCAGCCCCTGGATTTCCACTCCCCCTACGGCTGCTCCAAGGGGGTCGCTGACCAGTACACGATCGACTACGCCCGCATCTACGACCTGCGCACCTGCGCCTTCCGCCAGTCGTGCATCTACGGAACCCGCCAGTTCGGCATCGAAGACCAGGGCTGGGTGGCCTGGTTCAGCATCGCCGCCCTGCTGGAGCGGCCCATCACCCTCTACGGCGACGGCTGGCAGACCCGCGATGTGCTCGACGTGCGCGACCTGGCCCGGGCCTATGAGGCCGCCTGGCACCACCGTGAGGACATCAGCGGCCAGGCCTTCAACATCGGCGGCGGCCCGGTCAACACCCTCTGCCTGCGGGACCTGCTGGGCTTCCTGGAGGAGGAGCTGGCGATCAGCCTCTCCCCCCTCAGCGGCCAGTCCCGCCCCGGCGACCAGCCGGTGTTCATCTGCGACATCAGCAAGGCCGCCGCGCAGCTGGGCTGGACCCCTCAGGTCCAGGTCAACGACGGCGTGCGCCACCTGATCCGCTGGGTGCGCGACAACCGGGACCTGTTCGGCTGGCTGGCGCCATGATCCGGCCGCGGGCCCTGGTCAGCACCATCGAACCGGTGGATGGGGGTGTGCCCGCCATGACCCGCTGCATCACCGGGATGCTGGAGGAGCTGGACATCGAACCGGTCTTCGCCTGGTACATGCCGTGGAGCAGCCATCCGCGCCTGTCGGTGCCGCTGCATGCCGTGGCCAGCGGCCGCCGGCCAGGCGGGATCAGTCGTCGGGTCTACGGAGACCACGAGGGCCATGGCCTGGGGGCCTGGCTGCCGGAACTGGAATTCACCCACTACCTGCCGCGGCGAGCCTGGCGGGAGTTGACGGCCAGCTGCGACATCCACCTGTCGGTCACCGGCAATCCCCTCTGTGCCACCCCCTTCGCCCGCCTGGGGATTCCCTTCCTCGCCTGGGTGGCCACCCCCTGGGAGGCGGATCGGGTCGACCGGGTCAGGGGCTTCTCGAGGCCCCGGCGTCTGCTGGACCGGGCCCTCAACCGTCCCGTGCTGAAGCGGCTGGAGCGCCAGGTGCTGCGGGCCCCCCGGGGTCGCATCCTGGCGTTGAGTTCCTACACGGCGGCGGCCCTGGAAGCCATCGCCGGCCGGCCCATGGACGGGGTGATGCCCATGCCGGTGAACCCGGAGGTCTTCCGGCCGGCCCCAGGCCGCCTGGTGCCCTGGCGCATCGGCTTCGCCGGACGCTACGGCGACCCCCGCAAACAGATCAGCCTGCTGCTCGACGCCGTGGCCCGCCTCGTCGCCGCCGGACGGCCGGTCCAGCTCGTCCTGGCCGGTGAGCAGAACGTCGATCTGCTCAGCGGACGGCTGGAGGCCATGGGTCTCGGGGAGCGGGTGCGGTGCCATCCCTGCCTGGCCCCCGCCCCCCTGGCGGAGGTGCTGCAGACCCTTGATCTGTTTGTGATCCCCTCTCATCAGGAGGGCCTTTGCATCGCCGCTCTCGAAGCCATGGCCTGCGGGGTGCCGGTGGTCAGCACCCGCTGCGGCGGCCCGGAGGACTACGTGATCGAGGAACGCACGGGCCAGCTGGTGGCCGGCGATCCCGTTGCCATGGCAGCGGCGATCGCGGCGATCTGCGGGGATCGTCGCCGCAGGGAGGCTCTCTCCAGCGGCGCGCTGGCCTGGGTGCGGGAGCAGGCCAGCCCCACCGCGGCCCGACGCACCTTCCAGGCCCACCTGGAGGCGCTCACAGCGGCCGGAACCCTTCCTGCCGCCCGGGGGGCGTAGGGCGATGTGCGGCATCGCGGGGCAGCTGGGCAGGACACCGGGCACCTTCGCCGAACGGGTCGGCCCCCGTCTCGCCCACCGGGGGCCGGATGACGCCGGTGTCTGGCAGGACGCCGACACCTGCCTGGTGCACCGGCGGCTGGCGATTCTGGATCTCTCCCCGCTCGGCCACCAGCCCATGGCCTCCGCCTGCGGCCGCTGGCAGCTGGTCTTCAACGGCGAGATCTACAACCATGCCGAGCTGCGCCGGCAGCTGGAAGCGGAGGGGCACGGCTTCCGGGGCAGCGGCGACACCGAGGTGCTGCTGGCCTGGTTGATCCGGCGGGGTCCTGGCGGGCTGGGGGCCCTGAGGGGCATGTTCGCCTTCTGCCTGTTCGACACCCTGGAGCGCACCGCCCTGCTGGCCCGCGATCCCCACGGCATCAAGCCCCTCTACCTGCGTTCCGGGCCGGACGGCAGCCTGGCCTTCGCCTCCGAGCTGCGTGCCCTGCTGGCAGCCGAGGAGGCTCCTCCCACCCTGGATCGGCGGGCCCTGGGGCGCTATCTGGCCACCGGCTCGGTGCCTGAACCCGCCACCCTGGCGGAGGGCGTGCAGCGTCTGCCCAGCGGCCACGCCGCCACCTGGAGCCGGGGCCGGCTCAGCATCAGTCCCTGGGGGCCCCTGCCGGAGAGCCTCGGGGCCGCCATCCCGGAGACCATGTCGGCGGATGACGCCGTGGCCCTCACCCGCGCCGCATTGGAGGATTCGGTGGCCGCCCACATGGTGAGCGACGTGCCGGTGGGGCTGTTCCTGAGCGCCGGCCTCGACTCCGCCTCCCTGCTCGCCCTCGCCCCCCGGGGACTGCACACCTTCACCATCGGCTTTGAGGAGACGGGAGCGGGCGGCTTCGACGAATCCGCACCGGCGGCACAGATCGCCGCCCACTTCGGCAGCCACCACACGCCTCTGAACCTCACGGCAGACCAGGCCCGGCAGTGGCTGCCCAGCTTCCTGGCCAGCCAGGACCAACCCTCCATCGATGGTTACAACACCTGGTGCGTGGCCCGGCTGGCCCGCGAGCACGGGCTGAAGGTGGCCCTCTCCGGACTCGGCGGCGACGAGCTGTTCGGGGGCTATCCCAGCTTCCGCATGGTGCCCAAGCTGTGCCGCTGGCGGGGACGCCTCGGGCCGGCCGGCCCGCTGGCCGCGGGCCTGCTGCGGCGACTGCCGAAAGGCCGACGGGCCCGGCAGCAGCGGCTGGCGGGACTGCTGGAAAACCCGGCCTCCCTCCATCAGGCCTACGCCTGCTTCCGGGGGCTCTTCTCCCCAGCCGAGACCCACCGCCTGCTGGCCCACTGGGAACTCGTGCCTGACGGTCCGGCGGCTCCCCCTGACGGGGGAACGGGGGAACGGGACGGCAGCGAAGCGGTGGCCTGGCTGGAGGGAACCCGTTATCTGCGCAACCAGCTGCTGCCGGACAGCGACGTGATGGCCATGGCCGCCGGTCTGGAACTGCGCCTGCCCCTGGTGGACGCCCAGCTGCAGCGCCGGCTGGCGCCGATCCCCGCCGCCCTGCGGCTGGCCAGAGGCAAGCAGCTGCTGGAGGCCAGCATGCCGGAGCTGCCCGAATGGTTCCTGAACCGCCCCAAACAGGGGTTCCGCTTCCCCTTCCAGCTCTGGCTGGACGATCCGGCCTCCCCCCTGGCCCTGCGGCTGCCATCAACACCGCCCGGGATCGACCTGACGCCCTGGTACCGCCGCTGGAGCCTGATGGTGCTGCAGCACTGGCTCGAGGCCCACCTCGGCCTCAGCCTGCCCATGGAGCCGGGCTCCTGAGGCCCCCCCGGGAGCTGCGATCACGGGCGACCCAGCCGTCCATGAAAGTTCCCCTAGGATTCCGCCGCAGGTTGCATCAGCCAGGGCTTCGGATCCGCCCTTCCGCCGAGGGAGGCCGAGGTCGACCGGATGGTGCCGACCATCGGGCCGACCGGGGGTTCACTCCGGGAGAATGACCCCTCAGACCCTTCCGAGAGCCGCTGCCGCCATCGGCTCCTGCCGCCACCCGTCATCCGGTTCAGCAGCTTCATGACGCTCATCCTGGGCATCAACGCCTTTCACGCCGATGCCGCCGCCGCCCTGATCCGCGATGGGGTGATCGTCGCCGCGGCCGAGGAGGAACGCTTCCGCCGCATCAAGCACTGGGCGGGCTTCCCCTCGCAGGCGATGGCCTGGTGCCTCAGCGATGCCGGCGTGGCCCCCGACGAACTCGACCACATCGCGATCAATTCCCTGCCGGGAGCCCACCGCTGGCGCAAGGTGGCCTACACCCTGGGCCACCGTCCCGATCCCCGCTTCCTGATCGACCGCTGGCGCAACAAGCGGGAGCGGGCCGACCTGGGCCAGCAGCTGGCTGCGGCCTTCCCAGGGGCCGAGATCCGGGCCCGGCTGCACTTCGTGGAGCACCACCGGGCCCACCTGGCCTCAGCCTTCTTCGCCTCCCCCTACGAGGAGGCCGCCGTGATCTCGGTGGATGGCTTCGGCGACTTCGCCAGCGGAGCCTGGGGCCACGGCCAGGGCAACCAGCTGAGCCTGGACGGTCAGATCTGGTTTCCCCATTCCCTGGGCGCCTTCTACACCGCCATCACCCAGTACCTGGGCTTCCCGAACTACGGCGATGAATACAAGGTGATGGGCCTGGCCCCCTATGGCCAGCCCACCCGGATGGAGGCCATGCGGCGCATCGTGCGCCTCCAGCCCGATGGCACCTACCGGCTGGACCTGCGCTACTTCCGCCATGCCACCCAGCGGCTGCCGCACCAGTGGAGCCATGGCGCGCCGGTGGTGGGCAGCCACTGGAGCCCGGAGCTGGAAGCCCTGCTCGGCCCCGCCCGCGCAGCCGACGAGCCCCTTGCCCAGCACCACATGGACATCGCCCGTTCGGCCCAGGCCATGTACGAGGAAGCCTTCTTCCACCTGCTCCGGGCCCTGCACCGCAGCCATCCCAGCGACCAGCTGTGCATCGCCGGCGGCTGCGGCGCCAATTCCGTGGCCAACGGCAAGGTGACTCTGGAAACCCCTTTTCGCCACGTCTACGTGCAGGCGGCGGCCGGCGATGCCGGCGGCGCTCTGGGGGCGGCGCTGGAGGTGTGGCACGGGCTGGGACAGCCCCGCTCGGCCGCCATGCGCCACGCCTACCTGGGCAGCCGCCCGGCCCCCGGGGAAATCGAGGAGCTGCTCAGCGGAGAGGCCACCCGCACAGCCCTGGAGCAGGCCCATTGCCGCCTGGCGCGGCCGGAGGACGGGGAGCTCTGCGGCCAGGTGGCCGAGGCGATCGCTCAGGGGCTGGTGGTGGGCTGGTTCGAGGGCCGGATGGAATGGGGTCCGAGGGCCCTGGGCCACCGCTCGATCCTCGGTGACCCGCGCCGGGCCGACATGAAGGACATCCTCAACCTGAAGATCAAGCGCAGGGAATCGTTCCGGCCCTTCGCGCCTTCGGTGCTGGAAGAGGCGGTGGGGGAATGGTTCGCTCTGGAGGGAGAGGTGCCCTTCATGATGCAGGTGTATCCGATCCGTGAAGAGCAGCGGTCCCGCATTCCCGCCGTCACCCACGTGGACGGCAGTGGCAGGCTCCAGACCGTGAACGCCACGGACAACGGGCGCTACTACCGGCTGATCCGGGCCTTCGCCGACCGCACCGGTGTGCCGATGGTGCTCAACACCTCCTTCAATGAGAACGAACCCATCGTCTGCACCCCTGCCCAGGCGCTCGACTGCTTCCTGCGCACCCGGATGGACCTGCTGGTTCTGGGCGACGTGCTGATCCGCCGGCAGGGGTGAGAAGTTTCTCCGCCGCCGGGGTCGGGGCGGTTTCGGACGGACCCGGAACCGGGCTCACCCTGATCGTTCCCACCCTCGATTCCCACCCCCTGCTGCCGCGCCTGGTCACCTCCCTGCAGCGCCAGAGCTGGCCCCACTGGCGCGTGCTGTTCGTCGATGGCCCCAGCGGTCCGGAGCATCGAACCTGGCTGGAAGCGCTCTGTCACCGCGACAGACGCTTCGCCTGGGAGCCCCAGGATCCTGCCCTTCCCGGCATTTTCGGTGCCATGAACCAGGGCTTTCGCGCCGTGCCGGCCGATCACTGGCTGCTGTTCTGGGGGAGTGACGACTGGGCGGCGGGCGCCACCGTGCTGGAGGACGTGATCGCCGCGACCCGGCCGCCCCTTGCCGGGGGCACACCTCCGGATCTGGTGGTCTGCAGGGGGCGTTACGCGGGGGCGGGGCCGGATGGGGCGGTCCGGCTGGGGCGCCCCACGGGCTTCTGCGGCCAACCGAGCTATCGCCTCGGCCTGTTCCTGGGCTCCACCCCACCCCACCAGGCCACCCTGATCGGCCCGGGGGCCCGCCGGCACCTTGATCACTACGCCGAACCCTTCCGGCTCTCCGCCGACCTCGACTACTTCCTGCGGCTGGGAGCCGTTCCGGGCCTCAGGGCGCGGACCCTGCCGCTGGAACTGGTTCACATGGGCTCCGCCGGGGCCAGCGGCCAGCAGACCCGGAGGCGGCTGGAGGAGGTGCGGCTGGCCTACTGGCGCGCCTTCGGCCTCTTCTGGTGGTTTCCATTCAGCCTCCGGTACGTCCGTCGACTCTGGAGCCGCCTTCTGCCCGTCCGGTACGCCCCAAGGGCCGGCCACCGAGGGCCGATAAGCTGATGCCCCGTCCGACCGCTCCGGTGCCCTTGCCGCCACAGGACAGGCCGGACGCGACAGAGGGGCGGGAGACGCCAGATCGCAATCGCGTCCGGGTGCGACGGCTGACGCCGTCGCACGCCGGCACCGGGTCCCGAAGGATCCGGGGCGTTCCCCGCCGTCGCCTTGTTCTGCTGACCCTGGCCGGGATCGCCGGCCTCGGCTGGTTCTTCGCACCCCTGCTGCCCTCTGCGGCACCTCCGTCCCCTGCCGCACCGGACCCGGCCTCTACGGGGGCCAGCACCGGACCCTGGGTGATTTCGGCGCTGGTCGACGATCCCTGGCGAGGCCATTCAGCCCTGCTGCTCTGGCAGCAGTACCCGGGCTCCATCCTGGTGTTCCAGGGCAACGCCGAGTATCAGGCCATCACCCGCCAGCACCTGCTGAATCGTGGCCTGTGGCCCCAGGACACCTCAAAGCTGATCCGGCTGCTGCCCGGCTGCGACACGGTCGGGCAGGTGACAGCCCTGGCCCGTCGGCTGGAAACCTGGCCGAGACCCGGGCGCCTCACGATCGTGACCGCCGAGACCCACATGGCCCGCACCCTGGCCATCGCCCGGATCATCTATGCCGGCAGCGGCTGGCAGGTGGACGGATTCGATGCCGACACGGGCGATCTGCGGCCCGAATCCCAACTGCGCCTCTGGCGCGACCAGCTGCGCTCCTCCCTCTGGCGCCTCACCGGCTGGGACGGCCGGCTCGACAGCAATGACTGCCGCTGACAGCCTTGCCACCCCGATGACCGCCGTTGATCCTTCCCTGACCGGCCCCGCCCCGGCTCCCATCACCCTCTTCGGAGCCTCCACCCCGAGCGGGCAGGCCCTGATCGGCCTGGCGGGCGATCGGCCCCTGACCGTGGCTGGACGCCGCCCACCCCCTTGTCCCACCGCGAACGGTGAGCCGCTGCCGTTCCTGCGCTGCGATCTGGACGACCACGGCGTTCCCGTCCAGACGCCGGCAGGACGGCTGCTGAGCTTTGCGCCGATCTGGTCCTTCGCACCCTGGCTGGCCCGCTGGGCCAGCCAGGAGCCGGAAAGCTTCGCCGATCTGCAGGGGGTGGTGGCCTGCTCCTCCTCCTCGGTGATCACCAAGCGTTTCGCCGCCAATCGCTTCGACCGGGATCTGGTCCGGCGGCTGCGGCAGGCCCAGGACCTGCTGACGAGCACCTGCACCGCCCACCGGGTGCCCCTGCGGATCCTTGCGCCCACACTGATCTACGGCCAGGCGGGCCCGCTCGGGGACCGCAACCTCAGCCAGCTGCGGAGCCTGCTGCGCCGCCTGCCCCTGCTGCCCCTGCCCGACCGGGGGGGTCTGAGGCAACCGATCCACTGCCGCCAGCTGGCTGCCGTGGCCCTGCATCTGGCCGACCGGCTCAGCGCCGGCGGGCCGGACCCGTCCGAGCCGGTGCTGTTACCCCTGGGCGGCGATGACACCCTCTCCTACGCCGCCATGCTCCAGCGCCTCCAGGGTGCGACGGTGCCGGGGGATCCGGCCCGCCGCTGCCGACTGGTGGCCCTGCCGCCACGACTGTTCCAGCTGCTGGCCACCCCACTGCTGCTCCTGTCGCCGAAAGGCTTCGAGGCCGTGCAGCGGATCGGCTCCGACCTGGCCGGGTTCACCCCGGCGCACAGCATCCTGGGGGGGGCCCCGGAGGCGTTCCCCGTGCATCCCCTGGTGCCATGACCACGCCGGCCGGGCTGGCCGTCCTGCTGCTGGGCGGCGGTGGCGGTGCCCTGTTGTTGCAGCTCCTGCTTCCCTGGCTGCGCCGGAGGCTGGTGGATCAGCCCAACGCCCGCAGCTCCCACCGGCAGCCCACACCCCGGGGCGGAGGGCTGGCCTTCGTGATCACTGCCACCGTGCTCGCCCCGGTGGCCGGCAGCGGCTGGCTGGCCTGGATTCCCCTGCTCTGTCTGCCCCTGGCCCTGGTGGGCCTGCTGGATGACCGCCTCAATCTGCCGGCCGCGGGCCGCTACGGGATCCAGATCGTCACGGCGCTGCTGCTGGTGGCGATCAGCCCCCTGGGGCTGCCCTGGTGGCTGGGGCCGCTGGCGGTGGTCGCCGTCACGGCAGTGATCAATTTCGTCAACTTCTGCGATGGGCTCGATGGACTCGTCGCCGGTTGCGCCGCGGTCCTGCTCGGGGTCGCGGCCCTGGAGATGGCGCCCGCTGCCGGCCTCGCCCTGTTGCCCCTGATCGGGGCCCTGTTGAGTTTCCTGGTCTGGAACTGGAGTCCGGCCAGGGTGTTCATGGGCGATGTGGGCAGCACGTTCCTCGGGGCGGTGATCGCCGGGGTGGTCCTGCAGCAGGCCTCTCCGGCGAGGGCCCTGGGTCTGCTGCTGGTGGGATTTCCGCTGCTGGGGGATGCCTGCCTGTGTGTGCTGCGTCGCTGGCGAGCCGGCCAGCCGATCTTCCAGGCCCATCGGCTGCACCTGTACCAGCGTCTGCAGCAGGCCGGCTGGTCCCATGGTCGGGTGTCCCTGCTTTACATCACCGCCACCGGCCTGCTGGGCTGGGCCCTGCTCAGCCATGGTCTGGCGCTGGAGCTCGCCCTGCTGCTGGTGGAACTGGCGCTGGGCCTCTGGCTGGATCGGCACCGGGCCGTGCCGTTCTCCCCCTGAAGGCGCACTAACATCAACGTCGCGAGGTGTTGTTCAGCACATGGGCCTTACAGGATGGCAAGGCCCTGACATTGGATCAAGAATCACTCCTCTATCATATTGTCAGTCAGAAATGTCACTCAGAAACCAATGTTGTACGCCTACTCCAGACGTCCACTTGCGAGCCATGAATAGCTGTTCTCTCCACTGAATCTCATCTCTTTTTTCCATCTTCTCCTTGAATTCTAAGTCATCTCTTTCCTGATCGCTCGCTTCCCTCTGATCTGAACGGTTGATTTTTCGACTCTCATTTCTCCGCTATGTGCACAAGCAGCTGCTGGCCCGCAGGCTGCTGCTGGTCGTCTTCGACGGTCTGCTGATCATGGGCGCCTATCTCGGCGCATTCTTTCTGCGGCTTCCGGACACCGCCACGCTTCAGGGCTTTCTTCCCTCCACCATCCGCCTGCTGCCCCTGGCCGTGATCACGGGTCTGCCCGTGCTCGTGCTCTCGGGATGGTATCGGGGCCTGACCCGCTACGCCGGCAGCCATTCGCTCTATGGGCTGGTGCCCCGGGCCGGCGTGATGGTGCTGATCCTGCTGCTGATCAGCACCCTGCTGGGCGGCCCCCAGCCGCCCCGTTCCTTCTGGATCCTCTACTGGCTGCTGTTCACCGGTGGGGCCATCGCCAGCCGCATCGTGCTGCGGGATGTCCTGATCCATCATCTGGATCAGCGCGAGAACCACGGCCGCGGCATCGCCAAGGGCGATGGCACCGTGATCTACGGCGCCGGGTCCTCCGGCATGGGTCTGCTGCTGGCCCTGCGCAACGACCCCCGCTTCCGCGTCGTCGGATTCCTGGACGACGACGAGAACCTCCAGGGGCGCACCCTCCAGAACCTCGCCATCGACACACCCCTGAGGCTGCCCCGGCTGATCGAACGGCACCGGGTACGCAGGGTCCTGCTGGCCATGCCCACCATCTCCCGACACCGGAAGCGGCTGCTGGTCGACCAGCTCACCCGTCTGGGCCTGGAGGTGCTGTCGATTCCCTCCCTGGCCCAGATGGCCAGTGGTCAGCGCATCGTCTCCGACCTCCAGCCGGTGGCCATCGAGGACCTGCTGGGCCGGGAACCCTCCAACCCGGATCCGCTGCTGCTGAAGGCCGGGGTTGAGGCCAAGGTGGTGCTGGTCACCGGCGCCGGGGGCTCGATCGGCAGCGAACTCTGTCGTCAGATCGTCACCCTCGGTGCCAGCCGACTGCTGATGGTGGAGCGCAACGAATTCGCCCTCTACGCCATCGAACGGGAACTGCGTTCCCGCCCCGCCGGCACCGAACTGCATGCGGTGCTGGGCGACGCCTGCGACGCCGATCGCCTCACCAGGCTGTGCCTCCACCATGGAGTGGCCACGATCTTCCATGCCGCCGCCTACAAGCACGTTCCCCTGGTGGAAGCCAACCTCTGCGCCGGCATCGCCAACAACATCCGGGCGACCGAAGCGGTGATCGCGGCCACCCGCGGCTCCGGGGTGGAGCGGCTGACCCTGATCTCCACCGACAAGGCCGTGCGGCCCACCAATGTGATGGGAGCCAGCAAACGCATCTGCGAGCTGCTGATCCAGGCCGCCGCCGATGACGTCGAGCCCGGCGGACCGATCCTGTCCATGGTGCGGTTCGGCAACGTGCTGGGCTCCTCGGGATCCGTGATCCCGCTCTTTCACCAGCAGATCTCCGAGGGTGGCCCCGTCACCGTCACCCACCCCGCGATCACCCGCTACTTCATGACCATCCCGGAGGCCGTTCAACTGGTGCTGCAGTCGACCGGGATGGCCATCGGCGGCGACCTCTTCCTGCTGGACATGGGCGAACCGGTCCGCATCGCCGACCTTGCCCGGCAGATGATCGAGCTCTCCGGTCTCCGGGTCCGTGACGAGCACAACAGCGAGGGCGACATCGCGATCCATTACTCCGGTCTGAGGCCCGGGGAAAAGCTCTACGAGGAGCTGCTGATCAGTCCCCAGGATCAGCCGACACGCCACCCCCTGATCCGGCGAGCCACGGAGCCGCACCGGCACAGCGATCAGCTGGCCCCCCTGATCCACCAGCTGCACGACGCCCTCGCCAGCTGGGACGAGGAAGGAGCCGGTCAGCTGCTGCGACGTCTCGTACCCGAATACGATCCGGGCGACGGTCACCCGGCCACGCCCCTGGTCGATGCCCTGATCCGATGAATCATCTCGTCCATCGCCTCTCCAGCGGACTGCTGCAGAGAATTCCCCAGGCCTGGAGGGATGCCGTCCCCGCCATTCCCCCGGCCACGCCCCGAAATCTCTGGCTGGCCCTGGCCGCGGCGGTGGCGATCCAGAACATCGCCGTCTTTCAGAGCAGCCAGACGGAGCACACCACCGTCTTCGCCCTGCTGGTGTGGGGAGGCGCGGTGATCTGCATGGAGGATCAGTTCGAAGACCTGAGGCCGCAGCCCTCCGGCCCTGGGCTGGTCGTGGGGAGTCTGCTGCTGCTGTGGGTCCTGACCCGCTCCGCCCTGATCCTGCACTGGGACGGCCTGCTGTTCGCCCTCGCACCGATCGGCGGCCTGGCCCTGGGCCTGATGGGGGAGAAGCCCGGCGGCCTGGGACGCTTCCGCGATCCCTTTCTCTGCCTGATGTCCCTGCCGGCCTTCGCCCTGCTGATGCGTGCCTTGCCGGAGGCTCCAATCAGTCTGGTCACCGCCCGATTGTCGGGGGTCTGGCTGAGTGTGCTCGGTCTCGACGTGGTGGTCAATGCCAGAAATGTGCTTCTCCCCGGCGGCGGGGTTCAGGTGCTCGGTCCCTGTAACGGGCTGGACATGATGGCCCAGATCCTCTGTGTGGGAGTGATCTTTCTTCTGGCCTTCCCGATCCGGTCCTGGACCAGCCGCTGCCTGGTGCTGCTCATCGCGCCCCTGATCGGGCTGATCTGCAACACGTTCCGCATTGCCCTGCTCGCCCTCTGTGCCGGCTACGGCCACTCGAAAGGGAGCTGGTTGTTCGATTTCTTCCACGAGAGCACCGGATCCCTGGTCTTTTCCGGGGTGGCGGTCCTGTTGTTCGGCATGGCCTACATGCGGTTGCTGGAAAGGGAACTGCCCCCCCTGCCATCGCCAACCGGGCGGGAGGAGCGGCCATGATCGGCGCCCCTCTGCTGGTCCGCTGGTACGGCACCGTGGCCGCCATCGCCGCCCTGCTGGCGGCCCAGGCCATCGTCCTCCCCCGCTGGCCATCGGCTCCGTCGCCGCTGCCGCGTCAGCCCCTGGAGGCGGCCCTCAGGCGGGAAGGCCTCCTCGCGCCGGACGATCCCCCGTCCGCCGTTCCTGCCTGGCCTGCCAGCCGTGGCTTCGAACTCTCCACCTCGGCGCCGGTGGTGTTCCCTCTGACCAGGGGCCTGACGCTCACCCTGATGGCAGGTTCCGTGCGGCAGCGCCTGAATCTGCAGGCCGCCTTCATCGGCCGGGATCAGCCCAGCCTCAGCCTCGAGCAGCGACGCGAGATCAGGACACCGACCCCCAGTGCCGCAGGACGGATCCAGAAGGACGCCGCCCTCCAGACCTGTCTGGTGCGTGGCAGGGGTCTGGTCGATGGCTACGGCGTGACCTGGGAAGAGCTGGGGCCCTTCACCGATCGGCTGGCCAGCGGCTGGGTTGCCGGCCTGGAGCGGATCGCCGGCCTGCAGCCCAACCGGGATTACGGCTGCACCCTCATCAGCCTGCGGGGAGCCAGGGGCACACCGCCGTCACCGGAAACCTGGGAACAGGTTCTGAGCACGGTGGAGCCCGTGCTGCGAACACCTGATTAGGTCGGCACCTCCATCACCGAACCAGCCTCGGCCTCTCCCGCTCCCCCCGGCCTCGCCTTCCTTCCCATGCAAATGACGGCTTCCTCGCGTCTCCCCCATGAAGCCTGCGCGGCCATGGCGGTACCTGCTGGGGTCCGTTGGTGATCGGTGCCCTGCTGCGGTTGCTGCAACCCCGGCCCCGTCTCCCCCCAGCTGGGATGGCTGCCGGGTCCCTGTCCTTCAGCTGGGTGCTGACGAACCAGCTGGCCATCGGTCCCCTGCCACGCAGCGACAGCCACTGGCTCCAACTGGAGGAAGCAGGCTTCAGCAGCCGGTTCAGCTGCTGCTATCCGGAAGAGGAGCAGGGAATCAACCTCCCGGAGGGCTGGAGGAGCGACCGCATCAGCCTTCCCGACCATCGGGAACAGGAAGCCATGCGCACCGAGGCGCTGGTCCTGGCGATCACCCGGGCCCAGGCGCTGCTGCAGGAGGCCCCGCCCCTCTATCTCCACTGCATGGCGGGGCGCGAGCGCTCCCCCCTGCTGGCGGTGGGGTTGACGGCGCGCCTGCGGGGCATCGACCTGCTGGAAGCCCTGGCCTGGGTGCGCCGCTGCCATCCCATGGCGATGCCGATCTATCCCCACCTGGTGATGCTCGACAGCCTGATCAGCGAGGGCTTCGGGACCCCTGGTGCCGGGGCCGACAAGCCGATGGGGGGGAGGGTGAGGGGCCGCGGAACGGTCGGCCGCTCTCCCGACATTCAACCCTGATTCCTGCCGCCGAAGCGGCGACGCAACCAGGCCAGAGGACCACCACCGGACCGGCGCACAGATGAGCTGCGCTCAGAGCGGGGAAGGTAACTGCCGTTGCCCCGATCAGGGGACAAGGACGGACCGGACGAGGCAGCAGAGTCGGCTGACGGGGGAGGGGCGTCGACGCCAGCCTGAAAATAGGTCTTGACGTCGGATTCACCTTCGTTGTGACGGGAGTTGGTCGGGGCGCCCTTCATATAGCTGTCCCGGTAGCGCTTGACATAGTTGCCGAAACCTCCATACCCCTGGCCCTGGGAAGCGCTCTTGGCGTAACCGGAGGCCGATGCGTAGGCATAGTGGTAGTAGTAGCCATATTCATAGCCGTAGTCATTGAGCCGGCTCGGGAAGTTCACCTGGTTGCAGATGATGCCCAGCACATCGACACCGGTGGCTCTGATGCGGCGGCTCGCCTGGGGCGCCAACTCCCGGCTGACCTTGCCCAGACCCACAAGGAAGAGAATGCCATCGAGCTTCTCACCCAGCAGGATCGGGTCGGCCAGCATCAGGCAGGGGGGCGCATCCACGATGACGATGTCGTAGCCGGGAAGGGCACGGATCTCCTCCATGATTTCCTTGCAGCGGCTGGAATTCAGCAGTTTTGCAGGATCGGGAGGCTTCGGACCGGCAGGCAGCACATCCATGTTTTCGGCGATGGTGTGGATCAGATCCGTGGTGTTGCGACTGGAATCGGAGAGCAGGGTGGAGAGGCCATCGCCCTGCTCCACACCCAGATATCGGGCCTGCATGGGCAGGCGCATGTCCGAATCCACAATCAGAACCTTCAGGCCGAGATCGGCGAGGGTGCTGGCAAAAACGGTGACTGCGGTGGATTTGCCTTCCCCCTGGGTGGAGGAAGTGATCCCCACCATGCGGATGTTGTTGTCGGCGCGCAGCAGCCGGAAGGTGGTGAAAAGGCTCCGCAGGGATTCCTTGATGGCGAACCGTTCGCTCGACGACATCTTGGAGATGCTGGTGGCGATGTCGACACCGGGCTCCAGAGGCAGATAGGGAATCAGGCCGAGAACAGGCAACTGGAGTTCCTTCTCCACTTCCATCGGCGTATGGAAGACATTGTCGGTTCGCTCCCGCAGGATCGCGGCACCAAGCCCGGCCAGCAGGCCGATCATGATGGCCCTCAGCAGGTTGCGCTGGATGTTGGGTTCCACGGGGCTTTCGCCGAAATCCGGGGGACCGATCACTTCCCAGGGGGTGATCGAGCGGGCCATCTCAAGCCGGTAACGCTCCCTGGCCTGGATGTAGGAGGAATACTGCTCGCGCGCGATGGAGAGTCGTTGGTTGATGTTCTCGAACTCCGACATCTTCTGGGGATTGTTCCGGAAGTTTTCGGTGAGAAGCAGAATCTGACGATTGATCTCATCCTGCTGGGCCAGATTGGACAGCAATCGAGCCCTGACAGCGTCGGCGGCCTGGCGTTGCACCACGGGCAGCAGCTGATTGCGGCGGGCCAGCAGCGACTGAACGATGGGGGAATTCTCCTTGTAGGTGCCCTTGGCGGTGGCCAGTTCCTGCTCGAACTGGTTCAGCAGATCGAGGGGGGTGGGGGTTCCCTTGGCCGCAGCGGCATCGGCAGCGGTGCCACCGCGACCAGGCACCAGAACGGTGTTGCGGCCAAGCTGTTCCAGGGCCGATGGGGCTCCGCTGGGGGTGAACTGCAGCTTGCCGGTCTGAATCGACTTCAGCTGGCTGTCCAACTGGACCTGATCGTTCTGAAGGACGCGAAGCTGACTGACCAGGCCCTCGCGGGCCCCGAGGATCTGGCCGGCCGCCGTGACCGGATCGACGAAATTGTTGCGCTCGCGGAAACGCAGCATCTCCTGGGAGAGCTTCTGCGCCCTGGCCTCGATCGCCGGTGCCTGCTGATCCAGGAAACGGACGCCCGAATTGACGGCCGCCTGGCGCTGGGTGAGGGAGAAGGCGGTGTAATCCTTGGCGAGCTGCCTCAGGATCGCCTTGCCCTTGGCGGGATCGGGCCAGCGGAGGGAGACGTTGAGAACGTTCTCCACCGCAGCCGATTCAGGGTTGATCGAGAGGCTCCCGGCGAGGGCCCCGAGCGGGATGCCCTGGCGCTGAGCCACCGGCCCGAGCAGCAGGGGACTGCGCATCAGCACGATCAGGCTGGGCACGTCGTTCCTGACCTGGCTGCGGGCGACGCTCTCAACCGATCCACCGCCGCCGCCGCCGCTTCCGGTCTTGTCTTCGAAGGGGTTGCTGATCTGCATCTGGAACCCCCCCTGGTACACCGGGGAAAAGATCCGCTGGCGCAGGGTGTTGACGGCGAGCGCGCCGGTCACCACGGCGAAGGTGAGCAGGAAGATGGACTGACGCCGCTTGACGGTCCGCACCAGACCGCCGAGACCACCTGAGCCGCCCTGGCCGTCGGCGGTGGGATTGAGGGGGCTCTGAAGCGGTTGGTCGGAATACTGAGAAGCATGACGTCCGCCGGCAGCGGACGACGGGAAAGACCCCGTTGGCGGAAGACCACCCGGAAAGGCTTCAGGAGGAGCACCCGTCGTGGTCACGCTATGAGCTGCGGGGGAAAGTTGAACTGATGATAATGGCAACCTGGCAAAAAGCCTCTTGACTGCCACGTCTATGGTGGTGATCCGATTAATGACCGTCGGTGGCCTCTCTTTTCAGAACATCCGTACGCCAAGCGGTGTGCAAGCGCTTTCTCAAGCGTTCCGTTAGGCGCCGGTTGTCCGCCGCTGGGGTTGTCGGTCTTTCGGGCCTGATGTTCAGCCCGAGCGGCCTCAGGGCCGCGGTGCCCCAGCCGATCTCCCCACAAAACCAGCCCTCCCCAGCGGCATTCCGATCCACCGTTGCCCAGGCCGCTCCACGGTCCGCTGCGCCGCTGCCCCTCTCCATCACCGAGGTCTACAACGACCTCTACGTGCTCGGCCCAGGCGACGGGCTCCAGCTCACCTTCACCGACCCCTCGGCGGCCTCGATCGGCGGCGGGATCGTGATTCTTCCCGACGGCACCTCCACCCTTTCCCTGCTGGGCTCTGTCCAGCTCACGGGCCTGACCATCGGACAAGCGACCCGCTGGCTCACTTCCCTGTATTCGAAGCAGCTGGTGAGGCCCGAACTCATCCTCAGCCTGACCAGCCCCAGACCCGTCCAGGTCACCATCATCGGGGAGGTGGGGCGTCCCGGCCTCTACCCGCTTCCCTCCTACTCCACACCCGTCTCCGCCATCCAGACCGCCGGCGGGGTCACCCTCAATGCCGACATCCGCAAGGTGCTGCTGCGGCGGCTCGCCGGTCCGGACGGAAGCCAGAAGCAGACCGTGCTCGACCTGGCCCAGGTGTTCATGGTGGGCAACCAGCGCCAGAATCCGATCCTATTCGATGGGGACACCCTGGTGATCGCCCGCACCGAGGAGCTGATCCCCGAAGAGGTGCTTCAGATCGGGGCGACCAACCTGGCCCCAGCCACCATCAGCGTGTCGGTGATCGGGGAGGTAAGGGCCCCTGGCACCCTGAGCCTGCCGGCCAACACCCCCCTCGCCGAAGCCATCTTCCGGGCAGGAGGAGCGGAGAACTGGCGGGCGAACAAGAACAACATCGAACTCGTCAGGCTCAACCGCAACGGCACCACCACCCGGGAGGTGTTCAGTTACAAGGACGGTTTGGCGGGCATCTCCAAAGGTCTGAATCCTCCCCTGAGAGACAGGGACACGATCATCGTCAATCGCTCCTTCTACGCCGAAGCCCTCGACGTCATCAATCAGGTGATCGTTCCCCTCAGTCAGGCCGCCAGCTCCTATTATTTCTTCAGGGACACGTTCAACGGCAACAACAACAACAACAACTTCCGCTGACAGGGCCCAACCATGTATCGCGAACCAACCATCAGCCCCAAGGCCATGGCCTGGGCCCTTCTGAGCCAGTCGATCTGGCTTCCCCTGCTGGCCATCGATGCCCACGACCGCTGGCAGGCCAGGGTCAAGGACTTGACCCCTCACCAGCCTGCCGATCCGAAGGGAACCGACGAGGCCACCGCCTCCCTTGCCGACCCCCTGCCGGAGTCGCCGGGACCATCGGCGCCCTCCCCACTGGATGAGCTGCGCACCACCACCGGCCATGTGCTCAGCTCGGCCTCGGAAAAGATCGGGTCCCTGCTCGATGCCCCGCTCACCCGCAGTCTGGACCTGAGCGGCCCCTCCAACTCCTCCCGGGCCCGGCCCCGCCCAGCCCGCCCGTCGGAGCTTTCCCTGCGGAGCCCCGAGCCGGCGGCCGCCCGCAAGGTCCCTTTCCGGATCGAGGGTCCGGAACTGGGCACCCCTGCCGCAGGCAGAGGTCACGACCTCCTGCAACGCAACTTCTCACGCTCCGAGCTCCTCGGCGGCGTTCTCACCATCCAGGACCTGGGGTCCCCGATGATGCCGCCCATGGCGCGGGCCGAACGGGCACGCTGGGCCAACAGTGGGGATCCCCTGGCTCCCCTGCCGAAGGACCTGCGGGAACCCATGCGCCAGGCCATCCGCACCCTGCCGGCGGCGGCCCCCACCCCATCGGCCAAACCGCAGCAGTCCGCCAAGCTGCAGCAGGGCCGCGTCATCTACGTGCCCTCCACCCGGGTCAGCAAGCCCACCCAGGTCCCCCTGGCCCTGCAGTCGGATGGAACGGTGGATGTGCTCAGCCACCCCGATGATCCCGGGGTGATCGAGGACATCAAGGAATGGTCGAGCCGGCAGCAGGCTCCCGCCCCCGGCTCGGTCACCCCGGCGGTGGTGAACCTGCAGCCCATTCCCGCTGAGATTCCCGTCAAGGCCTCCCCGAGCCCCGCCAGGGTCTCGCCGGTGGCCAGTGCCCCCACCCCTCCCCCACCGGTCCCGGCCGCCGCCGAGGCACCCGCCTCACCGACTCCGGCGCCCTCCCCCGCAGGCAGCGGGATGGTGGCCCCCCAGTGAGTCGCCAGCCAGTGAGACTAGCCACCCTGCAGCCGGGTCTCCTTTTTGTGGGACTGGTCTGTCTGTCCATGGGACCTCCACCAGGACACGCCCAGTCGCTGCCGATCGCTCCATCCCCCTGGGTGCCGGTGGCAGCCGAAGCGCCCGCCGCCGGCTGGGAGCCCGTCACCGACGCCGCGACCCTCCCCCCGGATTACCTGCCCCCACCGGCGAATCGGGATCCAGCCGAGCTCGCCATCCAGCCGCGGCAGGGCAAACCGATCGAGAACGTGGGCATCTACGGCATCGGCGGCGGCATCAATTTCGGCAGTGACCTGCCCAACAGCGGCGTGTTCACCGGGCGGGTGGGCTACAAGCTCAACGAGACCCTGGCCGTCTCCCTGCGTCCCAGCGTGATCTTCGGCAACCGGGATCTGCAGGGCAGGTACAACGGTGAGACCTCCTTCCAGCTCCCCCTCACCCTCGATCTCTTCCGGCGCTCGGTCGTCTCTCCGTACCTGGGCGGCGGCATCGCCACCAACACCTATTCCACCGGTCAGACCAACGCCATGCTCACCGGTGGCCTCGACCTCAACATCACCCGCAACATCACTCTGGGATTCAACGTCAATTACGTCTTCCTGCCCGATGGGGTCAGTTTCGATGCCGTGCAGGCCATGACGCTGCTCTACGTCAAGTTCTGACAAGGCTGCCTCAGGCTTCGGCCACCGCTTCGATCGCTGCGGCGATGGCCAGCCTCTGCTCGGCGTCATATCCCCATCGGTCGAGAAACGCCCTGTCCGCCACCACGGCATGGCAAGGGTCCTCCCGGTCCCCTGCGGCCGCCAGAAGGGATTCCAGACGCCGCTTCACCGCCACCGGTTCGAGCTGACGCAGCAGTTCCGTGCTGCGCAGCTGCACCCGCTCCGACCCGGCCTGGTGCTCCTGGTCACCCGAACGGCTGTGGTGCAGGGTCATGGCCGTGCTCATCGCCAGGTTGCGCGCGGTGAGATCCACCACCCCCTCGCCGGCCTGCCGCAGGGAGGCCACCAGCGGTTCGGGCAGACGGTCCATCAGGGGGGCGTCGCCGGTGAGGCTCACCACGAAGAACCCCCGGGCGCCATCCCGACTGGCCACCAGTTCCCCCACCCGGTCAGCCAGCACCTCGTCGCTGAGCTCCCCCGCCTCCCAGAGCCCCAGCCACTGGGCCGTGATCTCCATCGCCTGGGGAAAGGTGGGCTGCAGCGGCGTGTCGGTCAGGGGAGCGGCATCGGTCATGGCGGCGTGTGGGCGGCGGGGCCCATGGGCTGGCAGTGTTGAGGCTATGGACCCGAGCGCCCCGACCGCCAGCCCCGACGATGCCCACCCTTCCGAAGGGGCCGCACCGCTGGCGTCGACCCCGGACGCACCCTTCCGCTCGGGCTTCGTGGCCCTGATCGGGAGGCCCAACGTGGGCAAATCCACCCTGCTCAACCAGCTGGTGGGCCAGAAGGTGGCGATCACCTCCCCCGTGGCCCAGACCACCCGCAACCGGCTGCGGGCCATCCTCACCACCCCGTCGGCCCAGCTGGTGCTGCTCGACACCCCCGGCATCCACAAGCCCCACCACCTGCTGGGGGAGCGGCTGGTGCAGAGCGCCCGCGGGGCCATCGGCGAGGTGGACGTGGTGCTGCTGCTGGTGGATGCCAGCCAGCCGGCCGGCCGCGGTGACGGTTTCATCGTCGACCTGCTGCGCCACAGCCGGGTGCCGGTGCACGTGGCCCTCAACAAGAGCGACCGGGTGGGGGCGGACGCCGAGGATCTGGCCGCCACCTACCGGGAACTGCTGGAGGCGGATGCCGAGCGCCCCCGCCACTGGCCCCTGCATGCCTGCAGCGCCCTCCGGGGGGACGGCTGCACGGCCCTGGTGGAGGCCCTGGCCGCCGACCTGCCGCCGGGGCCGATGCTGTATCCCGCCGACGCGGTCAGCGATCAGCCGGAACAGCTGCTGCTGGCGGAACTGATCCGCGAGCAGGTGCTCAGCCTCACCCGCGAGGAGGTGCCCCACTCGGTGGCGGTGCGGATCGAGCGGATCGTCGAGGACGAGGCAGGCGGCAAGGGCAAGGAACGCACGGCCGTGCTGGCCACCGTGCTGGTGGAACGCAGCAGCCAGAAGGGGATCCTGATCGGCAAGGGCGGCCAGATGCTCAAGGCCATCGGCCAGGGGGCCCGGCTGCAGATGCAGAAGGTGTTCGACGGCCCCGTCTATCTGGAGCTGTTCGTCAAGGTGGTGCCGAACTGGCGCAGCCATCCAGGAAGGCTGGCCGAGCTGGGCTACCGGGGCGACTGACCCCTGCCCCTCGGTTCCGCGGACGCACCGCGGTGGCCCGGGGTTTGCGAGGATCCCCCCAGGGCCCGACCGTCCCGATCTCCCGCCGCCCCTGCCGTGACCAGCGCGACCGAGCCCCCCGCCCCGCCCGTGATCGCCCCCTTTCCCCCCGAGACGATCGAGGCCTTCCTGGTGTGCTGTGCCGGCGAATGGCTCTCGCTGCGCAGCTGTTTCCGCCTCGAGGAGCCCCCGGCCGCCGCCCCCGAGGCTGAGGCCAGCTGGCACAGTTCCGAGCGCGGCGACCTGAAGGTGGCCTACCTGGCCCCGGAGGAGCAGGGGGAACCCGGCGGCCTCGAGATCACCCCGCCCGCCGGCGGCCGTCACCGGCTGCAGTTCCGCCCGGACGGCCGCTTCCAGGGGAGCGCCGCCGATGGCGGTGTCACCGGCGGCCACTGGCAGCTGTGGCCGGACGGCAGCCTGGAGCTCACCAGCGAGCGGGAGAACGGAACGGTGAAGGAGCGGATCTGGTTCACCAAGGCGAACCTGCGCCTGCGCAGCAGCGTCGAGCACCGCGCCGACGGCCGCCCGGGCCAGGCCAGCTTCAGCTCCGAGATCCGGCGACTCAGCCGGCCCGCCGGCTGAATCCAGCATGCGCTTCGACGTGGTGAGTCTGGTGCCGGACGCCTTCACGCCCCTGCTGGGGCTGGGGGTGATCGGCCGGGCCTTCGCCGCCGGCATCGCCACGCTCCACACCCACAACCCGCGCGACCACGCCACCGATCGCTACCGCAAGGTGGACGACGTGCCCTACGGCGGCGGCGCAGGCATGGTGCTCAAGCCCGAGCCGGTCTACGCCGCGTTCGAGGCGATCCCGGTGCTGCCGCGGCGGCGGGTGCTGCTGATGAGCCCCCAGGGGCGGCCGCTGCACCAGAGCGACCTGCGCCGCTGGGCGAGCGACCACGACCAGCTGGTGCTGCTCTGCGGCCACTACGAGGGCTTCGACGAACGCATCCGGGCCCTGGCGGACGAGGAGGTGTCCCTGGGCGACTTCGTGCTCACCGGCGGCGAACTGCCCGCCCTGGTGGTGATCAGCGGCGTGGTGCGGCTGCTTCCCGGCACGGTGGGCTCCCCCGACTGCCTGGAGGACGAGAGCCACAGCGGCCTGCTGCTCGAGCACCCCCACTACACCCGGCCGGCCGAGTTCCGCGGCATGGCGGTGCCGGAGGTGCTGCGCAGCGGCGACCACGGCGCCATCGCCCGCTGGCGCCAGGAGCAGCAGGAGGCCCGCACCCGCCAGCGGCGGCCGGACCTCCATGCCCGCTGGCAGAACGGGCCGCAGGCCTGAGCCTTCGGGTCTGGCAGCGGCCTCCCGGTTCGCACCGCAGGGTCCGGCCGACGACACTGGGGCTGCATCACCCGCCCCCCATGCAGCTGCGCATCGGCAACGGCTACGACATCCACCGCCTGGTGCCCGGCCGCCCCCTGATCCTGGGCGGGGTGCGCCTGGAGCATCCGGAGGGCCTGGGGCTGGACGGCCACAGCGACGCCGATGTGCTCGTCCACGCCCTGATGGATGCCCTGCTGGGGGCCCTCAGCCTGGGGGACATCGGCAGCCACTTTCCGCCCGACGACGAGCGCTGGCGGGGGGCCGACAGCCTGATGCTGCTGGAGCGGGTGATGGAGCTGGTGCGGGAGCGGGGCTGGCAGGTGCTCAACGTCGACACGGTGGTGGTGGCCGAACGGCCCCGGCTCCGGCCCCACATCACCGCCATGCGGGCCTCCATCGCCGCCCGCATGGGCCTGGATCCAACCCTGGTGGGGGTGAAGGCCACCACCAACGAGGGGCTCGGGCCCACGGGCCGGGAGGAGGGCATCGCCAGCCACGCCGTGGCCCTGCTGCTGCTGCCATGAGTCGACGTCTTCCAGGCGGGCTGCTTAGCCTGCTGATCCGTTTCTGGCTGGTGGTGCTCGTGCTGGCGGGTCTTCCCGGCGATGGCTTCGCCCGCAGCACTGAACCCCCTGCCCAGGGCCGGAACCCCGACGGGGCGCCCGTGGTCGAGCTCCTGCGGGTGAGCGTGCCCGCAGATGCCCGCCAGGCCTGGCGGCAGGCGGAACAGGAAACCTGGGAACCCTGGCTGCAGCGCAAGGACGGCTTCCTGGGCCGGGAACTGCTCTGGGATGCCGAACGGGAGGAGGGCGTCCTGCTGATCCACTGGCACAGCCGCCATCAGTGGCTGGCCATCCCGGAGCGCGAGATCGCCGCGGTGCAGGGCCGCTTCGAGGCCGCGGCCCGCCGGGCCCTGGCCACCGATTCCGGATCCGGCTCCGCCGGGGGCGCCAACCCCTTCCCACTGGTATTCGCCGGCGAGCTTGAGCCCATGGGTGCAACCAGGTCCAGGGTCCCCAGCGCCAGGGAGATGCCGTGAGCGGGGATGACCTCAGCGGGGACGCCCGGCTGGATCTGGGCCGCCGCCAGCGGCTGGGCATGGTGGAGGCGGTGTGGGGGGAGCACAAGAGCGCCGAGCAGATCGCCGCGGTCATCCAGGGGCTGCGGCAGGCAGGGGAGCTGGCGCTGGTGACGCGGGTGTCGGCGGAGAAGGCCGCCGCGGTGGAGCGGCAACTGGCCCTTCGCGGCGACGGGACGGGGAGCATCGCCCTGCCTGTGCACCATCCTCTGGCCCGCTGCCTCACCTGGCCCGATCCGCCGCCTGTCGACCCCTCCCTGGGCCGGGTGGCGGTGCTGAGCGGCGGCAGCAGCGACAGGGCGGTGGCGGCGGAAGCCCGTCTGGCTCTGGCCTGCCACGGGGTGGCCAGCGACCTGGTGCTGGATGTGGGCGTTGCCGGGCTGCACCGGCTGCTGGGCCAGCTGGAGGGACTGCGCCGGGCCCGGGTGCTGATCGCCTGCGCCGGCATGGAGGGAGCCCTGCCCACCGTGCTGGCAGGCCTGCTGCCCCAGCCGGTGATCGGCGTGCCGGTTTCGGTGGGCTACGGCGTGAGTGCCGGGGGTCAGGCGGCCCTGATGGGCATGCTCGCCAGCTGCGCTCCCGGCCTCACCGTGGTGAACATCGACAACGGCTATGGAGCGGCCATGGCGGCCCTGCGGATCCTGCAGCTGACGGCCGGGACGGTCCCGTCAGCCACCGGGGCGCAGGGGTCCTGAGGGCGGACCATCCATCTCCAGGACGGCCTGCAGCCAGAGGGTGAGGGAGCGGGGCAGACGTCCCTGTTCGTAGCGTTCGATGGCCTCGAGCAGCACGGTGGTGTTGACCCAGCTGATCCGGCGCGGAACCATCGGATCGCATGCGTCTGGACCGCAGTGTGGGTGCCCGAGGCTGGCCAGGCAAGGCCTCGGAGGTCAGAGGTGCTGCAGTTCGGGATAGGCGGTGATCACCTGCTCGGTGCTCAGCACCTCGCCGGCACCCTCCGGCTGCCAGATCACCTCCAAGGCCAGCAGATCATCGGCGCTCACGGCCCCCAGCTTCTGCAGGGAATCCCGCAGGTCCTCGGCGGAGCGGGCCCCTTTGATGGGCACTCGGTTGCGGCTGGCCACGAGCAGGGTCACCACGATGAAATCGCTGGTGGCATCACTCACTCCGGGGGCCACGGCCGCAGGCTCGCTGAAGCGGCGACCGGCCACGTTGGCGGTGAGCTCCCGCTCCAGCTTGCTGCGCTCCTGCATCGAGAGCCGGTTGAAGGTGGATTCGGCGCTGGCGAAGGGCACCTGGCCCACCTCGCCGTTGGCGTACACCCAGAGATCGGGGTGGCGCAGCAGGGACAGGCTGGTTTCCTGCAGGACCCTCTGCAGGCCGGTGCTGTTGGACGTGTCCGCCACGCCGGCCAGGCGCCGCAGGTCGTTCTGGAGGTCACGGGCGGAGGCCAGCAGCCCCACCTGAATCTGGGCGATCGAGACGGGGCCGTCAGGGCGGGCCTGATAGGTCATGGCGGAACCGGAACCCGGCAGGCCCGAGCCGCCGCCGCCGCCCCGGAGGGCGTTGACCACCACGCCCACCACCGCCATCAGGATCAGGAAGCCGAACAGGCCTCCGCCCCCGAAGCCGAAGATCGGCACGATGAAGGGGAAGCCGATGCCGCCGCCCCGGTAACCACCGCCGTAACCGCCGCCATACCCACCACCACCGCCGTAGCTGCGGGGAATGGAGGGGGCCGAGCGGAAGCTGCCGCCACCGATGCGGCCGCCGCTGGCGGCCTGGGCCGGCTGGGGCGCAGTGACCAGCAGGCCAGCCATCAGCAGGGGCAGGACCATCAGGCCGGCCAGACGCCGAAGCAGGCGATTTCCCATCATCTCAGCCATCGCAATGGCTGGAATCTAGGAACCACCCCCCACGATGGTGACCACCTCCAGCACATCGGATTCCACCACTTCCTGGGTCGACCAGTGATGCCGGCCGAGAATCTTGCCGTTGAACTCCACCACCACCAGACGGGGCTGGTAGCCCAGGGCCAGCAGCATCGCGTCGAGCCGCAGGCCGGCAGGACAGCGGCGCTCCTCGCCGTTCACCTGCAGGCGGATCTCCCCGATACCGGGCGGTTCGGCTCCCGACTCCTGCGGATCTGTCCTCATGCCGCGGTCTCCAGACCGGCCAGGAGGGCGGCGGCGGCGGCGGCCGGCTGCTCCGCCGCCGTGATCGCACGCACCACCGCCACCCGATCCGCCCCGGCGCGGCGCAGCTCCGCCAGGTTGGCCACCTCGATGCCGCCGATGGCGAAGAACGGCAGGGGACTTTCCGCCGCCGCCTGGGCCACGTAGGCCAGCCCCACCGGCTCCCGGCCGGGTTTGGTGGGGGTGGCGTTCACCGGCCCCACGCCCACGTAATCGCAGCCGTCGGCCACCGCCTGGCGCAGCTCCTCGAGCCGGTGGGTGCTGCGGCCGATCAGCCGCTCCGGTCCCAGCAGGCGACGGGCCACGGAGGGGGGCAGGTCTCCCTGGCCCAGATGCACGCCGTCGGCCCCCACCGCCAGGGCCAGGTCGATGCGGTCGTTCACCAGGAACAGGGCACCGTGGCGATGGCAGAGCTCCCGCAGGACGCCGGCCTGGGCAAAGCGGGCCCGGTCGTCGGCGGGGGCCCCGGCCAGGCCGCCATCCTCAGGCTTGGCGCGGTACTGAACCAGCCGCACCCCGGCCGCCAGGGCGGCGGCCACCACGCCCTCCAGGTCCGGCTCCGGACGGGTGACCAGGTACAGGTGGCAGCGGCGCAGCAGGGCCCGGCGCTCGTCGCCGCCCCGACCGGCCTGGAGCAGGTCCACCTCCAGGTCGTAGAGGGCATAGCGGCAGGCCGCGGCTTCGCTGGCCAGCAGGGGATCCTCCAGGCGGCCGAACTCCTCCAGCACCCGCAGGGCTTCCTGCACCCGGGCGGCGTTGGCGGCCAGCACGGCGGCACCGTCCGCTCGCTCGGCCTGGGCCGGATGGGCCATGCCCGCGGCCGGGTCACTGGCGGTGTGGCGGGCCCGCTTGTAGCGGTCGCGGTGCAGCCCTCCCAGGCGCTGGCGCAGATCCTTGCTGCGGGCCACCAGATCGGGGCGATCCAGGGCGAAGCGGGCCCAGTCCTCGAGCACCCGCAACCCCTCCCGGGCCCGGTCGAGGTTGGCGTCCAGCAACCGGTCGATGGCGGCGCGCTCGAGGCCTGGCGGCGACGGGATGGGGGACTCAGACGTCACCGGACCGGGGCAGGTGAGCTCTCCAGGGTATGGGACAGATTCGCGCGGGGTGGGCAGCGGCGGGCGGCTCAGAGCACCCCATCCCGGGCAAGGCAGTCCTGCCGGGCCTGGTCCGCATCCCGCCGGATCTGAGCGCTGAGATCCTCAAGGCTGGCGAAGGCCTGCTGGCGCCGCAGCAGCCGCAGGGGCTGCACCGTCAGCCGCGCCCCGGCCAGCTCGAGCCGGCGGTCGAGCAGGTGCACCTCCACCGCCGAGGGAGCCAGGGGATCCACCGTGGGCTGGGGGCCCAGGTTCATCACCGCCGCCATCGCCGGCTCGTCGCCATCACGCCAGGCCAGGGCGGCATAGACCCCCTCCAGGGGCAGGAACTTGCGACCGTCCACCTGCAGGTTGGCGGTGGGCCAGCCCAGGGTCCGGCCCAGGCCCCGGCCGCTCACCACCTGGCCACTGAACCGGTAGGGACGCTCCAGCAGCCGTTCGGCCTCGCCGATGTCGCCGGCCGCCAGGGCGCGCCGGATGCGACTGCTGCTGACCCGCTCGGTCCCATCCCAGAGCATGGGCACCACGCGGACGTCGATGCCGTGGGCGGCGCCGATGCGGGCCAGGTCGTCGGCATCGCCGCTGCGGGCGACCCCGAAGCGGAAGTTGGTTCCCACGGCGATGCGCCGCGCCTGGAGCCGATCCGCCAGCACCTGGACCACGAACTGCTCCGGAGTGAGCGCCGCCAGGGGCAGGGTGAAGGGCACCAGCACCAGCTGGCGGATACCGAGGGGTTCCAGCAGCGTGAGCTTTTCCTCGGGCAGATCCAGACGCAGCCGGGGTTCCCGGTGAAGCACCTCCCGGGGATGGGGCCAGAAGCTGACCACGGTGGGCACCACGACCTCGTCCCCCGGCAGCAGAGAGTCCGTGACCGCGGCGATCACGCGACGGTGGCCCTGGTGCAGCCCATCGAAGCTGCCCAGGGCGATGGCGGTGGGGCGCAGGGCGTCCTGGGGATCGTGAAGCGGGATCAAAGGCGTGCGCCCTCGCCGCCAGGATCCTCCCATGGCAAGTTTGGAGTCGCCGTTCCCCTCTCCATGGCCGACCAGCTGGACCTGCAGCGCATGGCCAATGCTCTCCGCCGCACGGGCTGGGTGCGCTTCTGGGTCCAGCTGGCCCTCGGGGTGGTGGTGGTGGTGGTGCTGATGTTCAACAACATCGGTGGCCGGCTGGCGGCCAACTCCTCTCGCGCCCTGGGGCTGGGGCCCGGCCTCTCCCTCACCACCCTCTCGTTCCTGGTTCTGCTCTGGAGTCTGTGGCAATCCTGGCTGGTGGTGCGCTGCGGCCGTGCCCTGGCCAGCCCGGTCCGGCCCAGCAAGGGGGAGACCTCCCGCCTGGTGAAGCGGGGCCTGGTGGCCGATGTGGCCGGCCTGACCCTGGCCGCCGTGGGCTACCAGGCCCTGGCCGGCAGCCTGTTCGTGCAGGCCTCCCAGCAGGTGCCCGGCTTCCTCGGGGCCCAGTTGCAGGCGACACCGGGCAGCGGCGGCCGGGTGGTGGGGCTGCCGATCACCTCGATCGAGATGCTCTCGGTGCTGAGCAACACCCAGGTGCTGTTCGCCCACGTGATCGCCCTGATCCTGAGCCTGTGGCTGCTCCAGCGGGTCTACCGCAGGAGCTGATCACTGCGGCCGACGGCCTCCAGGGCGGGCAGGGAAGGGATCGAACCACGCCAGAAGAGTTCGGGCTGCAGGGGGGTGAGGGAAGAGCCGCCCTGCCGCACCCAGGCCACGTCGGTGGGCCAGTCAGCCGGGCCGGCTCCGGTGCCCTCGAGATCATCGACCACCTCACCGGCCAGCCAGTAATAGGTACGGCCCCGGGGGTCGGTGCGCTTCTCGAACTGGTCGATGTAGCGGCGCACGGCCGTGCGGCACCAGCGCAGCGGACCCAGGCTCTCGGCGGGGTGGGGGGGCACGTTGAGGTTGAGCAGCAGCCCCTCGGGCCAGCCGGCCGCGTGCAGGCCCTCGGCCACGTCGAGGGCCAGGGCCGCGGCCGCCTCGAACCGGCGCCAGTGGAAATCGGCGCTGCTCACCGCCAGGGCCGGCAGACCCTCGATCGTCCCCTCCATGGCCGCTGAGACCGTGCCGGAATAGAGCACGTCGGTGCCGAGGTTGGGGCCGTGGTTGATGCCGGAGAGCACCAGATCCGGGGGCTGCTCCAGCAGCCGGAACAGGGCCAGCTTGACGCAATCGGACGGCGTGCCGCTGCAGGCCCAGGCCGTGACACCGGCGGCGAACAGCTCATCGGCCCGCTCCGCCCGCAGGGGCGTCTGCAGGGTGAGGCCATGGCCGGTGGCGGACCGTTCCCGGTCGGGACAGACCACCGAAACCAGGTGGCCGCGGCCGGCGGCTTCGGCGGCCAGGGCCTGGATGCCGTCGGCGAAAACCCCGTCGTCGTTGCTGATCAGGATCCGGAGCGGTGCCATCAGCCCTGGGCAGAGGGGGACTGGCGGCAAGTTAGACGCTGCTGCCTACAGTCGTTTCCTTCTTTGATCCGTACCGTGAGCGCCACCGTCAGCCTGCAGCAGCTCACCGACCAGCTGGAGTGCCTGGAAGCGGAGGCGGCTGCCACCATCGCCGCCGCCGCCGATGCGGCGGCCCTCGAAGACCTGCGGGTGGGTCTGCTGGGCAAGAAGGGTCGCCTCTCCGGAGTGCTCGGGGCCATGGGCCGGCTGCCGGGAGAGGAGCGGCCCCTGGTGGGCCAGCGGGCCAACGTGCTCAAGGAGCAGGTGCAGCGGCTCCTGAGCGAGCGGCTGGAGGCCTTGCGCAGCGCCGCCATGGCCGAACGGCTGGAGCGGGAGAGGCTCGACGTGACCGCTGCCTGCAGCTACGTGCCGCCGGGCCATCGCCATCCCCTGCAGAGCACGATCGAGGAAATCGTCGACATCTTCGCCGGTCTCGGCTACCGGGTGTCGGAGGGGCCGGAGATCGAGACCGACCACTACAACTTCACCGCTCTCAACATCCCCGAGCACCACCCCGCCCGTGACATGCAGGACACCTTCTACCTGGGGGGCGACCGGTTGCTGCGCACCCACACCTCCCCGGTGCAGATCCGCCACCTGGAAGCCAACCCGCCGCCGGTGCGGGTGATCGCCCCGGGCCGGGTCTACCGCCGCGATGCGGTCGATGCCACCCATTCGCCGGTGTTCCACCAGGTGGAGGTGCTGGCTCTCGACGAGGGACTCGACTTCAGCCACCTGCGCGGCACGGTCACCACCTTCCTGCAGCGGTTCTTCGGCGATCTGCCGGTGCGCTTCCGGGCCAGCTATTTCCCCTTCACCGAACCCTCCGCCGAGGTGGACGTGCAGTGGCGGGGCCGCTGGCTGGAGGTGATGGGCTGCGGCATGGTCGATCCGGCGGTGCTGGAGGGCCTGGGCATCGATCCGGAGCGCTGGAGCGGCTTCGCCGCCGGCCTGGGCGTCGAGCGCTTCTGCATGGTGCGCCACGGCATCGACGACATCCGCCGGCTCTACAGCAGCGACCTGCGCTTCCTGGAGCAGTTCTGATCTCCCCCCATAAACTCGAGGGGCTCAACCGCCTGCGATCGGTGCCCCGGGTCGGACTGATCGTCAACGACGGCAAGGATCTGGCGATCAGCACCGCCGACCTGATCGAGGCCCGCCTCACCGCGGCCGGCCTGGAGGTGGCGCGGGTCAGCAGTTCGGGCGGCGTGGTGGGCTTCGCCAACCCCGACCAGCACCTGCGCTCCAGGGGCTACGCCGCCTGCGTTCCAGCCAGCTTCGATCAGGAGATGGCCCTGGCCCTGGTGCTCGGGGGGGATGGCACCGTGCTCTCCGCCGCCCGCCAGACCGCCCCGATCGGCGTGCCGATCCTCACCATCAACACCGGCCATCTGGGCTTCCTGGCCGAGGCGTACCTCAAGGACCTCGACCAGGCCCTGGCCCAGGTGGTGGCCGGCGACTGGACCATCGAGGAACGCTCGATGCTGGTGGTGAGCGTGATGCGCGGCGAGCAGCGGCGCTGGGAGGTGCTCTGCCTCAACGAGATGGCCCTGCACCGGGAGCCCCTGACCAGCATGTGCCACTTCGAGGTCGCCATCGGCCGCCACGCCCCGGTGGACATCGCTGCCGACGGGGTGATCCTCTCCTCCCCCACCGGCTCCACCGCCTATGCCCTGAGCGCAGGCGGGCCGGTGATCAGCCCGGACTGTCCTGTGCTGCAGCTGACTCCCATCGCCGCCCATTCCCTCGCCTCCCGGGCCCTGGTGTTCAGCGACCGGGAGCCGGTGACCGTGTTTCCCGCCACCCCCGAGCGGCTGATGATGGTGGTGGACGGCAGCGCCGGCTGTTACGTCTGGCCCGAGGACCGGGTGCTGGTGCGCCGCAGCGACCACCCGGTGCGCTTCGTGCGCCTGGCCGACCACGAATTCTTCCAGGTGCTGCGCAACAAGCTGGGCTGGGGCCTGCCCCACGTGGCCAAGCCCGCCGGCAACCACGCCGATGCGCCGCTGTGACCAGCTCCGCCGATCCGACCCTGGTGTTGCTGCTGGGGCCCGAGGCCGCCGGCCTGGCCCCGCGGCTTGAGGTGTCCGGCTACCGCGCGCTGTTGCAGCAGCCCGAGGCGGACGACCCCTCCGCGACGGCGGTGGCGGCGGTGGTGCTGTCGACAGGCAGTGAGGAACGGATCCCAGAACTGCGGCGGCGGCTGGGGGCCCGCCCCCTGCTGCTCGGCATCGCCCGCGACGATGTGGAGAGCCGCAGCCACTGTCTGGAGTGCGGCGCCGATGATTTCTGGCTGCCCAGCCTCGGCACCAGCGACCTGCTCACCCGCCTGCGGCTGCACCTGGGCAGGCCCAGGGGTGCGGCCCCCTCTCCCGTGCCGGTGTCCGCCCTGCTGCAGGTGGGCGACCTGCGGGTCGATCCGGTGGCGCGGCAGGCCTGGCGCGGCCCGCGCCAGCTCACCCTCACGGCCCGGGAATACCAGTTGCTGCTGCTGCTGCTGCGTCACCGGGGAGCGGTGGTGAGCCGGGAGCAAATCCTGGAGGAGATCTGGGCCGACCAGGGGGGAGGGGCCAGCAACGTGATCGAGGTCTATGTGCGCTACCTGCGCCAGAAGCTGGAGCAGGAGGGGGAGCGGCGGCTGATCCACACCGTGCGGGGCCGCGGCTACAGCCTCAGCGATGGGCGGCCCCCCGCTGGGGGCCTGCCATGAGGCCCTTGCTCAGCCTGGCCTGGCCCATCGCCGCCTCGCTGGCCCTGGTGGGCTGCGGCGCGGAGCCGGGACGCTCCCAGGTCCCACCCCAGGTCCTGCCCATCACGGCCCAGTGGTGCCTGGAGGGGCCGCCGCCGGCCCGCTGCATCCAGCTGGAGGTGCCCCGGGGTGAGCGCCAGTACGCCATGGGCCTGCAGATGCGGCCACCGCTGCCGTCCCTGCGGGGCATGTGGTTCCCCTATGCCCCGCCGGCCCTGGCCCGCTTCTGGATGCACCGCACCCCGTCCCCCCTCGACATGCTGTTCATCCGAGACCGCCGGGTGGTCGCCATCGAAAGCGCCGTCCCCCCCTGCATGCAGCTGCCTTGCCGCAGCTACGGCCCCGACACGCCGGTGGACGGCGTGCTGGAGCTGGGGGCCGGCCAGGCCGCCGCCCTGGGCATCGCCGTGGGCACCCCCGTGCGGATCACACCGCTGGCGGGCGTGAACCCTTCAGCACCAGCACCGGATTGAGGGGGGCCAGGCGGGTGCCCTCCGCCAGGGGGGTCCCCCGCCAGGCCTGGATCTGGGTGACGCCCACCCCCAGGCCGGCCTGCTCCAGCGGGGGTCGCAACTGGGCCAGGGCCTCCAGGGTGGCCAGGGGCAGCACCACGATGCCACCGGGCCGCAGCCTGGCCAGCACCGCCGCCAGCAGGGCCACCCGCCCCCTGCCGCCGCCGCCGATCAGCACCCGGTCGGGGTCGGGGAGATCCTCCAGGGCCGCAGGGGCCTCCCCTTCCCGCACCCCCGCCGGCCGCACCCCCAGCCGTTCGGCGTTGGCGCCGATCAGGGCCGCGGCCCCGGCCCGGCGCTCCACCGCCCAGAGCTCCAGGAACGGCCGCAGCCGCAGGGCCTCCAGCCCCACCGATCCCACCCCGGCGCCGACATCCCACAGCACGCCACGCTCGGGCAGCTCCAGGTCCGCCAGCAGCTGGAGGCGCACCTCCCGCTTGGTCATCAGACCCGGCTGATCGGCATGCTGCAGCCAGTGGCCATCGGGGATGCCGAACAGGGGCAGGGCCTCGGGCGCCACCGGGGCCGGCTCGGCGGCGATCAGCAGCACCAGGTGCAGGGGATCCAGATCCTCCGGCAGGGGATCGGTCGGGGCCAGCTGAAGCAGGCGCTCGGCGGGATGGCCCAGCCGCTCCCCCAGCCAGACTTGGTAGGCGGCCTCCAGACCCGAGGCCGCCAGGATCCGGCGCACCTCGGCGGCCCCGCCCCGGGCGGGATCGGTCAGCACCGCCAGGGCGGCGGGACGCTGCTGCAGGCGCGCCGCCAGGGGCTCCGGGTCCCGGCCGTGCAGGCTGATCCAGGAGGCGTCCTGCCAGGGTCGGCCGAGGCGGGAGAAGGCCAGCTGCAGGGAGGTGGGGGCGGGATGGAAACGGAGGCGGTCGGCGGGCAGGTGCTGCAGCAGCAGGCGACCGATGCCGAACCAGAGGGGGTCGCCGCTCGCCAGCAGCAGCACCCGCTGCCCCTCGGCCAGGGCCTGCTGCAGCCGCGGCATGAGCTCCTGGAGCCGGTCGCTGGCCAGCAGCTCAGGGCCCGGCCCGGGGGCGCACCAGCCGTCGAGATCCGCCAGCAACCGCTGGGGCGCGGCCACCAGATCGGCCCGGCGGATCTCGTCCTGCCAGTGGCGGGAGAGGCTCCTCACCCCGGCGGCATCGGTGCCCAGCACCTCCAGCAGCGAACCCTCCAGCCGTGCCACCACACCACTGCTGGCCATGATGCTCCCGGAAGCGCGCCCGCCACGCCCCGGCCCACTGCCCATGAGTGATCGACGTCAGCGGATCCATGCCCTGGTCCTGGCCCTGCTGGCCCACCAGGACGATCTCGAACTGCTGGACGACGACCGGGGCAGTGGTGGCGGCCCGCTCGGAAGCGGTGGGGATCCCGGCAGCTGGCTGGAGCGCAACCGCCGGGTGGTGCAGCGCTACCAGTCGCTGGTGCGCAGTGCCGTCACCCTCGATGCCCTGATCGAGCAGGAACTGGCCAACGATCAGCTGGCAGGCGGCTGATCCCCGCCCCGGGGGCTGGGCTGCGGGGGCCGCAGGCCCTGCAGGAACCCCATCAGCCGGGGGTGGAGCAGCAGGACCCCCGGGTTGGTGAGGTGGGTGGCATCGCTGTAGAGAAGAACGTCCCCCCGGTAGGTGGAGCAGGAGGACGCCCCGGGGGGGCAGAGGCTGTCGAAGGGGCGGAACAGAGCGGTCCCCGGGGTGGTGGCGACGAGCTGCTCGAGGAACTCATCAAGGGGCCGCAGCCGGTCGATCTCTCCCTGGCGGGACACCAGCAGGGGCCGGCATTGGGAGGCGGTGGCCCAGGCGGGCCGGAACCACTCCCGCTGGCAGAGCGTCAGCGGACCGCTGACCTGGTTGGTGGGAAACGTGGGCATCGACGCCACGATGACCAGCCCCGCCCCCCGCTGGCCCAGGGAAGCGGCCAGGCTGCGGATGGCGGTGGCGTAGGAGCGCTCCGCCTGTCGGCGCTGCTCCCCCTCCAGAGCGTGGAAGTAGCCGGCCAGGTTGGACACCAGCAGGAGCTGGTCGCCGGGGGCGAGGCGCGGCAGCAGACGCTGCAGCTCCCCGGCGGCGTAGGGCTGGCAGTGGCGGTAGCGCTCCAGCCCGTGCCGTGCCCCGGACCAGGGCGAAAAGTGGGGAACCGGGCAACCCCCGCGGGCCCGGAAGCCCACGCTGTAGCGGCCGTCGGCCAGGATCCTGCCGCCGAGCGGGATCAGCATGTGGGTGAGACTGTCCCCGAGGAAATACAGGGTGGGCCGGCCCGGTCCCCCCTGGGCCCTGCAGAGCGCGGGCCGGTCGTCGGTCGTCACTGGATCGTTCGGTTCCTCAAAGCAGTGCACCGTGTCGACGGTCGTGCCGTCGATGCGCTTCATGTTCACCGTGCCGCCGACGGTGTGGCTCCGCTCGCCGGCGAAGAGACGGCCCATCAGCGGACCCTGGAGGCCCAGGGTGAAGGCGGTGGCCAGGACGGTCATCGCCGGATAGGCCAGCCCGGTGGGCCCCAGAACGGGAAGGGAGGGGTGGCCGTAGCGGAACAGGCACTCCAGCCGGTAGGAGAGCGCCGTGCAGAGGATGGTCACCACCAGAATCGGCAGCAGGGTCAGGGGGGTGACCCCCACCGTCCAGCGGGCCAGCACGATCACCGGCCAGTGCCAGAGATAGAGCGAATAGGAGACCAGGCCGATGGCCAGGCTGAGGGGATGGCAGAGCCAGCGGCCGATGCCGCCCGTGGGCCGCAGCAGGATCAGCAGGGCCGCCGTCAGTGCCGTCGTGCCCAGGGTGGTGACCAGCCGCCAGGCTTCCGGCAGCAGCAGCAACCCCAGCAGGGCCAGCAACGCCAGCAGGCTCAGGAGACCGCGCCAGCGGTGCAGGGCCAGCCGCTGGCCCAGGTCGCGGGCACTGCCACTGCCCCGGTGAAGCAGATAGGCCCCGCAGCCTGCCGTCAGTTCCCAGAACCGGGCAGGGGTGAGGAAGAAGGCCCGCTCGGGGTTTCCGCCGAGGCTCAGCCCCAGATAGAGGGCCAGGGAGGCCACCAGGAGCACGAGGCTGAGGATCTTGAGCCGCCGCAGGCCGCCGCCGGCGCCGCTGGCCACCCCGAGCCCGCAGAGCAGGAGCACCGCCGGCCAGGCGAGATAGAACTGCTCCTCCACACCCAGCGACCAGGTGTGCACGAAGACGTTGAAGTGATTGTCGGTGGCGAAATAATTCGAGCCCTGCCGGAGCAGGTAGAGATTCGAGACACCGAACAGGGCGGTCGTACCGGTCCGCATGATCGGCGCGAAGAAATCATCGAGCGGGGAGACGAACAGCGAGAACAGCACCGATACGACCGAGACGTTCACCACCAGGGCCGGCACCAGCCGCCGCACCCGGCGTGCATAGAAACGACGCAGGAACGACCAGCGGCTCTCGTCATGGCGGGCCAGCAAGGACGAGGTGACCACGTAGCCCGAGATCACGAAGAAGATGTCCACCCCCAGGAATCCTCCCGGCAGCCAGCGGACGTCGAGGTGATTGATCAGCACCGCCAGGACGGCCACGGCCCGCAGCCCGTCGATCTCCGGGCGGTAGGCCGGTGACCGTTGCTGCGGAAAGAGATCCGCACCGAAAAGACGCGTCAGCGGATTCACGCCATCGAACCGATTGCAGGCAGGGTACCGGCGGTCCACCGGCGCTTCCGCCCCTCCCCGACAGCGGCAGCCGGCTCCGCGGCGGCTGCGGGCCTCTGACAAGCTGGGCCCACCCTCAGCACCCCGATGCCGCCGTTCGGCCTCTCCGCCCTCCGGAACCTGGGCCGCGGTGGCCCGTCCCGTTGGCAGGCCCCCGCCGCCAGCTGGCAGCGACCCTTCGGCCTGGGCTGGGAGACGCCCTACACGGTCCGCTACGCCAGCAACATCGACGACGGCCCCAACCACGGCATGCCCCTGGGGGGGTTCGGCGCCGGCTGCATCGGCCGGGCCCCCGACGGCAGCTTCAACCTCTGGCACCTCGATGGCGGCGAGCACTGGTTCGGGCAGATTCCCGACTGCCAGTTCGCCCTGTTCGAAAGCGACGGCCAGACGAGCCGCGCCCATGCCCTGGCCACGTCGCCGGCCGGCGACGACAGCCGCGGTGCGGCCGGCGGTGACAGCCCATCGCCTCTGAGCGCCTGGCAGTGGTACCCCGCCAGCACCCCCGAGCACAGCACCGGCACCGTGGCCGCCCGCTACCCGGTCTGCGCCTGGAACCACACCGGCGTGTTCGCCGCCGAGGTGAGCAGCGAAGCCTTCAGCCCGATCCTGCCCGGTGACTACCGGCGCACCAGTTATCCCGTCGCCGTCTTCGTCTGGACGCTGCGCAACCCCACTGACCTGCCGCTGGATCTCTCGCTGCTGCTGAGCTGGCGCAACACCAGCGGCTGGTTCACCAACACCGACCCGGCGGCGGCGGTCCACTTCCGCGACGACGGCAGTCCTGAGCACAACTACGTGCCGGCGATCGGCGCCAGCGAAGGCCAGCGCAACCGGCAGGTCGACGCGCCCGGTCTGCGCGGCGTTCTTCTGGAGGGGGCCGTTTCGGAACCGATCGCCGAGGGCCAGGGCCAGTGGTGCCTGGCAGTGCCCGACGAGGCCACGGCGGGCCTGGAGGGGGTGGAGCTGTTCCGCTGCAGCCGCTGGGATCCCAGCGGCGACGGAGCGGAGATCTGGGCACCCTTCAGCCGCGACGGCTCCATCCCTGAAAGCGACAACGACCGCCGCAGCCGGGCCCACGAACCCGCCAGCGCCGCCCTGGCGGTGCGCTGCCGGCTGGAGCCCGGCCAGAGCCTCGAGATTCCGGTGGTGATCAGCTGGGATCTGCCGGTCACCGCCTTCGCCACCGGTTGCCGGGCCCTGCGGCGCCACACCGATTTCTTCGGCGGCGGCGGCGACAACGCCGCCGCCATCGCCGCCGAGGCCCTGCGGGACTGGCGCCAGTGGCGCGAGGCGATCGCGGCCTGGCAGGCGCCGGTGGTGCAGCGCCACGACCTGCCGGAGCCCCTGCGCATGGCCCTGCTCAACGAGCTCTATGACCTGGCCAGCGGGGGGAGCCTCTGGACCGCCGCCACTCCGGACGACCCGGTGGGACGCTTCGGGGTGCTGGAGTGCCTGGATTACGCCTGGTACGAAAGCCTGGACGTGCGGCTCTACGGCTCCTTCGCCCTGCTGCAGCTGTGGCCCGAGCTCGACAAGGCGGTGCTGCGCAGCTTCGCCCGCGCCATCCCCGCCGCCGATGCCACGCCGCGGCCGATCGGCTGGTACTTCACCCAGGGACGGGGCCGGGTGGAGGCCCCCCGCAAGGTGGCCGGGGCCACCCCCCACGATCTGGGCGCCCCCAACGAACGCCCCTGGGATGCCACCAACTACACCGCCTACCAGGACTGCAACCTCTGGAAGGACCTGGCGAGCGACTTCGTGCTGCAGGTCTGGCGCACCTACAGCCTGGCACCGGGGGGCCGCGACATCCGCTTCCTGGCCGCCTGCTGGCCGGCGGCGGTGACCGCCCTCGACTACCTCAAGCGCTTCGACATCAACGACGACGGCCTGCCCGACAACGGCGGCGCCCCGGACCAGACCTTCGACGACTGGCCCCTGCAGGGGGTGAGCGCCTACTGCGGCGCCCTCTGGATCGCCGCCCTGGAAGCGGCCCTGGCCATCGGCCAGCAGCTCCAGCTGGAGCTGGGCCTGGACACCGCCGAGGAGCAGCGGCGCTTCGGCAGCTGGCTGGAGCAGTCGCGGGGGAACTTCGACGCCCTGCTCTGGAACGGCGAGTACTACGCCATCGATGCCGGCAGCGGTACGCCGGTGGTGATGGCCGACCAGCTCTGCGGCGACTTCTACGCCCGGCTGCTGGGCCTGCCGCCGGTGGTGGCCGACGAGCGGGCCCTCTCCGCCCTGGGGGCGATCCGCCAGGCCTGTTTCGAGTCCTTCGAAGGCGGTCGCCTGGGGGTGGCCAACGGCCTGCGCCGCGACGGCACACCCCTCGATCCCCAGGGCACCCACCCCCTGGAGGTGTGGACCGGCATCAACTTCGGCCTGGCCGCCTACTACCGGCTGATGGGCCAGAGCGCCACCGCCTTCGCCATCAGCGGCGCCGTGGTGCGCCAGGTGTACGAGGGGGGTCTGCAGTTCCGCACGCCGGAGGCGATCACTGCCTCCGGCACCTTCCGGGCCTGCCACTACCTGCGGGCCATGGCGATCTGGGCCCTCTGGGCCACCCACACCGGCTGGCAGCCGATCCCCGGTGCGGAGCGCCAGCCATGAGGAGAGCGCTGCGGGGGGCGGGGGCCTGGCTGGTGACCCTCTGCGTGGCTCTGGTGCTGGGCACCGCGGCGGCACCGGCCCTGGCTCTGGTCCATGCCCACCCGGACGAGAACGGCACGCCGGTGGTGCGCAGCCTGGAGAGCCTGCGCGACCTGGACGACCAGAGCTGGCAGGTGGTGGCCTACAGGGAGGGTCCGCCGGGCGGCCCCCTGCGGCTGCGGATCGTGGGCTATCCCGGCAAGGTGCGCATCGATCACCCCACCGACCTGGAGGTGCGCAGTGGCCGTCTGGCCTGGCAGCTCGAGGACGTGACCCTGGCCAGTGCCGCCCTGGCCGGCGACACCCGTGCCGCCGCCGCGGAATTCGACCTGGCGCCGCTGCTGGCCGACCTGCACCAGGACCGGCCCCTGCGGCTGCGGCTGCCGAAGGTGTTCAACGAGATGGCGGTGCCGCCCTACGTGGTGGCGGAATGGCGAAGCCTGCAGGACGCGGCGGGGGTGTGAGCCGGCCCTCCCCCTGGACCGCCTGGATGGCCAGGGCCCTGCAGCTGGCCTCTCTGGGGGCGGGCCACACCAGCCCCAACCCCCTGGTGGGTGCCGTGGTGCTGGACGCCGACGGCCAGCTGGTGGGGGAGGGCTTCCACGCCCGCGCCGGTGGCCCGCACGCGGAGGTAGGGGCCCTGGCCCAGGCCGGGGAGCGGGCCCGGGGCGGCACCCTGATCGTGACCCTGGAGCCCTGCTGCCACCAGGGCCGCACCCCCCCCTGCAGCGAAGCGGTGATCGCCGCCGGCATCGCCCGGGTGGTGCTGGCCATGGCCGATCCCCATCATCTCGTGCGTGGCGGCGGCATCGCCCGGCTGCGGGCGGCGGGCCTGGAGGTGATCGAGGGGGTGGGCGAAGCCGAGGCGCGCCGGCTCAATCGGGCCTTCCTGCACCGGGTGGCCACCGGCCGACCGCTGGGAATTCTCAAGTGGGCCATGAGCCTGGATGGCCGCACGGCCCTGCCCAACGGCGCCAGCCAGTGGATCAGCGGCCCGGCGGCCCGGGGGTGGGTGCACCGGCTGCGGGCCCGCTGCGATGCGGTGATCGTGGGGGGCGGCACGGTCCGGGCCGATGATCCGCTGCTCACCAGCCGGGGTCAGCGCGATCCCGAACCCTTGCGGGTGGTGCTGAGCCGGAGCCTGGATCTGCCGGAGAAGGCCCGCCTGTGGGACACGACATCGGCAAGGACCCTGGTCGGCCACACAAACGATCTTTCCGCGGAGCAGATGCAACTACTGAAGGGACTTGCCGATCGTGGGGTGATGGGCTGTCCATTGACGGTGTGTGAACCATGGGCCCTGATGGAAGAGCTCGCTGGGCTGGGGTGTAATCAGGTGCTGTGGGAATGCGGGCCTGAACTCGCCGCTGCGGCACTGAAGCAGGACTGCATCCAAAGCGTTTCAGCTGTGATCGCCCCAAAACTTCTGGGGGGACGTCCCGCCAGGACTCCCCTGGGGAATCTTGAGCACAGCTCGCTCGATGACCTCCCTCGATGGCATCTGAATGAGGTGGCAACCCTGGGGCCTGACCTAGTGTGCTGGGCCCGACCGGAAGGATCTTGAAGGTTCATAGTGGATGAGGAGATCCATGCGATCGGTACTCCCCATCCACAGCTTCTGAAAATCGGGGAGATTGAACATCTTGACATGAACGTTTCTTCCCGTGAGCATCCTCGGATTCAAATGCTCCACAAGAAAGAGGTTGCTACAGTAATAGGTGTCCAGGCAGCTGGAGAGAAGCGACGCGGCCATGGGGAATGTTGTGACACCTGAAGAGGCCAGATACTTAGCGGATCGAAGCCGCTGAAAATCTTCGATCACGGATCCGGAGACCACTTCAACGGCGCGAAACAGAGAAATGATCTCTTGAGCCATGAAATGCTCTTCACCGGGCTCCATGACAATCAGAAGGCTGTCGTGAAATTGTCTCAGCCATCGATAAAAACAAAGTGGATTAGGGATGTAATAATCATGGCAAAGACTCCCGACATCACCGGCTCGAAGATGGAGCACAAGATGGTCGGATAGCGGCGGACTGCGGAATGATGACTCAATGACATTGGGCCGAAGATAGCTTTGGGAGATTCGCCAAAGACTGGCTTCCATATGCTGTCGGGAAAGCAGGCAGTCCCGCCTTGGACGCAGCTCAGTCCTGAAATGCATTCGAGAATAATCTCTGACGTCAAAGGCATACTCAGTGAAGTGAAAAAAACGCCGTCTAACGACTCCATCAATCAACTGATCAGGGTCTCCGAAATCAAGGGTGAACGGTCGTATCAGTCCTGAAAGTCGACACGATTCAAGGAATTCTTCGTCAATCTTGACGACTCCATGGAAAGTCTCTGCGTGTGAGATGGCTGCCAGTATCTGCTGAATGTTATTTCCCGCACGTCCATAGGGGTGGGTGATGGCAAAGCGCAACTTCTTCGAAGAGAATTGATAGAGCCAGTAAAGCCAGATGTCCCGAAGTAACCGTGTGCCAACCAGAAATCGTCTGGCGGAAAACCAGTAGAGTCTCCCAGGTATCGTCCGGATAAATGTTTTGGATTCACGCATGATGGCATTTCAAAGCTTCTGAGCCGCCACCATTAGGTGCGGACATTCTGTCTATTGGAGTACTCAAGGCTAATCCCGCATGGCCTTGAATTGATGATGTCATCATCTTGATGGAACAGCTTTGCCTTGCCGCCACAGCCGATGGCCTCCTGAATCCACAGATCAGCGGGCAGGCGGATGGTCCATTGGAGGCGGTGCCAGCCACGGGCCCCATGCCAAGAGCTATCACGTCGGTTCGAGCACAGGTCTTCCAGTTCTTGTGAAGGGCGCTGCCGGCCATTACTGGGAGGAATCCTGAGGGCAAGTCAGCTTATGGAGCCTCCTCGGTGAATCGTTCGGAACCTGAGCAGCGATGCATTGCGCCCTGTCAACGGCAGTTCCGGGCGGCTCACCCACTGAACCCTCCTTGATGTCGCCTCCTTGATTGCGGAATCGGCATCACATCATAACCAGGAATCCTCAGTATCCTGAGCACCCTCCCCCCAGCGGCCTGATGAATGAAGCGATGACACGCCGTTTTCGCTGACATGGGAATGGCGACGACGGCACGGGTCCCTGAGGCAAGTGAGCAGCAACCCTGGGTGGAGCTGTTTGGACCTGAACACTGCCAGTACCACGTGGACGACCCTTGGGGCCAGCCCACAGGCCGGTTGGCCCAGTACCTGGTGCCGATCACGATCGATCCTCAGGCCTATGGGGTGCATCCACAGGCCCATTTTGTGGGTGCCGATCTCGTGGGAGTCGACAGGAATCGACGCATCGTGGAGGAAACGCTCCATCTCAAGGAACTTTCCGTGGCCCGTCGGCGGCGTCTCGTGCTGCGCAGCCTCCTGCCGAAGGGCGGCAGCATTCCGGCCTCCGTTTGCAGCCTGGTGGATATGCGTCGCTGGTCGGGGGCCTATTTCCACTGGTTTCTTGATGCCCTGCCCAGGCTGATCGCCGCGGACGACCACAGCGCCCGCAGCGGTGAACCAACGCGGGTGATCGTACCCGCCAGTCTCCGGCCCTGGCAGGAAGAATCCCTCGCCCTGCTTGGGGTGGAGGCCGAGCGTCGGCTGCCCCACCTCCCGCCGCGAAGGGGTGGCCTGGAGGTCCGGCATCTGATCGCCGGGGTCGCCCACCGTTGGCAACGTCAAGGGTTGGCCCCCTTCGATGCCATCTCCCCCTGGGCGATCCGCCAGCTTGCCCAGCGCTTCGCCGAAGCCGTTCCGATCCACTCCGCTGGAGCGACACCGAAACGCCTCTTTCTTTCCCGTCGCGGAGCCTCCAACCGGGCGGTGGTCAACGAGGACGCTGTAATGGAAATCCTGGAACCCCATGGCTTCGTCGCCCTCCGCTGTGAGCGTCTGTCGCTCGTCGAACAGATCAGCATCTTCCGGGACGCTTCTCACATCGTTGCCCCCCACGGTGGCGCCCTCACCAACCTGATCCACGCCCGGGGCGGCCATCTGCTTGAGCTCTTCCAGTCCAACCATGGAGTGCGGCCGGAGTTCTTCCAGCTGGCCTCGATCAATGGTGTGGCTTATCGCTTCCTGCTGTGTTCGAATGTTTCCGGAGGCAATGACATTCGTGTGGATGTCGACCGCCTCAAGGAATGGTTGGGGATGACTCTGTGAACCCAGCTTTGAAGTTCAGCGCAGTTCCGGGTGCAGGGGATCGCCCTTGAACGGTCCCTCCACGTCACTGGTGATCCAGCCGCCGTAGAACCCACCGGGTTGGGGAATCACCCGTTCCCCATCCACCCAGCAGCCGTCCATCAGCGACGGATAGCAAGCCAGCCAGCCGGCCAGGGGCGCAAAGGGCGGCGTGGGCGCGGGGTAACTCCAGACCGCCCGGCGCAGACGGCGCTCGCCGCCCTCCCCGTCGGGCGCCAGCAGATCGAAGTAACGGGCCAGCCCCTTCCATTCGCAGAAGCTCGTCCCCTCCGCCAGCTGCAGCAGGGTCGTGTCGACGTCGTCGGGGTGAAGGTAGAAGACGGGGGGATGGAAGGTTTCCAGCACTCGCAGGCTGCGGCGCGTGTCGCACCAGACCCGCCCCAGGGTCTTCACCCGCACGTGCCGCTCGCAGGGGACCAGGGCCGGGGGACGGGGATAGGCAGCGACGCGTTCGACCATCAGGCTCAGCCGGGAATGAAGTGGCGCAGGCGCCGGGCTTCCGCCCCGGCTCTGGCCTGCAGTTCCTCATCGCTGAGGCTGGCCTCGGCCCGTTGCTGGGCCGCGATCACGTCGGCCTCGTCGACGCCGAAACCTGCACCGCGGGCCAGGGCCAGGAACGCCGCCAGATCCGGCGGGTCGGATGGATCATGCAGGCGACGGTCCAGGGCGGCATCCCCCCTGGCGTGGGCCAGGAAGGCATCCAGCTGGTCGAGGCTCATGGGATCGCCACTGACGGAACTCCTGTCTAGCGGCTGACGGAATCCCCCGGCATCCGCTCCAGCTTCACCGCCTCCCAGTCCGCCGGATCCCAGGGGGCCATCAGGGGCTCCAGGGCCCGCAGGGCCGGGCCATCGACGGGCTCCAGCCAGGCCTCCTCCAGCCCGTCGGGGATCACCACCGGCATGCGGTCGTGCACCCGGGCCAGCAGGTCGTTGGGGGCGGTGGTGAGCACCACGCAGCTGTCCAATTCGCCCCCGTCGCCCCCCAGCCAGCGGTCCCAGAGCCCACCGAGCCAGAAGGGGGCCTGATCGCGGCGGCGGAACAGCCAGGGCTGCTTGACCGTCCGGCCGGCCACCGTCCTGGGCTGCCACTCGTAGAAACCGTCGGCCGGAATCAGGGCCCGGCGGTGGCGCCAGGCGCCGCGGAAGAAAGGTTTCTCCATCACCGTCTCGCTGCGGGCATTGATGGGCCGGCGGCTCTCCAGCGGATCGCGGCACCAGTCCGGCACCAGCCCCCACAGGGCCAGGCCCCCCTCCAGCCGCCCGTGTTCCTGCCGCTGCAGAAGCACGGGCTCCCCCGGCCGCACCTGGGGCCGGGGGGCGTAATGCTCCACCAGCCCGGGGGGGAGGGTGCCCCGGAGGCGCGGCAGCAGCCGGTCGATGCGGGTGGTGAGGGAGTATCGGCCGCACATCGGAGGGGGGAATCCAGCGGAGCAGTGGAGCCGGGCGTTCGGTTCTCCCGACTCCCTGGCGGAACGTGAGGCGACGACCAGGCCTAGCTTGGGCCCACCCGAGGTTGATCGCAGCATGGCCATTCGTCAGGACGACAACCGACCCACCCGACGCTTCGGCCTGGTCAACGCCCTCCTGATCGGTTTCGGCGTACTGCTGCTGTTCAGCAACTTCCTGCCCAATCCGGCCACCCAGGTGCCACGGGTGCCCTATTCCCTCTTCATCGATCAGGTCAACGACGACAACGTCAAACGGGCCTACATCACCCAGGACCAGATCCGCTACGAGCTCACCAAGGCCCCTGAGGAAGGAGCCCCCACGGTGCTCTCCACCACACCGATCTTCGACATGGATCTGCCCCAGCGCCTGGAGCAGCACGGTGTGGAGTTCGCTGCCGCCCCGCCGAAGCGGCCCAGCTTCATCACCACGGCCCTGAGCTGGGTGGTGCCGCCGCTGATCTTCATCCTGGTGCTGCAGTTCTTCGCCCGCCGCAGTGGCATGGGTGGCGGAGGCGCCCAGGGGGCCCTGAGCTTCACCAAGTCGAAGGCCAAGGTGTACGTGCCCGATGAGGAATCCCGGGTCACCTTCGCCGATGTGGCCGGTGTGGATGAAGCCAAGACCGAGCTCACCGAGATCGTCGACTTCCTCAAGACGCCCCAGCGCTACATGGACATCGGCGCCCGCATCCCCAAAGGGGTGCTGCTGGTGGGCCCTCCCGGCACCGGCAAGACGCTGCTGTCGAAGGCGGTGGCCGGAGAAGCGAGCGTGCCCTTCTTCATCATCTCCGGCTCCGAATTCGTGGAGCTGTTCGTGGGCGCCGGCGCCGCCCGGGTGCGCGATCTGTTCGAAGAAGCCAAGAAGAAGGCTCCCTGCATCATCTTCATCGACGAACTCGATGCCATCGGCAAGAGCCGCTCCGGCTCCATGGGCGTCGTGGGCGGCAACGACGAACGCGAACAGACCCTCAACCAGCTGCTCACCGAGATGGACGGTTTCACCGCCCAGGACAAGCCGGTGATCGTGCTGGCGGCCACCAACCAACCCGAAACCCTTGATGCCGCCCTGCTGCGGCCCGGCCGCTTCGACCGCCAGGTGCTGGTGGACCGGCCCGACCTTTCCGGCCGCAAGATGATCCTCGACATCTACGGCAAGAAGGTGAAGCTGGCCGAAGGGGTGGATCTCGACAAGATCGCCCAGGCCACCAGCGGTTTCGCCGGCGCCGACCTGGCCAACCTGGTCAACGAGGCCGCCCTGCTGGCCGCCCGGGTGTACCGCACCACCGTGGAGCAGGGGGATCTCAACGAAGCCATCGAGCGGGTGGTGGCGGGTCTGGAGAAGAAGAGCCGGGTGCTCCAGCCCGATGAGAAGAAGGTGGTGGCCTACCACGAAGTGGGCCACGCGATCGTGGGTCACCTGATGCCCGGCGGCAGCAAGGTGGCCAAGATCTCGATCGTGCCCCGTGGCATGGCTGCCCTCGGCTACACCCTGCAACTGCCCACCGAGGAGCGCTTCCTCAACTCGAAGGAGGACCTGGAGGGCCAGATCACCACATTGTTAGGCGGGCGCTCCGCCGAGGAAGTGGTGTTCGGGGAGGTGACCACCGGCGCCGCCAACGACCTGCAGCGGGCGACGGACATCGCCGAGCAGATGATCGGCACCTACGGCATGAGCGAGACCCTCGGCCCCCTGGCCTACGACAAGCAGGGCGGCAGCCGCTTCCTGGGCGGTCAGTCGAATCCGCGCCGGGCCGTCAGTGACTCCACCGCCCTGGAGATCGACAAGGAGGTGCGCGGCCTGGTGGACCGGGCCCATGAGCGGGCCCTGTCGATCCTGAACCACAACCGCGATCTGCTCGAAACCATTTCCCACAAGATCCTGGAGAAGGAGGTGATCGAAGGGGAGGAGCTCAAGGACCTGCTGGCCTCCAGCCAGATGCCCGAGGCTCCGGTGCTTGAAGGGGTCACCGTCTGAGCCCCAGGCCTTCCCGCCCCGGCGACGTCACCCACCCGTGACTGTCCCTGTTCGCATGTACCAGAGGATCCAGCAAGCCCTCACCGGCCTGCTGATCCTCGTTTTTTTGTGGCTGGCCGGCCAGGGACTCGCTGAGGGCTATTCCTACTGGTCGGATGAGCTCTGGTCGGTGACGGCCAGTCGGGCGAGCTGGGGTGTGCTGCTGCGGGACTGGCTGCTGCCCGACACCCACCCGCCCCTGTACCAGGCCCTGCTCAAGCTCTGGATGGAAGTGGTGGGGAGCGGTGAAACGGCCACCCGGGCCCTGAGTTTCCTGATGGCGACCATCGCCCTGGTGGCCACGGCCCTGTTCGCCTCCGGCCGCAGCCCGGGGCGCCGCCTGGTGGCCGTGGCTGTTCTGGGCACCAGTCCGGCGTTTCTGTTTTACGCCCAGGAAACCCGCAGCTACGCCACCTCCCTGGCCCTCTCGGCCGTGCTGCTGGGGGCCGTCCTGATGCTGCGCCAGAGGGCCCAGGAGGCCAGGGCCCTTCAGGGCCTGGCCGTTCTGGCCGGGCTGCTCCTCTCCCTGACCCACTACCTCTCGCTGCTGTTCGTGCTGGTGGTTCTGGCGGTGGGCTGTGCCGAGGGGCTGATCCTGCGCCCACGCCGGCAGGCGCTGCCAATGCTCGTGGCCCTGCTGCTCTGGCCCGCCGGCCATCTGCTGACGGGCTCCTTCAGCAACCGGATGGAACGGCTCGACTGGATCCGGGTGGCGCCGATCAGCGGCACTCTGGGCGAAGTCCTGGCGGGCACCCTGCCGCTGCTGGCCCCGGACCGGGGGGCCTCTGCACGGCCGCTGCTGCTCGCCGCGGGGCTGGCCGTCGCCCTGGTGTTCGCCCTCACCGCCGGCCGGCGCCACGGCGCCCGACGCCCCCCGGCACTCCCTCCCCCGCCGCAGGGGCCTTTCCCGGCGGCGGGGGAGGCCCGCTTCCTGCTGGCGGTGATCGGCACCTTTCTGGCGCTGATGCTGGTGATCGATCTGGTCAAGCCGCTCTCCCAGGCCCGGTACTACATCGTGCTGCTGCCCGCCCTGGCCTACCTGGCCGGCGATGGCTGGGAACTGAGCAAGCGGCTGGGTCGGGCGCGGCGGGCTGCCCTGGCGGGTCTGCTGGCGGTGGCGCTGCTGACCCAGCAGCAGATCGGTCTGGGTGATCTGGCCCTGAAGCGGTCCCCGCTGCAGAACTACAAGGCCATGGCCGCCTTCGTGGAGCGCAGCGGTGTGTGTGAACGGGGCTGCTGGAGCACCGGCTGGCGCCTGGACACGCTCAGCCCCCTCTACTTCCCTCCGGACCAGCTGCGGCCCTGGCCCGGGGAGCCGGCGGCGGCCGCCCAACCCCTCGAGCGACCGTTCCTGGGGTTCCACCTGGCCCGCAACGACCTGCCCACCCTGCGGGCCGCCAACCCCGCCATGGCGTGCTGGGAGGCCCCGGGGGCCTGGTCCTCGGCGCCCTTCATCCTCCTGAACGCCACCACCGGCACGAAGCCTGCCCAGGAGGGCCTGCGCCCCTGCCCCCCTTGACGGCGGGGGGGTCGATCTCGCATAAGGGTTCTTTGGGAAGTGGGTCGATGGTGTCCCCCTGCGCCCTGCTCGGCCCCCTGGCGGGCCACGACCTGCTCTCCTCCGCCGATCTCGACGGCCCCCAGACCCTGGCCCTGCTGGAGCTGGCCCGCCAGCTGAAGGCCGGCGAGCGCCGCATCGACCTGGCCGGCAAGGTGCTGGGGCTGATCTTCTCGAAGGCCTCCACCCGCACCCGGGTGAGCTTCATCGTGGCCATGGCCCGCCTCGGCGGCCAGACCATCGACCTCAACCCGGCGGTGAGCCAGGTGGGCCGGGGCGAGCCGATCGCCGACACGGCCCGGGTGCTGAGCCGCTACTGCGATGCCCTGGCGATCCGCACCTTCGCCCAGGAGGACCTGGCCGACTACGCCCACTGGGCCACGATCCCGGTGATCAATGCCCTCACCGACCTGGAACACCCCTGCCAGGCCCTGGCCGATGCCCTGACCATCCAGGAGAGCTTCGGCCATGGCGCGGGCGACCTGGCCGGCCTCACCCTGGCCTACGTGGGCGACGGCAACAACATGGCCCACTCCCTGATGCTGATCGGCGCCCTGCTGGGGATGGAGGTGCGCATCGGCTGCCCCGACGGCTTCGCCCCCAGCCCGGCCGTGGTGGCCCAGGCCCGGGCCCTGGCCGGCGAGCGCAGCACAATCGCGGTGCTCGACGACCCCCTGGCCACGGTGCGGGGCGCCCATGCCCTCTACACCGATGTGTGGGCCTCGATGGGCCAGGAGGAGGAGCAGACCCAGCGGGAGCAGGCCTTCGCCGGCTGGTGCCTGGACGAGGATCTGCTGGCCGAGGCCGATCCGCGAGCGATCGTGCTGCACTGCCTGCCGGCCCACCGGGGCGAGGAGATCAGCGCCGGCGTGATCGAGGGCGCCGCCAGCCGGGTGTTTGATCAGGCGGAGAACCGCCTGCACGTGCAGCAGGCCCTGCTGGCCACCCTGCTGGGGGGCGTGGCCGACTGAGCGGACACCGGTGGGAGTGGACAAACGGGCCGCGGGATGGCAGAAAGGGAGTGGTTCATCCGTACTGCCCGTGATCGCCGCCCATCAGGACCTCACCGAGGCCCAGCGGGAGCTCTACGACTGGCTCGCCGACTACATCGGCAGCCACCGCCACAGCCCCTCGATCCGCCAGATGATGGAGGCCATGGGCCTGCGCTCGCCGGCGCCGATCCAGAGCCGCCTGCGCCACCTGCAGCAGAAGGGCTGGATCACCTGGCAGGAGGGCCAGGCCCGCACCCTGCAGCTGCTGGGCGAGAGCGCGGTGGGCATCCCGGTGCTGGGGGCGGTGGCCGCCGGCGGCCTGATCGAAACCTTCGACGACGTGCAGGAACGCCTGGATCTGGCCCCCGTGCTCGACACCCGCGGCCTGTACGCCCTCACGGTCAACGGCGACTCGATGGTGGACGCCCACATCGCCGACGGTGACGTGGTGCTGATGGAGCCGGTGGCCGACCCCTCCCGCCTGCGGGAGGGCACGATCGTGAGCGCCCTGGTGCCGGGCAGCGGCACCACCCTGAAGCACTTCCACCGCCAGGGGGCCCAGGTGCGCCTGGAGGCCGCCAATCCGGCCTACGAACCGATCCTGGTGCCCGCCGACCAGGTGAGCGTCCAGGGGCGGCTGGTGGCGGTGTGGCGCCAGGTGTGAGGGCCCCGTTGGCGGCCCCAAAGGGGCGGCAGGCCACGTTGTAGGCTCCTCTAGCACCGGTTTCGCCGGGGCATCAATGGGGCCATAGCTCAGCTGGTAGAGCACCTGCATGGCATGCAGGGGGTCAGCGGTTCGAATCCGCTTGGCTCCATCCCCTGAAAACCCCAGCCTTGACTGGGGTTTTCTTGTTTCTGGTGGTACCAATCGAAGGGTAGCGAAGGCAAGACGTGTGCAAAAACGTGTGTAAAACGAACCAGGTCGTAACGCCATGACCAACAACTACACGCCAAGAACCAGAGACATCAGCCGAACTAGGCCATGGAGCAAATGGCATGTTGCCCGTGCAAGCGCCTAGGGATAGGCATCGGAAGAAACAACGGCAGCAGCATTCGAATCAGACAATGCCCGCTTATCGCCAACAAGAAGTCCCGTCTCGAACCGGGGCGGGATCCGGCTTAGCTTTCAGACATCCGCTTGGATCTCGAGCAGCCCGGCCACTTGGTCAGCAACCGATCAATAGTGAAATTCAGGTACGCTTCGGGACTGGTGGTCCCGACGGAATGGTCGGGTAATTCCAGGCAGCTAAGGCTGGAGAGCAGCATGCGCACGTCATGCCGAAGGTCAGCACCCTCACATGCCAGACATCACTCAGGTCAGATATTGTCTCAATTCATCGGCCTCCCAAATGACGGAGACAAGGGCGTATCGTTCTCAGCGGGCAGGATGCGGGCTCAACCTTTTATAGAAGCTTTGAGCGTATAGTAATGGCCAGGAAAGTTCAAGGCATAACAAGTCTGGATAGACGACTGAGTAAATTGGAGTCTGTTGCAGAGATTCAACAAACTCGGCTCAGCTACGTGCTCGCAGCGGCAATACCCTCAAGGCCGTTCAGGAATCTTCCACTGAGTGCGACAAGCCCATACAGGGCCAAACATGCAGCTTGCTAAAACCGCCCTAGATAAGTCATAGCTGTGGCCCTTCTCTGCTTATTAGGATACATCAATGCCATTTGAGTGCTTCCTTGATGAATCAACCTGGCAGGAGACGAATACCTATCTGATAGGTGTTATAGCAATCGAGACGGCAAACATGGCCCTGTTTGAAACTGAGATGGGCGAGATTCTTGAGTATGCTAGACATGTAACGGGCATTCCCAACGCGGAGATTCATGCACAGGAAATTTTTGGGAGAGAGGGCCACTACCAAAACGTTGATCCATATGAAAGAGTTTTGATATTTAGAAAAGTTACTGATCTACTTGTTCGTGTTGCATTCAGGATTTGCATCAAGCCGATTAACACCACTGTCAAGCTTTATTCGGCCGATCCAGAACACATTTTGGCCTTGGCCTGGGCATGTGAACACATTGAAAAAATTGCTGATAACACCTGGAGGCTAACATCAGATCACCACCCACAACTTAACGGCAGGGTTACAAGAGCATTAGCCGAGGCGAGAAGGGGGGGTACGCGGAACTGCATTAGATTTTCCAAACTTACTGTTGACAGCCCAGTTATCCTGCACTCGAATATGTCGCTTGGTCTTCAAGCATGCGATACTGCTTTATACACAATTGGAAGGTATCTTCGCGACCAAAGGGTTGGGCAGACTGGGAGAGCTGCTCAAGAAATTAGGAGACTATATAAAGCTATGAGCAACAGCGGCATATTAATGATCAAGAATTCCTGGCCATAAATGCACAAAGGCCCGGGGTTGCCGGGCCTCTGCGGGGTTTCATGAGAGCTCGTTGCTCTCAGATCTTCTTACTGTACCACCTTTTGGAGCCCACGCAAACCTGCAGTTTGACGAGGTGGGGACTCCTTAACAGTTCTCAAGATCTCGACTTGCAAATCCCAGACTCCGGCTGCAGGCCGCTGGACCTTGCGTTCTCCACCACTTCAGCAGCAAGGGCTACTATTGCCTCATAGATCGCCAAATCGCCGTGAGGATCCCGGTCCGCACTGCTTTGCGCAGGCTTGGATCGTTGAGCCTTCGCCCTGACGTGGACCCCAAAAACTGATCCAGCCCTTATGAGAGCTTCCCTACCGGCCAGACTTGGCCAGGAGAAGCCCCATGAAACGCAAACGACACAACCCCGAGCAGATCATCCGCAAGCTGCGCAACGCCGAGCAGCTGCTCAACCACGGACAAACCGTTGCCGATGTCTGCCGAGCCCTTAGGTATCCGCAGCCACCTACCACCGTTGGCAGCAGCGCTACGGTGGCATGAAAGCCACGGAGGCCAAACGGCTCAAAGAGCTGGAGCAGGAGAACGCCAGGCTTAAACGACTGCTCGCTGACGCAGAGCTCGACAAAGCCATGCTCAAGGAGTTAGCCGAGGGAAACTTCTGAGCCCGGAACGTCGCCGCAGAGCCGTGGTGGTTCTGCAGGATCGATTTCGGGCTTCTCAGCGCCGTGCTTGCCGTCTGGCGGGCCAGAACCGCACCACCCAACGCCGCCCAGTGCCGGTGGCGGACATTGAGGAGCACAAGCTCAGGCAGCGGGTCCGGGAGCTGGCCCGGCGTCACGTGCGTTGGGGAAGGCGGCTGGTTAACCGGCGCCTGCAGATCGAGGGCTGGAGCGTCAACCACAAGCGGGTGCAACGGATCTGGCGCGAGGAGGGGCTCCAGCGGCCCCTGCCGCGCAAGCGGAAGCGCTCACGACCGGCAGACGGCTCCAGAGAGCTACTCAGAGCCGAATACCCGCACCACGTGTGGGCGATCGACTTCAAGTTCGACCAGACGATGGATGGACGCAGACTGAAGTTCCTCAATATTGTGGATGAATACAGTCGCCTTTGTCTGGCCATCCGTGTCGGCAGGCGATGCAAAGCTGTTGATGCGATCGATGCCATTGAGGAACTCTTCAAGCGGTATCCAGCACCCACCCACCTGCGCATGGACAATGGTCCTGAGTTCATTGCCCATGCGCTACAAGAATGGTGCACAGGGAGCGGATCGGCTACGCAATACATTCCGCCGGGTTCACCCTGGGAGAATCCATTCGTAGAGTCATTCAACGGTCGATTCAGGGATGAGTTCCTGAATATTGAGCTCTTCGCATCGTTACCGGAGGCAAAAGCATTGGCAGAGCAGCACAGGATGGAGTACAACACCTATAGACCGCATTCGGCTCTCCAGGGGCGTACGCGACTGGAAGTCCTCCAGCAATGGAAAGCGGCCTGATCACCCCACCAGCTCTCATAGGAACTGGACCACTGATGGGGGTCACGTCAGTGATGTTAGCGTAACGAGCTACAACTGGAAGCGTGGTTCGGGTTTCTGACAATCATGGCAACCATTTATCCACGGTCCGGTTGGACACAACTTCTTGAGGCGGCGATGAGAGATAGTACTTCTGTGCTACTCGCTTCTCATGGATGGCTGGCTCATGGCGTCGAATGGGCGCAACGTCCTTCGCTTCCACCGCGACCGAACCGCTCGATACGAGGCCTTGATCTTCATTGACTTCGGAGAACCTATCCCTGGGCAGCCAGCACTGCTGAAGCGGCGGGAGCGGCTTCCCCGCAAACATGCGGTGGAGCAATGGAAGAAGTTGCTGAAAGGGGGCTGGTGTCGTGTTGAGCCGCAGTGGTAGCTCAGATCACGCCATCAGGGCTGGTCCGGTCCAGAACTTCCAGCAGCTCTTTGAGCACCCGCCGGACCTCCGGTCCTTTCTCCGGGTTGTGAACCGCACCGAAGGCCCTGGCTGTCATGCGGCTCTCGATTTCCTGGAGGGTGTTGGTCGTGTCCATAAGCAGCTGGATGGAGATGTCGGCGGTGGAGAAGGACATTGGTCGTGGGTGATTGCTCACAGTGCTCCCAAGGGAACGCGAAATGTTCTGTAAATCGACGGAGTTTTGCCGACAGCTTCCGCGTGAACAGCCGATCAAGATCGATCACCTGGCCACAGTTGCCTCAAGCCTACGCCGATCGCTGAATGAGTCAAAGGGATATCTAGCCTAACTCATGTCCCCAAAACTGATCTACTACGGATTGGTTCTCCCATGGCTCTTGCTTTATAATTTCATCCGTGGCTCGTTGACCAAGAGCGGAATGTCACACTTCGACACGGGAATCTACAATGTCAGAATTAGATGAATTGCGAATCAGGCTCCGCGAGTTTGCTGATGAACGATGTTGGGATCAATTCCATTCTCCTAAAAACCTAGTTATGGCTTTGTGTGGCGAGGTCGGAGAACTGGTTGAAGTCTTTCAATGGCTAAGCATTGAAGACTCTATGCCTGAGAACCTCTGCACCAAAGACATCGCACGATGTAAAGAAGAGATAGCTGATATACTTATTTACTTGGTCAGGTTGGCAGACAAGCTTAAAATTGACCCAGTCTCAGAGTCCATGGCTAAAATCGCTATAAATAAGGAGCGATATCCTGTCAGTCTATCCAAGGGAAATGCAGTAAAGTATAACCTGAGAGATGACTAAAGTAATCCTTCAGCCTTCGGGGAACAAAGATGCACGTGAGCACTTCCTTGATACTATTGAAACCAATGTCAGCCTGGGTCAAATTAGGCCTCACATTGGCATCGACGACTTTCAGGCACTTCAAGAGGTTTACCCTAATGGTAACTGCAAAGTCTGGGGAGTAACTCCTGGAGGAAGCAATAAGACGAAGTGGAGCAGGATCGAGACCGGTGATATCACTCTCTTCTCTAGAGAAGGTGCCATTTACGCCTCAGCAGTCACTACTTACAAACTTCACTGCCATAGCCTTGCGGCTGAGCTGTGGAACTACAATAAAGATGGGCAAACATGGGAGTACATCTACTTCCTGGATGAGCTTAAGGAGCATGATATTCCCTATGCAACCTTTAATGATGCAGTTGGCTACAAGTCAAACTTTGTAATACAAGGCTTTAGCGTTCTGGATGAAGGTAAAAGTGCAGCAGTCATCCAGGCTTTTGACTTGCAGAGCGACGTATTTTACTCTGACATTTCCAAAGATGAATGTCTAGAAGCAATATCACGCCTCATATCTTTAAAGGAGACAGAAAGCGAAATTCAGTCAACACGCAGACTTGAGCAAGGCTATTTACAGAAACATCTTTTTGGGCGCAAGACACTGGGTACATGTGCTTGCTGCAACAGAGACTTCCCTGTATCTTTTTTGGTTACAGCGCACATCAAAAGAAGATCACAATGCACCCTTGAAGAGCGAATCGACCATCATGTGGTAATGCCAATGTGCAGCATGGGATGCGATCAGTTATTCGAGAAAGGGTATGTGTGCGTGCTTGACGGAATCTATGTTGACATGAAGAAGTCCTCAACTAGCCATCTTCAGGAATATATTAACTGGATAGCTGGAAAAGTATGCACTTACTATAATGATGAAACAAGGCTGTATTTCGAATGGCATTACCATAACAGCAGGTGATTCCTGTATGAAGCTTACCATCTGATAAACTCAATGGTAAACTCATTCATTGGAGTCGGGTATTAGTTTAGTCGCATGGCGAGGTAGGTTCCTCTATACAGGTGCTCATCCGCCGGCGGAGATCAGCCTTGACGGCCTCGCCGTAAGGACGCATCGGTCGGTTCCATCAGGCCCCCGGGTGGTTGAAATGGTCGGGATGGAGAGGCGTCAACTTTCCTGGCAGAGGGGGCCCGAGCGCACCAACACCGCCCACGGAGCCGCCTCGGGACGCCCCCGCTGATGTATGCCCCCACCCATTGCCTCAAAATGGGTAATGCTGATCACTACTTTGATGCTGAGCAGAACTGATGGTTCAGGTAGAATATATTCAGAACAGCTACCAGAAGTTACGGCTCAGATGGGCAAAGAGATTCTCTACTCGCTTGCTAACAATGAATCCGGCCAACTTATCAAGGCTGAGGCAGCTCAACGTAGTGGCATATATTTCTGTCTATCCTGTAATGGTGAAATGATCTCCAGGAGGGGGGCAAGAGTCCGCCCGCATTTCGCACACAAGAATATTAGCCCGAACTGCAGTCCTGAGACGGCACTTCATTATGGCTTCAAGAAATTCCTACATGAAAGAATCTCCAAGTCATTGGGATCTGGAGAGCAAATAGCTATTCATTGGAAATGTGGATATTGTAGTGGGAGCCATGATGGCAATCTTCTTAAGCGAGCTGTAAATGTTGAAGAAGAGTATGGTCTTGGTCTATGCAGACCAGATATAGCGCTAATCGGGAAGGAGGGCAATGTTGTCGCTGTCATAGAGGTTGTAGTTTCCCACTCTCCCGAAGAGTCAACTCTTGAGTACTACAAGGCTAAAAGCATCCCATTCATATCATTCATTCTGATATCCGACGAAGATCTGGCCCGGGCCGACGCAGACATCATGAGTCCTGATGTCGTAGATGTGTGCTACAACCCAGAATGCCCAGAGTGTGACAGGAACATGCCACGCCTAAACCTACTAGTCTTTGACGGAACTTGCTCTAAATGCTTCTCGCCAATGAAGATTGCTGCACTCCGGGGCGACGCAGGGTATGAGGACATAAGTGCCTTTACTGATAGCCACATAGCTCTTGCAGTCAAGCATGGTGCAAGCATAGAAACGATATACAAGACGGCTAGAAGCGGGTATAGATATTCATTCAAAGTGAATACTTGCAAGATTTGCAATGCTTTTATCGGTCGAGATGAATTATGGGTAGACTATGTTAGGGTCGCCTATCAGGATGGCTATCCAATAACTGAACTTGACGGTGGATACTACTGCCCTGTCTGCGGACAATGACGAGGGAATTGTCGAGATCGCATTTATGAGTTAGTCGTACCGTTTGGTCCGGTGCTCCGGTGCTGGTGCTGACCCCACCCGGATCCCAGCAGATGAGAAGGCCTGCCGGCTGGCCCAGCCCGACTGCACCCAGTGGAACCCCGCGAAAGGTCTGCCGTTGGAGCCCTGGCCACCTGACAGAGAAGGTATCGAGTGCTGCCACTGATCGAGCCGGCCGGACCGGATCGCCTCGGCACCTTACCGGCACCGGTAATACTGCAATCGCCCCGCCAGCCCGACTGAGGCTGGAGCCCACCCCTGCTATCCCTGACCCGCTGCCAGTCCTGCTGGGGGTCGTGTTCGCCGCCGATCGTGGAGCCCGCCGCCGTCGTCTGATCGGTCTGCCCCCCCCCCCGCTTGTGGGTCGCCAGATTCATATTGTTGAGCTGTCCCTCGACCTTCACGACGTCGTCGGCCTGGGCGATGGCACCGGGCAGTTGCTTGCCAAAGACTCGCTCAGTTCTGCGGGAGTCCGCTACAACCTGAGTGATGTCTCTGGATCATGTTCCTGCAACCAGTTCTTAAGAGCCTGATTTAACTCGTCGCCATCTTTTCCATGGTGGACTCTTCGGTGACATGTGGGACACAGTGCAATTACATGACTTGGATGATCAGGCCCCCCGTCAGCAACACGCGTTGTGTGATGGGGCTCCAGATAGGGTGCACCCTTCTTGTTGAAAAAGGGCGCTGGATAACCGCAGCCTTCGCAAGTGCCGTTAGCACGTCGGAGGACATACTCTCGAACAGCCTCGGAGCGAATCCTGACAGTCTGGCGCCTAGTCTTCGAACTTGCTGTCCCTGGGTTACCACGGATGGCTAGTTCTTTCAGCTCTGCTAGAGACTTCCTACGCAGCTCTTTCAGGTGAATTGGCGATTCAGTAGCGCCGTCTCCCATTGACGACTCGCCAACAAGGCCCAGCTCAAACACGATTGCCTGGCGTAGGTCTCCATTAGTGTCTGGTCGTTCCTCGAGGTGGTGACCCAGGTACTCCATCTCGCCTAAGTACCGTGCCAGCCCAGGACCGGCAGCCTCAAAGACATGCACTGCCTTTCCTTTTGAAGCGTGGTCACGAAGAGCGCGATTGGCCCTCTCGAATTTCATATCCCCGAACTGACCTTCACCCGTGTACCAGAAGGTTCCGTCATCTCTGAACTCGTCGTGGTAGCCGTGGGACTCCCCGGATGAACCAGTGAACAGGAAAATAAGAGGATGATCGGCGGGTGTCGCCATTCCCCCTTGCCTTTGCCCACCGTAATCAAGGTGGATGTCCTTCACTCTGTTGTAGACGTGGCCAGGAGAAAACACTGTCAGCTCACTCCAAGGACACAACCCCAAGATCAGCGGCGGGCAGAAATCCCATGCGAGCTTGAGAAGTCACAGCCACTGGCCGCTGGATCTTGATGTTGGGACGCCGTGGCTGGACAAGGGTCAGACCATGGCAGGTGTCAATTCGCATCGGCAAGTAGCTGACTCAACTCTAGAGACTTACCCTCACATGCAAGTTGCCCCGCCTTGGCCAGGATTAAAGCCCTCGCGGATAGAAACGCCGCGTAGTCATACATTACCTGCACCCGACGATCATCATTGGACATCCCCTCGTAGCCTACAGCCAATTGAGCGAAAGGGATGAGGTGGGTCCTCAGACGCCGCTGTAGTTCTTCTTCCCCAAGTGCGCTGTTGTCTGCGCGCTCCTTCAGATAGGCAATGGGGTTCTTGTTCGAGATCGTGCGGTTCGTCCGCCAAGTAACAAGGGCACAGTTGAGCGTCCGGAAGACTTGCTCGTCCGGAATCTTAGCGTCTTCCAGCAGCGAAACCGGGAAGAGGTGGTGATACTCCCGAGGGTGTTCCTTGGAGGTAATGCTTGCCACCGTGGCCCTAGCACCATCGGCCAAGTCTTCAGCACCACATTTAATCTGCAACGCCAGGAGTCCGCGTCCAAGGATTGTCTTACGCTTGGGCCAGTCGGCCTGGAGTACTATCTCGTAGGTGGGTAGCGGATAGGAGTCCTGGTTCAGGATTGGCACCATACCCTCTGCTGAACCGTCGCACAGGACCCTTCGGAGACCCCGGTAGTCTTGCAAGGCGTTGGTCGTCGAAGACTGCTCGTAACGAGAGGTCAAAAAGGCCCGCCAGAGGAACTTGCGGAGAAGGTGCCGAGCGTTGCCTAGCTCGTCAGGCTGTTTCGGCAGGTGCTCCCATAGAGCCGCGATGATGGGGATAGCTGTATAGCTCGGCAGGCGCTGGGCATCGAAGACGCTCTCGTCTTCGAGGAAGCCCACCATTCCCTTGATGCTCTTGACGACAGTGTCCCACTCGCTGAGCATCCGGGTATAGTCGATCCCCCTATAACCGGCCTGGCTAGGAATACGATCTTGGCGCAAAGCCACAACGTCTAACACCAGGCTAGGCAGATCGGCATAGGCCGCCGCCCTAGGCGCGGCCAGATTCAGCGCATCCACATGGTCGTGCAGGGACTTGCCGGTCTCTTCCTCGACCAAGGCCACCACGATGTCGTAAGTCGACAGGTGCACCGAGCTAGTGTTCATCTTGATGAACACGTCCAGTGCTACTTCTTTGGGCGTCGTAGCCGGTAGCGCTAGATAGGGCAGGTTGAATGCTTTCACCCGATCGCGCAGCGCGATAATCTCGTCCAGCAGGGCATCCTTCTTGTCATTGTCGCCAGCCAGGGCTGCTGAGATCCATTGGCGGATTTCGGGAAGGATGTCCTCAGGCCGAAGAAGGGTGATCGGAATGAAGCCGCGATTCCAGCACTCCTTCGCGTCGTCTACCCACATTGGATATCGGCTTCCATTCATGCACCAGCGGGCCTGGCCATATACATAGGGCAGCTTGGCCCCAGCATTGCCGGGGTCCTCCTCGAAGCCGATGAGGTATGTGCGTTCTGGGTACTTGTCATGGAGACTGCGCCACAGGGCTGTGAGCCGCTGCTGGCCATCCAAAAGTTGCTCTGTCACCTTCTCGCCAGACTCTGGCGCATCGACCATAGTCCGGCTCGTGAACTTCTCCTTGTCGCCTACCTCCAAGATGAGCGTCGCCCCCGAGGGCAGGCCGCGAAGGACCGTGGTCAACAGTCCGGAGACCTCACCGTGGCCCCAAGCCACAAACCGCTGAAACCTTGGCAGGGTGATTTGTCGCGATCGGATGCGGTTGAACCATTCCGGCAGGAATCTGTCATGAGCGTGCATCTACTACCTCGCCGACCATTGGTTTGCCTCAGTTTGTTGCGCTATCTGACTTGCGGGTGTCCAACGTTCGAATTAGCGGTCGACTAAGTCAGGACGCCGGCCCGATTTGGCAACAATATACCGCGTACCGCTAGACCAGGTCTGTTAGCCTGCTGTTGGCGCTCCGTTTGAGGGAGGGGTTAGGCGTCATCAGGCTGATTCACTTGAACCAAGAGAGGCATATGATCGCTCCATTGCAACCACTTGTCAGACTCCCCGACCCAAGCTGAGCAGTCACCTAGCCACGAAACGGGCGCGAAGGCGTAATCGATGTGATAAGCCTTAGCGGGATTTCGCTGCAAAAAGAATGTTGGCTCCGGCTCTGAACCCTGCGGAATTCCGCGGCTGCGGTGATAGACACTCTCCAGGCCAATTTCCGAGAGTTCTCTGACTACATCAGTGTGGTTCCACCACCGATCCCATTTATCCCAGCGAACATTGCTACTCAGATCTCCGATAATCACCGTTTGCTGAGTTGAAATTACGTCGCGATGAGCTTGAATGAACTTCCAAAGCTGTCCAATGTATTGGAAGGTAGGTGAGTTTGCTTGCCGAGTCCAAGCAGCCACGAGCAAAAAGCAATCTTGAATCCGGCACGGAAGAAACGATTCGAGCTGACCTCGATCAAGGTCTACAGGGGCAAGCTTTACTCCGGGAGAAGCGAACACTCCAAGACCTTTGTGCTTGTTATTCCCAACCCACAGGTAGTTCTTAGCCCATGATTTATACGAAGCACTCATGGAGCGACCGGGATCTTCGCACTCTTGTATGACAGCGATATCAAAATTCAGGGTGGCTAATGCATCGAGCTTGTTGCGTAAGGCACCATTGCAGTTCCAGGTCAAGATGTGCATACGCCTTACGCTCTAGATCAGAAGCAGGAAGTGCGGATAACAATAATGAACGATTCCTGCTCCCGTCTTCTGCATCTGGATGTTCTGCGGCATGGTAAGTCATGTTTCACGATAAAAATCAAAAACGGTTGCCAACGTGAAGAAGGTCTGACGATGAGTAGACAGCATGATCAAGAACTGCAGAGATATCGAGCTGACCTTTGATGGGCTCTGGAAGGTCGTCGGAGTAAATGCTATAAAGTACTAAATTCTTTTCTTCCGTCCTCTTGCCTAAGAAAAATTGGTCACTATAAATCCGTCGACCAGGCTGTACGTCACCACACATAACCTCTACCTTAATCTTGCCAGATAGTCGATTGATAATGAGGTCTCCGGGCCTTCCGGTTCTTCTGGGCATAAATCCAGATAAGTCTGGGCCAGAAGTCTGTTTCTTAGGTCTTGAGGGAATTTCGCATTCTTCAAGAGCATCAATATTGGTGCTTTCTGCAATCTCCAGCTCGACCCTGACATTGCGAGCTACGTAGCGACCTGAATTAATTAGCGCTAATGCCACGGGGCGATATAGCTCATGTATGTATATATGCTTAGCCAATTGACGATAGTATTCGCTATTGGTCCTATAGGGGGTTACAGGTCTGAAGCCAAATTGACCTATAGGCGGATCTGGCAGTTGCGGTATCTGGTGCTCTTGCGGCAATTCGCATAGCCTTGAACTAACAACGAGGCTTTGCCCTAGCAGATTCTGGGTCTTTATGTCAGCAAACTGAGCAACAAGCGTTGGAGCCTTGTCTTCGGAACTCAAGCCCATTCTGAATATTTCGTCAGGATCAGCTGGCATTGTTGGATTCGTCGAGCTACCTCTTCGTACATAGACTTTGACTTTCTCTAGCTTCCCATAATCCCTTTTGAGAAAGATTGGTCGATCCTGTTTTTCAATATGAATTACTCCTATTTCCTTTTGTTCTAAGACAGCTGCCCTGTAGTGAAACTGGATGGGACGATTCGTTAGGGAGTTAACAAATTGTTGCAGCGCATGGTCGTCAAGCTGGCTAGCAACGCCATGCACAATGCTCTTTCCTCCTCGGACCTCTTCAACTCCCACAAGAACATATGCATCCGCCCTTCTCCATGCATTGGCGAATCCAAGGATATCCTTAAGCAGCTCTGACTTGTCTTCGTTGGTCGCATTTGCAAACCGATACTGCTCCCTCTTGAAGTCAAGGGTGGCTCCCTCTTCTTCGTAAAGGAGACTAATTAGAAATTCTTCATCCATTGGAATTCAGATTGAAAGTTTGATGAGAGCATGAAGTGGGTGGGCAGAATTAAGGATTATCGCATTAACCGGCGAACAGTGCTTCGGCAGACCCGCTATCCACCTCGCTCCCAGCTGGACCTGGATTGAACTTCGGAACATTCCTTCCGACTCCCTGGAAGCACGGCGCCGCTGCGGTTAGTTGGGAAGCAGCCCGTCAGTGACGGCGCGTACTCCCGGCAGTGACGGTTAGGGCTTGGCGTCAGTGATGGCACAGGCTGCTGGCAGAGACGACCGCCACCGCCATTCTCAATAAGGACGCAGGTGCCACCTCATGGCCCCGATTCCTGCCGACCCATTGCCCTGCATAGATGGTTGCTCTCTTCACAAAAGAGCAACTACGATGAGTGCAGTTCAGGCGCCGCCCAGTGAAAATCGACCGCAACGGCAAGGCCGCCGCCCTCACCAATGCACAGATGGATCAATTGCTTGCAGCGGCGCCCTCGCCCCGCTACGCCTGCCTGTGGGCTGTCCAGCGTTGGACCGCTGCCCGGATCAGCGAAGCCCTTGCCTTGCGCTGGGCCGACGTGAACGGCTGCCTTACCTACCGGGCCGCCACCACCAAGACCAAGCGGACCCGGCAGGTGCCGATCGTTCCCTCCCTGCGCGATGCCCTGATCGCCTACCGATCCTTTTGGGAAGCGGAGCACGGTCACGCCCCTGCCCCTGGTGAGGCTCTCTTCCCTGCCGCTGGATCCACCACCACACCCCAAACCCGGCAGGCCGCCGACAAGGCACTGCGCCTTACCTGCGCCCGACTGGGCTTCGAGGGAGTTTCTACCCATTCCTTCCGCCGATCCCTGGCCCAAGCCGCTGTGGGTCGTGGTGTGCCACTTCATGTGGTCCAGAAGCTCACCGGCCACAAGTCACTTGGAAGCCTGGGTGAGTACCTCAGTGCTACTGAAGCGGAAGTTCTGGCTGCTATTGAGGGTGAATAGATGTATAGTCTCACCACGATATTAGGCTGACGATTGGGTCTGGTGTCGCTACGGTCGGGGTTTCACAGTCCGTATCAAGGCCTAACGCCGCATCCATAACCACCCAGTGAAACCGTGTGATGCTTATGGTTAATTGCCTGAGAGTCATTACAAATACTGGCGCAATCATCCAAATGCTTGAATCTCGAGACCAGCAGTAAGAAACTGTCTTCGCAGCAAGCACCGTTGTAAGCTTATTCTAAAACCATGGCTGGCCGAGGAAGAATCTCACTTGAAGCCATCAAAAAGCTGACCCCCAAGCAAAGGGAGGCAGCAAGGATGGTTGCCGATGGTATGAGTACCAAAAAGATTCAGGAAGTACTCGGGATATCTGGCTCGACTCTTTTGGCATGGCGTACGAGATGTCACCAATTCAGAACTGAGGTCCATCAACATCAGCGCACACAGTTTGAGGACACTGCTACACGGACACATGCGCTCGCCCACGCCTCTGTGAACTGCCTAGCTCGAATCATCGACGATGATGAGACACCACCTAATGTACGGGTAAACGCATGCTCGGTAGCCCTTGCTCACCAGCTAAGGCTTCTGGAGCATGGCCTACGGGTAAGGCAGGCTGAAGCACTAGAAGCCCGCCTGGACGAGTTGGAACGTCGTCAAAGCAATATCGTTGAAACTGAAGCACACTCGTATTAGTCATAATCCATAAGTGCAAACGAGCTTCTCTTGATCCCGCCCGTCTCCGAAGGGATCATGTATGCCTCATTACTCGGCAATAGGGTGCTACACCATTCTCAGAGACGGGGGGTAGGTCAGCCTTCAGAGAGGACCAAGGCTCCCACAGCTTCTATAGATCTTTGACAAAAATGGATTCTGGATATCCTTTTAACGATGATAGGAATGAATCAGGTTTGGGAGCTTTGGACATGATGATAAGAAGGACGGCATTTGAGGTAGAAGCCTGACCCTTCGAAGTAGTGTTTGGAAGACCGACAAGCTATCCCGGCGAGGCATTCGGCTTGGATTGCCCAGGAGAGGAGAACCATCCACTTGACCCGCTATGTATCCGAATGAACAGGTGTTTAACGGGTCCGCCTAAGTGGGAGCGATAGTTGCTAACCGAGCCCTTTCGCCTCTTCCCGCTTCTGATTTGGAGCGTTAGACGCATCGAGAAACCGGCTTCAGTAGCATACGTGCACACCCGAAGCCCCTCGACCACGCCATTCATCGAGAGCAAGCCGAATCCCGCATCCTGCTGGCGGGCGATCGTCCTTTTTGGGCGAAACGTCGCGTCCTACAAGTTTGCCCTCGCTCGCTCGTTAGTTGAGCTCGCCCCAGCCAGCGATGACCTCGTCCGTCTTGATGACCTCGCGTTGCCTTTCGCTCGGGAGATTGCCCGGCACCTAGATTCCGCGGATCGACAAGCGACCTCGCGCTCAAGCGTGTTTCTCGACGCCTGTCGCAGCTTCAACCGAGGCGAACTCTCATCCGATCAACTACGCGCGGAGACCGTCCGGCGTGGCTTCAACAACGTCATCGATGCATTTCACGTCGTTGGCTCTTCAGATGTCCCCATTCGGTTCTTCCATGACGAGCGTGCGACCGCCATAGGAATCCGGCTCACTGACGAGTTTCGACGACTCATGGCGGACACGCAGGCCGACAGTTTGGCACCAGAGGCGGAAGCGCGTTGGCGTCTTGTTGAGACGGCTTGGAACCTTGGCGTGCCTTCGCGAGTGCTGGAGGTGAAAACAGACATTGAGGTTGGCGAGCTTTTCGTCACGACGGACGCCACTCGTCGGGTTTCAATCGTCGGAGTGCGCGACGCTCTCAACGGGTATCAGAAAGGCGCATGTTTCTATTGCAATCAACCAATCATTATCGGCCGCGGTGAGTCGCTTGATGTTGATGTCGACCACTTTTTCCCCAGGAGGCTCGACCAGGCCGAGTCGTTTGGTGGCGTGAATATCGACGGTGTCTGGAACCTCGTTCTGGCCTGCACAGAGTGCAACCGTGGCCCAGGCGGCAAGTTCGACCTCATCCCACACATCGAGTACCTCGAGCGGTTGAACTTGAGGAACAACTGGCTCATCGACAGCCACCACCCGCTCCGCGAGACGCTCATTGCGCAGACCGGAGCCACCGAGCAGAAACGCGCGAGCTTCCTTCAGCAATGCGACCAGCTCGCTATCGACGCGATACCAAGCCGCTGGCGGCCAGCGTCCTCCAGTGTCGCCAACTCCCTTCTGTGAGCCTCTAGATGCGAAAGACCTACAACAAGCTTGTCCGCGACCGAATCCCTGAGCTTATGGACGCTGCCGGGAAGGCGTACACCGTCCGGGAGTTGCGCGACGAAGAATACGCGGCGCAACTCATTGCAAAGCTCCACGAAGAGGCCTCCGAGGTTTCCGAGAGTGGCGGCGACATTGAGGAGTTGGCAGACACCCTGGAGGTCATCCGCGCTCTCTGCGTCGCCAAGGGCTATACCCTGGAGGAGCTTGAGGACGTGCGGGGGCAGAAGGCCGAAACGCGAGGCGGGTTTCAGAGGCGCCTCTTCTTGGTCGATGGCGAGGTCTAGCCCTACGCTTTGGTGAGCGTCTAACAAGCCCTTCGAGTGGGCAGGCCTCCAGCAGTAATCTGCTTCGCCACTACAAACTCTCTGCCTGCCACTCAAGGGCAGCGTTAGATGGAAGGCAAGGAAAGATACAGCTAAGATTCCAGCTCTTACTAAGCTGTCTATAGTTTCTGCAAATTCAATACATGCCATATTGTCGTAATCCTCTTTCAACAGTCATAACAAGCATGCTGTCTCTCTGCATCCCTAGACTTGCCGCGGCAGTTGTTGTGTTGACTGCATTGGAGGCACAGGTTAAGACACAGGAGTTGCCGGCCACCTATAGGGGCAATGCATCTGCTCAGTGGCGCAACTATTCTGGTGCTTTGGTGCCATGGGCGTATTGGGCGAAGCCAAAAGGTAAGGCTTGGAGAAATCTCTTTGTTTCTTACGCCGATGGCAGCGCTAGCAGAATGACAGTTCTTGTCGATTGCTCTTCAAAGAAACTCGCAATAAGTAAAGGCCCACTTGGAAATCTCCGATATGTTGAGTCTTTGCAGTGGTCTCAATACTCATTAGCTACAGGCTGGGGACAAATCATCCACGACCTGTGTGCTTCAGATTCTCCGGCGCCGATCTCTTCCGCCATAGATAGTATTCCTGTGGTGACCACAAGGAATCTGGCGGCAGCTCCCTTTCGCATTAGTGGCAATCTAATCTATCCTTCCGATTTTATGCCAGGCCAAAAAGTCTGTGCAGTTTCTGTTGCTGGGCTTGAGCAACGTTGTACGAGAACGAGCGACGGTGAAAAGATGTATTCAATCTTTGTGCCTGCTGGAGACTATCTTGTCTATAGCGAGTATGCAGGCGAGAAGACATGGGCAACGAATGCTGTTGGATGCTCAGGAAATGCGAGTGGACGAAGAATATCGCCAGATTCGGGCAGTGCCTACTGGGAGGAACCTGTGAAGGTGAGTATCTTTCGCGTCAGGGGAGATGTCTTCGACGCCTGCCCTGTTGATTATTACACATGGGAGCACCAGCTTGAGTTTCCTATCCGTGTAGTTGCGACAGACCTTTAGCTTAAACAAAAACCTTCATCTTCCATATAACATCAAGATCTACCGGGCGGGCCTGAACAGGCTATGCATACCGATAGGGCTACTGCCCGCCGCTGGTCTTGAGCGTTAGCTCTCACAAATGCGAGCGTTTCCATTTCGGTTATCCTACGGGCCATGGCATTCAAGTACTCGCCCTAAGCAGGTCTGAGCCCATCTTGCTGATCATGTTGGATTTTGGAGTAAAGTTCAATCAAACCACGCTGCTTCTCACGCCATAGCTTACTAAGCCACTCGCACTCGAAAACATCGATAAAGTCCAGGAAGTAATCAGGTAGTCGGTAGTTGTCCCATCGTTTTACTATCCGCATCTCATCAGCCCAGTCGGACCATGGAGCAATTAGCCTCCCTCCTTGGTCGTTTGAAAGAGGAAAAGGTTCTGATCCTGTAAGGATGCATTCAATTGGTATCGCCCCTCGCACATCACACCGAAGCAGGTAGTCTCCGCCATTCTCGGCTCTAGGAAACCACACAGGAACCGAGTTGAACCTACCATTGTGCGCAAGAGGCACGTCGCTTTTATCGTGAACGACTACTGCCCATCCCACGGCCCTCTGTACATCATCTAAGGCGATAGGCCCAATTTGCTTTCCTTCATCGTCACATGCTGTCCTTCCGCCATCGGCAGTCCAAAGGACATTTCCTGCGAGGCCGTATTGAGGCTTCGTAGATTCATTCCGAATTGCTTTTTCAAGCTTTGCCACTCGAGTCTTGATTGAGCGGAATTGCATGTTTTGCCAGCCTCAGGCTTAAGGATAGGGAGCAACGATGAGCTCTTGACAAGCGGTGCGCATCCACCCCTGAGTCTAGCGACTGCACTGTTCAACAACAACATCGTTCATCCCTTCAACTAAGCGACGGAATTGGAAGTGATCGGTGCAGTTGGTTGAAGTTGGTTCGTCCTTCTTCCAAGTTATTCATGCCTAAAGCTCACCAGCTTTCTCATCCAGAGCCTGTAGCCTCTGCTAGATCGGCTCCAATCGCCGATGTTTAGTGCGCTTTGCGCTGGGGACCGACCGGCTTCCCTTGGTTGACGTCCCGGGACATGGAGTTGCCGCAAGCGGCTCAGCTCAAGGTGTGCTGCGGGTGTCGGTCTTGGTGCGAATGTCCTGTACCCCACTGAGGTAGCGCCCCAGTTGGTTGATTAGTTACTGATGGTGGTGCAAACATCAGACCTGATAGGTGAGCTGGTTCCGCAGGGCCAGGACGGGCGAGGCGTCATTCGCAAATTTCACCTGCCTGATTAGCTTCTTCCGTACCTGACGGCTCTTACCCGCTGGATCGGAGCACAGGACACTTGCGCTGCCCTTGCCTCTGCCGATCTGTCGCCAGCCTGTCTGCCATGAGCCCGTCTTCTCATCGAGGACTTCGATCGGCTGACTTTGGCGCTGTTGCGGCGGTGAAGGGTGCGGAAGAGCCGTGAAGGGTAGGTGATGCGCTGAGTGAAGGGTAAAAGCCCCTTCAATACTGGCAAGTGAAGGGTGTGAAAGGTTTTCGCCCAGACCTTTCCCTGTGAGATTCCCCAGTTCCTCCCCTTCACTATAGAAGTCTTTAGCCTCCAGACCCTTCATACCCTTCACTTCCCCCGAGACCCTTTCCTGCGCAGTCGTTTCGGGGTGAAGGGTTGGTTCGTTATACCCTTCACGGTGAAGGGTTAAGCCCTTCACATCATTTTCGGGTGGGCTTGTAGCATCTTCTTGCGGCGTGTCCGACGAGAGCCCCAGGTGTTCGGCCAGTAGGCGCCTATCGATGGGCGGGATACGGTAAACATTCCCGCTTTTCGTGTGGGACATGGTTACGCCCTCCAGCTTCTTCAGATCCTTCGCAAACGTGGTGTTGCTGCTCTTGGCATGCCCCTCGGCCTCACACCATGCGGTCCACTGCTTATATAGGTTGGCGCCCAGGATCCCATCGCGGCCACCGGGGAACTGCTCTAGTAAGAAGCGGAGGATGGGCTGGCGTTCCAGTGCACCGTCCAGGGAAGCGGCCCTGATGGAGGCAATGGAGCCTGCACCCATCAGGGCCTCGCCCATCCCTTGTGGATCCATCTCCCAGGCCCATTGGAAGATGCCAGCGGCCTCGGCGATGAGGGCAGCCTTCAGACCTGGATCACGGCGGGCAGGCTTGACGTCGAACCTGAAGGTGATAATTCGCCTGCCTAGGCCCTCAACACCACCGCCAGAGGCAGTGGGTGTGTCGTTGAAGAACCGCCAGCACACCACACCCAGGCGGGCGCTGAACACGTCTCGGTAGAGGGCCTTCACCTCCACCGGTTCGTTGCTGATGATGCTGTTGAACGTGCCAGGGTCGCGGACGTGGCCGCCACAGTCGGGGTCGTAGGCGATTCGTTTCCCGATGAGCCCGTGGCGTGTGTTGGCATTGGCGATGCCCTCGGGCTTGAGGATTGCTGCGCCATGGTTGCCGCCCACCAGAGCGTTCAGGACCTCGCTGAAGGTGCCCTTACCGGTGCCCTTGCGGCCGATCACATCGAACAGCACCTCGAAGGGGAACGGCCTGGTGGTGTCCTTCGGCATCAGGCTCCAGCGGATTGCAGCGCGGGCCAGACGGATCAGTTGCGGATCGCCCTCAAAGGTCTGATCTAGGAAGGCCAACCACTTAGGGCAGATGGCGCCGAGCTGGTAGTCGTAGGGCAGGCAGAACGTAAGAAGGTCTTCCCGGCGGTGGTTAGGGGTAAAGGTGTTAGTGATTGTGTCAAGTGTGCCATTAGCGAACGCCAGCAGGTGCGGCGGATCCCATGCAGAACCATCACACCTGAGGCGGTGGCCCAGTTCACCCAGCACGGCGGACATGGTGCTGCTGCCGCGCTTGTGCCAGTCCTGATGATCCATCCAGTGGTGGACATGGGGACCCAGAGCATCGCCATCTTTGCCGGGCAGTGGCAGCCAGTGCGTTCTGCTCCAGCGATAGACGCCGATGCCCGTTCGCACCGCGAAGTTGTCCTTCATCACGCACCATGCCATCACAGCCTTGTGGTGCGTCTCGGCGGGTTCGGTACGCAGGCACCCTCCAACGACATTGGAACCTTTAGACTTCCCCCACTTCACCAGCGGTTGCGCGATCCGCAGCAGTGCGTCGTAGGCCCCTATGCCGTGGCGGGCGATCAAATCATCCACGCCGTTCTTCTTACCGTCCAGCTCGCAGGGTAGAAGGACGAAAGACGGTGGCTCCGGGTCCTGTGGGCCTTTTCGTCCGGCGACGAACAAGCCAAGCTCCTGGGCCGCAACTTGCACCTGCCGGTTCTGCACCATGTCGGAGTCGAACACGATCCGAATCGGCCGGTTCTTCCAGTCGAATGTCACTAGTTCGGGAATTGGCTGGCTTTCGCCGTATCGTTGATCCTTCCAGCCCCAGACGCCTGTAAGCCCGATAGTGGGATGTCCGTGAGCGTTGGCTGAGTCGGCAGACTTTTCGCCCTCAGTGATGTCGATGGCCTTGTCACCACGCAGCTGCTGCGACCAATCAATAAGAGGGGAAAAGTAAGGGCGATTCCCGGCGCCCTTGGTGGTTAGGTACTTGGGCGGTTTATCACCGTCCTTTGGCTCCAGCTGGCCAGGGTCGGGCTTCAGCCGCCAGAAGTGACCGCCAGGCGCTGGTGACTGGTAGGGCCGTCCATCCGGATCAAGGTAGGGAACGGCCCATCCGGTAATCCTATAGCCCGTCAGCGTGCAGGCTTCGTCGCAGTTGACCCTGCGGTAGCGAAGCAGGGCCTGATGCTCGGGACCGATAGAGGATTGCTCTAGTTCGGCGACAAGCTCGGGGACGCCCGGAGGAACGTAAGCGGGGATTGTTTTGTGTTCTCCCCGCTCGCCCAAGCCAGGGGCGATGGGGTTATTCATTGCACCCCAACCGTAAGGCGTTTTCCTGGTTTTACTTCCCGAATGACCTGCATGCCACGGTGATGGAGCACCGCGCGACAGGCTTCCACATCCCAGCGGGTCGTTGAGTTGGCATATGGGCCAGCAGTCCAATGCATACCCGGGATCAGGAAGCCACGCTCTGGGTGGCCGTAACGCTTGAGCGTGCGAGGGCTCACGCCCAGGGCGCGGGCGGCCAAGGGGGTTGGTAGCCATTGGTCGCGGCTAACGCCATGCGCAGCCTCTCCCTGCACCCGTGGCGGGAGGGATTCAATATTGGCCATCGCTCAGGACTCCGCCTGAACAGCCGGATCCTGCATCAGCCGCTCAGTCATTGCCGCAACCCTTTCATGGAGGGCGCGAACCTCAGCAGAAAGGATGCCAGGGCCTAGACGCTCAACATCTGCCAGGCATGGGCTGATGGTGGCAGGATCGACACCTTTGGGGGCGTACTTGCGGGCTTTTTGGTGGTGGGTGTTGGCTTTGAGGAGCTTGGCCATGGCCGGGCTCATCTGCTTACCGCGATACCGCACCAGCCCCGATTCAACTTTCATGGGAAAGATGGGGTTATTGGATTGGTTCGGGTTGCCCCGGTCGCAGTTGGCTCCTGAACTAAGGGGCATCAACTGAAATCACCGTGGGGCGAGCTAGAAAAGCTCGCTTCCTTCAGGCAAGTTTCCCTGCCCTAGCAGATGGCGGACCTAATGAAGTCCGTGATCCTTGCCCCTAAATGGGCTTACAACTTGAGGGAACGCTACATGAGGGGTCGAGCAGCGTCAACCCCCCCTACAGGTGGAGTGGCGAAGCTGGCGATTAGATCGGCCTCAGCGGTCCAGCGTCCGTAGTGCCGCAGGTGGGTTGCGGGTGAGTGCCCCATCACTGCCGCCAAGTTGCGCAGGGGGATAGGTGGAACCCTGTGGGCACCCCTCCAAGCGAATCCATGCCGCAGTCCGTAGGGGGTGAGCCCGGGTGTCCTCGCCACTAGGTCGGCCCAATAGGGCAGACGGTCCAGCAATTGCCGGAAGGCATCCCCGACAGGCTTGTGTTGCCCTGTGGCAATTGCGGCGCGAATCGACTTCGGTAGCTCCACCAGCCGCGCCTCCAGCAGGCTTAGGAGGCTGCTGAAAAACCAGCTCAGCCGCGGGAGAATGGCCTAACGGCACTGAGCGAATGCGCGGCCAGCAGGAACGCACCGGCCCCCTGTTCTC
>NZ_JAFKRG010000010.1 GCF_019038415.1 Synechococcus sp. CCY 9618 | reverse complement strand
GAGCAAGACTCCCGGCGGGAAAGCCACAAGGCTCACAGCAGAACCCACTCTGCTCTGGAGGGTCTTGGAGCGGCGGCTATTTCAGCAGCCTCTTAGGGCGCGGGCACCGTCGTCGCGGCTCGCCCCGCTTGGGTCAACCAACTCCAGCGGCTGGGCCAGACGGTCTGGCTTGGGAGCAGCAGCGGTCTTTGTATTACGTTTCACGGCCCCCACATAGAGCCGCCCACCCCTTGGGTGGAGCACCCCTAGCTCTGCAGGCCTGAGTCCGAAGCAACCCACCAGCGCGACCGCCAGCCATAGCTCCGGGCGGATGGCCTCCAGGTGATCGAGCAAGGCGGCAAGGGCCTCTGGACTGATCGGAATTGTGGGCTCGGAGTGGGAGGCGCTTACACCCACCAGTTCGGCTATGTGGGCAGGAGATGGAGGCAACCAACAGATTGGCGCTCCCCGTCGCTCCACCGCCCAGCGTAGGAAGCGGGCGGCGTCGAGTAGCTGCCGCTTGCGCCCCTGGCCCCCCGGCGGGCAGCGGTCGAAGTGTTGACGTGCGAAAGCCTGCAACAGTTCGGGGCCATTGCGGGGTGTCGGGCGGCTGGCGAAAGTGACCAGCAGCCTCTCCAGTCGCGTCTTCAGATCCCTGAGGGTGGTTGGGCGCAGATCGCTGCGAGTCGCCTGGTGACTGGCAGCCAGGGAGGCCCAATCCACTGGACCTGTAGCGGGTGCGGCGGCCAGCAATTGAGCCGCAGCGGCCAGGCTGATTCCCCGTTCCTCCATGCGCTCCCGCAGGGCCGAAACGGTGCCGATCACAGCGGACATGCAATCACGCCGCCAGTTGATTGGAAGGGTGACGGTGGAACGGCTCCCGGTTGAGTCGCGGCGGGTGAGCCGCACCTGCCCGTGGGATGGGGCCACGCTCCAGCCGCGACCGTGCTCATGCCTGAGGGCATCGCGAAGGGTTTGGACCCAGGCCGGTTGACGGCTGGTGGCGGGCACCGAGGTGTGTGCAAAAACGTGTGCAAAACAGTGTAAAGCGTGTTGTGACACACCGTGCCAAATCGGCAAAGAAATAGCCAAGATCCATTGCCATAGCATGCGTTTTCTTAGCATTGACCACGACTTCGGGAAGCTCGATTTCCCTACATGGCATGCAGGGGGTCAGCGGTTCGAATCCGCTTGGCTCCATTTCAAGAACATCCCGGCAACGCTGGGGGGCTTCTTTGTTTTTGCTCCGCGCTGAGTGCGGAGCGTGCCCACGGAGCGGGGCGGCCCCGTGGGAAAGCGCCCCAGAGGACAGGGGCCCTTGGTCAGGATCACTTCGGTGCAGCCTGGCGTGGCAGCCCATTCGCCTGCAGGATGCCCCCAGCCCCGTTGCTCCCCAGCCTCGTTGAGCGACACCGGCCTCTCCCGCCAGCTCGGCCTCCGGTCGATGACGCTGGCCGTGGTCACCAGCACCATCGGTTCGGGCTGGTTGTTCGCACCGTTCTATGCGGCGCGCTTCGCCGGACCGGCCGCCCTCGGCGCCTGGTTGCTGGGCGGGCTGCTGGCCTTTGCCCTGGCCCTGGTGTTTGCCGAGCTGGGCTCCCTGGTGAGCAGTTCCGGCGCCCTGGCCCAGATTCCCCTGCTCAGCCACGGCCGCACCGCCGGCTTCATCGGCGGTTGGTGCGCCTGGGTCTCCTATCTGGCCCTGCCCAGCATCGAAGTGATGGCGGTGATGCAGTACCTGGCCAGCAGCGCCCCCTGGCTCACCGCTGACGCCGGCGCCGGCCAGGTGCTCAGCGGAGCCGGCCTGGCGCTGGCCAGCCTGCTGCTGGTGCTGCTGGCCTGGATCAACCTGGCCGGCGTGGGCTGGCTGGCCCGCTGGATCGACGGCCTCACCAGCTGGAAGCTGGTGGTGCCCCTGGTCGTCTCGATCACCCTGATGCTGATGTCCGGCCACTGGGGCAACCTGGTGCCCCTGGCCCAGCCGGCAGGCACCACCCTTGAAGGCATGGTGCGGGCCATCAGCAGCGGCGGCATTCTGTTTTCGCTGCTGGGCTTTCGCACCGCCATGGACCTGGCCGGAGAGGCCCGCCAGCCGCAGCGCACCGTGCCCATCGCCATGGCCCTGGGCCTGGGGATCTCGCTGCTGATCTACCTGATGCTGCAGCTGGCCTTCCTCGTGGCCGTGCCCCCCGACCAGCTCGGCGCCGGCTGGGCCGCCCTGCGCCTGAGCGCCCATGGCGGGCCGCTGGTGGCCCTGGCCCTGGGGCTGGGCCTGGGCTGGGTCGGCCGGTTGCTGCTCCTCGATGCGGTGATCTCACCGACCGCCACCGCCATGGCCTACATGGGGGCCGCCTCGCGGGTCGGCTGGATGATGGGCCGCTGCGGGCTGCTGCCCAACGTGCTCGGCCGGATCAATCGCCAGGCGGTGCCGTCGGTGGCCCTGCTGATCAGCCTGGCCCTGGGCATCGGCATGCTGCTGATCGGGCCCGGCTGGCAGAGCGTGGTGAGTCTGCTCACCGCGACCCTGGTCATCGCCCTGGCCATGGGCCCGGTGAGCCTGGCCGCCCTGCGGCGGCAGCTTCCCGGCCGACCCCGACCCTACCGCCTGCCCTGGGCAGGGCTGTGGTGCCCCCTGGCCTTTGTGCTGGCCACCTGGGCGATCAGCTGGTGCGGCACCACCTCCCTTCGTGGGGCCGTGCTGATCGTGCTGGTGCCGGCCATCGCCTTCGTGCTGCTCTCTCCCAGGAGTACGCCCCATCGCGAAGGGCAGAGCGGCGCGCCGCCCCAGGCCCCGCTGAACCTGCGCCAGGGGCTGTGGTGGTTCCTCTATCTCGGTGGCCTGGTGGCCATCACCGCCTGGCCGCTCCCGCTGGCCGCCGAGCTGATCGTGCTGGGGGTCTGGGCGCTGCTGGTGTTCCCCTTGGCGGTGCACTCCCGGCTGGCGGCGGTGTCTCCCTGGGCAGGGATCGGCGCCGACTGAAGGCCCAGGTCGCGTGATGGCGCTCGGCCGGGTGGAGGCAGGCGGTGGGGCTGCCCCGAAGCCACCCTCAGATCACAATCACCGTGGATCCGTAGTGCCGCAGCTGGCTGTCGGCGCTCAACTGCAGCATCGGCTCCACCAGGCTCTGGCACACCAGCAGGTGCGCGTTGCCGACCGGCAGCCAGCGGAAGCCCTGCAGCGGCACCTGGCGTTCCAGCTCCCCCAGATCCACCCGCAACCGCCCCACGAGTGCTTGATCGCATTGCCCACAGGGAGGCCTGGCTCACGAACATCGATGACGACAGCACAGCTCTCTCACGACCCGACGGGCCGAAACTGATCACGCAGGCTTCCGATCGTCTCGACGAAGGGGAAGATCAGTTGCGGGAACCGACTCTGCCTCCCAGCACCCCCTGGGAACGCCTGCCATGGCTGAGATTCCCCGCTCAGGCCGTGTTCGCCATGGTCAACGCCATCGGCCTTGCCGGAGCACAGCGTGTGGGAACCGTCCTGGACAGCACGGGGCGAGCCGGGAGCGAGGCTTCGGAGGATCCGATCGTCTCGCCGGTGGTGCGCATCAGTCCGGGCAGGAAAACCACCAGGAAAAGCATCGCCGGCAGACCGACGAACAGGACCATCACGAACCCGTAGCCAAGAATCATCTCGATGATTGTGCTGGTCATGGCAACCTCAACGTCTGGGAATCAGTGACTGCAAGGGATCGAATGGAAGCGCATCACTACGAGACATACCCTCCTGTACAGAACGTCGATCTACCGATGAATCCCCTTCCCTCGGGGTGGATCCGCATCTGAGCGCTGATCCACCCGCTCCCTTGCGCTGGGGTCAGTCTAACGCCGAGACACAGCTGATGATGCCTGGACGGGAAGTAGGGAGTAAACACCTAAGGATCGATCGGGAGGCCTGGATTGGGCGTCCCCCCTTGATCGATTCCGCAGCGCCCTCCCGGCTCGACGCCCCAATGCCCGTTCGGGGGAGCGGCGGGGGGGGTTGGCCTTGCCCTGCTGGCCTCACTCACTGACCGCCTTGGTGCGCATGGCCGCCTCCAGGCTCCTGATCTCCTCCGGAGACAACCGGGGCCGATCCAGCTTGAGGGTGAGCTTGTCGAGCGTGCCGGTGAACGTGTACGGCGGCTTGTAGTCGGCGTCGTTGACGCCGGTGAGGGTGTCGGAGCCGATGTCGAAGCTCTCGTCCCACTGCAGGATCATCGGCAGGGTTTTGGCCATGGTTTTGGTGGCCACCACCTTGCCGTCCACCTTGAGGGTGCCCGTGCCGGGGCGGCCGACACCGCTGAAGTTGTTGAAGGCCAGGGTGCCCGACCCCTTGCCGTCGTAGACGAAATCGAACGCCAACCGGTGCTTGCCGGGGGAGAGCGGCTCGGTGCCCTCCCACTTCAGGCGCTCCAGATCGACCAGGTTCCACAGCCACACCGGCCGGTTGTTCTTCAGGTAGAAGCCGTAGCCGCCGAAGCGGCCGCCGGAGGTGAGCAGCATGCCCTCGGCGCCGCCGGCCGGCACCTCGATGTCGGCGGTGACGGTGTAGGAGGTGTTGAGCAGCAGAGGCGAATCGCCCTGGGGCAGCCCCACCATCGGATGGGTGTAAACGAATTCGGTGCGCCCGGCGGTGATATTCGGCCGAGGCGCCACGATGCGCGCCGCCACCGAAGCATCGAGCGGAAACACCTGGTATTTCTTCGCTTCAGCGATGAAGACCTCTTTCATCTCCTTCACCTTCTGGGGATTGCCGGCCGCCAGGTCGGTGCTCTGGCTGAAATCATTGTTCAGGTTGTAGAGCTCGAGCACCTGGTTGTTCAGCGGATCCGGGTTGGCCGGGCCGAAGGCGTCCCAGGGGGCTCGGTTCACCTTGGTGCTCAGCAACCAGCCCTGGTCGTAAAGCGCCCACTGGCCCATCATCTCGAAGTACTGGGTCTTATGGCGGGTGGGCACCTTGGCGTTCCTGGCATCAAAGGTGTAGAGGAAGCTGGTGCCCTCGATCGGTTTCTGGGGGATCCCGTCCACCACCTCGGGCGCCTCCAGGCCAGCCGCCTCGAGGATCGTCGGCACCACGTCGATCACATGCACGAACTGTTCGCGCAGACCGCCCTTGTCCTTGATGCGCGCCGGCCAGGACACCACCATGTTCTGGTTGACACCGCCCAGCTTCGAGGCGTTCTGCTTGAACCAGGTGAAGGGGGTGTCGAAGGCCCACGACCAGCCGGCCGACATGTGGTTGTAGGTGAGGTCGGTCCCCCACACGTCGTAGAACTTCATCTGCACCTCAACGGGAAGTTTGTTGAGGCCATTGAAGAAAGCCACCTCGTTGGGGGTGCCCAACGGACCACCTTCGGCGCTCGTGCCGTTATCACCATTGATGTAGATCACCAGGGTGTTATCGAGCCTGCCGAGATCATCGAACTGCTGGATCACGCGGCCGATTTCAGCATCGCTGTAGGCGGCGTAGGCGGCGAACACCTCCACCTGGCGGATGAACAGTTTCCTGGCCTCCGGGATCAATTGGTCCCAGGGAGTGATCACATCGGCGGGCCAGGGCTCGAGTTTCGAATCCGCCGGGATCACCCCCAGGCGCTTCTGATTCTCGAAGATCCTTTCCCTGAGCTTCTCGTAGCCGTCATCGAACAGATGCATCGCATGGATCCGGTCGACCCACTCCTGGGTGGGATGGTGGGGCGCGTGGGTGGCGCCGGGGGCGTACTTGATGAACAGTGGCTTGCTGGGATTGATCTGGTGCATCCGGTTCATGTAGTCGATGGCGTCATCGGCCATGGCGGTGACCAGGTTCCAGGTGCCGGGCGTCTTGCCCTCGAAGGGATAGATCTGGGTGGTGTTGCGGAACAGGTTCGGCTGCCACTGGTTGGCATCCCCACCCACGAAGCCATAGAAGTATTCGAAGCCCATGCCAGTGGGCCAAAGATCAAACGGTCCGCTCTGGCTGGCCTGGAAGGCGGGGGTGTTGTGATCCTTGCCGAACCAGGCGGTGGAATAGCCGTTGTCCTTGAGCAGCCGGCCGATCGTGGCCTTGTCGCCCTCGATGATGCTGTTGTAGCCGGGGAAGCCCGTCGACTGCTCCGAGATCACCCCGAACCCGGCCGAGTGGTGGTTGCGGCCGGTGATCAGGGCCGCACGGGTGGGGGAGCACAGGGCCGTGGAGAACATGCGGTTGTAGCGAAGTCCCTCCCGGGCGATGCGATCCATGGCCGGCGTGGGGATCACGCCGCCGAAGGTGCTCGGCACTCCGAAACCGGCGTCGTCGGTGATGATCAGCAGCACGTTGGGGGCCTGCTGCGGCGGCACGATCCGCGGTGCCCACCACGGCTTGGACTGCAGGGCGCCGTCCCTGATCACGCCGCCGAAGGGCGGCGCCGGGGCCGGCAGCTGGTTGCCGGGGAGCGTGGTGGTGGCATTCGGGGCTCCCAGGGTGCCGGTGATCCGCTGGGCGGCGGCCGGCACCCAGCCCGCCTGCCAGCCCACCAGGGCCAGGGCCAGGGCCACCAGGAGCAGTCGCCGGCCCAGGCCCGAGGGGCCAGCGACGCCGAAGAGGCGGGCCAGACGAGCGGTCGCGGCGGTCAGGGCCTGGATCAGTCGTTCAGCCATGGGTCGTCAGGGAAGGGGAAACGAGACGGAAGCCGATGTGGGAGGTGCCGGTGTCGGGGCTTTCCGCTTCCCGGGCCGCGGGCCGGTAGCGGCTGCAGAAGTTGGGGGCGCAGAGGAAGGATCCTCCCTTGATCACGTGTTTGGCGACCCCCGGGTCCCGGGGATCGCTGCTGGCGGAGGGATCCGCCAGCCGGGGGTCCTCCTGCCCGGCGAGGCGTTCATGGCCCGGGCGGTACCAGTCCGCCGTCCACTCCCAGACATTGCCGGTCATGTCGTGCAGGCCATAGCCGTTGGCGGGAAAGCGGCCCACCGGGGCGGTGCCGAGGTAGCCATCCTCGCCGGTGTTGCTGAGGGGGAACTCCCCCTGCCAGGTGTTGGCCTGGCCGGGCTTCCAGGTGTCGCCCCAGCTGAAGGCCCGATCCTTCAGCCCGCCCCGGGCGGCGAACTCCCACTGGGCCTCACTGGGCAGGGCCGCGCCGGCCCATGCCGCATAGGCCTCGGCATCCTCCAGCGACACCTGCACCACCGGATGATCGAGCCGCTCCTCGATCGTGCTGCCGGGCCCCTCGGGGTGGCGCCAGTCGGCGCCGGGCACCCACCGCCACCAGCTGAGCTCCTGAACGGGCTCTCCGGGGGCAGGCGGATGGAACACCACCGACCCCGGGCGGCGCTCGGCGGCGGAGAGCTCCGGGAACGGCTCCGCCGGCAGGGGGCGTTCCGCCTGGGTCCGGTAGCCCGTGGCGGCCGCGAAGGCGGCGAACTGCCGGTTGGTGACCTCGGTCTGGCCCAGGCAGAAGGGCCGCAGCCGCACCGGCGCCTCCGCCTCCTCCGGCAGGCGACCTGCCGCACCGATCCGGTAGCGGCCACCGGGGATGGGAACCATCCCAGCAGGGCACATCTCCGCCGCCAGGGCGGGCATGGGCCGCACCACCATGATCGCCAAGCCCTGGCCCAGGGTCAGAAGGACGAGCAGGGCCGCCAACAACACGAGCTCCGGGCGATGGACGGGCACAGGTTGTTCGAGCTGGGCGGACGTGGACAGACGCTCAGTTGAAACGACACGGCGCCAGCTGAGTGTGCGGCGGGCCACAGTTTTCACACAGAGCCAACAACAGCCGGATCATCAGGTCGGCACGAGGACGCCGGCCGGCAAGCCTGGCGCTGGAGCACAGGATCGATGGCCTTGTCCTGATCCATGAACACGGCCGGAAGGAAGCTCCAGGCGCCCCGTCGAGAGTGGGATCCTCCAGGATTCCGGGCAGAGAACCATGCTGGGGCGATCCGCTGTCCGGCCCCGATCCTCCCCCCCCCTCCACGTTCTGCTCCATGCGATTCGGCCTCCTCTTCCTCACCTGCGGACTGCTGCCGTTGATCGCAGGGGCCACTCCGGCCCTGGCCGAGGGCCCTGGCGTTGAGGCGCCCGCCGATGGGGGAATCGACGACCCAACGCCGCTCCCCTCACACACCGAGGCAGAGACCAGGCCAGAGCCCGCCTGGGCCGGCACCGTGGAGCTTTACGGCTTCGGGCCCCTGCGCACCCGCGGCACCACCACCGTCCGGGGGGTGAACTCCGACTTCGACCTCGACCTGGATCAGGTGCTGCGGCCCCTCACCGGCATCGCCACCGTGCGCGGCAGTGTCGAGTACGGGCGCCTTGGCCTGCTCACTGACATCAGCTACCTGTCGATCAAGGGCTCTGAAGGCAGCACCAGGGGTGCCATCCAGGTGGATCGCAGCCTCGGTTCGCTCGATCGCCGCAGCGCCAGCCTCGACATCGGGCCACGCACCCGGAACGCCAGCCTCAGCACCATCCAGGGCATCTACGACCTGGCCCTGCGCTATCGCTTCGGCGACCGGGAGACGGCCGTGGCCCGCCCCGGCAGCTTCACGGTGATCCCCTACGCCGGGGTGCGCATCGTCAACGTCCAGTCCCAGGTCGGCATCGAAGCCCAGGGATCGGGGTCCGGCCTCACCTTCTCCGGCCCGCGCAACAGCATCAGCCTGGAGGGTCCCCCCCGCAGCTTCGTCCGCTACGGCAATTTCAACTCGACGGTCGCCCAACCGCTGCTGGGAACCCAGGCCATGGTGTTCCTGTCGCCGCGGCTGCGGATCTTCGGCCGCGCCGACATCGGTGGCTTCGGCATCGGCCAGCCCGACAACATTTCCTGGAATACCCAGGCCGGAGTTGGCTACGCCATCGGCAACAGCACCCAGCTCAATCTCTCCTGGCGACTGCTGCACCTGGGCGGAAGCAACGGCGCCACACCACGGAACGCCTACCTCATCAACGAAAACGGCATCGAAGTGGGTGTGAAGTTCTTCTTCTGAGGCCGACCCCTGCAGCCGTTCAGGGCCCATGGGAGCGACCTGGTCTGCCTTCGCCGGAGCTCTGCCTGCGGGTACGGCATCCGGTCCAGGTGGTCAACCCCGGCCAGGCGGCGGAGTCAACCCCGCCAGGAGCCCATCGCTACCGACAGGCCTCACCGCGCACAGCTAGAGCAGAGCCATCACCCGTTCCGCGCGCACCCCGATGTCCCCCTCCTTCTCCCAGGCGATCGAGGCCCTGAACGCCCAGGCCCAGAGCCTGATCGCAATCACGTCTGACGAGGTCGACAGCCTGCGCGAGGAGCTGGAGCAGGAGCGTCGCTTCCGCCGCCACCTGGAGGCCGCCGCCGCCACCCGGGCCCACGAATGGGCCGCCCGGGAGGAGGACTCCCGGCAGGCGAGGCAACGGCTCGAGGCCGAGCTGGCCGGGGCCCTGGAGGGTCGCCGCCTGGCGGAGGCGGAGGTGGAGCGCTTCCACGAGGCCGTGCGCCAGCAGATCGCCATCGCCGAGCAGGAGCAGACGGCGCTGGAGGAGGCGGAACGGGAACGGGAGCGCCAGCGGGAAGCGCAACTGGCGCAGCGTCTGCAGGAGGCCGCCGCGGCCGCGGCCCAGCGGGAGTGCGCGCTGCAGGAGGCCGCCGAACGGCAGCGGCAGGCACTGCTGCAGGAACGGGAGGCGGAACGGCGGCAGCGCCAGCGACTGGAAAGGCGGCTGGCCGGGGTGCGCCAGGCGGTGCTGGATCTGCTGGCGCCCACTAGCGCCGAGGACGGGGCCGAGGACGGAACCGCAGAGGCGGGAGCATCCGCAGAGCCCTCATCGGAAGACGGCGCCAGCCGCCTCGCCCTGCGCAAAGTGCTGGTGCCCCGCCCCTTTGGCCCGTTCTCCCAGCCCGCCCTCAGCTGATCCGGCTCAGGGGCAGGGCGGCGCCGGCTCCGCGCAGGCGCGGCTGAGGGCGGCCAGCCAGGCGCGCAGCTCCTCGATGGCCTCGCTGCGCAGCCGGTAATAGATCCAGCGGCCCTCCTGGCGGTCGGCCAGCAGGCCCGCCTGCCGCAGCACCTTGAGGTGGAAGGACAGCCGCGACTGGGCCAGGTTCAGGTCGGTGGTGAGATCACAGACGCAGCGCTCCCCCCGGCCGAGGGCCTCGATGATCTCCAGGCGGATCGGATCGGCCAGGGCCTTGAGCAGCAGGCGGGCCCCCTCGGCGGCCAGGGGCGGGGCGGCAGGGGACGTGACGGGGAGCACCATCAATCAAGTTTGGTTGATGTAATTTTCGGTCCTCCCCCATTTTCGCCCCCGCGTCCTTCGATGTCTGTGCTGCCATGAGGGTCGGCATCAACGGCTTCGGGCGCATCGGCCGCCTGCTCTTCCGCGTCCTCTGGGGCCGCCCCGGCATTGAGGTGGTCCATGTCAACGACCACGGCGGCGATGCCGAAGCCGCCGCCCATCTGCTCAGCTTCGATTCGGTGCACGGTCCCTGGACCCAGCCGGTGACGGCGGCAGAGACCGGCTTCCGGGTGGGGCCGCAGGCTGTCGGCTGGAGTCGCCTCAGCGATCCAGCCGCCGTGCCCTGGGCCGCGGCCGAGGTGGAGATGGTGCTGGAGTGCACCGGCGCCATCAGGACGCCCGAAACCCTGGCGCCCTACTTCGACCAGGCCGGCCTGAAGCGGGTGGTGGTGGCCTGCCCGGTGAAGGGCACCATTGCCGGCGCCGAGGCCCTCAACATCGTCTACGGCATCAATCACCACCTCTACGACCCCTCCCGTCACCGGCTGGTGACCGCCGCCTCCTGCACCACCAACTGCCTGGCGCCGGTGGTGCAGGTGGTGCACGAGACCTTCGGGATCCGCCACGGCGCGATCACCACCCTGCACGACATCACCAACACCCAGGTGCCGGTCGATGGCTTCCACAGGGATCTGCGCCGGGCCCGCAGCGGCCTCACCTCCCTGATCCCCACCACCACCGGCTCGGCCCGGGCCATCGGCCTGATCTTCCCGGAACTGGAGGGCCGCCTCAACGGCCACGCCGTGCGGGTGCCCCTGCTCAACGCCTCCCTCACCGATGCGGTGTTCGAGCTGGAGCGGATCGTGACCGCCCAGGAGGTGAACCGGGCCTTCGCCGCCGCCGCCGCCGGCCCCCTGCAGGGGATCCTCGGGTTCGAGGAGCGCCCCCTGGTGTCGGTCGACTACGTCAACGACAGCCGCAGCGCCATCGTCGATGGCCTCTCCACCCAGGTGGTGAACGGCACCCAGCTCAAGGTCTACGCCTGGTACGACAACGAGTGGGGCTACAGCTGCCGCATGGCGGATGTGGCCTGTCACGTGGCGGAGCGGGAGCAGCCATGACGCCCCTGCGCCAGTACGTGATCGTCACCGCCAACTACTGGGCCTTCACCCTCACCGACGGGGCCCTGCGGATGCTGGTGGTGTTCCACTTCCACCAGCTGGGCTACTCCACCCTGGAGATCGCCCTGCTGTTCGTCTTCTACGAGTTCTTCGGGGTCCTCACCAACCTCGGCGGCGGCTGGATCGGCGCCCGCTACGGCCTGCGTCTCACCCTCTGGGTGGGCACCCTGCTGCAGATCCTCGCCCTGCTGCTGCTGGTGCCCGTGGCGGCCAGCTGGCCCCGGGCCCTCTCGGTGCTCTACGTGATGGGGGCCCAGGCGATCAGCGGCATCGCCAAGGATCTCAACAAGATGAGTGCCAAGAGCGCCATCAAGACGGTGGTGCCCACCACCCCCGACGACGCCGCGCGGGGGGAGGGCCAGCTGTTCCGCTGGGTGGCCCTGCTCACCGGCTCCAAGAACGCCCTCAAGGGCGTGGGCTTCTTCCTCGGCGGGGTGCTGCTCAGCGGCCTGGGCTTCAACACCGCCGTGGCGGCCATGGCCGGTGGCCTCAGCCTCGCCTTCCTGTTCACCCTGCAGCTGCCCGGGGACATCGGCCGCATGAAGGCGAAACCCGCCTTGCGCACCCTCCTCTCCCCCTCGAGCGGCATCAACGTGCTTTCCCTGGCCCGCTGTTTCCTGTTCGCCGCCCGCGACGTCTGGTTCGTGGTGGCCCTGCCGGTGTTCCTGGAGGCGGCCCTGGGCTGGCGCTTCTGGGAGGCGGGCGGCTTCCTGGGGCTGTGGGTGATCGGCTACGGGATCGTCCAGGCCGCCGCCCCGGCCCTGCGCCGCTCCTGGGGCCGCGGCGCGCCGCCGGGGGTGGCGGCGGTGCAGTTCTGGAGCGCCGCCCTGTGCGCCATCCCGGCCCTGATCGCCGTGGCCCTCTGGCGCGGGGCCCATCCGGCCCTGGCGGTCTGTGGCGGCCTGGTGGCCTTCGGGCTGGTGTTCGCCATGAACTCCTCGATCCACAGCTACATGGTGCTGGCCTATGCCGGCACCGAATCGGTGAGCCTGGACGTGGGCTTCTATTACATGGCCAACGCCGCCGGCCGGCTGGTGGGCACCCTGCTCTCCGGAGCCGTTTTCCTGCTGGGGGGCACCCCCAGCAGCGGTCTGCAGGCCTGCCTGTGGTGCTCCGCACTGCTGGTGGCCCTTTCCTGGCTGGCCTCCCTGCGGCTGCCCAGCCCGGCCCGCCAGCCCCTGGCAGCCGCCTGAGACACACTCCGGGCGCCGGGATCGGCGGCAAGCTGGTCGCAGTGCCCCGTCCCCATGGCCCTCCCGCCCGCCGTGCCCCCGCGTCCAAGGCCACGCCGACGCCTCCGGCCCTGGGGCTGGGGTGCCCTTGTGGCGCTGGTGCTGCTGCTGGTGGCGGCACCACCCTTTCCCGCGGCCCGCGCCCAGACGACTCCGGCAGCTCCCGCCTTCCTGGAACTGGACGGCAACCGCCTGTTCGAGGTCACCCCCTCGAAGGACTACACGGCCGAGCAGCGGGTGGAGCGGGCCAACCGGCTGCTGCAGGAGGTCGTGGCCTCCGGGAAACCGGGCCGGATCGGGGTCGAGGAACTCAACAACCTGCCGGTGATCACCCTCGATGGCGAGGTGATCCTCACCGTCACCCGGCGCGACACCCCGGAGACCCTGGCAGTGCAGGGTCAGGCCGAACTCTGGCGGCGCAGCATTGCCAAGGCCATCGAACGGGGCCGCTCCGAACGCAAGGCCGCCTATGTGGCCCGCATGGTTCCGGTGTCCCTGGCGATCCTGGTGGCCGCCTTCCTGCTGCAGCGGCTGCTGTTGCTGCTGTGGCGCCGGTTCCTGCCTTCCGCCCTCACCCAGCCGCTGCCCAGCGACCCGGGCAGCGTCAAACCGCTGCGGGGCATGGACTGGCTGCTGCACGGACTGTTGGTGGTGCTGCAACTGGGGGGCTGGGTGGCGGCGATCTGGGTGATCGCCGGCTTCTTCCCCACCACCCGGCTGCTGGTGAGCCGCCTGTTCGATGCGATCACCGAAAGCCTGGGCTCCCCCTTCCTGCCCCTGGGGGGACGCAGCTATTCGGTGCTCGACGCCGTCATCCTGGTGGCGCTGTTCCTGGTGCTGGTGCGGGGCGTGGCGTTCCTCAAGGCCATGCTCCGCACCCGGGTGCTGCAGCGCACCGGCATCGAACCGGGCTCCCAGGAGGCGATCGCCTTCATCGTTCAGTACGGCCTGCTGTTCCTCGGCACCCTGGTGCTGCTGCAGCTCTGGGGCCTCGATCTCACCTCCCTGGCCCTGTTCGCCAGCGTGCTGGGGGTGGGCGTCGGTCTGGGCCTGCAGGGGATCGCCAAGAACCTGATCAGCGGCCTGATCATCATGTTCGAGCGGCCCATCCAGGTGAATGACTTTGTCGAGGTGGGCGACCTGCAGGGCACCGTGACGCGGGTCAATCTGCGCAGCACCGAAGTGGTGACTCTCGATCGCATCTCGATCATCGTTCCCAACGCGGAATTCCTCGAATCCCGGGTCGTCAACTGGAGCCATGGCAGCTCGGTCGCCCGGCTGCAGATCCCGGTGGGGGTGGCCTACGGCTCCGATTGCCAGCTGGTTCGCCAGGCCCTGCTGGAGGCCTGCCAGGGATACTCCGACATCATCCCGGCCCCGCCGCCCCGGGTGTTCTTCACGGGCTTCGGTGAGAGCTCTTTGGATTTCCGTCTGCTGGTCTGGATCAACCAGCCCCGGCGCCAGTACGAGATCCGCAGCGAGCTCAATTACCGCATCGAAGCGATGCTGCGCCGCCACGATCTGACCATCCCATTCCCCCAGCGGGATCTGCACCTGCGCAACGACCGGATCCAGGTGGCCCTCCCCCCCGACATCACCGACGCCCTGATGGCCCACCTGGCCCCGAACAAGCCGGAAGAGAGCACGGACACGGACGACTGAGGCGCGTCAGCGCACCGGCCGGATATGCAAGGGTGGCCCGAGCCGCATGCGAACCCATGACGACCCTGGGCGTCACGTTCCTCTCGGCCGCGATCCGTGTGCTGGGGGGTTCCGCCGTCATCTGGATGGCCACACGCGTCGTGCGGCGCCTGCTGCGGCGCCTCTCCGCCCGCACCGCCACCAGCACCGATGACACCCTGATCCGCCTGGTGCTGGGCACCCTCGCTCCGCTGGGCTATCTCGCCATGGTCCTGTGGGGCTGGCAGACCCTGGTGCGGGACATCGACGGGCTGCAGTTCGACCAGGGCCCCGACCGGTTCGTGAGCGCAGCCGTGGAGCTGGTGGCGATCGTGCTGGTGGTGCGGCTGGTCAACCGCGCCCTGCTGCTGCTGGTCAACCGCTCGATGCAGCGGCTGGGGCGGGAGGAGCAGCTGAGCACCCTGGACGGACTGGCCCCGATGATCGGCACGATCCTCTGGATCGTCGGCGCCCTGGTGTTCCTGCAGAACCAGGGGGTGGAGCTGGGTGCCGTCTACGCCTCCCTGGCCGGCGCCGGCATCGGCATCGGTCTGGCCCTGCGGGGGCCGTTCACCAACTTCATCAATTACCTGACGATCCTGCTGGACGAACCCTTCCAGATCGGCGATTTCATCCGCTTCGGCGATGTGCTCGGCCCGGTGGAGCAGGTGGGTCTGCGCTCCTCGATCATCCGCAGCCTGAGTGGCGAGCGGATCGTGATCAGCAACGAGGAACTGCTCAACCAGACGATCCACAACTTCAGCGACCTGCCCCGGCGGCGGGTGGCCCACACCATCGGGGTGCTCTACGAAACCCCGGTGGAGAAGGTGGCCGCCATCCCCGAGCTGGTGGCGCAGGTGGTGCAGGCCCATCCGCCAGCGGAATTCGACCGCTGTCACTTCACTGGTTTCGCCGACAGCGCCCTGGATTTCGAGTTCGTGTTCTTTGTCCCCGACGGCGACATCGTGCTGTTTCTCGATCTGCAGCAACAGATCAACCTCGGCATCCTGCGCAGCTTCGAGGATCAGGAGATCGGCTTCGCCTATCCCACCCAGACCCTCTATCTCGAGCAGGGCCAGCCGGCGGAGGCCTGAGCGAGCCCGGCGCTTTCAGGGGCGCCAGCGCCAGAGCCCGGCCAGGGCGGCGATCCCCAGCAGGGGCCAGTCCCCCCAGCGGTCGTAGGGCGTCAGGTCCGAACGCTGCCGCAGGCTCAGGATCCCGGTGACCGGCCGCCCCGCCGGCAGCTGGGCGGCCACCCGGCCGCCGGGGTCCACGACCAGGCTGGGGCCGGTGTTGGCGGAGCTGATCAGCCAGCGGCCGGTCTCGATCGCCCGCAGCTGGGCCAGGGCCCTGAACTGCCCCTGCAGCATCGCCGGATAGGGATCCAGGTTGGCGGTGGCCAGCAACCAGCGGGCCCCGTCCCGACTGGCGGCCGCCAGGGCGGAGCCGTCGGAGAGCTCGTAACAGATGGCCACCCCCACCGCACCGCCGGGTCGCTCCAGCAGCCGCGAGGCCGCTCCCGGCTCGATGCCGCCAACCGCCGAGAGGCCGCTCCAGCGCCACAGGCCCGCCAGCGGCACCCATTCCCCCAGCGGCACAACACGGTGCTTGTCGATCCAGGTGCCGGCCGTTCGCTCCCCGGGGGCGAAACGCAGCACGCTGCTGCGCTGCTCCAGCCCCTGGCGACGGAACCCGCCGCTGAGCACCTCCAGCGGCGCCGACTCCGGCAGGGGCTGGCCGAGGCTCAGAGCGCCCTCCGGCAGCAGCAGCCCCGTGATCGGCCCCCCACCGGGCCGCTCATCGGGGAGCAGGGCCTGCCGCTGGGCGGCGGCCAGCTGGCGCAGCAGCCGCTGCTGCTGGGCAGGCTGGAACTTCTGGCGGGTGGGAATGGCGGGCTGGACCACCAGCCATCGCTGGGGCGGCCCGCCCGCACTGTCCCCATCGGATCCGGCCGCAGGGACGGGCAGAGCGACCAGTGCCAGCCCAAGCAGATGGGCCGCCAGCACAGCGACCAGGCCCAGGCCCGACCAGCGCAGCCGGGCTGCCGCGGTCGCAGCCGTGATGGTGCGCCAGAGCCCCCAGCCGATCAGCAGCTGAAGTGCCGCCAGCAGGCCGGCCCCCCCCAGCGAGGCCAGACCGGCCAGGGCCCGGTCCGCCGGCAGGGCGGAGGCGCCCAGGCCTAGCCAGAACAGCGGCCCGCTGGACAGCCACACCTCCGCCAGACCCCAAAGGGCCGCCGCCAGCAGGGCCGTGCTGAAGCGGCGCCCGTCGAGCCGCGCCACCAGCACCCCCCAGCCCCCGACCAGGACGCCCGCCGCCAGGCCGCAGGCGAGCCAGAGGGCCAGGCAGATCGGCAGACTCAGGGGGCCGGGCACCCCGATCCAGTCGAGGGGGTGGAGCCAGAGCAGCCAGCGGTGACTGACCAGCACCGCCGCCAGCCCCCAGCCGAAGCCGGCCCGGAGCGGTGCCCAGGGCGATGGCCTGGGCACGGCAGCGGCGGCTCCCCCGCCAACGGCCACCAGCCCCCAGAGCACCGCCAGGGCGGGCCAGAGCAGCCAGGGCCAGCCGAGCGGCGGCAGGCTGAGGCCCGCCAGCAGGCCGGCCCCAGTGGCGACGATCCAGCGGGGCCGACGGTCATTGCCCATGGTCGGCGGGCGCCTGAGGCGCCAAGGTCATGGGAGTACCACGCCGTTTCCCCAAGGAAACCTCTTTCATGGACCAGGGCAATCTGCTGCAGATGCTGCTGCTGCGCGGCCTCGGCACCACCTCACTGGTGGCCGACCGCCTCAAGTACGTGAGTCAGGAATGGGTGAGCAGCGGCCGCCTCGACCCCAACCACGCCTCCGCCCTGGTCGAGGACGTGCTGCGGGCCCTGCGCGGCGAGACCCCGGAGGTGGAACAGCAGGCGGAACGCCAGCTGGAACGCAACCGCGACCAGTTGCTGCAGGACCTGGGCCTGGCCCGGCAGCGGGAGCTGGACGAACTGCGAGGCCGGATCGATCGCCTGGAGCAGACCCTGCGGCAACGCCAGAACGGCGGCGACGGCGCCGACTGACGTGCCTGGCAGAATCGACCGGCCCGGAGGACTTTTCCGCATGCGCGACATCCTGATCAGTTCGATGGTCTGCGTGGCCTGCCTGATGCTTGCGCTGGTCAGCCAGCTCGTCTCCCCCTCGGTGGTGGAGGCGGCCCCGCCCTCGGCGGCCGAGGCGGGCCTCCAGCAGGCGGTGGTCTCCTCCAGCCCTGCTGCTGCGCCACCGGCGGCCCGCCCCGCCGTGGCGGCGCCCCTCGAACTCGACCCCGACGTCCCCAACCCCACCCTGTTCACCATGGCCCCTGACGCCTCCGAAAACCTGGCCTCCACCGGCGCCGCGGCCCTGGGCGGCGAACTGGTCTCCCCCACCGAACGCACCACCCCCAGCGGTCTGCGGATCACCGACCTGACCGTGGGCGAAGGGGCCGAGGCCAGCTCCGGCCAGACAGTGGTGGTCAACTACCGCGGCACGCTCACCAACGGCAAGGAATTCGACAGCAGCTACGGCCGTGGCCCCTTCAGCTTCCCCCTGGGAGCCGGCCGGGTGATCCGTGGCTGGGACGAAGGTGTGGCTGGGATGAAGGTGGGCGGCAAGCGCAAGCTGGTGATTCCCCCCGACCTGGCCTACGGGGAACGGGGTGCCGGTGGTGTGATCCCCCCCAACGCCACCCTGGTGTTCGAGGTCGAGCTGCTGGAGGTGAAGGGCTGAAGAGCAGGGCATCAGCCGGCCTGCCTGTGACCTTCGTTACAATGGGGTAGACGAAATTTTCAGCCATGGCTCATCAGCTGCCCGAACTGCCCTACGGCCTCGACGCGCTCGAGCCCCATATCTCCCGGCAGACCCTGGAGTTTCACCACGGCAAGCACCACGCCGCCTACGTCACCAACCTCAACAAGGCGATCGAGGGCGGTGACCTTGAGGACAAGACCCTGGAGGAGGTGATCCTGGCGGTGGCCGGCGACGCCGGCAAGGCCGGCGTCTTCAACAACGCTGCCCAGGTCTGGAACCACAGCTTCTACTGGCAGTGCATGAAGCCCGGCGGCGGCGGTGCCCCCACGGGCGCCCTGGCCGACAGGATCAACGCCGACTTCGGCAGCTTCGACGCCTTCAAGGAGCAATTCAAGGCCGCCGGTGGCACCCAGTTCGGCAGCGGCTGGGCCTGGCTGGTCCTCGACGGCGGCAGCCTCAAGATCACCAAGACCCCCAACGCCGACCTGCCCCTGGCCCACGGCATGAAGGCCCTGCTCACCATGGACGTCTGGGAGCACGCCTACTACCTCGACTACCAGAACCGCCGTCCCGACTACATGACCACCTACCTCGACAAACTGGTCAACTGGGATTTCGTGGCCGCCAACCTGGCCGCCGCCTGATTCTTCGCCATCGTGCCTGATGCCGTCTGGGCTCCCCGGGGGAGTCGCAGACGGCTTTTTCATGGCATGGGAGGGGCAACGGGGAGCGAGGCGGCGGATCCCGTTCAGTTCACGGTGCGGATTTCCGTGAGTGCATTGCCGCTGCCCACCAGTTCCGGAGATCTGATCGCCGAAAGGCCGATGCAGAGGCCGCTGTAGAGCAGGGGGTGAATGGTGGCGGCCTTGAGGATCTTCTTGTGCCGCGACGTCGCCGGCTGGCGATGGTCGTAGATGGAGAACGACCGCTTGATCGGTTGATCCTGCACCGCCCTGCCGTGGCGATAGAAATGGGCCGTGAGGGACTTGCGGGTCTTGACGTCGGAGGCCGGCATGTCGGCCCCGTGCACCAGCAGGGAATCCCAGAGGATCACGTCCCCCTTGGCCGGCAGCAGGCGCACACAGCGCCCCTCGGGGTGATCGCACTGGAAGGCCCGGTCGTTCTCCAGATCGCCGAAGTCGTAGGCCCCAGGATCGATCCGGCCCCGGTTGGTGCGTTCGTAGATCTTGAAGGGACCGCAGTCCATCGTGATGTCCTCCAGGGCGATCCAGGCCCCGATCACACCGCCGGGGGGGTCGGTGTCGAGATACCAGCTGTCCTGATGGTTCCGGGTGCCGACGCTGCGATCGAACAGCATCGTCTGCCAGTTCACGTACACCCCCTCTCCGGCCTGGTCGTGCAGGCAGCGGTAGAGCGGCTCGGAGAAGATGATCGCCTCCACCTTCTGCTGAAATCCGGGCAGGGCCCCCAGCAGATGGGGATTGTGAATCGAATTTCTCAGGTTTCCATGGCCATCGAGGTTGGGAGCCTCGAAGGAATTGGTGCCCTGGGCGCGGAACCGGAATCGGCGCGATCGCTTGATCCGCCCGAGGGAGTCCAGCAGGGCATCGATGCGCTCCGCCGGAATGGCGCCCTTGATGAGCGCGTAGCCGTTGCGGGCCAGCGGGGTTGAAAGATTGCTGGAAAGGTTGCTGGCAACCGTGCCGGCAGAACTGGTTGCCTGGCTCGTCGCAGGGGCCATGGCCAAATGAAGCATCAACGCCGACCTTGACGGTAGGTCAGGACTCCGGCAGACGCCGCTCAGACCCGGGCCGCCTCCAGCACCGCCTCGGGCGGAACCCACATGGCATCGCCGTAGGAGAAGAAGCGGTACCGATGGGCGATCGCCTCGTCGTAGAGGGCCAGCAGCCGGGGACGGCCCACGAGCGCGCTGACCAGCAGCAGCAGGGAGCTGCGCGGCAGATGGAAATTGGTCAGCAGCCCCTGCACCACGGCGAAGCGGAAACCGGGCTGAATCACCAGATTGACCGGGCCCGTGTGGGGCACCAGCCGACCACCGTTGAGGGCCGCCACCCCCTCCAGGCTGCGCACGCAGGTGGTGCCCACGGCGATCACCCGCCCGCCCCGGGCCCGGCAGGCCGCCACCGCCGCCACCAGCTCGGGGCGCACCTCCACCCACTCACTGTGCAGCTCCAGGGCGCTGAGGTCCTCACTCTCCACCGGCCGGAAGGTGCCCAGCCCCACGTGCAGGGTCACTGTGGCCAGGAGGACACCCCGGGCCCGCAGGGCCTCCAGCAGCTCGTCGCTGAGATGCAGCCCCGCGGTCGGCGCCGCCACCGCGCCGGGCCGGGCGGCGTAGCGGGTCTGATAGCGGCTGTCATCCACCCCCTCCGGCGCCGCGATGTAGGGCGGCAGGGGCATGGACCCGTAGCGCGCCAGCAGGGGCTCGATCGCCGCCGCGTCGGTGCAGTCCGCCGGAAAGCGCACCAGCCGGCCTCCACTGGCCGGGTCGGTGGCCTCGATCCGCACCGGCAGGGGCGGCTGGCCCGCCGCTTCCAGGCGGAGCTCCTCTCCCTGGTGCAGCCGCTTCGCCGGACGTGCCAGGCAGAGCCAGAGGCCCTCGCCGCGGGCTTCCAGCAGCAGCAGCTCGACGGCGCCGCCGCTGGCCCGCCGTGCCGCCAGCCGGGCCCGCAGCACCCGGGTGTCGTTCACCACCAGCAGATCACCGCTCACCAGTTCCTCCTGCAGGTCCCACACCGTGCGGTGCCGGGCCGCCGCCGCATCGGTGTCCGTTCCGGCACCTTCCAGCACCAGAAGTCGGGCGGCATGACGGGGTTCGGCCGGCTGCTGGGCGATCAGGTCCTCGGGCAGGGCGAAGGAGTAGCTGGAGAGGAGCCCGTCGGCGGGATCGGGAGGGACGGACATCAGGCCGGCAGGAAGAAACGCACGAGGGTGAAGACCCGGTTGCGCTCGGCCAGCAGGGCCTGGCGCAGGTTCAGGCCCCGCTGGTTGAGCAGCAGGCCGTCGAGGGGGTAACGGGGGATGGCCACAGGCATGACGATGGTGTGGGAACGGTCGGGATGCAGGGCTTCCCGCTCGGCCACGAAGCCCACGAAGGGCTGGATCAGGGAGGCGTAGGGACTGTCCAGAATGGCCAGGCCCAGCCGGGGATCCTCCCCCACCCACTGGCGCCACTGGGCCCGGATCCGTTCCGGATCCTCCCGCTCAGCGCGCACCCACACCGCCGTGACCCGGTCCGACACCCGGGCGGCGTAGCGCAGGGCCTCCAGGGAGGGGCGGCTGAGCGAGGGGACCCAGACGATGCTGTCGTTGCCGATCGGTTCGCTGCGCTCCGGGATCCGGATCGGCCCGCGGTCGGCCTCGCCGGGGGCGATCGCCGCGTCCACCTGGCGGTACCGCCGCCGGATGCGCGCCAGGCCGGCCACGATCACCGGGATGGCGATCACCACCGCCCAGGCCCCCTCATCGAACTTGCTGATCACGATCACCACCAGCACCAGCAGGGTGGTGAAGGCCCCGGTGGCGTTCATCAGCAGCCGGCCCAGCCAGCCGCCACCGCGCCGGCGCCACCAGTGGACCACCATCCCCGCCTGGGAGAGGCTGAAGGCCAGGAACACCCCCAGGGCATAGAGGTTCACGGCCATGGTCGTGTCGCCGCGGCAGAGCAGGATGAACAGGGCGGTGCCCACCACCAGCACGGCGATGCCGTTCTGGAACACCAGCCGGTCGCCGATCCAGCCCATCTGGCGGGGCAGGAAGCGGTCCTCCGAGAGCATCGCCGCGAGCCGCGGAAAATCGGCGAAGGCCGTGTTCGCGGCCAGCACCAGGATCAGCAGGGTGGCGATCTGCAGCCCCCAGAGCAAGGGACTGCCCGCCCCGAACACCCGGGCCCCGATCAGGGCCATCACCGTGGTGCCCGGCCGCGGAGCAATCCCATACACGTAGCCCAGGCCACTGACAACCAGGAACATCGCCGACAGCATCAGGCCCATCACCAGCAGGGTGGAGCGGGCCCGGGCCGCAGCCGGCTCCCGGAACACCTTCACCCCGTTGGCGATCGCCTCGATGCCGGTCATGGCTGAGCAGCCCGAGCTGAAGGCCCGCAGGATCAGGAACAGCCCGAGAGGCTCCAGGGCCGCCACCGACGGCGGCGGGTCGGGGCGGAACCCGTGGGCCAGGAGCAGGTTGCCGAAACCGGCCAGGGCCAGCAGGGCCACCATCCCCACGAACGCGTAGGTGGGCAGGGCGAACAGGCGGCCCGCCTCCCGCACTCCCCGCAGGTTGGCCCAGCCCACCAGCAGCAGCAGCACCAGGGAGAAGGACACCTCGTGGCGCAGCAGATCCGGCCACAGCGAGGCCAGGGCACGGGTGCCGGCCATCAGGCTCACGGCGGCGGTGAGGGTGTAGTCGACCAGCAGGGCCGCCGCCGCCACCAGCGACGGAGCCGTGCCCAGGTTCTCCCGCGCCACCACGTAGGAGCCGCCCCCCTGCGGGTAGGCCTCGATCGTCTGGCGGTAGGAGAACACCACGATGGCGATCAGCACGACGATCGCGCCGGTGATCGGCAGGGACAGGCCCAGGGCGCCGCTGCCGGCCAGCACCAGCACCCCCATAGCCGCCTCGGTGGCGTAGGCCACCGAGGAGAGGGCATCGGAGGAGAGGATCGCCAGGGCCTGGAAGCTCGGCAGCCGTTCGCTGCGGGCGGCGGAGCGTGGCAGGGGGGGGCCGAAGAGCCGGCTGAGCAGCGCGACGGCCACGGCGGGGGGAGCGCAGGGACCTAGAGCGCCAGGCTGTCGGGGCGGTTCTCGATCAGGTCGGCCAGATCCTTGAGGAAGGCGGCCCCATGGGTGCCGTAGATCACCCGGTGATCGGCGGTGAGATTCACCTGCATCTGGCGCCGGACAGCGATGGAGCCGTCCTTGAGAGCCACGACCACCGGCCGGGAGGCGGCCACCGCCAGGATGGCGCCGGTGCCCGGCGGCAGGATCGCGTCGAAGCGGTCGACGCCGAACATGCCCAGGTTGGAGAGGGTGAAGGTGCCGGTGGAGTATTCCTCGGGCTTGAGCTGCTTGGAGCGGGAGCGGGCCACCAGATCGGCCCAGTTCCGGGAGAGGGAATAGAGGTCGGTGCTGTCGGCGGCCGCCAGCACGGGGGTGATCAGGCCACCGTCGTCCATGGCCACCGCCACCGCCACATTCACCGCCGCCGGATAGGTCATGCCGGTATCGGAGGCGGCGGCGTTCACCTGGGGATGGCGCGCCAGGGTGACGCCCACGGCCTTGGCCAGAAGGGCGGTCATGGTGACGCCCTTGGGTTTCACCTGTTTGTAGAACGCGTCGAGCCGGTCGGTGGTGATCGTGTAGCCGACGTGGAAGCAGGGGACAGCCAGGCTGACGTTCATGTTGCGAACGACGGCCTGCTGCAGGGTGTTGAAGGCCACCGTCTCACCGGGTCGCCCGAAGGTCTGGCCGGCGGGGGCGGCAGGGGCCGGAGCAGAGCCGTTGCCGGCGGCGGGCGCCATCGCGGCAGCTGTGCCCTCGGCCACCCGCGGCACGCTCACCGGCTGGCCGGCGGCCTGCTCCACGTCCTCGGCCTGGATGCGGCCGTTGGGACCAGTGCCCCGCACCGAAGCCAGGGCCACGCCGAGCTGGCTGGCCAGCTTGCGGGCCCGGGGGGTGGCCACCACGCGGCCGTCCGTGACGGCGGGTGCCGCCACCGGGGCCGGAGCGGCCGCCACGGGGGCAGGGGTAGGGGTGGCCGCAGGGGCCGGTGGCGGTGCGGCTGGGGTGACGGTGAGCGTCGGGGCAGCAGGAGCGGGGGCGGCAGCCGCAGCAGCCGGAGCGGGAGCCGCGGCCTTCGCCGCGGCGATCTCGGCTTCGCTCTCGACGATCAGACCGATCGTTTCGCCCACCGGGGCCGTGCTGCCGGCCTCCATCAGCACCGCGGCCAGAAAACCCTCCTGGAAGGCCTCCACATCCATGTCGGCCTTGTCGGACTCCACCACCAGCACCGACTCACCCCGCTCCACCCGCTCGCCGGGCTTCTTGAGCCACTCCACGATCTTGCCCTCCGTCATGGTGGAGCTGAGGGCCGGCATGAAGATTTCGTGGGTGGCCAACGGAGATCTGACTCTGTGATGGGGGGATTTTAGGCAGCGAAAGGATCAGCCCCCCTCGATCGCCTCGATCACCCCATCGCGCACCAGCACCGACACCTGCAGCTTCTGCACCAGGTTGTCGCCCACCTGCACGTCGCAGAAGCTCTCGATCTGCCCCTGCTCCACCACCTGCTCCATCTCCAGCTCTCGCACCTGGCGCTGCTGCTCGAGCACCTGCCGCTTCTGCTCCTCGAACTCGGCCCGCTTGGCCGCCACCTGCTGCTGCACCGAACCCACCTGCTCCTGCACCCGGGGATCCAGCGGATTGGCGCTCTGGCGGCGGATCTCGTCGATCAGGCGCTGGCCCTCCTGCTCCAGCTGGGCCAGCTGCTGGTCGAAGTTGGTAAGGGCATTGCTGAGCTCCCGCTCGGCATCCTCCTTCCAGCGGGGGGTCACCACCGCCCGCACCGTGATCGAACGCTTGATGCTGAGGGTGTTGCAGTCGGCCATGGGAGGTGAGGTGCAGGGGTCAGGCTGTCAGGCGGCGGGCGATCCGGTCAACCACCCGCATAGATCGCGGCGATGGCGGCCCTGTCCCGATCGGCGATGCGGTCCCGCCGCTGCTTGAGGGTCTGGGTGAGCAGGCCGTTGTCGATGCTGAAAGGTTCCACCAGGGCCACACCGCCCAGCCGCTCGTCCGGCCGGGAGCCTGGTCGGGCGGCCAGCAGCCGGTTGCACTCCCGGCAGAGAGCCCGCAGCAGGGCCGGATCGGCGGCACCGTCCCCGGGCAGGGGCAGCTCCGCCGCCGCCGCAAAGGCCTGCAGGACCTCCGGTTTCGGCACCAGCAGGGCACCGAGCTGCTTGCGGTCCTGACCCACCAGCATCACCTGCTCCACCAGGGGGGAGGCCACCAGGGCCTCCTCCAGGGGGCCCGGCTCGATGTTCTCGCCGCTGCTGAGCACGATGGTGTCCTTGGCCCGGCCGGTGAGCACCAGGGTGCCGTCGGGCAGCAGCAGGCCCAGGTCGCCGGTGTCGAACCAGCCCTCCCCATCGAGCACCCTGGCAGTGGCCTCGGGCTTGTGGTGGTAGCCGGCCATCACCTGGGGGCCGCGGGCCAGCACCAGTCCGCGCTCACCGCAGGCCAGGGTGGCGCCGCTGGCCGGGTCCACCACCTTGAGGGCCGTGTCCGGCAGGGGCTGGCCGGCGCTGCCGCGGCGGTTGCTCCAGGGCCGCCGGCAGGAGAGCACCGGACTGGTCTCGGTGAGGCCGTAGCCCACCAGCAGCTCGATGCCGACGGCCTCGAAGAAGCCATCGACATGGATCGCCAGGGCACCACCGCCGCTGATGGCCGTACGCAGACGTCCGCCCACCAGCTGGCCTCGCACCTTCGGCCAGAGCACGGCTCCCGCCAGAGCGTGCAGGGGCCAGACCAGCAGGGCGCCGGCAGCGGCCAGGACGCGACCGGGCACCGCCTCGGGGGCCAGGGTCAGATCCAGCGCCACCCGGCGGCGGCGGTGGTACCCCCGGCTGAGGGCAAGGGCCGTGCGCAGCAGCCGCTGGCGGGAGGGGGGCATGGCGGCCAGGGCGTCCTCGAAACCGGAGAGCAGGGCTTCCCACAGCCGCGGCACGCTGATCAGGTACTGGGGCCGCACCTTCTGCAGGTCGGAGCGCAGCTGCCTGAGGGTGGTGTAGGTCTGGCGGCAGCCGCAGCTCAGCAGGAAGTACTCGGCCGTGCGTTCGTAGGCGTGCCAGATCGGCAGCACGCTGAGCACCTGGTCGCCGGGGCTCGGGGCCACCGCCACCCCCAGGTTGCGCAACTGGTGCAGCAGGTTGGCGTGGCTGAGGGGCACCCCCTTGGGCTGGCCCGTGGTGCCGGAGGTGTAGAGCAGGCTGGCCAGTCGCTGGGGACCCCCGGCAGGAAGCGGCGGCGGCGGTTTGTCCGCTCCCCGTTCCAGCAGCTCCGACCAGGTGAGACAGGGCACCGGGGGCGGCACGGCGGGAGCCTCGCCCTCCAGCAGCACCACAAAGCGCAGCCGCTCCAGGGCCGGCCCGGCCAGCTCCAGGCGCTCCAGCAGGGCGGCCGATTCCAGCACCAGGCCGATGGCGCCGGCATCCTCGAGGATGTAGCGCAGCTCCTCGACCGGCGCTCCGCTGCCCCGCACCGCATCGGCGGCGCCGGCCCGCATCAGGCCCTGGTCGGCCACCAGCCAGCGGGGGCCATTCTCGGCGAACAGGGCGACCACGTCCCCGTCCACCGCCCCCAGATCGGCAAAGGCCGCGGCGGCCCGGTCGATGGCCTGGCGCAGCTCGGCGAAGCGCAATGTTTCCGGATGGCGGCCATGGGGGGCCTCCAGGGCGACCGCATCGCCGTAGAGACGTTCAAGCTCGGGCCAGAGGCCTTCGAGGCCCTCGAGCCGGCTCCAGTCGTGGCGAGCGGCCAGGGCGCGGCGGTCCTGGGGGCTGCCGCTCCATTGGATCTCGGCTCTGGCGTTCATGGGCGGCAGGCGCGGGAGAGCGGAAGCTCAGGATTCTCCCAGGCCTGGCCCGATCCCTCCAGCTCCTGCCCTCGCCAGTTCCTCCTCCGGCCGGGGCGACCGCAGCACCAGCCCGAACCGCCGGACGAAGGCCGCCAGCAGCAGCGGCGCCACCTGCTCCGGGGTGAGGCCGGGCCGCCAGTCGACCAGCCGGCCCACGGGCCGGTCCTGGATGCCGCAGGGAACGATCGCCCCGAAACCCTCCAGGGCACAGTCCACGTTCAGGGCCAGCCCGTGCTGGCTGATCCAACGCCGGGCGCCGACGCCGATGGCCGCCAGCTTGCGGCCCTCCAGCCACACCCCGGTGAGGTCCTCGACCCGCTCCCCTTCCAGCCCCAGGTCCCGCAGCACCGCCAGCACCACCTCCTCCAACGCCCTGAGATAGAGGTGCAGGTCGGCGCCGTGGCGCTGCAGATCGAGCACGGGATAGAGCACCAGCTGGCCCGGCAGGTGGTGGGTGACCTCACCGCCCCGGTCGATGCGGAACAGGGGCAGGGGGGGATGGGCGGGATCGAAGCCCAGATGGCGCAGGCTGGCCCCCCGACCCAGGGTGTAGCAGGGCTCGTGCTCGAGGAGCAGCAGAGCGTCTGGGGCGGCGGGATCGTCGAAGCGACGCCGCTGCAGCCGGCGCTGCCATTCCCAGGCCAGCGGGAAGGGAACCGGGCCCCGGGGTTCAAAAAGAATTGCGGGAGTGTTGGGGGCCATGCACCGGCGTTCCTAGCCTGAAAGGGACTCCAGAGTCCGCATTCCTCTGGAGGGGCGCCTCCGAATGAAACTGCTGATCCACGGCCGCAACCTCGACGTCACACCGGCGATCAGGGAGTACACCGAAACCAAGCTCAACCGCGCCATCAGCCATTTCAATGGCATGGTCAAGGAAGCCGACGTCCATCTGTCGGTGGCCCGCAATCCGCGGGTTCCCCAGCAGACCGCGGAAGTCACCGTCTTCGCCAACGGCATGGTGATCCGGGCCCAGGAACGCAGCGAGAATCTCTACGCCAGCATCGACATGGTGGCGACCAAGCTGAGCCGCCAGCTGACCCGTTACAAGGACCGGCTGCAGGAGCGCACCCAGGGGCCGGTGCACCGCTCCGCCGCCGCCGAGGAGGCCGGTGCGGCCAGCCTGCCCAGTCCAGGAGGCTCCCTCACCGATGGCCTGGAACCCGCGGTGCCCCATCGCGGCGTGCGCCGCAAGTACTTCGCCATGCCGGCGATGGAGCTGGAGGAGGCCCTGCACCAGCTGGAGCTGATCGACCACGACTTCTACATTTTCCGCGATGCGGCCACCGACCAGATCCAGGTGGTCTACCGCCGCAACCACGGTGGCTTCGGCGTCATCCAGCCCCGTGACGCCTGAGCGGACCGAGGAACGACCCGATCTCGCCCCCCTGATCGACCATGCCCTGCTGGATCCCCACCGGGGCGTGGAGGCGGTCCACCGCTGCTGCGATGAGGCCCGCCACTTCGGCTTCGCCGGGGTGTGCCTGGCCTCCCGCTGGCTTCCGGTGGCCCGCGAGCGGCTGCCGCTCGATGGGCCGGTGAAGCTGATCGGCGTGGTGGCGTTCCCCTTCGGTGCCGTGCCCACGGCCATCAAGCGGGCCGAAGCCGAGTGGGCCGCCGCCGCCGGCGCCGACGAGCTGGACGTCGTGCCGGATTTCGGCGCCCTGGCTGATGGGGACGGCGGCGCCGTGCTTGACGATCTGGCGGCCATCACCGATCTGGGCCTGCCGGTGAAGGTGATCCTGGAGGCCGGGCGCCTCGACCCGGAGGCCCTGGCCCTGCTGGTGGAGATCAGCATCGATGCCGGCGCCCGCCACCTCAAGACCGGCAGCGGCTTCGGTCCACCGGTCACGGCCGATCAGGTGACCCAGCTGGTGGCCCTGGCCCGGGGGCGGGCGGCGGTCAAGGCCGCCGGCGGTATCGCCGATCTGGACCAGGCCCTGGCCCTGGTGGCGGCCGGCGCCGGCCGGCTGGGCACGAGCCGGGGCGTGGCCCTGATGCAGGCCCTGCGGGCCCATGCCTGAGCGGAGCCTCGATGGCCTGGTGCTCACCGCGCGTCCCCTGGGGGAACACGACCGGCTGCTCACCCTGCTGAGCGAGGCGGAGGGGCTCACCCGCCTGGCGGCACCGGGGGCGCGGCGGCCGAAGAGCAGCCTGGCGGCGGCCGTGCCCCTGACCCACCTGCACCTGCAGGTGGGGGGCCGGGGCGGCCTGGGGCGGGTGCGCCAGCTGCGGGTGCTGCGCAGCTACAGCGGTCTGGCCCAGCGACTCGAGACCCTGGCCGCCGCCCAGGCTCTGGCCGAGCTGTGCCTGAAGCTCGTGCCCGGCGAGGCTCCGGCCCCGGGCATGCTCGCCGACCTGCTGCTGCAGCTGGGCCGCCTGGAGGGGGTGGTGACGGAGCGGGCGGAGCCGCTGGAGGCCCTGGCCGTGGCGGTGCAGGGGAGTGTGCACCTGCTCGCCCTGGGGGGTTTCGCCCTGCCGCTGCAGCACTGCTCCCGCAGCGGCGCCCCACTGGCGCCCCCGATCGGCGACTGGGACTGGCGCTGCAGCCTGCTGCCCAGCGAGGGCCTCGCCATCGGTGCCGTTCCCGGCGCCCGGGTGATGCTCAACGCCTCCGAACTGGCCCTTCTGCAGCGGCTTACGCGCCCCGCCCTGCCCCGCCGACGGGATGGCAACCTGATGGGGCCTGAAGCGGTGTGGCTGCACCTGCTGGCTCTGGTGGAGGCCTGGTGCGGCGAGCATCTCGGCCAGCGACCGCGAGCCTTCAGACTGCTGCGCACTGCCTGCGAACCCATGGCCCCGCAACCGTCCGAGCCCACATGAGCCCGAGCGGGCCCAACGAGAGGGGGCTGGCCGGGGTCCTGGCCATGCCGGGCTTCCGGCGACTCTGGATCGGCCAGGTGTTCTCCCAGCTGGCCGACAAGTTCTACATCGTTCTGATGGTGTTCCTGATCGCCCAGTACTGGGTGACGGACACCCCCCAGAGCAATGAGGCCCTCGCTGAGGCGGCCGCCGCCATCCGGATGAGCTTCGAGACCCGGGCCCAGATGATCACGCTGCTGGCCACGGGCATCTACGTGGCCAACACCGTGCCGGCCATGCTGCTCGGCACGGTGGCGGGCGTCTGGGCCGACCGCTGGCCGAAACGCACCGTGATGGTGGCCTCCAACGGCCTGCGCGCCGCGCTGACGCTCCTGGCCCCCTTCTGCCTGCTGCCCGGACCGATGTGGCTGGGGCTCAGCTGGGGCTACTGGGCGCTGCTGGCCATGACCTTCGGCGAGTCGGTGCTGACCCAGTTTTTCGCCCCGGCCGAGCAGGCGGCCATCCCCCTGCTGGTGACCAACCCCCAGCTGCTGGCGGCCAACTCGGTGTACCAGGCCACCAGCATGGCGGCCACCATTGTCGGATTTGCCCTGGGCGACCCGATCCTGCGCCTGCTGCGCTCCCTGCTGGCCCAGGTGGGGATCCCGGGAGGAGAGTTCGTTCTGCTGCCCCTCTGCTACGGAGCGGCGGCGGTGGCCATTGCCGGGATCCGGATCCCCGAGCCGCCCCGGGAGCCCCGGTCCATCTCCGTCTGGCAGGAGATCGGGGAAGGGCTGCAGGTGCTGCGGGAGAGGCCCAACGTCCGCAACGCCATGCTGCAACTGGTGCTGCTCTACAGCCTGCTGGCCGCCCTCTACGTGCTCGCCATCAGCCTGGCGGCGGCGATCGGCGGCCTGGGGCCCACCCGCTTCGGCACCCTGCTGGCCATGAGCGGGCTGGGCCTGGCCCTGGGGGCCGTCGCCATGGCCCAGCTCGGTGACCGCTTCAACCGGCGCCTGCTGGCCAGTGCTGGGCTGGGAACCATCGCCTGGTGCCTGGTGCTGCTCGGCCAGCTGCGCGGCAACCTGGTCTTCACCCTGCTGCTCTGCGGGCTTCTGGGGGTGGGCGCGGCCCTGCTGGCGATCCCCGCTCAGACGACGATCCAGGAGGACACACCGGAGAACCAGCGGGGACGGGTGTTCGGCCTGCAGAACAACCTGATCAACATCGCCCTGAGCCTGCCCCTGGTGCTGGCGGGTGCGGTCGTGAGCCGCTACGGACTGCTGCCGGTTCTCTGGGGGCTGGCGGCGATCGCGGCCGTCGCCGCCCTCAGCGGGCGCCCCTGGAGAAAGGGCTGAGGATCCTCGGAACCACTGCTAAATTCTGCTGTTGCACGAGGCCGTACAGGTAATGCACATTGCCTGGCTGGGCAAGAAATCCCCGTTCTGCGGCAACGTCACCTACGGCCTGAGCACCACCGAAGCCCTGCGGCAACGCGGCCATTCGGTGAGCTTCATCCATTTCGACACACCCACACCCTCCCTGGGCCGGCCGGATGCGGCGGGGAGCGATCCGAGCGTCAGCGCCGAGCCGCTGGGCAATCCGGAGGTGGCCCTCCCCTACCTGGTCAAATCGCAGGTCTACACGATCCCTTCCCCCGGAGCCCAGCGGGAACTGCGCGAGTCCCTGGCCCGGCTCCGGCCCGACCTGGTGCACGCCAGTCTCACCCTTTCCCCGCTCGATTTCCGGCTGCCGGACCTCTGCCAGCAGCTGGGGTTGCCGCTGGTGGCCACCTTCCATCCCCCCTTCGATGCCGGGTTGCGCAATCTCACCGCCGGCACCCAGCAGCTCACCTACCAGCTCTACGCCCCCTCGCTGGCGAAGTTCGACCGGGTGATCGTCTTCTCCGAACTGCAGGCTGAGGTGCTGGTGCGCCTGGGGGTCCGCCGGGAGCGGCTGGCGGTGATCCCCAACGGGGTCGACACCGACACCTGGATCCCCGCGGCCCCCGGCAGCGAGACCGATCTGGCCCAGCTGCGTCTGCTGGTGGGTGGTCGGCGGGTGTTCCTGTACATGGGCCGCGTGGCCACCGAGAAAAACGTCGAAGCGCTGCTGAAGGCCTGGAGACTGGTGCGACCCAGGGGCTGCGTCCTGGTGATCGTGGGGGACGGCCCCCTGCGCTCTTCGCTGCAGTACGGCAACGAAACAGATGTGATCTGGTGGGGCTACGAGCCCAATCGCGACCGACGGGTGGCGCTGCTGCAGCTGGCGGAAGTGTTCCTGCTGCCTTCCCTGGTGGAGGGGCTGTCCCTGGCCCTGCTGGAAGCGATGTCCTGTGGGACCGCCTGCGTGGCCACCGATGCCGGAGCCGATGGGGAGGTGCTGGAGGGCGGTGCCGGCATCGTGATCAGCACCCAGGGCGTCACCACTCAGCTCAGGACGCTGCTGCCGGTGCTTCGGGACCAGCCGGTGCTGACCGCCGAACTGGGGCGCCGGGCACGGGAAAGAGCCCTGGAGCGTTACACACTCACCGGCAACATCGATGCCCTGGAACGACTTTACGAAGAACTCTGCCCGCAACCGGTGGCGGCCTGATCACCCCCTGCTCAGCCATTTTTAAGCCATGACGAGTCTGCTGATTCACGTCAAGATGAGGCACGGTAAAAGGGCTCCATGACTTCACCCTTCCCCAGTGAGAGCCGATCGGCGCAGCGGGCGATGGTGTCCACCACCTCCCAGCCCCTGACCTGCTCGGAAAGGCCCACCGTCTCGATCGTCGACGACGACCCGCACATCCGGGCGATGGTGGCCGACGAGCTCACCGATTCCGGCTGCTTCGTGCTCTCCCTCCAAAACTGCCTGGCCCTTGACGAGGTGCTGGCGGACGGGGGGGTGGACCTGGTCTTCCTTGATGTGCAGATGCCCGGTTGCGACGGCATCGAGTGTCTGCGGGATCTGCGCTCCCGGGGGTTCACCATGCCGGTGGTCATCTTCACCTCCCTGAACGAACCGGAGCGGCGCCGCCAGGCCCAGGAGGCCGGCGCCAATGATTACGTGCTCAAGCACGAACTGCTCGACCGGCTGCCCGGCCTGCTGCAGCGGCTCCTGCCCCAGAGGCTCGAGAACCCCTGCCTGTGACGACGACGCCACCGATGGCCTCACCGGCGGGGGCGCCTCAACCGGGCTGGCGAGAGCGCCTGTTCGGCAGCCTGCTGGGCCAGCTCCGTCTGGCGGCCTTCGCGTCGGTCCTGCTGGGCTTCACCGCCGCCTCCGCCTTCACCCTGCTGCTCAACCAGCAGTGCCTGCTGCGTCAGCAGAAACGCCAGATGCTCGTCACAGCTGGCCTCCTCAATGCATCCCTCGACCAGCTCAGCCTTGATCCCTCACCGGAACGGACCCGGCAACTGCAGCTGGCGCTGGAACGTCAGAGCTCCCCTGGGAGGCTCTTCTGGGTGGAGCGCAGCGATGGTTCCCTGCTGCTGCCGATGCCGCCCACCGGGAACGGGGCTTCCCTTGCCCACCTGGCGGAGCGCACCCTGGCGGCCCACGGCAGCTCCGGGCCCGTGGCCGCCAGCCTCCACCTGCTGATCGGAACAGACCAGAAGCTGGTGCGGGGGATGGGAGGCCTGACCTTTCTCACCCATCCCGTGCATCAATCCCCCGATGGCAGTGCCCTCTGGGCCGCTGATGACATCAGCGGCAACCTCGCCACCCTGCGCTCGATGCTGCTGGGTCTGGTCGTGGTGTGGAGCCTCTGCCTGCTCCTGACCCTGGTGGCGATCTCCCTGCTGACCCGGCGCATCATCCAGCCCCTGCGGGATCTCAACCGCATGGCCGCCGGAGTCACCTCCGAGAGCCTGGCCAGCAGCCGCCTCAGGTTCGACCACGCCCCGCTGGAAGTCCAGGAGCTGGCCAGGGCCTACAACGGCCTGCTGGACCGGCTGTCCATGGCCTGGTGCCAGCAGCGGCAGTTCGTGGGCCTGGTGTCCCATGAACTGCGCAACCCGCTGATGATCATCGGCGGCTACCTGCGTCGCCTCCAGCGACGTGGCCAGAACCTGGATCCGGAGCAGATGCGCGCCCTGGCCACCACCGAGGCCGAGACCCACCGGATCACCCGCATGCTCAACGACCTGCTGGACCTCTCTCGCAGCGAATCCGGCCAGCTGCAGATGGTGCTGGCCCCCGTGGCGGTGGATGAGGTGCTCACCACCGCCTGCGATCTGGCCCGCAGCCAGCTGTCCCGTCCCCTGCTGCTCAACCTCCCCAAGGAAGCGGCGGAGGGACCGATCAAGGCCGTGGCCGAAACCGACCGCCTCCAGCAGGTGCTGCTCAACCTGATCGAGAACGCCGACAAGTATTCCCCTCCGGGACGGCCGATCACCCTGGACCTGGCCAGGGATGACAGGGGGCTCTGCATCAGCGTCCGTGACCAGGGCATCGGCATCGCCCCCGAGGACCTGCCCAAGGTGTTCGACCGCTTCCACCGGGGCCGCAACGCCGTCGAGCATGAGCGCGGTTCGGGCCTCGGGCTGTCGGTGGTGAAGCTGCTGGTGGAGGCCATGGGTGGCACGATCGACGTCGAGAGCCAGATGGATGTCGGCAGCCGCTTCGACATCCATCTGCCGGCGGCTCAGTAGCGCTCCGGCCGGGGCCTGTCCCAGTCAGGGGAGAGGCCCTGCAGGCGCAGGCGGTCTGCCGACGCCTCCAGACGCCGTCGGTCCAGTCGCCAGAGCCGGTAGACCCCGGCTCTGGCGATCACGGTGGGTCCGAGGTTTTGCCAGACGGGGGCGCGGGCGGTGGTGTGATCGATCACCATCAGCAGGGTGGGCTGTTGCTCCGGAGTGCTGGGCACCTGACCGTCCCGATGCTCGCGGCGCAACCGGTCCGCCAGGTTCACGGGCCCGAGGGCGCCCACCCCCTGGTAGATCACCACCCGCCTGGCGTAATAGAGCAGGGATGGCTTGAGGATGCCCACCATCGCCACGGGCTCCCCCGGACGGCCCTGGCGCTGCACCGCCGCCGCCATCCGGCGCACGGGCTCCCCCCGCAGCCGATCGCCGACGCTCCACAGGGGAACCAGTCCGGCGGGCACGAACACCGCGAGCGGCAGCTGCAGCATCAGCAATCGCAGGGGCGACCGATGGCGGCGCCAGAGCCAGCCCAGCAGGGCCGCCAGCAGCCAGCAGCCCGCCACCAACGGCACCAGGGGACTGGCCTGAAGCTCCTCCGCCAGGCCAGGCATCTCCGGATCCCGGATCAGGGGCAGCCAGAGGGGCGCCAGCAGGAACGCCACGCCCAGCAGCGCCGCCAGAGCCAGGCTCAGGCCCCAGGCCCAGCGCTCCCAGGGCCGACCGGTGGCGTCGGCCCAGCCGGCCTGGGCCGCCAGGGCGATCAGCAGGGCGGCCGCGGGGGTGGCCGGCAACCAGTAGCTCGGCAGCTTGGTGGCGGCGGCGGTGAAGAACAGCAGCACCGCCAGCAGCCAGCAGGCGGCGAAGCGGCCCAGGGAGGCGGCCGGGGGCAGGGGGACCGTGGGACACCAGGACCGCCGCCGCAGGGGCCCGATGGCCCGGGCCAGCCCCACCAGCAGCAGCGGCGACACCGGCAGGCTGGCCACCAGCAGCACCGGCAGGAAGAACCACCAGGGCTGCAGATGGCGGTTCACCACCTCGGTGAAGCGCTGCAGGTTGTGGTAGCCGAAGAAGCTGTCCCAGAAGGGGCGGCCCTCACTGTGCAGGGCCAGGAGATACCAGGGCAGGGCCACCAGGGCGGTGAGCACCAGGCCCCGCAGGGGCCGCAGCCGCCGCCAGAGCCCGACCAGATCGGCCTGCAGCCAGCCGAAGAGCAGCAGGGTGAGCGCCACCAGCACCACGGCCACGGGCCCCTTGGCCAGCACCGCCAGCCCCAGCACGGGCCAGGGCCGCCACCAGGGCCGCACCGGATCGGCGTAGGCCTGCCAGCAGAGCAGCAGGGTGAGGGCCACCAGGCCGCTGAAGAGGGAATCGCTCACAGCCGTGCGACCCCAGGCCAGCATCAGCGGCGAGAGCCCGAAGGCCAGGGCGGCCGTGAGGGCCGTCACCCCGGGGCGCGGACCGGAGGCGGGCTCCTGCCCTTGCCCTTCGGGTCTGCCCGACGGGGCCAGGGGCTGGGGCCAGCGCAGCAGGGTCTGGGCCAGGGCCAGCATCACGCCGATCGCGGCCAGGGCGGAGGGGAAGCGGGCAGCCCAGGTGCCGAGGGGATTCCACTGCTCCTGGCCCGGCAGGGCGTAGACGAGCCCCATCAGCCAGTACACCAGGGGCGGCTTGTCGTAACGGGGCAGACCGTTGACACGGGGAATCAGCCAGTCGCCCGTGTCGGCCATGGCCCTCGCCGACGCCGCGAACAGCGGCGGTGTCTCATCCACCAGCCCGGTGCTGCCCAGCTGCCAGGCGAACAGGACCAGTCCCAGCAGCAGCGTGATCAGCAGCACCCGGCGGCGCTGGGGGCGGGGCAGGGCAGGCAAACCGGGCAGGCGGGACGGATGGAACCTATCGCTCCCCGCCGCCCGCACCAGCCCCTCCGCCCCGCCCCGTCGCCCAGGCGGTGGCTTCGGGGTGCCACAGCCTGGCCCGCTGGTTGATCAGCAGCACGGAGACCAGGGCCAGCAGGGCGCCGAGCCACTGCAGGGGCTCCAGCCGCTCGTCCAGCAGAAGCAGCCCGCAGAGGACGGCGAACACCGGCGTGAGAAAGGTGAGCGCGGTGAAGCCGGTGAGGTCGCCGCTGCTGGCGAACCAGAAGAAGAGGCCGTAGGCCAGGGCACTGCCCAGCAGGGCGGCATAGGCCATCAGGCCCCACTGGATCCCGTCCCACTGGGGCCAGAAGGGCACGGTCTCAGCGCCCAGAAGGGATTCGACGCCGGCCACCAGCACCAGGGGCACGCCTCCGAGGAGCATGTGCCAGCCGGTGATGGCCACCGGATCGCTGCGGCGGGTGGCATAGCGGCAGAGCACGGTGCCGCCCGCCATCGCCGCCGCCGCCCCGAGCATCCAGCCCTCCCCATGGCTCCAGGCCGCCGCCTGCAGGGCCGGGGGACCCTGCAGCCACCAATGACGCAGCACCTCCCCCGGCAATCCCAGGCAGAGGATGCCCAGCAGGCCGATCAGCAGGCCCAGCCAGCCCACCGGATTGATCGCCTCCCCGAAGAGGCTGCGGGCCAGCAGGGCCACCAGCAGGGGCTGGGAATCGATCAGAACCGAACCAAGGCCGGCGCCGCTCTCGCCCAGGCCCCTGGCCAGCAGGCCCTGGAACAGGCTGCCGTCGACGGCGGCGAACAGCAGCAGCCAGGGCAGGTCGAGCGGGTCGACCCGCCAGGACCGGTTCAGGAGCCTGGCCGCCAGCAGCAGCACCACCCCGGCCGGCAGCAGCCGCAGGCTGGCCAGCATGGCCGGAGAGGCCCCCGCCAGCAGGGGCTTCATCGCCGCCATCGCCGTACCCCAGAGGGCGAAGGGAAGGAGCATCAGTACCCAGCGCAGGGTCCTGGGCATGGGGTGATGGGCCGGGGGTCGGTGGTGGGAATGAGGCGAAATGGAACCGGGGAAGGGCCATCCCTGGCCTTCTTTTTAAGATCCAGCCACCGCGCATCTCCACAATGCCCTGGCCCTGGTGCCGCAAGTCCCGTCGAACTCTGGCGCGCATCGCCATCGAGGGACCGATCGCCGGGGGCACCCGCACCCGGGTGCTGAAGGCGATTGAACAGGTGCACCAGCGGGAGTGCCCCGCCCTGCTGCTGCGCATCGACAGTCCCGGCGGCACCGTGGGCGACAGCCAGGAGATCCACGCGGCGCTGACGCGGCTGCGGCAGAAGGGCTGCCGGGTGGTGGCCAGCTTCGGCAACATCTCCGCTTCCGGAGGGGTGTACGTGGGGGTGGCGGCGGAGAAGATCGTCGCCAACCCCGGCACCATCACCGGCTCGATCGGGGTGATCCTGCGCGGCAACGACCTGTCGCGGCTGCTGGAGCGGATCGGCATCCGCTTCGAGACCGTCAAGAGCGGCCTGTACAAGGACATCCTCTCCCCCGACCGGGCCCTCTCCGAGGGGGAACGCCAGCTGCTGCAGGAGCTGATTGATGCCAGCTACGGCCAGTTCGTGGCCGCGGTGGCCAGCGGTCGGGGTCTGGAGGAGGAGGCGGTGCGGGCCTTCGCCGACGGACGGGTCTTCAGTGGCTCCCAGGCCCTCGACCTGGGCCTGGTGGATGCCCTGGGCGACGAGGACAGCGCCCGCCGGCTGGCGGCGGAACTGGCGGGGCTGGATCCGGAGAAGACCCGGCCGCTCACCTTCGGAAAGCCGCCCAGGAAACTGCTCGGCCTGCTGCCGGGAACCCGCCTGCTGCGTCAGGTGGCCCAGTCCCTGACCCTGGAGCTGGCCTGGAGCGGCCAGCCGCTCTGGCTCCACCGCCCCTGACGCCATGAACCCTGCTCTCGAGCTGCGGGCCCTGCGGGGAGCCACCACCGCCAGCGCCAACACTGCGTCGGCGATCGCCGACGCAGTGGGGGAACTGATTGAGGAACTGCTGGCCCATAACGATCTGACGGGAGAGCGTGTGCTCTCGGTCACCTTTTCGGTCACCGCCGATCTGGACGCCTGCTTTCCGGCGGCCATCGCCCGGCGCCGGGCCGACTGGGATGGCGTGGCCCTGCTCGACTGCCAGCAGATGGCCGTGGCCGGGGACCTGCCGCGCTGCATCCGGCTGCTGGCCCACGCCTGGATGGAGGCCAGCCGTGAGGTGATCCATCCCTACCTGAGGGAGGCCGCCCGGTTGCGACCCGACCGGCTGCCTGCCCGGCACCTGCCACACCAGGCCAGCTCCCCCGCCGACCACTGAATCCACGCCAGGCGCATCCGCCTGCTGAGACTTTCACTATTCACGCGCCGCGCCATGACTTTCTCTCGCCACCAGGGTGTCCACCCCGGGAGCCGGACCGCCGCCCTCGGTCGCTCCGTCCTCGGCGCCCTGGCCCTCGCCACCGCCCTCTCCCCCCTCGCTGCCGCTCCGGCCCTCGCCCAGGGCACCCCCGGGTTGATGGAGTTCCGCTGGGAGAACAACAAGGACTATCGCAAGCTCTACTTCTTCATGACGGACACGACACGCATGCAGCGGTCGGAGTACTACCTGATGTTGCGTCCGAAGGATCGCAAGACAGCGATTCTCAAGCTGAGCATCAGCGTTCCCAGCTACTTCGACGCCAAGATCGACGCCAAGCAGATCAAACTCTGCAAGATGAGCGAAGGAGGGATGCTCAAGAAAACCCGCTGTGAGAAGACCATTCCGGCCACTATCGAAGTGTCGGACAATGGCAAGGCCATCGAGATCTTCCCCGAGACCCCCGTCTCCGACAAGGACACCATCGGTGTCTACATGAACCTCTTCAACCCCTTCAACGCCGGCATGTATCAGTTCAACGCCCTGGCCCAGGCCCCAGGCGACATTCCGGTCTCCGGCTACCTGGGCAGCTGGCTGATCCAGATCGATCCCAGTGGCTCCAACTGATAGGGTGGCCAGCTGAGCAGCCAGCAACATGACGAAGCGCACCCTGGGAGGCACGAGCCGCAAACGCAAGCGGGTTTCCGGTTTCCGCGTGCGGATGCGCACCCACACCGGCCGCCGCGTGATCCGCACCCGCCGCCGCCGCGGGCGCGCCCGCCTGGCGGTCTGACGACGGCCGGACAGGCCTGTGGCCCTTCCCCAGCAGCACCGTCTCCGGGGCCGTCGGGTGTTTGATCGTCTCTACCGAGAGGGCCGTCGGCACCAGGGTTCCGCCGTCGTGTTGCGCGTCCTCCCCGCCAATCCCGCCCTGCTGCCGCCTGGCACACCCCCCGCCGCCAGCCCCTGGCGCTGCGGTGTGGTGATCAGCAGCAAGGTCAGCAAGCTGGCCGTGCGGCGCAACCGGCTGCGCCGTCTCATTCACGACCACCTGCGGCGTCATCCGCCGACGACGCCATCCCCCCAGTGGCTGCTGATCACCCTCAAACCCGGCTGCCTGGAGCTGGACGACGAACGGCTGCTGGGAGAATGCAGCCAACTCCTGCGCCAGGCAGGATTGCTCCTTGACCCCGGAGGACAGGGTGGAGAACAAGCTCGAGATCAATGAATCGGTCTTCTACGAGGGCGGTCCGGCCAGAGGCGACCTGATCCTGAATCTGCTCTTCGGACTCACTCTGATCGGCATCCCCTTCGCCGTGGGCGCCATTGTCCGGGCCCTGTGGCTGCGCTTCCGCATCACCAGTCGCCGCATCAGCGTCAGCGGCGGCTGGCTCGGCCGCGACCGCACCCAGGTGGTCTACAGCCAGATCCGGGAAGTGCGCTCCGTGCCCCGGGGCTTCGGTGCCTGGGGCGACATGGTGCTGGTGCTCAACGACGGCGCCAGGCTCGAGATGCGCGCGGTGCCGCGGTTCCGGGAGCTTGAGGCCTACATCGAGGAGCGTCGTGAAAGCCGCGGCAAAGGGGCCGGCCGCAGCCCCAAGGAGCCGGGGCCAGCCGGCTTCGCCCCCCCTGCCCGCGAAAGCGCCTGACCACCGCGGCCCCATCCGGTCTCCCCGGTCGGGCACACTGGCAGCCGAGAGTCCCCACCCCAGCGCACCCCTGCCGTGATCGGCTACATCTCCGACAACCTGCTGCTCCCGATCCTCGATTTCTTCTACGGATTGGTGCCCAGCTACGGGCTCGCGATCGTGGCCCTCACCGTGGTCATCCGCCTGGCCCTGTTCCCGCTGAGCGCCGGCTCGATCCGCAGCGCCCGGCGCATGCGCATCGCCCAGCCCGTGATGCAGCAGCGCCAGGCGGAGATCAAGGCCAAGTACGCCAACAACCCCAAGAAGCAGCAGGAGGAACTGGGCGGTCTGATGAAGGAGTTCGGCAGCCCCCTGTCGGGCTGCCTGCCCCTGCTGGTGCAGATGCCGATCCTGTTCGCCCTGTTCGCCACCCTGCGCGGATCCCCCTTCGCCGATGTCCCCTATCCGATCAACCTGAAGGTGCTGCCGGCCGAGGAGATCGCAGCGGTGGAAACCAAGCCCTTCAACAGCGCCAGTCACTCGATCTTCATCACCGAGACCGACCACGTGCCGGTGATTGCCTCTCTGGAGAGCGGCACCAAGCTCGGCGTCGGGGAGAGCTCCCAGGTGGCGCTGCACACCAAGGAGGGGGCCAGCTTCGCCTCCCTGCTCAGCGACGTGGAGCACGGCGACAGCTTCACCCCCAGCTGGGAGGTGACCAAGGGTGAGAACGTCGTGAAGGTCGACGATCAGGGGCACATCACTGCCCTGGCCCCCGGCGACGCCACCGTGGAGGCCCGGATTCCGGGCCTGGCCGCCCGCAGCGGCTTCCTGTTCATCAAGGCCCTGGGCCAGGTGGGCTTCTACACCGATGGGGCCGTGAACTGGGACATCGCCATCCTGGTGGGGGCCTTCGGCGCCACCCTGTTCGCCTCCCAGCTCCTCTCCGGCATGGGGATGCCCCCCAATCCCCAGCAGGCCACCGCCAACAAGATCACCCCGGTGATGATCACGGCGATGTTCCTGTTCTTCCCCCTTCCCGCCGGCGTCCTGCTCTACATGGTGGTGGCCAACGTCTTCCAGGGGCTCCAGACGTTCCTGCTCACCCGTGAGGCCCTGCCCGACAACCTGCAGGCGATCCTCGACAAGCAGGTCGCCCAGCAGACGGTGACGGCAACGGCCGGCAGTGGTGGCGGCCGCCTGCCCTTCGAACCCAAGGCCAAGAAATGAGCTCCCGGCTGCGCCCGCTGCCCCTGCAGGAGCTGCGGCTGCAGCCGGAGGGCCGGACGTGGCAGGTGGACCAGTCCATCGACGGCCTCGCCAGCCTGACGCCGGTTCGGGGTCAGCTGCACGCCCGGCACCATGGCAGCGCCCTGGAGGTGGACGGCAGGGCGGAAACAATCCTCACCCTCTGCTGCGACCGCTGCCTGCAGAACTACAACCACTCCCTGGCCGCCACGGCCCGGGAGCTGATCGAAATCGGCGGCGCGGAGCCCGAGGAGGAGGAGGTGGTGTTTGCGTCCGCAGACCCGGTGGAGCGCCTCGATCCCGGCAGCTCCTTCGATCCGGAGCGCTGGCTCTATGAGCAGCTGAGCCTGCAGCTGCCCCCGGTGAACCGCTGCGGCGCCGACTGCCCTGGCCCGCCACTGCCCCGGCAGGACGGGAGCGACGACCGGAACGGCGACCCCCGCTGGGCGGCCCTCCGCACCCTGCGCTGAGCCATGGCGCACGACCTTGCCGATCAGCTGGACCTGCTGATCCGCTCCCGAACCCCGATCATCTGGATCCGCAGCCTGGAGGAGGAGCGGGTGGAGGCGCTGCTGGTGCGGGCCGCCGAGCGGCTGGGCGGGCGCACCCTGCTGCGCTGGGACTTCATCGGCGGACTGGCCGGAGCAGCGAGCCTGCAGGGCCAGGCCGTGCGACAACCGATGGCGGCTCTTGACGGGCTCAATGGGCTCCCCGCCGAGCAGGGGGCCATCCTGCTGCTCAAGGACTTCCATCGCTACGCCGATGACCCGGGGATCTGCCGGCGGCTGCGCAACCTGGCCGCCAGCCTGCGGCAGGTGCCCCACACCCTGGTGATCAGCGCGCCGGAGTGGCAGTTGCCGCGGGAACTCGAGGACAGCGTCACCCTGCTGGAACTGCCCCTGCCCGAGGCCCGGGAGATCGGCCGGCTGCTGCGGGCCATCGCCGAAGCCAGCGGCCAGCCCCTGGAGCCGGGGGTCCTGGAACAGCTCACCGCCGCCTGCCACGGGCTGAGCGAGCAGCGGGTACGCCAGCTGGCGGCCCGGGCCCTGGCCCAGCGGGGCCAGCTGGGGGCCTGTGACCTGGCGGAGGTGCTGGAGGAGAAGCGCCAGGCCATCGCCCGCAGCGAGCTGCTGGAGTACTGCCCCACCGAGGCCACCCCTGCCGACATCGGCGGCCTGGAGGCGCTCAAGCACTGGTTGGAGCAGCGCCATCGGGCCTTCGGCGAGGAGGCCCAGCGCTACGGCCTGCCGCTGCCCAGGGGGGTGCTGCTGATCGGCCCCCAGGGCACAGGCAAGTCACTCACCGCCAAGGCGATCGCCCACAGCTGGGCCATGCCCCTGCTGCGGCTCGACGTGGGCCGCCTGTTCGCCGGCCTGGTGGGGGCCAGTGAGGCCCGCACCCGGGAGATGATCCAACGGGCCGAGGCGATGGCCCCCTGCGTGCTCTGGATCGATGAGATCGACAAGGGCTTCGGCGGCGGTGACGGCCGCAGCGACGGCGGCACCAGCCAGCGGGTGCTGGCCAGCCTGCTCACCTGGATGGCGGAGAAGACCAGCGCCGTGTTCGTGGTGGCCACCGCCAACGCGGTGGAGCGGCTGCCGGCGGAGCTGCTGCGCAAGGGCCGCTTCGACGAGATCTTCCTGCTGGAGCTGCCCGACGCCGAGGAACGCCGGGCGATCCTCGATCTGCAGCTGCGGCGCCGGCGGCCGGCCCACACGATCCCCCTGGAGGTGCTGGTGGATCGCACCGCCGACTTCTCCGGCGCCGAACTGGAGCAGACGGTGATCGAGGCCATGCACCTGGCCTTCGGGGAGGGCCGCGAGCTGGGGGAAGCCGACCTGATCGCCGCCGCCAGCCAGGTGGTGCCGCTCTCGCGCACGGCCCGGGAGCAGCTGGAGGCCCTGCGCAGCTGGGCCAGCAGCGGCCGGGCCCGGCCTGCGTCAGCCGCCGGGCGGCCGTCCTGACCCGCCCGACCGCCAGCCCAGAGACAAGGAAGAATCCGAAGAGAATCGATCGGAACATCCACAGAAATTCTGGAGATTGCGCCGACTTGACACCGAGAGCCCCCCCGAAGCTGCAGCAGACGTCTTCAACAACAGGCCACCCCGTCAGTCAACAGCGGAAAGCCTCGTCAGCACTGGCGGCCAAGTGGATTCGGCTGAATCCGTTCCTGCAGGCGAGCAATGGATTCAGCCACTTCATGGCAAGAGGGACCGATCCGGATGTAACGGCTTCATGAAGAACAACCACGCCTGGTAACAGCTTCCCGGCTGATGCCGTGCCGGACGAATCTGTGCCCGTAGCGTCATGCGAACTCCCCGATGGAAGCCGCCGTGACTCCGAGCCCCAGCCCCCGCTCCGGCAGCGAACTCACTTCCCAGCTCGCGGTGGCCAGCCTTGGTGCCGGCGTGATCACCACCCTGGCCGTGGCCCAGGGCCAGAGCCCTCTCACAGCCCTCGCGATCACCCTGTTCTCGGCCGTGGCCGCCGTGGTGGTGGGTCAGGTGATCTCGCACAACTGAACCTGGTTGCCTGAGGCGGGCCCCAGGCCGGGTGCAGGCCATCCCAGGGCTGCCCGCCGCCTCCCGGGAGCTGACCCCCACCAATCGCGCCAAGCCCAACGCCGTGCTGACGCAGGAGCTGCTGGGGCAGGTGCAGCAGTCCCAGGACCGGTTGATACAGCGCCTCAACGCCGTACCCCCATCAACGCAGAACCCCTGTTCAGGGAAAGCCTGCGGCTGGCGATCACATCCCTGGCCTATGCCTTCGCCAGCGGTCCGCTCACAAAGATCCCCCCCTGCGCCTTCCCGGCAGGAGAGGCAGACGCAGGGGCCTCGACCCCGCCTATCTGCAGGACGTGGCGGAATCCCCCTGAACTCAGCCTGGGAGCCGCCAGCCCCTTCCTCCCGCAGGCATGACGCCGCTCAGTGCATGGCACGACCCGTTGCAGAGAGGGACGGAAATGGGGCCGTGCAGCGCAGAGGTTGCTAGAGAAGGTCGTCCCCTGAGCGCAACCGGCCATGAACAGAGTCTCTGCCGTCGCCTGGCTGATGGTCTGCTCTGTGGCCCTCGCCCCGATCATCACCGATGGGGCACGGGCACGGCCGAATCCGGGCGGTCTTGGCGGCCCTGCCTCAGGGGCAGGCCTGGCCCCGGGAGCGGGCTTCGGCGCGGCTGGGGCCGGCCTCGACCGGGAACCGGGTGTGGGTGAACCCGGCCCAGGGGTGGTAGCCGATCCCGTCGTGAATCCAGGCGGTCTCGGGGGGCCTGCCTCCGGAGCCGGTGTCCGTCCCGGCGCAGGCTTCGGCGCTCCGGGGCCTGGCCTGCATCGGCACTACTGATCGACCTCCGAGTCGAACGTTCCTCGGAGGTGGTGATTCGCTGCCAGGCTTGCCTGTCAGCCTGAGAAACTCCTTGCCCGTCGAGCCACGCCACTCCCTGCGGGATCAACTGCCCGCCCTGGCCAACAAGACCTGTTTCAACTGGGCAAGTCCTTGCCTCGGCCTGGTCATTGCAGTGGGTCTGATGCCATTGGGAGGGGGGTTGGGCCACGCCTTTGGCCACGCTCCCTGCCCCAAGGCATGAACTCATGTGCGCCTGCGCTGGAAACAGAGGCAGCGACCAGAACAAACTCGAAGACATCGGCTATCGCAAGCGCTTTGACGTGGGGAAGGGAAGGGTTAAGAGTCTGAAATATCCTGGCAGGGGAACCGAAGGCGAGACAATGCAAAATGCGCACACGCCACCTCCAACAAGAGGAGGCCTCTGCGCCGCCCTTAGCCACAGCTAAGAATTCATGGCGGCAGCTCCACTCCAGGATCAGTCGCTTCACGGAAGAGTTTGCTTTCTTTGCTTGAGCGTGGTGCTGGAGAAGTCCATCTTTACCAGGCTTGTCGTGAAAGTTCAGCTTTATTCTGTTGGCCGTCTTCGCCACTCTTATAACAGATTAACCTCAGAAGTCTCATGGTATATATTGATTCCCAGAGCAAGGATAGCAAGCTGAAAGCAGCCTGATTCGCTTTCTTTGGAGGGATGCCTAAGGAAGACCAAACAGGTCTCGGGGAGGCACCATGAGACCAAACCATCTTCCACCCGTCCGTCGTGAACGAAGTCAGGGACTAGGTTTGACAAAGAAAGGCCTTCCACTTCACACTCCAGTCCCTCTATTTCCTCCTTCAAGGCCATCACACAGCCGCAACAACGGAAACCGAAGGCTCAAGGACCATGCTTTGGTCAAAGCAGCGATCAAGGCTGCCAAGAGAAGTGGCTCTGCTCTCATCTCACAAGGCGGCCAACTCCTCCGGAAGTTCAGCAAGGCTGCCGCCACGGGCTTACGGGTCATTCAGAACTGTAGGCATCGGAATAGCAGAAAAACATCATCACGGTCAAGCCAAATGCTTTCGTGACTTAGGTCAACACAGTTTTATCGATCCAAGCTGTCATTACCCACCCCAGCCAATGAGCTGGAGAGCCCTCAGGCCCGATGAGGGGCCTGTATTCGTCTTTCTACGGTCAATGCAGTAATTCCGAAAGATCGTGAGGACATCTCGGTCGCTGGCAGTTTCATAAGTGTGAGCTTCGTGCTCAGTCAAGAGCCCGTACTGGCCTCCAACATGATGCCGATAGGTCCCAACATGCTGACCTTGCTTGGGCACACTGGTCCCATCGTCTGAAATCGGCAAGAAGCCACGCGTCTCATTGTTCTCTGCTTTACAGAATTGAGCGGCGTGAATCATTTCATGACGGAACTCTTCACTCAGCCCTGCTACTCCCCGCTTGAACGCACTCGTACAGATTGTCATGCTTCCAATAGAGACTGGACGCGGACTGAACTGGACAAGAACCCCTGGCTCACAACGATCAACTTTCACAGGGATCCGTGCTCTTGCGAGAAAAACGGTCATTCCCCGGACACCCAACATATGCAATGGAAGTGAACAGCCCCTCTTGGGATCGCAATACGTGGCCGCAGAAGCCGGAGAAAGGGCGAAGAAAACAACACAAGCAACAAGGAAGCGTCGCATCAGAGCGAAGAGGCTTGTGGTAAGCGTACATCTACCATGAAGTCTCGTCGACCAGAATGGGATTTCCTTCCCAGGACCTGATCAAGAGAAAGGACCAAAGACACACCAGGAAAGGTGCCGCCAAGGCGACAGAAATTTCAACGAAGACCATCGCAGGTTGTTTTCTGTCTCCTATCCCATGGCTTCAATCCTTAGCCAAACACTTGAGTACCACCACATGAGGCCGAGATTCCGAACAGTCTGATGCAAGATTTATCGCCCGATGGGGGGCAGAAGAGAATCCATGGATTACAAGGACTTCGCCCTAGACTCATCCTCTGTGATTGCAAGAATCCACCACCCAAGAGTCCACCGCGTGGCTCTGCACAGGCCATTCCATCTTCAATGCGAAAACAAACGCAAAGCACAGGGTCCTTCGAATCAAAATCCACTGATTCCCTAAATCCAGACGGATATCATCATGCAGAACCCATCGAAGATCCTCCAAAACATCTCAGCGCAGGCCAACACCAGGTCAACAGCAGATGCCTCCTGATCCGGTGGATCCTTGGATCGTGTCAGAAAAGTCTTGATCACGCTCCGGCAACGAGCACGAACGTTCTGCTCGTGCCGCCTGTAGATCGTGGGGTTCCGACGTCGCCAGTCAACCAGTGCTTAGGGACGCCCCGCTGGATCCGGTAGCCCACCCGCCCCTTGCGGATGTAGCTGGCATGCTTCCTGTACGTCAAGATCACACGCTGAATGACCGACCCTGGGCCACGACTTAAGCAACGCTCAGAGCCCCAGCGGCCAGTCCCCCTGCGGGATCAACTGCCCGCCCTGGCCAACAAGACCTACTTCAACTACGGCGGCCAGGGGCCGCTGCCGCAGAGCTCCCTGGCGGCGATCACCGATGCGTTCGCCACCATCCAGGAGCTGGGACCGTTCAGCGACAATGTCTGGCCGTACGTCAACCGCACCGTCACCGGCCTGCGCCAGCGGCTGGCCGACTGGTTCGGGGTGGCACCGGAGCGGCTGGCCTTCACCGAGAACGTCACCTCCGGCTGCGTGTTGCCCCTCTGGGGCCTCCCCTGGCAGGCCGGCGATGAGCTGCTGATCGGCGATGCCGAGCACTACGGGGTGGTGGCCGCCCTCGAGGAGCTGGTCCACCGCCATCAGTTGCGGATCACCTCCCTGGCGGTGGCGGACCTGACCGGTGAAGCGGAGGCCACAGCGGAGGCGGTGGGCGAGCGGCTGGAGGCGGCCCTCACCCCCCGCACCCGGCTGGTGGTGCTCTCCCACCTGCTCTGGAACACCGGCCAGCTGATGCCGATCGCGGCGGTGGCGGGCCAGCTGGCCGCCCATCCCGGCCACCCCTGGCTGCTGGTGGATGGGGCCCAGTCCCTGGGCAGCCTGCCGGTGGCCGCGGCCGCCGCCGCCGCCGACATCTATGCCTGCACGGGCCACAAGTGGTGCTGCGGGCCTGAAGGCCTGGGGGCCGTGGCCCTCTCCAGCCGGCTGCTGGCCACCAGCAGCCCCACCCTGGTGGGCTGGCGCAGCCTCGCCCACGACGGGCCCGGTGCCGGCGGCTACCACGGCGATGCCCGCCGCTTTGAGGTGGCCACCTCCTGCACGCCCCTGTTCGCCGGCCTGGCCCGCTCCCTGGAGCTGCTGGAGGCCGAGGGCAGCGCCGAGGAGCGGCTGAGGGCAATCCGGGAGCGCAGCGGCCAGCTCTGGCACGGCCTGCAGCGGATCCCCGGGGTCCGCAGCCTGCTGCAGGTGCCGCCCCCCGCCGGCCTGGTGAGTTTCACCATGGCCGCCCCCGGCGGCGCGCCCCTGGATCCCGCCGCGGTGGTGGGGCGGCTGGGGGCGCAAGGCAGCTGGCTGCGGACCCTGGAATCGCCCGCCTGCATCCGGGCCTGCACCCACCTGGTGACCACCGCCGCCGAGGTGGACCGGCTGCTGGATCAGCTCTCGGTGGCGGCGAAAACCGCCTTGTAGAACAGACCGGCCAGCAGGGCACCGGCGATCGGCGCCAGCCAGAACAACCACAACTGGCCGATGGCATCGCCGCCCACCCAGAGGGCCACGCCGGTGCTGCGGGCCGGATTCACTGAGGTGTTGGTGACCGGAATGCTGACCAGGTGGATCAGGGTAAGGGCAAGCCCGATCGGGGCGCCGGCGACGGCACTGAGCTCCTGCTTGTGGGTGGCACCAAGAATCACCAGCAGGAAGATGAAAGTGAGGATCACCTCAATCACCAGGGCGGAGAGCAGGCCGTAGCCCCCCGGTGAGTGGGCACCGAACCCATTGGTGGCCAGGGGATTGCTGCCCGCCAGCTCAAAGCCCGGGCGGCCATTGGCCACCAGCAGGATCACTCCACCGGCGATCACACCACCGAGCACCTGGGCGCCGATGTAGGGAAGCAGACCGGAGCCAGGGAATTTCCCGCCGGCCCAGAGGCCGAAACTCACCGCAGGGTTGATGTGGCAGCCAGAGATATGGCCGATGGCATACACCGCCGTGAGCAGGGTGAGACCGAACGCCAGGGAGACACCCAGAAAACCCAGGCCGAGGGGGTTCGCAACAGGACTGTCATAGGGAAAGACAGCGGCCAGTACGGCGCTGCCGCAACCGCCCAGCACCAGCCAGAAGGTGCCGATCAGTTCCGCCAGGAACTTTTTCGGCATGGGAATGGAGGAAGACATGCAACCGAGATGCGACACGCCGATTATTTCCGGCCGTGCCCCTTCAGGACGGATCGCAACAACACATGCGAGAAAACTTCAACCGGCAGCCCGCGCCTGAAGCGCCCGCTGGGCTTCCTCCCGATCATCGAAATGCACCTTGGTGGTGCCGAGGATCTGGTAGTCCTCGTGACCCTTGCCGGCGATCAGCACCAGATCCGCCGGCGCCGCCGCCGCGATCGTCGCCGCGATTGCGGCGGCCCGGTCGCCCTCCACCACCAGCTCGGTGCCAGCGGGAATGCCGGCCACCACGTCGTTGAGGATCCGCTGGGGGTCTTCGGTGCGGGGGTTGTCGGAGGTGACCACCACCGCATCGGCCAGGCGGGCGGCGATGGCCGCCATCTGGGGGCGCTTGCTGCGGTCCCGGTCGCCGCCGCAGCCGAACACGCAGATCAGCCGGCCGCCGGTGAAGGGCCGGCAGGCCGCCAGGGCGTTTTCCAGGCCGTCGGGGGTGTGGGCGTAGTCCACCAGGACCGCTGGCAGGGGGGGGCCCGCCGGCCCGGGCACCCGCTCCATGCGCCCCGGCACTCCCCGGAAGCTGGCCAGCCCCTCGAGGAGCGCCGGCAGGGGCAGACCCTGCTGCAGCAGGGCCCCCACCGCCTCCAGCAGGTTCATCAGGTTGAAGCGGCCCACCAGCGGCGAGCGGAAGGTCCCCTCTCCCACCGGGCTGTGCAGCCGGCCGCTCACCCCGTCGGCGCCCATCACCAGATCGCTGATGCGCAGCTCGGCGGCCGGGTCGCTCAAGGAGCAGCGCCAGCAGGGGGCAGGGCCGTCGCCCCCTTTTCCGGAGGGCCGCAGGCGTTCGGCCAGGCGGGCGCCCCAGGGGTCGTCGCTGTTCACCACCGCGCCCCCCTCCAGCAGCTCGGGTGCGAACAGCAGGGCCTTGGCCTCGAAGTAGGCCTCCATCGAGGGGTGGTAGTCGAGATGGTCCTGGGTGAGGTTGGTGAACACGGCCCCGGCGAAGCGGCAGCCTGCCACCCGCTGCTGGTCGAGGGCGTGGGAGCTCACCTCCATGGCCGCGATGGCGCTGCCGGCCGCCGCCGCCTGGGCCAGGTCGGCCTGGAGCAGGTCGGCGAAGGCGGTGGTGTGGGTGGCGGTGGCGCTGTGGCCGGGCCAGCGGTTCTGCAGAGTGCCGAACAGGGCAGCCGGCTGGCCGCAGGCCTCCGCCAGGTGCTCGATCAGGTAGGTGGTGGTGGTCTTGCCGTTGGTGCCGGTGACGCCGATCAGGGCCAGGTGCCGGCTCGGCTGACCCCAGAATTCGGCCGCCAGCAGCCCGGCCCAGCGGGCCAGGGGCGGCTCCACCACCAGCACCGGATCCCCCGGGGCCGGGGGACAGGCGGCCGCCGCCGCCGGCCCGATCACCGCCGCCAAGGCACCGGCCTCCAGCGCCCGGGGCCAGAAGCTGCCCCCATCCACCGCCGTGCCGGGCAGACCCACGAACAGGCTGCCGGGGCCGACGCGGCGGGAATCACAGCTGACGCCACTCACCTCGGCGCCGGCCAGGGCACCGTCGGGGTCTTCCAGAGGGGGAAGACCCACCTGGTGCAGGAGCGGCAGGAGCAGCTGGGCCATGGCGAATCGGGTGTCCCCCCGGCTGGCGGGACGAAGCTGGCGCCTTTCTAAGCGTGGCGCTCAGCCCACGCCCTGCTTGCTCAGCCAGGCCCGCAGCTGGGCTCCCGCCAGCCGGGGGGACACCCGCGGCAGCTCCCGCAGCGGCCGCCCGCCGCCGGGCCCGGCCAGGGCCAGCACCGGCACGGTGAACCCATAGCGAGCCTGCAGGGCCGGGTCAGTGTCCACATCGATCACCCGCAGGGGCTGGGGCGGATCCAGCGCCTGCAGCTTCTCCTCCAGCCCCTCGCAGAGGCAGCAGCCCTGGCGGGTGAACAGCACCAGTTCGGCGATCCGTTCGGGCATCAGTCCGGCACCGGGTCGCAGCCGCAGGGGGTGAAGGGGTGGCAGCGGCCGATGCGCCTCAGGGTGAGCCAGCCCCCTCTCCAGGGCCCGTGGCGGCCGATCGCCTCCAGGCCGTAGGCGCTGCAGCTGGGGATGAAGCGGCAGCGCGGCCCCAGCAGGGGCGACAGCCAGCGGCGGTAGGCGCCGATCAGGCCCAGCAGCAGGGCGGCCACCGCGGCCGACAGCCGGGCAAGGAATGCCGGAGGTTCGCCGGCGTCTAGGGTGGGTGGTTGGCGCTGCACGCGCGGGCATCCGGGTCAACCCAGCATGCCGCAGCCGTGGGCTCCGCCGTTCGGCCTCCGGGCCGCACGATCCACCTCCGTCACCTTCCCTTATGTCTCGCTACCGCGGCCCTCGCCTGAGGATCACGCGGCGCTTGGGGGACCTTCCCGGTCTCACCCGTAAGGCCGCCAAACGGTCTTATCCCCCCGGTCAGCACGGCCAAGCCCGTCGCAAGCGCTCCGAATACGCGATCCGTCTCGAAGAAAAGCAGAAACTGCGTTTCAACTACGGCATTTCCGAACGTCAGCTGGTGCGCTACGTGAAGAAAGCCCGTGCCCAGGAGGGTTCCACCGGAACCAACCTGCTCAAGCTGCTCGAGGGCCGTCTCGACAACATCTGCTTCCGCCTCGGCCTCGGCCCCACCGTCCCCGGCGCCCGCCAGCTGGTGAACCATGGCCACGTGACCGTGAACGGCCGGGTGGTGGACATTCCCAGCTACCAGTGCCGGGCCGGCGACGTGGTCGCCATCCGCGAGCGCAAGTGCAGCAAGACCCTCGCCGAGGCCAACCTGGCCTTCCCCGGTCTGGCCAACATTCCGCCCCATCTCGAATTCGACAAAGCCAAGATGACCGCCAAGGTGGGCGGCCGCATCGAGCGCGAATGGGTGGCCCTGGAAATCAACGAACTGCTGGTGGTGGAGTTCTACAGCCGCAAGGTCTGAACTCGCCCAGACTTCAGCCCCCTGGCCCTCGCCCTGCGGCGGGGGCTTTTTCATGCCCCTCCCCAACGGGGCAGGAGGGGAGCTCAGCTGGGCTGGTGACACCGATCAAGTTGATGGGGCGGAGATCGGAGCCAATCTTCCTTGCTCCGCGGGAACCCACCTCTCCCGGTCCATCGAAAAACGCTGGCCGCGAACGCCTGGCCAACAGGAGAAACCGGCTCATACGCCCGGAACCCAGCAGCCCCCTATTTCCCTGAGGATCCACTCCACAACCTCCCCATGGAGACCCTTGCCAGAAAGGAGAAAAGCGAGAAAGTCGAAGTCGTTCATCAGTGCTTGGTGCGACAGCAGCAGGAGAGCGCCATTCGGCTCATGGGCCGATCCTGATGAAACGGCACCCCTCCACCACGGTGGTGTGCCGCCGGGCGATGACACGCCCATCCCATGGACGCCAGAGACCCGGATCTCCTGCCTCGGGCAGGACATCAAGCAGGCCGCTCCCATCCGGCCGCAAGGCCTGAGCCCCCGCCCTGCTGGCGGTGGGCGGTCCGATCAGTCCGGGGGGCCAGATCCGTCCTGGGGACAAACCGGACAGAGCAGGTCCACCAGGCCCGCGGCGAAGGCCTCCCTGTCGATCGGCAGCACCTCCCGGCCGTGGAGCATGTCCTGGCCCATCACCACATGGATCAGGGAGCCCAGGAAGACCATGGCCAGCAGGGTGGGGTCTCCCTGAGCGCGGCCTGGACAGCCGCTCACCAGTTCGGTCACCGCCAGGAAGCTCTTCTGGTGGACCTGGGTCATGAACCCCTGCGCCAGGGCCGGAAAGCGATCCGATTCCCCGATCAGCAGGCGCAGGAAGGCCAGGAACTCCGGCTGGGTGGCATGCACCGCCAGCATCCGCCGGGCCAGCGCCTGCAGGGCCTGGCGGGGATCCGGGGGCAGCGCCGCCACCTGATCGCCGCCGAACAGCAGGGCGAAACGGCGCTCGATCAGGTGGCGGCTGAGGGCCTGGAACAGGGACTCCTTGTCGGCGTAGTGGCTGTAGACGGTGGCCTTGGAGACGCCGGCGGCACGGGCCACCCGGTCCATGCTGGTGGCGGCGTAGCCCTGGGCCAGGAATTCCTGCATGGCGCCGGCCAGGATCGCCGCCGCCTTTGCCTCCGAGAGCTGGCGGACGGGAGGGACCAAGGCACAGGCAGCGAATGGATCCATGGTGGCGCCCGGCAGGCGGCCAGGGAAACGGGCTTGCCAAAAACCAGACTAGACGGTTTAGTTTTATTCGTTGTCCGGTCCCCCTCCCATGGACCAGCCCCTTTCCCTGCGCCGGCCGCTGCGGCCCTGGCTCGCCACCGCCACCACCGTTGCCCTCGGCATCGGCGTGGCCGTCCTCGTGCACCGGGGCGGCGCGGCGCCCCGACCGGCGACCTCAGCCGCCCTGAACCCGGAGTCGCCCCCCACCAGCGTCACCGCCCTCGGCCGCCTGGAGCCGGTGGGGGAAGTGATCACCGTGGCACCACCGGCCGCCTCTCCGGGCGGTGCCCCGGCCCGGCTGCGCCAGCTGCGGGTGGAGGAAGGGGATCGGGTCGAGAGCGGCAGCGTCATCGCCGTGCTTGACAGCCAGCCGCGCCTGGAGGCTGCCGTGGGGGAGGCGACGGCCCAGCTGCGGCTGGCCGAGGCGCGTCTGGAGGTGGCCGTGGCCGACCAGCGCCGTGAACAGCAGGTGCAAGCGGCCCGGGTGGCGCGCCTGGAGGCCGAATTCCGCACAGCCCGCCTGGAGGAGGCCCGCCACGAGTCCCTGTTCGCGAACGGCGCCGTCTCCGCCTCCCTGCGGGATGCCAGGCGCCTGAGCCGCGAAACGGCCCAGGCCCAGCTGGCCGAAGCCAGGGCCGTGCTGCGCCGTTTCCAGACCTCCCCGGGCCTGCCCGGCGCGGACGGACCCGATGTGGCGGCGGCCCGCCGCCAGCGTGAACAGGCCGGCGCCGCCCTGGTGCGGGTGCTGGCCGAGCGGGAGGACAGCCTGGTGCGGGCGCCCATCAGCGGCAGGATCCTCTCGGTGCTGACCCGGCCCGGAGAGGCCATCGGCAGCGAAGGCCTGGTGCAGATGGGCCGCACCGAGGCCATGCAGGTGGTGGCCGAGGTGTACCAGAGCGATCTGCGGCGGGTGCGCCTCGGCGCCCCGGTGACCATCACCAGTCCGGCCCTGGCCCAGCCGCTGGAGGGCCGCATCAGCCGCATCGGGGCCCTGGTGAAACGCCAGAGCCTGATCAACACCGACCCCAGCGCCAACAACGACAGCCGGGTGGTGGAGGTGCAGGCCCTGCTCAGCCCGGCCAGCAGCCGCCGGGCCGCCGCGCTCTCCCAGCTGCAGGTGACGGCCCGGATCGAGCGATGAACCTGCCCCCCCGGATCGCGGCCCTCGTCCGCCGCAGCCGCCGGCGCCTGCCCCTCGGCTGGCGGCAACTGCGCCACGACCGCGGCCGCCTGGCCGTGGCCCTGGCCGGCATCGCCTTCGCCAACGTGCTGATGTTCACCCAGCTGGGCTTCCAGGCCGCCCTCTACGACGCCAACACCCTGCTCAACCGCACCCTGGTGGCCGAGCTGGTGCTGCTCAGCCCGAAGGCCCAGAACCTCCAGAGCCTCTCCACCTTTCCGCGCCGGCGCCTGCTCCAGGCCAGGGATGTGCCCGGCGTGGCCGATGGGCAGGGCCTCTACCTCCAGAACCTCAGCTGGCGCAACCCCCAGACCCGCCGGAACGCCACCGTGCAGGTGCTGGGGGTGGACCCTGACGCCCGGGTTCTGAACCTGCCGGAGCTGAACCGCCAGCGCGACCGGCTCAAGCTGACTGACACCGTGCTCTTCGATCGCCTGGCCCGCGGCCCCTACGCCGAGACCATCGCCCTGCTGGAGCAGGGCCAGAGCGTCAGCACCGAAGCCGAGCGCCGCAGCCTCACCATCGCCGGCCTGTTCTCCCTCGGGGCGTCCTTCGGCGCCGACGCCACCCTGGTGATGGGGGACCAGACCCTGCTGCGGCTGTTCCCGCACCGGGATCCGGGCAGCCTCAGCCTCGGACTGCTGCGGCTTGAGCCCGGCGTGGACCCCCGCCGGGCGGCGGCCGCGGTGCAGCGGCATCTGCCGGAGGACGTGCGGGTGCTCACCCTGGCCGATTACGTGCGCTTCGAGGAGAGCTACTGGCGCACCGCCAGCCCCATCGGCGTGATCTTCGGGCTCGGCACCGCGATGGCCTTCCTGGTGGGGGTGGTGATCGTCTTCCAGGTGCTGACCACCGACGTGAACGCCCATCTGGGCGAGTACGCCACCTTCCGGGCCATGGGCTTCCGCCAGCGCTACCTGCTGCTGGTGGTGGTGGAGCAGGCCCTGGTGCTGGCGGCCCTCGGCTTCCTGCCCGGCGCCGCCCTGCAGCTGGGCCTCTATGCCCTGGCAGCCCGGGCCACCGCCCTGCCCATCGCCATGACCGCCCCGCGGGCCCTGCTGGTGTTTGGCCTCACCCTGCTGATGTGTCTGGCCTCCGGCGCCATCGCCAGCCGCCGGCTGCAGGCGGCCGATCCGGCGGAACTGTTCTGATGGCGCCTCACCCTGGAGCGGAGCCGGTGGTGGCCATCGCTGGCCTGGAGCACCACTTCGGCACCGGTCCCCTGCGCCGCCGGGTGCTGGACGGCATCGACCTGGAGATCCACGCCGGCGAAATCGTCCTGCTCACCGGCCCCTCCGGCTCCGGCAAGACCACCCTGCTCACCCTCATCGGCGGGCTGCGCTCCGCCCAGGCCGGCAGCCTCCGCATCCTCGGCCGTGAGCTGAAGGGGGCCGGCCCGAAGCAGCTGACCCTGGCTCGGCGGCGGCACGGCTACATCTTCCAGGCCCACAACCTGCACCGCAGCCTCACCGCCCTGGAGAACGTGCGGATGGCCCTGGAGCTGGACGGCAGCCTGGACGCCGACGCCATGGCGGAGCGGGCCGGGGCCATGCTCGCCGCCGTAGGACTCGACGCCCACCGGCAGGCCTACCCGGGTCAGCTCTCCGGCGGTCAGAAGCAGCGGGTGGCCGTTGCGCGGGCCCTGGTGAGCGCGCCGCCCCTGGTGCTGGCCGATGAACCCACCGCCGCCCTCGACAGCCACTCCGGCCGGGAGGTGGTGGGCCTGATGCAGCGCCTGGCCCGGGAGCAGGGCTGCACGATCCTGATGGTGACCCACGACAGCCGCATCCTCGATGTGGCCGACCGGATCGTGGCCGTGGAGGACGGCCGGCTCAGCCCCCGATGAGAGCCTCCAGGGCCGCCGTCACATCGTCCTGGCGCATCAGCGCCTCCCCCACCAGCACCGCATCGGCCCCGGCCCCCACGGCCCGGTCCAGGTCGGCGCGGCTGAACAGGCCCGATTCGCTCACCAGCAGGGCGCCGCGGGCACGCACCTGTTCGCCGTAGCGCTCCATCAGCTGCTCGGTGGTGGCCAGATCCACGCTGAAGCTGGCCAGATCGCGGTTGTTGATGCCGATCAGCTCCACCCCCTCCAAGGCCAGCACCCGCTCCATCTCGGCGGCGTCGTGGACCTCCACCAGCACCGCCAGCCCCAGGCCCCGGGCCACTTTGAGCAGGTAGGCCAGGTCCTGGTCGGTGAGGATCGCCGCGATCAGCAGGGCCGCGTCGGCCCCGGCGGCCCGGGCCTGGAACAGCTGGTAGGGAGTGAGGATGAAGTCCTTGCACAGCAGCGGCAGCTCCACCGCCTCCCGCACCGCCACCAGCACCTCAAAGCCCCCCTGGAAGAAGCGCTTGTCAGTGAGCACCGACAGGCAGCTGGCGCCGCCGCCTTCGTAGCCGCGGGCGATGGCCACCGGCTCGAAATCCTCCCGGATCACCCCCTTGCTGGGGCTGGCCTTCTTGATCTCGGCGATCACCGCCGGCTTGCGGCAGCTGGCCCGCAGGGCAGCCCGGAAGTCCCGGGTTGGGGGCAGGTCGGCCACCTGCTGCTTGAGGGCCTCCAGGCTCACCCGCTCCCGGGCGGCGGTCACCTCCCGGTCCTTCTCCCAGACGATCTCCTCAAGGATGTGGCGGGGGCTCTCCTCGGGATGGGGCGTGCCGAATTCCAGGTGGGCCACCCGCACCGAGGGGTTGGGGGGCCGGCGGCGGATCTCCATCTCAGGCCCCCACCGGCGCGGCCAGGCTGGCGGCGGCCTGCTTGTAGGCCACTTCCACCACCTCGCTGAGGGTGGGGTGGGTGTGCACCTCGCTGGCCAGCTGCCGCACCCCCTGGCGCCGGGCCACCGCATTGGCGATCTCCTGGATCAGGTCGGCGGCGTGGAGTCCGTAGATGTGGGCCCCCAGCACCTCGCCGGTGTCCTTGCGGAACAGCAGCTTCAGCAGTCCGTCGCTCTCGAGTTCGGCCAGGGCCTTGGAGTTGGCCTTGAAATAGCTGCGTACGCTGCCCAGGGCGAAACCCTCCGTCTCGGCCAGCTCCTTGGCATCGGCCTCCGAAAGCCCCACCGAGCTGATCTCCGGGTGGGTGAAGGTGGCCGCGGGAATCGAGCGGTAGTCGATGCGGCGGCCGTGGCCGAGGATGTTCTCGATCGCCACCGTGCCCTGGGCGGCGGCGGTGTGGGCCAGCATCATTTTTCCGGTCACATCGCCCACGGCCCAGAGGTGAGGCACCGGCTCGCCGTTGGCCAGCACCCGCAGGCCGTCGTCCACCGGGATGAAGCCCCGGTTCGTCTCCACCCCCACGCTGGCCAGATTCAGCTCCTTGCTCACCGGCACCCGGCCTGTGGCCACCAGCACCGCATCCACCTCGAGGGTTTCCACCGGCTCCCGGGTAGCCATGTCAACCAGCTCGATCGTCACCGGGCAACCCGGGATGATCCGGCTGGCGAGCACGCCGGAGCGGGCATCGATGTCGCGGCCGTCGATCAGATGGCGGGCGGCGATCTTGGCGATGTCCGGATCGAAGGTGGGCATTACCCGATCCAGGGCCTCGATCATGGTGACCTCACAGCCCAGGGCCGTGTAGACGTCGGCGAATTCCAGGCCGATGTAGCCGCTGCCGATGATCGTGATCCAGCGGGGCAGCCATTCCAGGTTGATGGCCTCATCGCTGGTGAACACCGTGCGGCCATCGGTCTCGATGCCGGGCGGCACGAAGGGATCGGAGCCGGTGGCGATGATCACCTCCCGGGCGGTGTGGACCCGCTCCACCCCGCTGGTCTCCCGCACCGCCACCCGCTGGGGCCCATCGAGCCGGCCTTTGCCCCGCAGGATCGTGGCGCCGGAGCGCTCCAGGGTCTTGGTGAGATTGGTGCGGATCGTGGCCACCAGCTGGGCGGCGTGGTCGGCGATCTTCTGGCGCTCGAAGCGCACCGGCGCGGCGTGGATGCCGAAGCCTTTGAGGTGCTCGGCGTCGGCCAGTTCCCGCACCCGGCCGCTGGCCGCCAGCAGGGCCTTGGAGGGCACGCAGCCCCGGTTGACGCAGGTACCGCCCATGTCGCGGGATTCCACGATCGCCACCTTCAGGCCGTGCTCGGCCCCGTGTTTGGCCGCATCAAAGCCGCCATAGCCGGCGCCGATCACGATCACGTCGAAATCGAAGCCGGAGGGGGGGGAAGCGGGCGCTGCGGTCACCGTCTACTGCTGCAGGGATCGGGGCATTCTCCCCTGTCAGGGCCCGGGTCGGCCGTGGGCCTGGCGGGAGCGCTCCAGCAGCAGCAGGGCCGCCGCCGCCGCCACGTTCAGCGACTCCACCGCCGGGCTGTGGGGGATCGTCACCCGCCGCTCGGCCAGCCGGGCGAGTTCCGGATCCAGCCCGGCCCCCTCGTTGCCGAGCAGCAGGGCCGTGGGCCGCCGCCAGTCCAGGTCCCAGTAGGGGAGGGCGTCCCCGTCCGCCTCCGGCACCACCGCCGCCACCAGCTGCAGCCCAACGGCCCGGCCCGCCGCCAGCCGTGTCCGCAGCTCTGCGGCCGTCAGCCGCTCCAGCGGCAGGGCCAGGGCCGCACCGCTGGACGCCCGCAGCACCTTGGGCTGGAGCGGATCGGCCCCCTCCCCCAGCCACACCCGTTCCACCCCCGCCGCCAGGGCCGTGCGCAGCAGGGTGCCGAGGTTGCCAGGGTCCTGGAGCCGATCGAGGGCCAGAACAAAGTCGGGAGTCGTGGTCCCCGGGGCGGGGAGGGCGCCGGTCGCCAGGGTGAGCAGCACACCATCCGGGTGGCGGGTGGTGGCGGCGGCGTCCAGCACCACATCGGTGCAGGTTTTCAGGGGCACTGCCGCAGGCAGTCGGGCCAGCAGAAGACCATGCGTCCCGAGCCAGGACGGAGTGGCCAGCACCAGGTCCGGCACAAGCCCCTGACGCAGGACTTCCTGCAGCAGGTGGGTACCCTCCAGCAGCAGCAGCCCCTGCTCGATCCTGCCTGCGGAACGATGCAGCCGCCGCAGCGCCTGGATAAGAGGGTTGCGGATGCTGCGGATGGGCTCGAGGGCCTCGGGAAAGCCGCGAGGATCAGCAGCGGATCCGGCGGTCGTCAGATGGTCTTCCGGCGCCGGATTTTGAGCCGGTCGTGGATGACCAGGTCATCATCCTGGAGGTCCAGCCCCTTGACCGCCGCCACCTCACCCCGGATACCTTCGGCCTTGAGATTCGCCGCCAGACGATCGATGACGATGTCCTCAACCTTGTTCTGGTCGTAACCGTCAGGTGTCAGGCGTTCCAGAAATTTGCCGATGTTTGAGGCAACGACGTCGGAAGCGTTGGTGATCTTGAGAACAATCATGGATAAATCATGCGGATGGGGAGACTTGAACTCCCACGACATTGCTGCCACTAGTACCTGAAACTAGCGCGTCTACCAATTCCGCCACATCCGCGGGCGAGTAGCCGCCACGGAGTCGTGGCGTCGGTGGGAGCATAAATCATCACCGGTGCCGTTTCCGTCGCCAGGGCCGCTGATCAAGGCCGTCCCCGGATCAGGGGCGGGAACGATTGGACGCGGGGACAACCAAAAGCCAGTTTGGGCGGCGGCCCCTAGACGACAGCAGCATTCGTTGTCAAGATGCCCCAGAAATTGATACCAGGACTCCTGTCCATGACTGTATCCCCCATGCCTGTCAAGGCCATCGCCGCCAGCAGGCTGGAGATCAGTGGTGGACGGCGTCTGGATGGGGAGCTCAGGGTCAGCGGCGCCAAGAATTCGGCCCTTGTGCTGATGGCCGCCTGTCTGCTCACTGAAGACGGGTTGCGACTCAGCAACGTGCCGCCCCTGACCGACATCACCGCCATGGGCGAAATCCTCTCGGCCCTTGGGGTGAGGGTGCAGCGAGGGGGCGACGCGATCGTGCTGCACGGGGATCACATCGCCACGTCCTCCCCCCCCTACGAGCTGGTCAACAGCCTGCGGGCCAGTTTCTTCTGCATCGGCCCCCTGCTGGCCCGCATGGGCATGGCCCAGGTGCCCCTTCCCGGGGGCTGCCAGATCGGCACCCGCCCGGTGGTGGAGCACGTCAAGGGCCTCAAGGCCCTCGGGGCCCAGGTCACCATCGAACACGGCGTGGTCACCGCCGTCGTGCCCGGCCGCAAGCGCCGCCTCACCGGCGGCCACATCCACCTCGACTGCCCCAGCGTCGGAGCCACCGAGACCCTGATGATGGCGGCCGCCCTGGCCGACGGCGAAACGGTCATCGACAACGCGGCCCAGGAGCCCGAGGTGATCGACCTGGCCCGGCTGCTGCTGGCCATGGGGGCCAAGGTGCGCGGCGCCGGCACCCCCACCATCACCATCGTCGGAGTGGAGACCCTGCACGGTGCCGACTACGCCGTCATCCCGGACCGCATCGAAGCCGGCACCTTTCTGCTCGCCGGAGCCATCACCCGCTCGCGGCTGCGGGTGTTCCCCGCCCTTCCGGAGCATCTGGGTGCGGTGATCACCAAACTGGAGGAAGCGGGCTGCCGCATCCGGGCCGATGGCACCGGCCTGAACATCACCGCCGACAAGATCCGCGCCGTGGATCTGCGCACCCAGCCCTTCCCCGGCTTCCCCACCGACCTGCAGGCCCCGTTCATGGCTCTGCTGGCCACGGCCGAAGGCACCAGCATGGTGGTTGAGAACATCTTCGAGAACCGCCTCCAGCACGTGGCCGAGCTGCAGCGGATGGGCGCCTCGATCCGCATGCAGGGCAACACCGCCTGCGTCGAGGGGGTGGCCCGGCTGAGCGGCGCCCCCGTCCACGGCACCGACCTGCGGGCCTCCGCCGCGATGGTGCTGGCCGGGCTGGCGGCCGACGGCATCACCACCGTGCGAGGTCTGGAATACCTGGATCGCGGCTATGCGGATCTGGAAGGCAAGCTCAACGCCGCCGGCGCATCGATCCGCAGGATCGCCGCCGCCTAGAATTCCCCCTGCGGGAGCGTGCCGGAATTGGTAGACGGACTCGACTCAAAATCGAGCGCCTTCGGGCATGTGGGTTCAAGTCCCACCGCTCCCATCCCCCCGGTGATGGACACCTACGGCCGGTTTCCCCTGGCCCTGAAGCGCGGCCGGGGGGTGTGGCTGTGGGACGAAGGCGGCCGGCGGTATCTCGACATGGTCGCCGGCATCGCCGTCTGCACCCTGGGCCACAGCGACCCGGTGTTGCGGCGCCGGCTCTGCGACCAGCTGGGGCAGCTCCAGCACGTCTCCAACCTCTACCGGATCCCGGAACAGGAGGAGCTGGCGGCGGCGATCGTCGCCCGCAGCTGCGCCGACCGCGTCTTCTTCTGCAACTCCGGCGCCGAGGCCAACGAGGCCGCCATCAAGCTGGCCCGCAAGCACGGCCACCAGGTGCGCGGCATCGCCGATCCGCTGATCCTGACCGCCGAGGCCAGCTTTCACGGCCGCACCCTGGCAGCGGTCACCGCCACCGGCCAGCCCAAGTACCACCAGGGGTTCGAACCCATGGTGTCGGGGTTCCGCTACTTCCCCTACAACGACACGGCGGCCTTCGAGGCCCTGCTGGAATCCTGCGAGGCCGATGGTCCCCGGGTGGCGGCCGTGCTGCTCGAACCGCTCCAGGGGGAAGGGGGCGTCAACCCCGGCGATCCCGCCTTCTTCCGGCGGGTGCGGGAACTCTGCGATGCCCACCGCATCCTGCTGATCTTCGATGAGGTGCAGATCGGCGTCGGCCGCAGCGGCCACTGGTGGGGGTACGAGCAGCTGGGGGTCGAACCCGATGCCCTCACCATGGCCAAGGGCCTGGGCGGCGGCATCCCCATCGGCGCCCTGGCGGTGAAAGCGGCGGTGGATCATTTCCGTCCCGGCGACCACGCCAGCACCTTCGGCGGCAACCCCTTCGCCTGCCGGGCCGGCCTCACGGTGATCGAGGAGATCGAACGCCGCGGCCTGCTGGCCAAGGTGGCGGCTCACGGCGCCCTGCTGCAGACGCTGCTCCAGGAGCTCGTGGCACGCCATCCCGAGCAGCTGGCGGGGGAACGGGGCTGGGGGCTGCTGCGCGGCCTGGTGCTCCAGCCCGGCGGGCCCACCGCCCCGGAGCTGGTCAAGGCCGCCATGGCCGAAGGGCTGCTGGTGGTGCCCGCCGGCCCTGGCGTGGTTCGCTTCGTGCCCCCCCTGGTGATCAAGCCGCGCCAGCTGCGCAAGGCGGTGAAGCGTCTGGAGAAGGCCCTGCTCACCCTGGCCTGATCCGGCGCCCCACCCTTGCCCTCCCTGCTGCCACCTCCCGTCGAGCTGGGCGACCTGCTTGAGCCCTTCGCCCGCCGCGGCATCGACCTGGGCCTGGACCGGCTGGTCGGCGCCCTGGCCGCGGGGGGCCATCCGGAGCGGCGCTTCGCCGCGGCCCAGGTGGCCGGCACCAACGGCAAGGGCTCGATCAGCACCTTCCTGCACGCCATCCTTCGGGCGGCCGGGGTGCGGGTCGGCACCTACCGCTCCCCCCACCTGGTGAGCTGGTGCGAGCGGATCGAGATCGATGACGCCTGGATCGCCCCGGCCACCCTGCGTGGCGATCTGGCCCGCTGGCAGCCTCTGGCCCGCCGCCACCGGCTCACCCCCTTCGAGCTGATCACCGCCGCGGCCTTCGACCGTTTCGCCCGCGAAGGGGTGGACCTGGCGGTGCTGGAGGTGGGCCTGGGGGGCAGGCTGGATGCCACCACGGTGCATCCGCGCCGGCCCGTGGTGGGCTTCGGGGCTATCGGCCTCGACCATCGCGAGCACCTGGGCGACACCCTGGCGGCCATCGCCGCCGAAAAGGCCGCCGTGATGGGCCCCGGCTGCCGGGCCTTCAGCGCCGCCCAGGCCCCCGAGGCCCGCCGGGTGCTGGAGGAGGAGGCCCACCGGCGGGGAGCCCGCCTGCACTGGCTGGATCCCCTGCCCGCCACCACCGACGGCGGACCCGTGCTGGGTCTGGCAGGGGAGCTGCAACGGCACAACGGGGCCGTGGCCGTGGCGATGGCCCGGGCCCTGGTGGCTCCGGACGGCCCCCTGGCCGGCTGGCCCCTGGACGAGGGGATGGTCCGCGCCGGGCTGGCGGCGACCCGCTGGCCGGGACGGCTGCAGCGATGCCGCTGGCGGGGCCGGGAGCTGCTGCTGGACGGGGCCCACAACCCACCGGCGGCGGCGGCCCTGCGCAGGGAACTGGACCGGCTCGACGGCGGCCTGCCGCGCCGCTGGCTGCTGGGCATCCAGCGCCACAAGGAGGGGCCGGTGATGCTGGAGCAACTGCTGCGACCCGGCGATCGGGCGGCGGTGGTGGCGGTGCCGGACCATGCCAGCTGGACACGGCAGGACCTGGCTGCGGCCTGTCCTGATCTGGCCGATCAGCTCCAGACGGCCCCGGAGCTGGCCGGCGGACTCATGGGGCTGCTGGCGCCCGGCCCCCTGCCGGTGGTGGCGGGCTCCCTGTTCCTGCTGGGCGCAGCGCTGCCACTGCTCGACGGACCGCAGGCTGACGAAGCTGCCGCGCCGGGCCAGCCTGAAGAGGTACCCCCCAGCCAAGGCCCATGACGACGGTGCTCGGATCCGAAGCTCCCAGGCCCATGGCAGAGACCCGCCGGCCCCGATGGCGATGGGTCCGGGCGGCGATCCTGCCTCTGCTGCTGACCCTGCTGCTCGTGGCGCCCCCCGTGGCGCGGGCCGACGATCAGGACCGGGTGGACTACACCCTCACCAACCAGAGCGGCAAGGACTTCAGCGGCGAGCAGCTGGCAGGCAGCTCCTTCGCCGGCGCCACCGGCCGCCAGGCCAACTTCCAGGGGGCCGACCTGCACGGGGCGATCCTCACCCAGGCGGCCTTCCCGGAGGCCGACTTCAGCGGCGCCGACCTCAGCGACACCCTCATGGACAAGGTGGACATGAGCGGCGTCGACCTGACCGGTGCGGTGCTGCGGAGGGCGATCGCCTCCGGCAGTGATTTCACCGGCGCCACGGTCACCGATGCCGATTTCACCGATGCCCTGATCGACCGGGTGGATCAGCGCATCCTCTGCCGGGACGCCCGCGGCTCCAACCCGGTCACCGGAGCCGACACCCGCCAGAGCCTCGACTGCCGCTAAGGCCCCTGCCAGCCCCTGAGCTTGCCCGGATTCATCAGTCCGGCCGGGTCGTAGGCCGCCTTGGCCGCCACCTGGTCGGCGTCCACCACCCCCAGGCCGCCGTCCTCGACGGTGACCACGTGCGGATTGAACAGCACCGCCCCCAGGTCCTGGCACTGGGCGATCAGGTCCGCCAGGGCCTGGGGCCCCTGCCAGCGCAGCAGGGGCAGGGCCACCAGCCGCGGGGTCCCCTGCTGGCGCACCCCCTCCAGGTGCCAGAGCACATCGGCCCCCCAGCGCCGGCGCACCGCCTCCAGCAGGGGGGCCTCCGGCCGGGGCAGCAGCAGCTGCAGGTAGGTCCAGTCCTGGGCCCGGGCACGCCAGTGCAGGGTGGTGTGGTTCCAGGTGAGTTCCCAGAGGGGAAGTGTTCGCCCCCGGGCCCCCTTCGGCGTCCCAGCCTCCGCCGGCGGCCCCTGCCAGCGCAGCTGCCCCCCCCGGGCCGCCAGCCACCCCGGCAGCACCTCCATGGTGTCGGGGGCGGCGTGCAGCAGCAGGCGGTGCTCGCCGGGGCCGGCGGCGGGGCAGCCCGACGGCCAGGGCATGCGGACCGCCACCGGAGCCTCCAGCAGGCAGAGAGCGTTGAGCAGCAGCGCCGTGGCGGGCAGCTCCCGGGCCGCCTCCAGGGCCGCCTCCCAGCCGTCGAAGCCCACCACCAGCTGCTGCCAGGCCACGGTCTCGGTGGTGGCCAGCCGCAGGGCGGTGAGGATGCCGTTGGTGCCGTAGGCGTGATTGAGGGGAGCGCTGGCGGCGGCGTCGAGCCGCAGCAGCCGGGGCTCGGCCTCCAGCGTCACCACCTCCAGTCCCAGCAGGTGGCCCGGATCGCGCAGGAACCCCCAGCGCAGCGATCCGAGGCCCCCTGATCCACCGGCGATGAACCCCCCCAGGGTGGCGGTGCGGTAGGTGCTCGGCGCCAGCCGCAGCGCCCGGCCGTGGGGTGCCAGCAGACCATCCAGGTCGGCCAGCACGCAGCCGGGCTCCGCCTCCGCCACGCCGCTGGCCGGGTCCACGGACCGCAGGCGGTTGAGGCCGGTCAGGTCGAGCACCAGGCCACCGGCCAGCGGAACGCACTGGCCATAGTTGCCGCTGCCGGCGCCCCGCACCGTGAGCGGCACCCGGTGGCGGGCGCAGGCCCCGGCCACCGCCAGAACCTGCTCCACACGGTCGGCCCTCACCGCCAGCTGGGCCCGCTTGCCCTCCAGCAGAGGAACCAGCAGAGGTGAATAGTCGTAGGAGTCGGCTGAGAGGGGGGTCAGCTCGGCGGCGGACAGGATCGGGGCGATCCCGAGCGGGCTGGCGGCCAGCTCGGCCACCAGCGCCTGAATCCGGCTGGGATCCACCAGGTCGGAGAAGCCCGCCGGGGTGATGCTGCTGGCGGGGATGCTGCTGGCGGGGATGTCATCCATGGCAGGCGACCAGCAGGGGAGACGGCTCCTCGGAGGAGGGTGGCTCAAGCCAGCGGCCGGAGCGCAGCACCCGGCGCCGGGGGGGGCGGGCCAGCAGGTCACCCCATGACGACGCTCCGAGCACCACGAGGTCAGCAGGCGCACCCTCCCGCAGCACCCCGTCCCAGTCAAGGTCGAGCAGCTGGGCCGCGGCGGTGCTGAAGGGACTGAGCCCGAGCCGCCGCCAGGGCGCCAGGTGGCTGGAGGCGAGGCTGAAGCGCAGCAGGGCGATGGGGTCGAAATCCCCGCCCGGGAACCAGGGGTCCTGCACGTTGTCGCCCCCCACCGCCACGGTCACCCCGGCCTCCTGCAGCTGGCGGATCGGCGCCTGGGGCCGCAGGGACGGGGTGCGCCCGGGGCGCTTGCCGAGCAGCCACAGATTGGTGCTGGGCAGGGCCACCACCCCCACCCCCGCGGCCGCCATCGTCTCCGCCAGCTGGCGGCAGGGTCGGTCGGGCAGCAACCCCATGCTGCTGGCGTGGCTGCAGGTGAGCGGCACCGCGATGCGGTGCTCCAGCAGCAGGCCGCTCACCAGGGCCACCCCCCGGCCGTGGTCCTCCACGCTCTCGTCGACGTGCAGATCCACGCCGCAGCCGTGACGCTCCGCCAGCCGCAGCAGCGCCAGCAGGCCGTTCCGGTCGGCCGGTGTGGACCGGAACGGCGCGCCGAGCACCCCTCCCAGCAGACCGCCCCGGCAGGCCACCCAGGCCGCCAGCGCCTCACCTTCGGCCGTGGACCAGTGGCCGACGGGCACCAGCGCCACCAGTTGCAGCTCGACCCGGCCGCGCCACTGACGGCGGAGCTCCACCAGCACCTCCCAGCTGGGAGCGGCCCAGGGGCCCAGGCTGTCGATGTGGCTGCGGATCGCCCGGAGCCCATAGCGCCAGGCCCGCGCCAGGGCCCGTTCCCCACGCTGGTGCACCACCTGGGCCCGGCGGCTGCCGGCCTCCCGCCGGTTCGCCTCCATGGCGGCGGCCATGGTCCCGTCGGGGTTGGGAAAGGCCTCGCCGCTGAAGGCCTTGTCCAGGTGGGCGTGGGGCTCCACCAGGGGGGTGAGCGCCAGCGGCAGGGGATGCGGATCCGACAGCGACTCCTCCGCGGGGCCGGCGGCCACGGCATGGATGGCCTGGATCCGACCGTCGGCGTGCTCCAGTCGCACCGCCACCAGCCCCTGATCATCGGCGGCCGGCAGACGGCAGCGGGGATCGAGCAGGGCCCTGGGAATGCGCATCGGCGGCAGGGTCCCTGTCGGGGGCGATGCCCCGGTCATGGCGTGGAGCTGCCGGACTCGCTCTCTCCGGCGGTGAGCAACAGGAAGTGGCCCGCCACCGCCAGGGTGAGGGCGTCGTAGCGGGGGATGCGCCAGGTCGGCAGCACCTGCTCACCGCCCAGCCGGGTGCGGTAGAGGCTCAGCAGGCCGAAGTTGTAACGGCGCGAATGTTCGCGGGCAAGGCGGCCCAGCACCTTGCGCTGGGACCGCACCAGCTCCGGGCAGTGATGGATCAGCAGTTGGGCCATCAGAGGCAGCCCATCGCTGCGGCAGAGCTCCTCGCTGGCCAGTTCGGTGAGTTTCTCGGCGGCGAACTCCTCGAAGGCCGCGGGACCGGGGTTGGTCACGGCCAGACCGAGCAGGCCGCCCGCCACGGCGGCCAGACCCAGCAGACCGGAGACGGTGCGGGTGGTGGCGGAGGGGGGGGGCAAGGAGGGCCGGCAGGCTCGCTTGATACATTGGCAAAGATCGCGGCGGGCGTCGCCAAGTGGTTAAGGCAGTGGCTTGTGGCGCCACCATTCGGGGGTTCGAGTCCCCTCGCTCGCCCTTGAGGCCCGGCGCTACGGCGTCGGGTCTTTTTTCTGGCCCGACCCTTCCCCCTTCCTGGTGAGGGCCTCCAGCAGGCCCTCGCCGCCCTGGCGCACCGGATCGCAGCAGGGCAGGCCCGTTTCCGCCGCCGTGGCCGCCAGGGCCGCCGCCGCCGCCGGCCCGTCCAGGTGGGCGGTGTTGAGGGCGATGGCCTCCACCCGCGGGGGCGGCAGAAACGGCTCCGCCGGCCGGGCCAGGGCCGCCAGGGCTTCAAGGGCGGTGATCAGCTGATCCAGGGGCGGCAGGGGAATCGACTCCAGCCGCTGGATCGTGCGCTGGCCGGCCCGGTGCACCAGCAGCAGACCCGTGGGCTGGCTGCCGCGGATCAGGGGCAGGGTGGCGCTCGAGCCCGGGTGGCAGAGGGACCCCTGCCCTTCCACCAGCACCAGAGTGGCGGGGCCCGCCGCGGCCGCCGCCGCCAGCACCGCCGCCTCCACGGCCCCGGCGGCGTAGTCCACCCGCACGGCGTCAAGGGCGACACCGGAGCCACTGATCAGGATGCCGGCCTGGCCGGTGCCGACGAAGCGGACATCCAGCCCCCGGCGTCGGGCCGCGGCATGCAGCTCCAGGCAGGCGCTCATCTTTCCCACCGACATGTCGGTGCCCACCGCCAGCAGGCGGCGGCCCTGCAGCGCGGCGGCACGCCCGGCGGCCACGGTCAGATCGGGCGGCTCCCGGCGCAGATCCCAGATCCAGCGGCCCGGCTGCACCAGGGCGGCCAGGGCGGGATCGTCCCCCAGGCGGCTGTGCAGACCGCTGGCCAGCGAGAGTCCTGCCGCCAGGGCGGCGACCACATCCACGGCCATGTCCTCGGGCAGCCGGCCCCCCGAGGGGGCCAGGCCCACCACCGCCACCGCCGGAGCGAAGGGCAGGGCCTCGGGCAGCGACCCCACCACCGGAACGGCCCGGTTGATTCCGGTGACCGCCTGCAGGTCGGCGCCCGCATGGACCGGATCCACCACCGCCACGATCGGTCCGGGGCGGTAGCGGAGCATCGCCAGGCCCGTCTTGCCGCTCAGGTTGTCCAGGCCCCGGTGCTGCAGCAGCACGATCGGGGCATCAGCGGCGAGCAAGACTCACCCCCAGCCCGGCACCCAACGGCGGCACCAGCCGATCCCCGTCCAGGCCCAGTCCCTCGAAGGGATCGTCCACCAGGTTGAGGTGGCTGTCGAGATCGGGCCAGCGCGTCAGGGGCAGCAGCTGGGCGGCGGCCCCGTTGAGCAGGGCGCTGTCGGAGTAGCAGCCCAGCATCACCCCCAGGCCCAGGCGCCGGGCCGCCCGGGCCATCAGCAGGGCCTCACTCAGGCCGCCGCTCTTCAGCAGCTTGATGTTCACCCCGTCGACATAGGGGGCGAGCCGCACCAGATCGGCCAGGTTCCAGCAGCTCTCATCCGCCACCAGGGCGATGGGACAGTCCAGCTCGAGGGCCGCGAAGGCGGCGCTGTCGGCCTCCGGATCCGCCAGGGGGGCCAGGGGCTGCTCCACCAGCACCACCCCCTGCTCCGCCAGCCAGCCCAGCATCGGCCGGGCCTGCTCCAGGCTCCAGCCGCCGTTGGCGTCCACCTGCAGCTCAAAGGCCATGCCGTGGCTCTGGCGACGCCGCTCCAGGGCGCCGGCCACGGCCTGCACCAACGAGCGGTCGTGGTCCACTCCCTCCGGACTGCCCAGCTTGAGCTTGATGCGGCTGGCGGGCAGCTGGGCCCACCAGCGGTCCAGCCGCTCCAGCACGGCCGTCTCGCTGCCCAGGCCGAGGGTGACGCTGGTGGCGCTGATGGCGCCGTCGTCGAGCCCCCAGATCCGCCGCAGGGGCTGGCCGAGCCGCTGGCCCCACCAGTCGTGCAGGGCCAGGTCCACGGCGCAGCGGGCCGGCGGCGAGAGGCCCGCCAGCAGGGGCTCGAGGGCCTGGAGCGGTTCCGGATCATGGGCCTCCAGCCGGGGCAGCAGGGCCTCCAGTTCGGTCGCCAGCGCGTCGGTGGCGTAGGCCCGGTGGCCGGTGTCGAAGCCGCCGGTCTCGCCCAGGCCCGTGAGGCCCCCGTGCTCCACCTCCAGCAACAGGTGCTCCACGGCGGCGGTGGTGCCCCGGCTGATCGCCAGGGGGACGACTTTGGTGAGGGGAAAGCGGCTCAGGCGGCAGCGCATGCCAGGAAAGGGCCGGGATCCTCACGCTGCCACAGCTGTCCCATTGGCGCCGGCGGGGCGATGGCGGAAACTGGATCCCATGACAGCCACCGTTTCCGGCCCCCCGGCCGACCAGGCGCCCTCGGCACGGCGCGGCAGCTACTGGATCACCACCTTCGGCTGCCAGATGAACAAGGCGGATTCCGAGCGCATGGCCGGGATCCTCGAGGCCATGGGCTATCGCCCGGGCAGCGACGAGCACACGGCCGATCTGGTGCTCTACAACACCTGCACGATCCGCGACAACGCCGAGCAGAAGGTCTACAGCTATCTGGGCCGCCAGGCCCGGCGCAAGCGCATCAACCCGGCCCTCACCCTGGTGGTGGCGGGCTGTGTTGCCCAGCAGGAGGGGGAATCGCTGCTGCGCCGGGTGCCGGAACTGGATCTGGTGATGGGCCCGCAGCACGCCAACCGGCTCGAAGCCCTGCTCACCCGGGTGGAGAACGGCCAGCAGGTGGTGGCCACCGAGGAGCACCACATCCTCGAGGACATCACCGCGGCCCGGCGGGACAGCGCCGTCTGCGCCTGGGTGAACGTGATCTACGGCTGCAACGAGCACTGCACCTACTGCGTGGTGCCAGCGGTGCGGGGCCGGGAGCAGTCCCGCCGCCCTGAGGCCATCCGCGCCGAGATGGCGGAGCTGGCGGCCCGGGGCTTCCGGGAGATCACCCTGCTGGGGCAGAACATCGATGCCTACGGCCGCGACCTGCCCGGTATCACCAGCGAGGGCCGCCGGGCCCACACCCTCACCGACCTGCTCCACGCCGTGCACGACGTGCGCGGGATCGAGCGGATCCGCTTCGCCACCAGCCACCCCCGCTACTTCACCGACCGGCTGATCGATGCCTGCGCCGACCTGCCCAGGGTCTGCGAGCACTTCCACATCCCCTTCCAGAGCGGCGACGATGAGGTGCTGCGGGCCATGGCCCGGGGCTACACGGTGGAGCGCTACCGGCGGATCATCGACCGCATCCGGGATCGGATCCCCGATGCGGCCATCAGCGCCGATGTGATCGTGGCCTTCCCGGGCGAGACCGACACCCAGTACCGCCGCACCCTCGACCTGATCGAGGCGATCGGCTTCGACCAGGTCAACACCGCCGCCTACTCCCCCCGGCCCGGCACCCCCGCCGCCGACTGGCCCGACCAGCTGCCGGAGGCGGTGAAGGTGGAGCGGCTGCGGGAGATCAACGCCCTGGTGGAGAAGGTGGCGGGGCAGCGCAGCGCCCGCTACCTGGGCCGTAGGGAGCAGGTGCTGGCCGAAGGGCTCAATCCCCGGGATCCCTCCCAGCTGATGGGCCGCACCCGCACCAACCGCCTCACCTTCTTCGCCGCCGACCCCGGCGATGGCCGTCTCCACAGGCCGGGAGATCTGGTGGACGTGGTGATCGAGGCGGTGCGTCCGTTCTCCCTCAGCGGCCGTCCCCTGGGCCGGGGCGAGGTTCGCTGATACCTTTGGCGCTCTTTCCCGCGCCGATGGCTCCCGTTCCCACCCGCGTCGGCCTGGTGTTCGGTGGAGCCTCCGGCGAACACGCCGTCTCGATCCTCTCCGCCCGCACCGTGCTGCGGGGGCTGCGCAGCGGCGCCAACAGCGGGCGCTACCGCGTCAGCTGCTTCTACATCGACCGCCGCGGCACCTGGTGGCCCGAGGCTGTGGCCGCAGCGGTGCTGGAGAAGGGCCAGCCCGCCGACAGTGAGGATCGGCCCGGTTCGCCGGCGTCGGGAGGCTTCCAGGGGTTTCCCGAGGGAGCTCTGGAGGTGGAGGTGTGGTTTCCGGTCCTGCATGGCCCCAACGGGGAGGACGGCACGATCCAGGGGCTGTTCACCCTGATGGGGGTGCCCTTCGTGGGCTCCGGGGTGCTGGGATCGGCCCTGGGCATGGACAAGCAGGCCATGAAAGCCGCCTTCGCCGCCGCTGGCCTGCCCCAGGTGCCCTACGTCTGCGTGCAGGCCGCCGACCTGGCCGGGGACGGCGGGGGGGGGCCGGAGGGGCTGCTGGAAAGGATCGAGCACCAGCTCGGCTATCCCTGCTTCGTCAAGCCGGCCAACATGGGCTCCTCGGTGGGCATCAGCAAGGTCACCGATCGGGCCGGCCTGCGGACCGGTCTTGCGCTGGCGGCCGATCTCGACCGGCGCCTGGTGGTGGAGCGAGGGGTGAAGGCACGGGAACTGGAGTGCGCCGTGCTGCAACGGGCCGAGGGCCCCGGCGACGGGCTGAGCGCCTCGGTGCTGGGTGAGATCCGCTTCGACGCCGACTGGTACGACTACACCACCAAATACAGCGAAGGGCTCAGCCAGACGGTGATCCCCGCCGCGGTGAGCGACGCGGTGAGCGAACGGGCCCGGGCGATGGCCCTCGCCGCCTGCCGGGCGGTGGCCGCCGGGGGACTGGCCCGGGTCGACTTCTTCTATGACGACGCCGAGGACAGCCTCTGGCTGAACGAGATCAACACCCTGCCGGGTTTCACCAGCCAGAGCATGTATCCCATGCTGTGGGAGGCCAGTGGATTACCACTCCCGGACCTGGTGCATCAATTGGTTCAGGGCGCGGGAGGATGGCAGTCCCGGATGTCAATGGAAGGAACGGCGCCATGATCCATGGCCTGCTCTGGCTGCCCCTGCTGGCGGTCTTCGTGCTCCTGGCGGCCCTCGGCTGGATCGAGCGGCGCCGGCAGCACCTGTTCCGTGAATGGGCCAGCGGTGCGGAACTGGCCAAGCTGGATGGCTGTGGCGCCGCCCGGCTGGTGGACGGCGAACTGAGCTGGAGCCGCTTCGTCGCCGGCAGCTTCCAGCCGGAGGGCTGCTTCACCATCAAGCGGCTGGAGATGGTGGAACTGCTCTCCCTCAGCTCCGGCGAGGCCCCCCTCACCGAAGAGAGCGAAGGGGCCTGCCGGCTGCGTCTCGTGGGCTGCGGTCAGCAGGACGACCTGCCCTTCGCAGATGCCCGCCGGGCCCGTCTCTGGATGGATGAACTCATGGCCCGTTCCCGCTGCGAGCTGTGAAGCGGGCCCCCAAGCCCCCGGGAGCGCCGCTGCCTCCAGGGGTCCTGCGCCGCAAGGAACTGCGCCGGCAGCGCCGCGGCGAGCGGCTGCGTCAGCTGTGGCGCATCCTGGTCTTCAGCGGCCTTTCCGCCGGTCTGGGCTACCTGCTGCTGCGCCAGGGCTGGACCCTGCGGGAGCCAGCCCAGGTGGAGGTGCTCGGCAGTGCCGTGGTCAGTCGCGACCAGGCGATCAACGCGGCGGGCCTGCGCTTCCCCCAGCCCCTGATGGGGCTGCAGCCCCGCCAGGTGGCCAGCGACCTGATGGGAGCCCTGCCGGTGGAGCAGGTGAAGGTGAGCCGCCTGATGTTGCCGCCGCGGCTGCGGGTGGAGCTCAAGGACCGGGAGGCGGTGGCCCGGGCCGAGCGTCGCACCGATCGCGGTCCGGAGGTGGGGTTCGTCGATGGGCTGGGCAACTGGATCAGCATCCGCCAGCACCAGGGGGTGCGCAGCAAGGGGGACCTCTCCTTGCTCGTGGTGGGCTGGAACGCCCGCCACCGGGCCGTGCTGGCCCAGGTGCTGAAACAGCGGCAGCTGCTGGGACCGGGGCTGCGGGAGATCCGCTTCGAGCCGGACGGCAGCCTCTGGCTGGTCACCACCCAGCTGGGTCGGGTTCGCCTCGGCCCCCCCGACGCCCGCCTGAACCGGCGCCTGGAGGTGGCCGCCCATCTCGGCCGCACCCTGCCGGCCCGGATCAAGGGATCCCCGCCCCAGCTGATCGATCTGAGCGATCCCGAACAGCCCGAACTGAGTCTCACCGGCAAGGACGTCGCCCCGGCCGCGGCCCCTGGAGCGACGGCCGGACCCACCACGCCTCCGGCGGGGGCCCAGTGAGCAATCCCGCCCACAGGAGACCGACGAGACATTCCTCACAGGCCGTTGCGCCCTGAAGCGATTCGGTCCAATGTGATCTATCCGCAACTTCGGCTGAGCTGGCCACCGACATAATGCAGCCGCAGATCAACGGCCACACACCCCCTCCCGCGATGACGCGCGAACAGGACCGCCCATCCACCGTCGATCTTTCGTCCCCGCAGGAGCACCACGCGATGAGCCAGATCTCGCCCAGCAGCAACGGCATCGTTCCGAGCCAGTCGGCACGGATCGAAGTGATCGGCGTGGGGGGAGGCGGCAGCAACGCAGTGAACCGGATGATTGCCACCGATCTCAAAGGGGTGGGCTACCGGGTGCTCAACACCGATGCCCAGGCCCTGCTGCAGTCCGCGGCCGGCCAGCGCATCCAGCTGGGCCAGAAGCTCACCCGCGGCCTCGGCGCCGGCGGCAACCCGGTGATCGGCCAGAAGGCCGCGGAGGAATCCAGGGCGGATCTGCAGCAGTCCCTGGAAGGGGCCGATCTGGTGTTCATCGCCGCGGGCATGGGGGGCGGCACGGGCACCGGCGCGGCGCCGATCGTGGCGGAGGTGGCCAAGGAATGCGGCGCCCTCACCGTGGGCATCGTGACCAAACCCTTCGGCTTTGAGGGCCGCAAGCGACTGCGCCAGGCGGAGGAAGGCATCGCCCGGCTGGCCGAGCACGTCGACACCCTGATCATCATCCCCAACGACCGGCTGCGGGATGCCATCGCCGGCGCTCCCCTTCAGGAGGCCTTCCGGGCCGCCGACGACGTGCTGCGCATGGGCGTCAAGGGCATCACCGACATCATCACAAGGCCGGGTCTGGTGAATGTCGACTTCGCCGACATCCGCTCGGTCATGGCCGACGCCGGCACCGCCCTGCTGGGCATCGGGGTGGGCTCCGGCCGTTCCCGGGCCATCGAGGCGGCCCAGGCCGCCATGAGCAGCCCCCTGCTCGAATCCGCCCGCATCGATGGCGCCCACGGCTGCGTCATCAACATCAGCGGCGGCAAGGACATGACCCTGGAAGACATGACCACGGCCTCCGAGGTCATCTACGACGTGGTCGACCCGGACGCCAACATCATCGTGGGCGCGGTGGTGGACGAGACCTACGAAGGCGAGATCCACGTGACGGTGATCGCCACCGGCTTCGAGAGCGGCGGCCATTACCGGCCGGAGCGCAGCACGGCCACGTTCACCGACAACCTCACCCACTCCGCCGAGGAGCGGGGAGCCATGATCCCGCCGTTCCTGATCAACCGTCAGAACCGGGTCGACTGAGGCCGCCGCTCAGAAGGGCGGGCCCGGAAATGGGGTGACCCGGAGTCCACGCCTGCCCTGAGCATCCCGTGTGGCTGCTCCCTTCCGGTCCTGACCAGATTTGGGCGTCAGAGCCGCGTGGGTCCGAGTCGCTGTGATGCTAGCAATGGCCCCTGCGAACCCTGTGCCGTGCCCCTGCGACCCGCTGATCTGACACGGCGCAAGCAGGCGGGCCTGCCGATCACCGTGCTTACCGCCTGGGACGCCCTGTCCGCCGCGGTGGTGGCCGGCGCCGGTGTGGATGCGGTGCTGGTGGGGGACTCCCTGGCGATGGCGGTGCTCGGCCACGCCACCACCCTGCCGGTGACCCTGGAGGAGATGCTGCACCACTGCCGCGCCGCCGGCCGGGGGCTGGCGGCAGCCGCGCCCAACGGTTCGCCTCTGCTGATCTGCGACCTCCCCTTCCTGACCTATCAGTGCGGGCTGGAAGAGGCGCTGGCGGCGGCGGGCCGGGTGCTGAAGGAAACCCCCGCCGTGGCGGTGAAGCTGGAGGGGGCCGAACCCGAGACCCTGGCCGTGATCGATCGGATGGTGCGCAGCGGCATCCCCGTGATGGGTCACCTGGGGCTGACGCCCCAGTCGGTGCATCAGCTGGGCTACCGCCGTCAGGCCGGCGATCCGGTCAGCCAGGAGCGGCTGCGGCGCCGGGCCCTCGCCCTGCAGGAGGCCGGCTGCTTCGCCCTGGTGCTCGAGCACATACCGGCGGAGCTGGCCACCGAGCTGAGCCTCCGCCTGGCGATTCCGGTGATCGGCATCGGCGCCGGGGACGGCTGCGACGGCCAGGTGCGGGTGACGGCCGACCTGCTGGGGCTCACCAGCCGCCAGCCGCCCTTCAGCCCGCCCCTGGTGGACGGTCGGGCGATCGCCGGGGAGGCCCTGGGGCGCTGGGTCAGGGAGCAACGGGCCCCTGCGGCGCCTCCTGCAGCTCCTCCCACCAGGCCAGCATCTCCCGCAGCACCCCATTGCTGAGGGCCAGCCCGGCCGGATCCGCCAGCCGCCAGCGGGGCCCTTCGATGCACAGCAGGCCCCGTTGCTCCTGATCCCTGAGCCGCCGGCGCAGGTCCTCCACCAGGGCCGGATCCAGACGCTGCCGGCGGGCCAGTTCCCCCAGATTCACCCCCTCCCGCCGGCGCAGGCCCACCAGCAGCAACTCATCGAAGGGCATTCCCTCGGAGTGCGGCCCGTCCTGGTCATCGGCCGACAGCGGCGCCGGTGACGCCAGGGCTGCGGCATAGCCGGCCCGGGTCCGGGGATGGGCCCGCCGCCGGCCCCGGGGGGCCCCGGTGGCGCCCATGCCGAACCCCCACCAGCCGGCGCCGCTCCAGTAGACGCGGTTGTGACGCGACGCGTGGCCGGGCAGGGCGTAATTGGAGATCTCGTAGTGGCCGTAGCCGGCGGCCGTGAGCCGCGCCCAGGTCCGCTCCATCAGATCGGCGGCCAGATCCTCCGGCGGCAGCGCGAGTGCGCCCCGCTCCTGACGCCGCTCGAAGACCGTGCCGGGTTCGACGATCAGGTCGTACACCGACAGGTGCGGGGGCTCCAGGGCGATGGCCTGGTCCAGCTGGCCCTCCCAGTGGGCCGCGCTCTGCCCCGGCAGGCCCTGGATCAGATCCAGGCTCCAGCTGGCCAGCTCGCCCCGGCATCGGGCCCGGCGCAGCCAGCCGGCGGCCTGGCCCAGGTCAGCAGCCCGATGGCGGCGGCCCAGGTCGGCCAGCACCCGGTCGTCGAAGCTCTGGCCCCCCAGGCTCACCCGGTTGATGCCCGCCGCCAGGTAGCCCGCCAGGCGGGCCTCATCGAAGCTGGCCGGATCCAGCTCCAGGCTCAGCTCCGCTCCCGGGGCCAGGCCGAAGCGGTGCGAGAGGGCCTCCAGCAATCCCCCCACCTGGGCTGGGGTGAGCATCGAGGGGGTTCCCCCGCCGAAATAGACCGTGGCCAGCGGCGGCCCGCCGGGGGATGCGGCGATCTCCCGCTGCAGCAGCTCCAGGTAGGCGGCAATCGAGCCGGACCGACTCCCGTCGGCCCGGTCTCCGAGGGGCACCACGGGGAAATCGCAGTAGAAGCAACGGCGGTGGCAGAAGGGGATGTGGACATAGGCGGATCGGGGATCCATCACGGGCGGTAATCCCTGGAGGCCAAACGGAGAAAGATCGGCCAAGCTGTTTGGCGGACCTGCAGGGCGCCAAGGCGTCGGCACTTCGAAGCATGGTGGACACCCTCATCTTGCTGCTGTTCCTGATCTCAGGAGCCGCCACCGGCTGGCTTGGTGTCGACCTGCTGCCCGAGCAGCTGCTGATCGAGGTCACCAACCAGGAAGGCCTTCGCTGGGTGATGGGCGGCTTCGGCGCCTTCTTCGGCCTGATCGCCGGCATCTTCTTCCAGCAGCTGCGTCGCCGCCTGATGGCCCAGGTGCGCAGCATGCCCACCGATCTGCTGGTCAGCCGCGCGGTGGGGCTGATCCTGGGCCTGCTGGTGGCCAACCTGCTGCTGGCCCCGATTCTGCTGTTGCCCCTGCCCTGGGAGGTGGTGCTGATCAAGCCGCTGGCGGCGGTGCTCAGCAACGTGTTCTTCGGCGTGCTGGGGTACAACCTGGCGGAGGTGCACGGCCGCACCCTGCTGCGTCTGTTCAATCCGGCCAGCACCGAGGCCCTGCTGGTGGCCGATGGGGTGCTGCAGCCGGCCAGCGCCAAGATCCTCGACACCAGCGTGATCATCGACGGCCGCATCCGCGGCCTGCTGGCCTCCGGCCTGCTGGAGGGTCAGGTGATCGTGGCCCAGGCGGTGATCGATGAACTTCAGGCCCTGGCCGACTCCTCCAACGGTGAGAAGAGGGCCAAGGGGCGCCGGGGCCTGAAGCTGCTCACCGAACTGCGGGAGGCCTACGGCCGCCGGCTGGTGGTGAACAGCACCCGCTACAGCGGCAACGGCGCCGACGACAAGCTGCTCAAGCTCACCGCCGACACCGGCGGCACCCTGCTCACCGCCGACTACAACCTCGCCCAGGTCGCCCAGGTGCAGGAGCTGAAGGTGATGAACCTCAGCGAACTGGTCATCGCCCTGCGGCCAGAGGTTCAGCCGGGCGACGGGCTGCAGCTCAAGATCGTGCGTGAAGGCAAGGAGGCCGACCAGGGCGTGGGCTACCTGGAGGACGGCACCATGGTGGTGGTGGAGGATGCCAGCCAGTGCATCGGCGAACGGCTGCCCGTGACCGTCACCGGCGCTCTCCAGACCCCAACCGGCCGCATGGTGTTCGCCCGCTGCGACCGCCATCAGGACCGCCACGGCGAGCGGGGCAACGGCAAGTCCCCGGAGAAGCAGGGCGGGAAACCCGTCGCCGTGCGGGAGCACCAGCCTCCGGGCCCCGGCTAGGCTCCTGCCTCATGCCTGATGGTGAGTGCGGATGACGGTGTCGGCCCCCTACTACGGCGATTCCGCGGTGATGCGCACGCCGCCGCCTGATCTGCCGTCCCTGCTGCTCAAGGAGCGCATCGTCTATCTGGGCCTGCCCCTGTTCTCCGATGACGACGCCAAACGGCAGATGGGCATCGATGTCACCGAGCTGATCATCGCCCAGTTGCTGTATCTGGAATTCGACAATCCGGAGAAGCCGATCTTCTTCTACATCAACTCCACCGGCACCAGCTGGTACTCCGGCGACGCCATCGGCTTCGAGACCGAAGCCTTCGCCATCTGCGACACCCTGCGTTACGTGAAGCCACCGGTGCACACCATCTGCATCGGCCAGGCCATGGGCACCGCCGCCATGATCCTGTCGGCCGGCACCAAGGGCCAGCGGGCCGCCCTGCCCCACGCCTCGATCGTGCTGCACCAGCCCCGCTCCGGTGCCCGCGGCCAGGCCAGCGACATCCAGATCCGGGCGAAGGAAGTGCTGCACAACAAGCACAGCCTCCTGGAAATCCTCTCGGAGAACACCGGCAAAACGGTCGAAGAGCTCTCCAAGGACTCCGACCGGATGACCTACCTCACCGCCGAGGAGGCCATGGCCTACGGCCTGATCGACCGGGTCCTCACCAGCCGCAAGGAGCTGCCGACGGCCGCCACCGTGGGCTGACCCCCGGCATCCGCCCCGCTGCGGCGGACTGGTCGCCCCTCCCCTTCCACCCTTTCAACTCTCCAGCTCCGAAGAGAGCCTTCCCTCCATGCCCATCGGCACTCCCAGCGTTCCCTACCGTCTTCCCGGCAGCCAGTACGAGCGCTGGGTCGACATCTACACCCGTCTCGGTGTGGAGCGGATCCTCTTCCTCGGCCAGGAGGTGAGCGATGGGATCGCCAACAGCCTGGTGGCCCAGATGCTCTATCTGGATTCCGACGACAGCTCCAAGCCGATCTACCTGTACATCAACTCGCCGGGCGGTTCGGTGACCGCCGGCCTGGCGATCTACGACACCATGCAGTACGTCAAATCCGACGTGGTGACCATCTGCGTGGGCCTGGCCGCCTCCATGGGCGCCTTCCTGCTGGCGGCCGGCACCAAGGGCAAGCGGCTGGCCCTGCCCCACAGCCGGATCATGATTCACCAGCCCCTGGGCGGTACCAGCCAGCGCCAGGCCAGCGACATCGAGATCGAGGCCCGGGAGATCCTGCGCATCAAGGACATGCTCAACAAGTCCCTGGCGGACATGTGCGACCAGCCCCTGGAGAAGGTGACCAAGGACACAGACCGCGACTACTTCCTCAGCGCCGCCGAGGCCAAGGAGTACGGCCTGATCGACCGGGTGATCTCCCACCCCTCGGAGGCGGCGGCCGGCTGAGGCCTGCGCGGACGCACATCTACAGTCTGCGTTTGCCCTGCCCGCCGACCGGAATGGCCCAGCTCTTCTACGACTCCGACGCCGATCTCGGCCTGCTGACCGGCAAGACGGTGGCCATCATCGGCTACGGCTCCCAGGGCCACGCCCACGCCCTGAACCTCAAGGACAGCGGTGTGAATGTGGTGGTGGGCCTGTACGAGGGCAGCCGCTCGGCCGGCAAGGCCCGGGCCGACGGCCTCGAGGTGCTGAGCGTCGCCGACGCCTGCGCCAAGGCCGACTGGATCATGGTGCTGCTCCCGGACGAAGCCCAGAAAGCGGTCTATGAGAAGGAGATCGCGCCCCATCTGAGCGCCGGCAAGGTGCTCAGCTTCGCCCACGGCTTCAACATCCGCTTCGGCCTGATCCAGCCCCCCGCCGACGTGGACGTGGTGATGATCGCTCCCAAGGGCCCGGGCCACACGGTGCGCTGGGAGTTCCAGAACGGTCAGGGGGTGCCTGCCCTGTTCGCCATCGAGCAGGACGCCTCCGGCCATGCCCGCGCCCTGGCGATGGCCTACGCCAAGGGGATCGGCGGCACCCGGGCCGGCATCCTCGAGACCAACTTCAAGGAGGAGACCGAGACCGACCTCTTCGGTGAGCAGGCCGTGCTCTGCGGCGGCCTCAGCGAGCTGGTCAAGGCCGGCTTCGAAACCCTGGTGGAGGCGGGCTACCAGCCGGAACTGGCCTACTTCGAGTGCCTGCACGAGGTGAAGCTGATCGTCGATCTGATGGTCAAGGGCGGCCTCACCGCCATGCGCGATTCGATCTCCAACACCGCCGAATACGGCGACTACGTCAGCGGACCCCGGCTGATCACCGCCGACACCAAGGCGGAGATGAAGCGCATCCTGGCCGACATCCAGGACGGCACCTTCGCCCGCAACTTCGTGGCGGAGTGCGAGGCCGGCAAGCCGGAGATGGCCAAGGCCCGCCAGCGGGACGCCGCCCATCCGATCGAGCAGGTGGGCAAGGGCCTGCGTTCCATGTTCAGCTGGCTCAAGGCGGCCTGAGTCCATCCCGATGCAGCGCCGTCTGCTGTCCGTCGCCTGGGGCAGCAGCCAGGCCGGGGTCAGTCTCACCATCGGCGCCACGGCCTGGCTGCTCAGTGGCCTCACCAGCTCACCGCTGATCAACGGACTCCTGCCGGCCCTGGCCACCCTGCCCCTGCTGCTGCCCCTGCCCCAGCGGATCCGGCTGGGCTACGCCATCCAGCTGCTCAGCCTGGGGCTGCTGCTGCTGGTGGCGGCAGGCGTCACCGGCCGTTCCCTTCTGGGGCCCCTGCTGGGCATCAGCCTGCTGGCCACCGGCCTGCGGATGGCCCAGGAACCCCTGCAGCGCCAGCTGCATGGCCCAGGGGGCCTGCCGATCGGCGAACTGCGGGCCGGCGCCGAGGCCGGGCGTCTGCTCGGCAACCTGCTCACAGCCCTCCTGTTTCCCATCGGCAGGGCCCTGCTCCAGTTCGGCAACGCCCTGGTGCTGCTGCTGCCCCTGGCTCCGGTGATCGCTGCGCTGCAGGCACGGGATCAGCCCCACGAGCAGCCTGCCGGGGGGAGCAGCCCGGACGGGACGATCCGGGGGCAGTCGGTGGTGCCCAGTGGTCTGCTGCAGGGCCTGCTGTTCGGCGGCCTCTTCGCCCTGCTGCCGCTCTGGGTGCGCCAGCAGGCGGAGGGGAACTGCTTCGATTTCGGCCTGGTGCTCACGGCCTACGGGCTGGGGCGCACCGGTGCCGAAGCCTGGGGCCAGCGGCTGAGGCTTCCGCCCCCGTTGCCCTATCTGCTGATGGCCGGGGTGCTGCTGGCGACCCAGTGGGCCAGTGGCTGGGGGGCGGTGCTGCTGTTCCTGCCCTTCGGGCTGCTGGCGGCCGTGGCGGACGCCCGCCTGGCCATCGACCTCGATCCGAGCGGAGATCTGCAGCGGAACTGGCACACCCTGGAGCGGTCCTCGGCCCTGGGGGGCCTGGCGGGCTGTCTGGGGATGGGGCTGGTGGCCCAGATGATCGGACTGGCGGCGAGCCTCCCCATCCAGCTGGTGGGCTTCGTGGGTGCCGGTGCCCTGCTGCCCCTGCTGGCCAGACCGGGGCGGTGAGCCTTCCTGCGCTGCTGCTGCTGGCCTGCCTGCTGGATCGGCTGGTGGGGGATCCGCTCTGGTGCCCCCACCCGGTGCAGGTGATGGGCGGGGCCATCTCAGGCCTGCATCGGCTGGCCGAGGCCTGGGCCGGCGACCGTCCCCGGCGCCTGCGCCTGGGCGGGCTGGTGCTCACCCTGCTGGTGGTGGCGGGCAGTGGCCTGGCGGGCTGGGGGATCGAGATCCTGGCCCGCCAGGATCCCGTGCTGGGGACACCCTTGCTCCTGCTGGGCCTGGCCAGTGCCCTGGCAGGCGGCAGCCTGGGGCGGGCGGTGCGGGCCGTGCTGCGGGCCCTGCCGGACCTGGTCCTGGCCAGGGCGCGCCTCGCCGGGATCGTGGGCCGTGAGGTGAGCGGACTGCCCGCTGCGGAGATTCTGCGGGCCGCCGCCGAAACCGCCGCCGAGAACGCCGTCGACGGTCTGTTCGCGCCCCTGTTCTGGATGCTGGCGGGGGCGGCCCTGAACCGGCTGAATCCCCATCTGCCCGGCCCCCTGGCCCTGGCCTGGGCCTACAAGGCGACCAGCACCCTCGACTCGATGCTGGGCTACCGCCACGGTCGGCTGCGCTGGCTGGGCACCGCCGGTGCCCGCCTCGACGACCTGCTCACCTGGATGCCCGCCCGGCTGGTGGCCCTGACCCTGCCGCTGGCCGCAGGCCGCCCCCTGCAGACCCGCCAGCTGCTGCTCGCAGCCCTGCGGGACGGCGCCGCCGATCCTTCCCCCAACGCCGGGGTGTCGGAAGCCGCCTTCGCCCATGCCGCCGGCGTTCGTCTCGGCGGAACCAACACCTACCCCGATGGTGTCCGCAGCAAACCGATCCTGGCGGCCTGGGGCCGCCCCGCCGATCCTGAAGGGGTGAAGCGCATCCTCAGCCTCGGGGATCGGCTCGAGCTGCTGTGGTTGCTGGTGGCGTTGCCGTGGCTCGCCGGTCCGGGGGGCTGGGGCTGAGCCGCTTCAGTAGGCGCCGCGGTCGCGGGGATCCAGCATCACGCTGATGGTGCGCACAATGATGCGCAGATCCATCAGGAAGTTGCGGCAGCGCGCATAGCGCACGTCCAGCTGCACTCTTTCGGGGTAGCTCAGGTTGTTGCGGCCGGACACCTGCCAGAGGCCCGTGAGTCCTGGCCGAACGGCCAGGACTTCGTCCATGCGATCGCCATAGCGCTCCAGTTCCTTGTTCACAATCGGGCGGGGGCCCACCACGCTCATTTCCCCCCGGAGCACATTGAGGAACTGGGGCAGTTCGTCGAGGCTGGAGCGCCGCAGAAACTTGCCGAGTCGGGTGATGCGGGGATCGTTCCTGATCTTGAAATCATTGCGGAACTCCTCGTCGAGATCGGAGGATTCGGCCAGGAGTTTGGAAAGCACTCGATCGGCATCGCGGCGCATGGTGCGGAACTTGATGCAACCGAAGCTGCGGTAATCCCGTCCCACCCTCTGCTGCACGTAGAACACAGGCCCCCGGGAGGTGACCTTCACCAGCAGGGCCAGGACAAGCAGCACAGGTGCACCGAGGCTGAGCACGGCGAGGGAGAAGACGATGTCGCCACTGCGCTTGAGGACGCGATCACGCTTGGACTGGAAAGCGATCAGCTCTTCAGCGGTGAACACCTGCGCCGGAGCTGTCACAAGCTGCGAAGAGGCGTAGGGGGTCCCGATGGAAGAGAGCATGGGGGCCTGCTGTGTTAGGTGAAGTTAAAGATCCACTGGACCGGAACTCCATCCCCGGGGGCCACTCAGACCAGAGGCACAGGTCGACGGAGGTGCCGCAGGTGCTGCTCCCAGAGACGCTCCAGCAGCCCGTCCATGCGCCGCCGGAAGACCTCGGGGGCGAAGCACTCCGCACGACGGCGCTGACCCTCCGCCGGCAGGGATCGCCACAGCCGGCCCGCCTCGAAATGCTCCAGCGCCGCCGCCAGGCTGGCGGCGCTCTGCTCCGGGAACAGCAGACCGGTGGGGGGCCGCTCCTCCCCGCTCAGGCAGCTGACGCTGTCGAGAATCCCGCCACGCCCGAAGGCGATCACCGGGGCACCGGCGGCCATCGCCTCCACCGGAGCGATGCCGAAATCCTCCAGCCCCGCATACACGTAGGCCCTGGCCCGCTCCAGCCAGCCGGCCGTCTCCGGGTCCGGCAGGCGACCGAGGAAGCGGATCGTGGACCCCGCCATGGCCTCCAGCCGGCGCCGCTCGGGGCCGTCACCGAGCACCACCAGGGGCAGACCTGTGCGGTTGAAGGCCTCCACCACCACATCGACCCGCTTGTTGGGCACCAGCCGACAGAGACTCACGTAGACGTCATCACGGGGCCGGTCCCAGCGGAACCGCTCCACCGCCACGGGGGGATGCAGCACCTGGGCGCGACGGCGCCAGAACGACCGGATCCGGCGGGCGGTGAAGCGGGAATTGGCCACCAGCGCATCCACCCTGGCACTGCTCACCACATCCCACTGGCGCAGCTGGTGCAGCTGCAGCCGCACCAGGGGGCCCAGGGGGCCACGGGCCAGGCCCGAGCGGGCCAGATAGGTGTGCATCTGGTCCCAGGCATAGCGGACCGGTGTGTGCACGTAGCTGACGTGCAGCTGGTCGGGGCCGGTCAGCACCCCCTTGGCCACCAGATGGCTGCTGCTGATCACCAGGGGGTGGCCGGAGAGGTCCAGCTGCTCGATCGCCAGGGGCAGCAGCGGCAGGTACTGCTGCACGTGGCTCACCCCCCAGGGCAGCCGCTGGATGAAGCTGGTGTGGACCGTCCGTCCCGCCAGCCAGCTGCCGGGCCGGCCGCTCTCGCCGTCCACCAGGGCGAACAGCGTCGGCGTGGTTCCCCGCCCGGCCAGCAGACTGTCCAGCTCCTGCACCACCTGCTCGGAGCCCCCCGCGGCCCGGGGCGTGAACCACTCGTGCACCAGAGCGATCGAACGGGGAAAGGCCGTCATGGCAGGCACGGTAGGCGCCTGTATCACGAAAACTCTCAGCCGATTGCCCTGGCGGGGCTATCTGTCGAAGCTAAGGCGACGACTGGGATGGCGAGAGCCGGGACACGATGGCGATCCGAGAGCTTCTCGAAGATGCCCTGCAGGAGCCCTCGATCGGCACCACACCCTGCTTCCGCTGGCATGCCACGCCTGTGGGGATCGCAGCACTCTGGTGCGACGGCAACCCTCCCACGCCTCCGCCCTTCGATGTGGCCCTCCGGGAGGGGCTGCAGGTGGGGCTGGACCTCAGCCGGGAGGAGAGGGAGTTCCACCAGGTGAAGTCCGGCCTGGTGCTGCTGTTCCACTCCTGATCGAGCCACGGCCTCCAGGGCCGGAGCCAGGGGAAAACGGAGAGGGTGGGATTCGAACCCACGGAAGGTTTCCCTTCAAACGATTTCGAGTCGTTCGCTTTCGACCACTCAGCCACCTCTCCAAGGCCTTGCGGCCGCCCATCACTTTACGGAGCGGTCAGCGCTCCGCTCGGCCCGCTGGCCCGCCACCCGTGCGGCAGGGGCGGGCCGGCCGGCTCAGCGCCGCTGAGCCACACCTGCCGTGGCCCATGGGCCAGCAGGGCACGGCGCTCGGCCGCCCGGGGCACGAATCCCAGCCACAGCGCCTCGTCGCCCCGGACACCGCGGCTTGTGCCGGAGCGCCAGGACACCAGGGACTGCCGATCCGGGAGCAGCTGCCAGCGCCAGGGGCCCAGGTGCAGCCGCAGGGCATGGCTGTCCATGGCCAGGGCCTCCACGGCCAGGCCCCGGCTCTCCAGCCGCTGACCTGCCGCCAGGGGCGCCCCCCCTGCGCCGTAGGCCACCACCCGGCCGGCCTGGCGCCGCCAGCAGTCGGGGTCGGCCGCCGCCACCGGATCCAGCAGCAGGGCCCAGTCGAAGCGCTCCACCCCCAGTCCCTGGGCCAGCTGGCCGGCCTGCCGGCAGCTGAGCCCATCGGCACGGCTGCTGACCAGCGCCGCCCGGCCCCGGTGCCGGGCCAGCAGCAAATCGCGGGCGGCGCCGGCCCCGTCCTGGTGCACCAGCAGCAGCTGGTCGCCCGTGAGCAGCACCAGATGCAGCGCCAGCACTGCGGCGGCCAGGCTTGCCGCCAAGAGCCGCAGGTGCCGGTCGAGCCCGGGCAGCACCAGGCCCAGCAGGGCCAGGGCGAAAGCCAGCACCAGAAGCGGCAGGGGACGGCCGCTCTGCCACTGGGCCAGGGGAAGACCGGCGACGGCATGGGCCAGCCCGAGCAGCCCGCCCGCCAGCCAGCCCAGGGGTGCCAGCAGGGGCGCCAGCAGGGGGGGCACGAGCACGGCCGCCCCTGCCAGGGCCATCGCCCCCAGGGTGAGGGGTGTGAGCAGGGGGGCCGCCAGCAGGTTGGCCGGCACGGCGTAGAGGGGCACCACCCCGAAGTGGAGCAGCTGCAGAGGCAGGGTCCAGAGACTGGCCGCCACCGGCACCGCCAGGGCGGGGGCCAGCCAGCCCCGCCACCAGCCGGGGGCGTCAGGGGGGCCGCCCGGCAGGCGCCGGGCCAAAGCCTGCTCCAGGGGACGGGCCGTGAGCACCAGGCCGGCGGTGGCGGCGGCGCTCAGCTGAAAGCCGACGTCATGGAGCCAGGCCGGCCGCAGCAGCAGCATGCCCGCCAGGCTGAGGGAAAGGATCCCCAGGGGGCGGCCGCGCCGGCCGGTCTCCAGCAGCAGCAGGGCGATGGCCCCCATCAGCACCGCCCGCACCACCGAGGGCTGGGCGCCGGCCAGCAGCAGGAACAGGCCCATGGCAGCGCCGCCCAGGGCCAGGCGCAGGGGACGGCCCAGGCTCCGGCCCAGGGCCAGCACGGCCCCCAGCAGCACGCTCAGGTGGAAACCTGAGGCCGCCAGGGCATGGGAAAGGCCCGCGGCGCGGAAGTCGGCGCGCAGGTCGGCCGGCAGAGGCACCACGGCGCTGCCCAGCACCAGGGCCGCCAGCAGGCCGCCCCGCTCGGGGCCCGCCGCAGCCACGAAACGGGCAGCGATGCTGCGGCGCAGATCGGCGATGGGGGTGGCCGGCCGGTCCAGCACCTCCAGTCGCTGCACCGACAGCCGGGTCCAGCTGCCCTGACGGGCCAGCCGCTCCGCCGGCCCCGCCAGCAGGGGGTGGGGAGCCGGCCGGGGGCGCCGCAACAGGCCGGACACCCGCACATGCCAGCCCTCCTGCAGGGACAGACAGGGGTCGAGAACGAGTTCGCTGCGGCCGCCGGCGGTCTGCAGCAGCACCCGACAGGATCCGGTCCCCTCCGGCCGCGCGTCGGCAGGGGAGACCGCGGCGATCGGATCCCCCATCAGGCGCCCCTGCAGCAGCACCGGCCGGGGACCGTCCTGCCCGGCCAACAGCCGCAGCGGATCCGACGCCCCGGGCTGGAGGGGCCGCAGCTGGGCCTGCAGGAGCACCACAAGCAGCAGCAGGGGCAACGGCGAAAGGCGGGGCATGCCCCAAGGGTTCCCGGCGCTGGTCGACGCCGGGTTGCCGATCAGAACCGGGGAATCTTCAGCATCAACTCGCAGAGCTCGGGGCTGGGCAGCTCCTGCCCCAGAAGGGGGGCCACCAGAACAGCGATCGGCCTCAGGCGACAGGGCCAGATGGCCCGTTCGGTGAGCCGGCCGGCCTGGAAGCTGCCGGCGATCAGCACCAGCGCCAGCAGGCTGCGCTTCACCGCCCGACCGCCACCGGCTGGGTCAGCTCCGAGGCTGCGGCGGCCAGCCAGCGGTCGCGCGGCTCTCCCTTCAGCAGGGGGAACCCCAGGGCACGGCGCTCCGCCAGCCAAGCCTCGGCCACCTGGCGGGCCAGATGGCGGATCCGGCCGATGGTGGCGGTGCGTTCGGTCACCGAGATCACGCCGCGGGCCTCCATCAGGTTGAAGGTGTGGCTGCACTTGAGCACGCAGTCGAGGGCAGGCGCGGGCAGGCCGGCCGCCACCAGATCGGCGGCCTCGGCCTCGTGGATGGCGAACAGCTGCTGCAGGCGCTCGGGGTTGGAGGCCTCGAAGTTGTACGTGCACTGCCCCTTCTCGAAGGGCAGCCAGATGTCGCCGTAGGTGCGCTCGGCGTTCCAGTGCAGGTCCCAGATGCTCTCCACGTCCTGGAGGTACATGGCCAGGCGCTCCAGGCCATAGGTGATCTCGATCGACACCGGCCGGCAGTCGAGGCCGCCGCACTGCTGGAAGTAGGTGAACTGGGTCACCTCCATGCCATCGAGCCACACCTCCCAGCCCACGCCCCAGGCCCCCAGGGTGGGGGACTCCCAGTTGTCCTCCACAAAGCGGATGTCATGGTCGGCGGCGCGGATACCGAGAGCCTCCAGAGACGCCAGATAGGTCTCCTGGATGGCATCCGGGGAGGGCTTGATCAGCACCTGGTACTGGAAGTAGTGCTGGGCCCGGTTGGGGTTGTCGCCGTAGCGGCCGTCGGTGGGGCGCCGGCAGGGCTCGGGATAGGCCACGGCCCAGGGCTCCGGACCGATGGCCCGCAGCACGGTGTGGGGGCTCATGGTGCCGGCCCCCTTCTCGGTGTCGTAGGGCTGCAGGATCAGGCAGCCCTGGTCGGCCCAGAACCGGTTGAGGCTGGCGATGATGTCCTGGAAAAGCATGGCTGGCCGCAGGAGTCCCGACCAGGACGGCTGGGGAGGTGCGACCGATGCTGGCATGGTGCCCGGAGCCTTGTGCCCCCGGGAGGAGGTCTGGGCGTCAGGCCACCAGTTCCAGCAGCCCCATCAGCCCTCCGGCCAGGGGCCGATGGCGGGCCCGGCTGAACCCCACCGAACGGGCCAGGGCTTCCTGGGCGGGGGCGGTGGGGAAGCGGGCCAGGCTGCCCTCCAGGTAGGCGTACTGCTCCGTCAACCCCATGGCACCGGCGGCGGGCACCACCAGGCGACGCAGATAGAAGCGCTGGAAAGCCGCCGGCAGCGAAGCGGGCTCCGGGCGGTTGAAGTCCAGCACCGCCGCCCGGCCACCGGGCCGCAGCAGCCGCCGCAGTTCCGCCAGGCCGGCGGCGGGATCGGGCAGGTTGCGCAGCCCGTAGGCCATCACCGCGCCATCGGCCCAGCCATCGGCCAGCCCCGTGGCCAGGGCATCACCCTGCCGCCACTGCAGAGGCAGCCAACCCTGCCGGGCGGCCCGGCGACGGGCGATGGCCAGGGGGGCCTCGGCGGCATCGAGGCCCAGCACCAGTCCGCCGGGACGGACCCGGGACGCTAGCACAAGAGCCAGATCGCCGGTGCCGCAACAGAGATCGAGCAGGCGCTGGCCCGGCCGGGGACGGATCCAGGCCACGGCCTGACGCTTCCAGAGGCGGTGGATCCCCAGGCTCAGCAGATCATTGAGCCGGTCGTAGTGCGGCGCGATCGACTCGAACAGATCGCGGACATGCTCCGGGTTGGGGGTGGCCACCGAGCGATACCTCCAGCGTGCGGCGGTGAGACCTCAGGAGAGATCTCCCAGGGCGGCGGTCTCATCCCAGGGCAGCAGGATCGCATCCAGGCTGATGCCGGCCGTCGCCTCTGTGTCAAGGGGAAGCAGAAGCCCACGGGCTTCGAGACGGCCGGGGCTTGTGAAGGTGAGCACCATCACCGTGGCCAGACCGACCGCCGCGGAACAGACCATGCAGCCGGCCAGCATCAGCGAAAATTCCCTCCGCTCGGTGGCGGCCTGCATCAGCTGCAGGGCCCAGGCCACAAGAGCGATGACCAGGACCATCACCAGCAGGGCGATCACGGTGAGCATCGGTGCAGGCACTAGCAGAAAAGCATTCACCTGGGCACCAGGAATTGCGGAAGATTTGTTCCCCAATGTTACGGGGGATGAAGGGGGCAATGCGTTGGGGGTTGCCCCCGGCGCTCGCCCGGCCCTCAGGCCGTCGGAGCCAGCAGCGGACGCACAGGCAGTCCCTGCCGCAGCAGTCCGGCCTTGATCTCCTCCACCGTGAGAATCCCATCATGGAGCAGGGAAGCCAGCAGGGCAGCCGCCGCTCCTCCGTCCTGCAGGGCGGCGGCGATGTGATCGATGCTGCCGGCGCCGCCGGAGGCGATCACCGGAACCTCGACGGCCTCCACCACCGCCCGGGTGAGTTCCAGGTCGTAGCCGGCCTGGGTGCCGTCACCGTCCATGGAGGTCAGCAGGATCTCTCCGGCACCGAGTTCCACCACCCGCCGGGCCCAGGCCACGGCATCCAGGCCGGTGTTCTCCCGCCCGCCCTTGACGAACACATCCCAGCCCGGACCCTCCGCGGAACCGGGCTCGCGGCGGCGGGCGTCGATGGCCACCACGATGCACTGACAGCCGAAGCGGTCGGCGCCGGCCGCCACCAGGGCGGGACTGCGGACCGCCGATGAATTGAGGCTCACCTTGTCGGCACCGGCCCGCAGCAGCTCGGTGATGCCCTCCACGCTGACGATGCCGCCACCCACGGTGAAAGGGATCGTCACCGCCTCGGCGGTGCGGCGCACCAGCTCGACCAGGGTGGCGCGGCCCTGGTGGCTGGCGGCGATGTCCAGGAAGACCAGCTCGTCGGCTCCCGAAGCGCTGTAGCGACAGGCCAGCTCCACCGGATCGCCCGCATCCCGCAGACCCACGAAGTTGACGCCCTTCACCACCCTGCCGCCGGCCACGTCGAGGCAGGGAATGATCCGTTTGGCGACCATGGGTTGACTGTTAAGGTTGCGCCACTTTCCCATCGCGCCGGACATGGCCCAGGCTGGCATCACCATCGGATCGAAGGTGCGGGTCACCCGGGTTCGCGATCGCATTCCGGCCGATCTGGTGGCTGCCCTCAAGGCCGATGCCACCGGCACGGTGAAGGATTTCCGCCTCACCGACGGCACCGGCATCGGCGTGGTGGTGGAACTGAGCGGAGGCACCACCAGCTGGTTCTTCGACGATGAGATCACCCCAGCCTGAGAAGGCGCCGCCATGACCCAGCGCCCCGAACCCAGCGCAGGCTCCGCGGGCGTGTCCGGTGGCGCGAGGCAGCTGCTGGGGATGAAGGGCGCCTCCGGCAGCTCCGACATCTGGAAGATCCGGCTGCAGCTGATGAAACCTGTCACCTGGATCCCCCTGATCTGGGGGGTGATCTGCGGGGCGGCGGCGTCGGGCAATTTCCACTGGACCCTGCCGGAGGTGGGAGCCTCGGTGGCCTGCATGCTGATGAGCGGCCCCCTGCTGGCCGGGTACACCCAGACGATCAACGATTACTACGACCGCGAGATCGACGCGATCAACGAGCCCTATCGGCCGATCCCCTCCGGCGCCATCCCCCTGGCCCAGGTCCGTCTGCAGATCCTGGTGCTGCTTGCGGCCGGACTCGCGGTGGCCTGGGGCCTGGACCGCTGGGCGGGCCACGCCACCCCTGTGCTGCTGCTGCTGGCCCTGGGCGGATCCTTCGTCAGCTACATCTACTCGGCTCCGCCGCTGAAGCTGAAACAGAACGGCTGGCTGGGCAACTACGCCCTCGGGGCCAGCTACATCGCCCTGCCCTGGTGGGCCGGCCAGGCCCTGTTCGGCCAGCTCACCTGGGCCACGGCCCTGCTCACCCTGGCCTACAGCCTGGCCGGGCTTGGCATCGCCGTCGTCAACGATTTCAAGAGTGTCGAAGGAGATCGGGCCCTGGGCCTGCAGTCCCTGCCCGTGGTGTTCGGCATCGAGCGGGCCAGCTGGATCAGCGCCGGCATGATCGACCTGTTCCAGCTGGCGATGGTGGCGGTGCTGATCGCCATCGGTCAGCACTTCGCCGCGGTGCTGCTGGTGCTGCTGATCATTCCCCAGATCACCTTCCAGGACATCTGGCTGCTGCGCGATCCGGTGGCCTTCGACGTCAAGTACCAGGCCAGCGCCCAGCCGTTCCTGGTGCTCGGCATGCTCGTCACCGCCCTGGCGATCGGCCACAGTGACCTCATCCAGACCGCTGCCCTGTCGGCCCCGCTGCCATGACCAGGGTGGGCCAGCCCACAGCCACCGCCGGCCCGCATCCACCCGGTGAGCCATCGCCCAGGCGCCGGAACCGACGCTCGCGCTGGCGCCTGATCGTCCCGGCCGTGGCGGCCGCCGCCGCCGGCGGACTGGTGGCCCTGGGCCAGACCAGCCTGGTGAGCAGCCTCGACGCGATGCTTCCCGATGCCGGCCGCATCAACAGCTTCAACCGGCCGGGAACGATCACCATCCTTTCCAGCGACGGCAAGGTGGTGCTCAAGAAGGGCCCGGCCACCCGGGAGAAGCTCCCCGCCGGCAAGATGCCGCTGCTGATCCAGCGGGCCTTCGTGGCCGCGGAGGACCGGCGCTTCTACCAGCACGACGGCATCGACCTGCTGGGCATCAGCCGGGCCCTGCTGCGCAACCTGCAGCAGGGGGCCGTGGAGGAGGGTGCCAGCACGATCACCCAGCAGCTGGCCCGCACCGTGTTCCTCAGCCAGGACCGCACGATCGTCCGCAAGCTGAAGGAAGCGGCCCTGGCCGGGAAGATCGAGCGCCAGCTCAGCAAGGCCCAGATCCTCGAGCAGTACCTCAACTACGTCTATCTCGGCTCCAGCGCCTACGGGGTGTCCGATGCCGCCTGGATCTACTTCTCCAAACGTCCCGACGAGCTGACCCTGCCGGAGGCCGCCATGATCGCCGGCCTGCCACCGGCCCCTTCGGTCTATTCACCGCTGGTGAACCCCGAGCTGGCCCTGCGGCGGCGATCGATCGTGCTGGGCCGCATGCGGGAGGCGGGCTTCATCGACGACGCCCAGCTCCGGCAGGCCGATGCCAGCGGCCTGGACCTCAAGCCCGCCGAGCCCAAATATTTCGCCAACCCGGCCCCCTGGTACACCAGCTGGCTGGAGCAGGAGCTGCCCAAGATCCTCACCAAGGAGCAGCTGGAGGTGGGCGGACTGACCATCCGCAGTGGCCTCAATGCGGCCTGGCAGATCCAGGCCCAGAAAACCATCGACACCTATGCCAGCGGCAGCATGGAGGGGGCCCTGGTGGCGATGGAGCCGGGCACCGGCCTGGTGCGGGCGATGGTGGGGGGCAAGGACTGGGAGAAGACCCAGTTCAACCGGGCCTCCCAGGCCCTGCGGTCACCCGGCTCCACCTTCAAGCTCTTCATCTACCTCACCGCCCTGCAGAAGGGCATGAAACCCGAGGACACGGTGGTCGATTCCGCCCGCTGCTTCGGCAAGTACTGCCCCAAGAACTTCGGCAACCGCTACATGGGCAAGGTCAGCCTGGCCACGGCCCTGCAGAACTCCCTCAACGTGGTGGCGGTGGGTCTGCTGCAGAAGATCGGCTACGACCCGGTGATCGCCACCGCGAAAAGCCTGGGCATCCACAGGGAACTGGGGCGCTACCTGTCGATGGCGATCGGAGCCAACGAACAGACCGTGCTCGACATGACGGCGGCCTATGCGGCCCTGGTCAACCGGGGTGTCTACATCCAGCCCACCCCCTTCGAAGAGATCTACGGACCGGAGGGAGAAGTGCTGTGGTCCCGACGGAGCAACGGTCCCAGGGGCAGCCGGGCGGTGAACAGCGACATCGCCGATGCGATGGTCTGGATGCTGCAGCAGGTGGTGCGGGGCGGCACCGGCGGTGGAGCGGCCCTCGGCGACCGGCCGGTGGCCGGAAAGACGGGCACCTCCGAGGGGGGCCGGGACCTCTGGTTCATCGGCTCCATTCCCCAGCTCACCACGGGCGTCTGGCTGGGCTACGACAACAACCGGGAAACCGGCACCACCAGTGTGCTGGCCACCTACGCCTGGCGCACCTTCATGGCACCGATCAGCAAGGGGCTGCCGGTTCAGCAGTTTCCTCCCAAGCCGGTGCTCACCGGCAGTTTCAAGCCCCTGCCCACGCCGAAGAAGGACGCGCCACGGGACGCCACCCCGGACGAGGGAGCAACCCGGGAGAGGCCCACGGAGTCGCCGCCGGAATCGGAGCCCAGCCGCACCTCAGCCCCCGACAGGGAACCGCCCAGGACTGAGCCACCGGCCGAGCCCGCCCCGACCGAGACGCCAAGGCCTGAACCTCCGGCTGCTCCCCGCTCCCGGGAACCGGCGGTGCCACCACCGGCACCCCAGCCGGCGGCTCCTGCCGCTCCGGCACCGCCCCCCCCGATCGGAGCCCCGCCGCCCCCCTGAGCGCCGGAACCACCGCTCAGGGCCCGGTGGCCGCGGGCCCCTCGAGCACCGCCGCGTAAAAGCCATCGCCCCCCCCCCGTTCTCCCGTGGCGGGCTGGGGCCACCACTGGCGTTCCTGGAGCAGCCGCCAATCCGGATGGTCCCTGAGCAGGGCGCTGATCAGGGTGCCGTTTTCCATCGGGTGCACCGTGCAGGTGGCGTAGACGAGTCGTCCCCCCGGGGCCAGCAGCGGCAGCAACCCTTCCAGCAGCTGGCGCTGGAGCGGCACCAGCCCTTCGATCGCCCCGGGGGTGATCCGCCAGCGGGCATCGGGATGGCGGGCCAGGGTGCCCAGCCCCGAGCAGGGTGCATCCAGCAGGATGCGATCGAAGGACGCCCGCCAGTGGGGCTTCGCCTCCCCCAGGGCGGTGGCATCGGCGGCCAGGGAGCGGATCGAACCCAGGCCGAGGCGCTCGGCGTTGCGCTCGAGGCGCTGCAGCCGGGCAGAGGAGCGATCCACCGCCCACACCTCCCCCCGGTCGCCGCTCAGCTCCGCCAGGTGGGTGCTCTTGCCGCCGGGGGCGGCACAGGCATCCAGGATCCGCTGGCCGGGCAGGGGATCGAGCAGGGGGGCGATGCACTGGGCACTGCGGTCCTGCACGCACCAGAGCCCCTCCCCGTAGCCCGGCAGATCGCGGGGATTCCCCACCCGCTCCAGCAGGGTGATGCCGTGGGGGGCTTCGCTCAGGGGGCGGGCCGGCACCCCGGCGGCGGTGAAGGCATCGAGCAGGGCCTGCCGGGTGGTGCGCATCGGATTGACGCGCAGGTCGAAGGCCGGAGCGCTGTTGCAGGCCACGCCGAAAGCCTCGGCCTGCTCCGGGGGCAGCCAGCCCAGCAGCTCCGTGGCCAGCCAGGGGGGCAGGGAGCGACGCAGGGCCAGGGAGGCGGCGGGATCGGCCGGCAGGGGGAGCCCGTCCCAGGGATCGGCAGCGGCGAGACGGTCCCTGCGGCGCAGCAGGGAGCGGAGCAGCCCATTGGCCATCGGCGCCAGCCGCCCCAGACCGCCGCGCTTGGCCAGGGCCACCGTGGTGCTGACCGCCGCCGAAGGGGGCACCCGGCGGCTGAACAGCAGCTGGTAGAGCCCCACATGCAGCAGCCAGCGCAGGGTGGGAGGCTGGCGCAGGGCCGGCACCTTGCCCAGCTCGTCGATCCAGCCGTCGAGCAGCTGCCGCTGCCGGATGGTCCCGTAGGTGATCTCGGTGGCCAGGGCCCGGTCGGCCGGTGACAGCCCACCTCCCCGGCGCACCAGCTCCCGCTCCAGGGCAGCATCCGCGTAGGCACCGGCGGCCACCGCCTGCAGCACCTGCCAGGCCAGCTGCCGCGGGGCCAGGCCGGGGACGACGTCGCTCGCGTGAATCGGCGCTCTCCCCTGGACGTTCATCCCTTTGTACAGGAGGGCTCAGCGCTGCATGGGGTCGGGCGGGGCCGAGACAAGCGAAAGGGGGGGCCGCCAGCGGTGCCGCGCCAGGGGAAGCCGACCATCGGCGGCCACCGGGATCCCCTCGGCCAGCAGCAGTTGCCGCTGCATCCAGTCGCTGCCCTCCCGGCCAGGACTCATGGCGATGCGCCCCTGGGCATTCACGACCCGGTGCCAGGGGACCTGGGAAGGCAGGCTGAGCCGCCGCAGGGCCCAGCCCACCTGCCGCGCACAGCCCCAGGCCCCGATCAGCTCGGCGATCTGGCCGTAGGTGGCCAGCTGGCCGTGGGGAATCCGCTCGACCATCGCGTAGACCCGATGGTCGAAGGGGGGGCCGGTCTCGACAGCGACCTGGGCCATGGCAGGCGACGGCTGGGGACAGGAAGGGGAGCACCGATGATGGCGTTTTGGGAGGTCGATGCCCCTGCTCCCCCGCCGCTACGAGCGCCTGAAGGCGGTGCTGGATCGCCGCATGGGTGATCTCACCGTGCTGCTGGAGCATGTGGACAAACCCCACAACCTCTCGGCGATCCTGCGCAGCTGCGACGCTGTCGGCGTGCTCGAGGCCCATGCCGTCTGCCTTCAGGGACGGCTGCCCACCTTCAACAGCACGGCCCTGGGCAGCCAGAAATGGGTGCCGCTGAAGCGCCATGACCGTGCCGACGAGGCCATCGCGGCTCTGAAGGCGGGGGGCTTCCGCATCTACGGCACCCACCTGGGGGCCAGGGCCATCGACTACCGCCGCTGTGACTTCACCGGGCCCACCGCCTTCGTTCTGGGGGCGGAGAAATGGGGGCTGAGCGAAGCAGCCGCCGCCCAGATCGACCAGGCGATCGTGATTCCGATGCAGGGGATGGTGCAGTCGCTGAACGTGTCGGTGGCCGCGGCGACCCTGCTGTTCGAGGCTCTGCGGCAAAGAGAAGCGCGAGGTTGTGCGCCCACCCGCGGCGAGGGAGTGGCGCCCGAGCGCTACGGCCGTCAGCTGTTCGAGTGGGCCTACCCGGAGGTAGCCGACTGGTGCCGCCGGGAAGGACGCGCCTATCCACAGCTCAGCCCTGAGGGGGCCATCCTCGAGGATCTGCCCCGCGGCGTCCGCATGCGGCACTGAGCAGCGTCAGCGGCCGTGGGCTCCAGCTCAGCCCTGACGGTCGACGGGACCCTCATCGAAGCGGGCGGCACTGGGCATCCAGAACGTGATGGAGAGCACCAGGATCTCCAGGAGCACCTGGCGCCCTCCCAGGAGCACCACCACCACCGCCACGAAAGCCAGAAACTTCTGGAAGACGCTCCAGACGTCATCGGGTGTGTTGGTGGCCTTGTTCCAGAGGAGCACGGCCACGACCAGCAGCACCAGATCCAACCACCAGGGCATGGTGCCAGTTGATCAATCTCGCCATCCTAGGAGGCTGCTGAAATAGCCGCCGCTCCAAGACCCTCCAGAGCAGAGTGGGTTCTGCTGTGAGCCTTGTGGCTTTCCCGCCGGGAGTCTTGCT